>JAMLHN010000034.1 GCA_023957115.1 Thermomicrobiales bacterium
TCGTGCGGTGCACCTGCAACGACGCCGACGCCGCGGCCGGGCTCGCCCACATCGTGCCCCGCTCGCCGGTGCCGATCGTCGCCGACGTGCACAACAACCACCGGATGGCCCTCGCCGCCCTCGACGCCGGTGTGCACGGTCTGCGGCTCAACCCGGGCAACATCCGCAAGCCCGAGCACATCAAGCTCATCGCCTCGGAGGCGAGGGACCGAGGCGTGCCGATCCGCATCGGCGTGAACGGCGGCTCCCTCGACGAGCGGCTGTACCAGAAGTACGGCGGCCGGGTGACCCCCGAGGCCATGGTGGAGTCGGCCCAGATGGAGCTGGCCTACTTCGACGAGGTCGGCTTCGACCAGGTGAAGATCTCGGTGAAGGCGTCGAGCGTCCCGCTGATGATCGAGGCGTACCGCCAGCTGTCGGAGGCCACCGACCACCCGCTGCACCTCGGCGTCACCGAGGCCGGGCCGCCGCCCGCCGGGCTGGTGAAGGCCACCGCCGGCATCGCCGCCCTGCTGGCCGAGGGCATCGGCGACACCATCCGCTACTCGCTCACCGCCGACCCGGTGGAGGAGGCGCGGGCCGGACGGGTGCTGCTCGAGGCCATGGGCCTGCGCGAGCGCAAGGGCCTCGACCTCATCGCCTGCCCCTCGTGCGGGCGGGCCGAGGTCGACGTGATCAAGGTCGCCAACGACGCCCAGGCCGCGCTCGAGGGCATGGAGATCCCCATCCAGGTGGCGGTCATGGGGTGCGTCGTCAACGGCCCTGGCGAAGCGCGCGATGCCGACGTCGGCCTGGCCGGCGGCAATTCCAAAGGAATCATCTTCCGCAAAGGCAAGATCGTCCGCACGGTGCCGGAATCCGACATGATCCAGGCCCTGAAAGACGAGATCATCAAGGTGGTCGAAGACCGTCGTGCCGGAATCGTGGAAGATTCAGCAAATGAGTTTCAGTACAAGCCGATGCTCACGTTGACGTCGGTCTAGACCCAAGCCCTAACGTCGAGGAGGAACACGTCGCCGATGTCCACGTTCGTGGCGCCCCAGCGGGCGTATACCGACGAGCAGCTTGCCTTCCTGAAGTCGGTCGACAGTCCGACGATGGCCAACGCGATCGAGCCATTCAAGCTTCGTGACCGCACGGATGGATATGTCGGCGGCAATATTGGCTGTCTCTTTCCCGATCTCGGCGTCATGGTCGGCCAGGCGCTGACGGTCAAGGTGACTAATCCCGCCGGGCCGGTGGCCGGCCGCGACGGCTATTGGGCCATGTGGGACGCGTTGGAGCAGATGCCCTCGCCAGCCGTGCTGGTAATGCAGGATATCAGCGGCGCACCGTATCGATGTGCCTACGCGGGCGAGGTCATGGCGACGCTGGCCCAGAAGCTGGGCGCCGTGGGCATGGTCAGCGATGGCGGATACCGCGATCTGGACGAGGTGCATGCATTGGGCATGCACTATTTCTGCCCCTTCGCCGTTGTCTCGCATGGCAACTTTGCCATTCAGGATGTTGGCCAGCCGGTCTGGATCGACGGCCAGCGCATTGCCACCGGCGATATCCTTCACGGCGATGCCAACGGGATCGTGATCGTCCCCCAGGAGACGCTTGCGGGACTGCCGGAGACCGTCGAAGAGATTCGGGTTCGCGAGCGCCGCGTCATGGACTACATCAAGAGCGATAGCTTCAGTCTCGCCGACTTCAAGGTCGGCAAGACGTACTAGCGTGTGTTTGAAAAGCCAAGCATGATACTCCGTACGATCCAGATCCCTGCCCCTGCGTGCCATTCGGGCCACGGAATCAGCCCATCCGGTCTTCTCCGGACCCCAGACTCTGGGTTCCGGACTCGTCTCGAACGCGCCCACGGCCCTGCGCGATTGCGCACTCAGGTTGGGCTGGTAGAATCGCCCGTCGTGGCCGCGACCGGTCGACCGGTTCCGCGCCCGAAATGGCGAATCGTCACGACTCCAACTCTCGAGGGAGCTCTACATCCATGAAACGGATCATCGGGCATTTGTCCGTTCTGACTGTCCTGTTCGCCCTCATTGCCGCCCCGGCGCTTACCGGCGCCGCCGTCCGAGCGCAGGACTCATCCCCCACGGGATCTCCGATTTCCTGTGACGTCGCGCCAAAAGACGCGCCCTCGGTTGCGCCGACCGTCACGCCGGGCGCCGCCGGCACCGCGACCGGCGGCGAGCTGGGTTCGATCAAGGTCGGGTTCGTGCCGGTGACCGTGTTCGCCCCAGTCTTCGTGGCCGAAGAGCTCGGCTACTACGCGGAAGAAGGCCTCGACGTTCAGCTCGAACCCTTTCCGGGTGGCGCAGATCCCGTTGTGCTGACGGCAAGTGGCGAGCTCGACGCGGCGTTCGTCGGTGTCGGACCGGCATTCTGGAACGGTGCGGCCCAAGATCTCGGGATCAAGCTCATTGCCCCCGGGCATGCCGAAGGGAATCCCGTCGCCACTCCATTGATGATTTCCAAGAAGTCCTGTGAGGATGGCACGATCACCTCGGTTGCCGAGCTCGAGGGAAAGAAAGTCTCGGTCAATGCCCGCGGCGCCACCGAATACTGGCTGAATGCCGCCCTCTCGACCGGCGGCCTGACGATCAATGACATCCAGCTCGAAGTGCTTCCCTTCCCCGATGCCGTAGCCGCGCTGGAATCCGGCGCGGTCGATGCCGCCATGGTCGGTGAACCCCTTGCAACACAGGCCGAGCTCGACGGTATCGCTGTCCGGCTTTCGGGCGACTTCCCGGTTCAGGATGTGCAACCGACGGCAATTGTCGGCAATGAGAGCTGGCTGGCCGAGCATCCTGACCAGGCGGAAGCGTTCGTGACCGGATACATGCGCGCCTCCAAGCTCCTGGCGAATGGTGGGCTCGATGATCCGGCCGTTCAGGCGATCATCCAGGAATACACTGGGGTACCGGCGGAACTGGTGGCCAGCGCGGTGCAACCGGTCTTCTCGGCCGATGGGTTCATCGCGTTCGAGGGGCTTGCCAAGCTGCAAACATTCTTCCGCGAGCGCGAACAGCTCGAATACGAAACCGATCTCGATCCGTATTCGCTCGCAGACGAGACCTTCGTCATGTCCGCGATGGCGGAGCTCAACCCGAACAGTCCGTAGCTCAGCGGCCGGTCTTCCGGCCAGGATTCGTCGATGACCGTGGCAGTGGCGAATGAATCGGGGACCGTAGACGATCGCGAGGTCGTCACCGATCCGCCACTCGTTCGAATACGGGGGCTGGGGCGGGTTTTCGAAACCGCCGCCGGCCCGGTCACCGCGGTGCGAGCTATCGATCTCGACATCCGGCGACGTGAATTCCTCGCCATCGTCGGGCCGTCCGGGTGTGGAAAGACGACCCTGCTCCGCATGATTGCCGGCCTCGAAACGCCGACCAGCGGCCGTATCGAAACCGGCAGCGCCGCCGCGGATCGACCGGTCAATGCAATGGTCTTTCAGGGGCACTCGGTTTTCCCCTGGATGACGGTTCGACAGAACGCCGAATACGGCCTCGCGATCCGCGGCGCCGGCAAGCCAGAACGCGCCGGCATCGTCGACAGCCTGTTGGAAACGGTTGGGTTGATCGAGTTCAGCCGCGCCTATCCCCATCAACTGTCCGAAGGAATGCGCCAGCGAGTCGCCATTGCACGCGCCCTGGCGGTCGATCCGGATCTGCTCCTCATGGATGAGCCATTCGGATCGCTCGACGAGCAGACGCGCTTCATCCTCCAGGACGAAGTGCTGCGTATCTGGGGAGAAACGCAGAAGACGGTCATCGTCGTTACACACTCGATCGACGAAGCACTGACCCTGGCGGACCGTGTCATCGTCATGACCGCGCACCCAGGCGCGATCAAGGATGTGGTAGACGTACCGCTTGCACGGCCACGCGACCAGGCAACGCTCCGGTCCGATCCCGAGTTCGGCCGGTTGTTCGGCCGCATCTGGGACTCCCTGCGCAGTGAGGTGTTGGAAGCGCGTGCCGCGTCAGGTTCTCCGCGGTGACCGCAAAGCAGCGGCGTTTCGCCGAGATCGTGTTGACGATCGCGTCTCCCATTCTGCTTCTGCTCATATGGGAGCTCATCTCGCGCAGCGGCCGGATCGATCAACGATTCTGGCCAGCGCCCTCCAGTTTGTGGGATACCACCAGGACGATGGTCCAGGATGAGGATCTCTTCGGTGAAATCTGGCTCACGCTGGAGCGGATCCTGGCCGGCTTTGCCATGGGTGCGGTTCCCGGCATCATCATCGGGTTGCTGATGGGGATCTCGTGGCCGATCCGGGCATTCCTCATGCCGATCGCAACCGCGATCTACGCCATCCCCAAGATCGCCCTCCTGCCGCTCGTGCTGATCGCCCTTGGCACCGGCGAGATGGCGCGATGGGTGATCGTTGCGCTTTCGATCTTCTTCGTCGTGGCGCTGAGCACGATGGGCGGCGTACTTGCCCTCGATCCGATCTTTACCGATGTCGCGCGTAACTTTGGCGGCAACCGCTGGACCTTGTTCCGGACAGTTGCGCTCCCCGGATCGACGCCTGCCATCTTCACCGGTCTCCGGCTGGCGCTCGGTTTTGCCCTGATCGTCGTGGTCGGTACCGAGTTCGTCCGGCCGAACGGCGGAGTCGGAAGCCTGATCTGGGAGAGCTACAGCATTCTCTCGATCAAGAAGATGTACGTTGGCTTGATCGTCACCGCGCTGATGGGGTGGTTGCTGGTGCTGGGGCTGGACCTGATCGAACGTCTGGTGGTGCCATGGCGCAGAGCCCTGTAGGCGTGCAGGCGTATCCCGCGCCAGGCTCGCTCAAAGCGTGGCTCCGCGCCATCCGCTATCACTCCTTCACCGCATCGGTCATTCCGATCCTGCTCGGATCAGTCTCGCGCTCATCGACGGCCATTGGTCGTGGTCACTGGTCATCGCCATGGTGATCGCCTCGGTTGCCTGTCATGCTGGCGCCAACATGGCGAACGATTTCTTCGATTTTCGCAAGGGCGTCGACAACGAGCACAACCTCGGTCCATTCAAGGTCATCCAGCTCGGTCTGCTGACCGCAAACCAGGTACGCAATGGCATGATCGCCGCCTTTGCGCTGGCGAGTGTGGTCGGCGCGTACATCGTGCTGGCAACCGATTGGCGCGTCTTCGTACTGGCGGCGGCCAGCCTGGGAGCGGCATTCTTCTACACAGCCGGTTCCAAAGCCCTGGGATATGTCGCCCTCGGAGAGGTCACCGTCTTCCTCGTCATGGGACCTGGAATGGTCTGTGGAGCCTATTACGTGCTCACCGGAACGGTTACCTGGACCACATTGCTGGTCTCGATTCCGGCCGGGGCGCTTTCGGCGGCAACACTCCATGCGAACAACATGCGTGATATCGAGCACGATCGCGCGGCCGGCAAGCGAACCCTGGCCACGATCCTCGGCCGGGACGGATCGACCGCCGAGTACATCGCCTGGATTGTTTTCGCCTATCTCGCGTTTCTTCTGGCGATCGTCCTCGATTTCCAGCTTTGGCCGATTGCGCTTGGGATCCTCACGCTTCCGAACGCGCTTCGGCTGGTCGGACTCGCTCGAACAGGGTCCGGCGCTGATGCCCTGAATCGACTCCTGCGCAAGACCGCTGGGCTGCATCTGCAACTGGGCGGGGCAATGACCGCCGGATTGCTCGTTCGCGCGCTCCTGGATCGAACGTGATGAGCCGGCGCGGACGGCGAGCGATCGGACTCCTGGCCGCGCTCGGCGGGCTTCTCGCCTATTGGCGAGTCCGCCATGTCAATCCCTATCGTCCGGTCCTGGAACGGGTCGAGCTTCCATTGCCAGCCGGCGCCACCGCGCTCGATGGGCTACGCATCGCGTTCGTGACCGATACGCATTGTGGACCGTTCACGACCCCGGCGGACATCCACCGCGGGGTCGCGCTTTTCGATCGCGAGCGGATCGATCTGGTGTTGCTGGGCGGCGACTACGTCTCCGAATCGAACCTCTATGCCGCCCCAATGGCCGATGTGTTGCGATCGCTGGTCGAACGCGCTCCGTTGGGTGCATTTGCCGTCATGGGAAATCACGATCTGCCCCTCGGTGTCGATCGGGTCCGTGGTGAGCTGGAACGGATCGGCGTCCGGGTCCTGCGCAACGAGCATGCGATCGTCGAACGAAACGGTCAGCGGCTGGCGATCGCCGGAATCGACGACACCATCGTCGGACGCGCCGACGCGGACATGACCTTTGCGTCGATCCCGGCTGGCGTTCCAACCCTGGCCCTGTGGCATGAAGCCGACTTTGCCGAGCACGCGGCCCGCCTAGGCGCATTCGCGCAGCTTTCGGGACACACCCACGGCGGGCAGGTGCGGCTACCCTTCGTCGGGTCGATCTGGTTGCCGCCCGACGGGCGCGTACGCGATATCGGCCTCGAGGATGTCGAAGGAATGCCGGTCTATATCTCGCGCGGACTGGGCGTCTACCGCCCACCGGTTCGATTTCTGGCTCCGCCCGAGGTAACGCTTGTACGCTTGAACGCCGGTATGCTGCACCCCGGCATCGCATGACGCGATGATCGACTCGGGGCGCCCTCCGGCTCTCTTACACTTCGACGCGTGTGTCTCGGGCTAACCCCGAGCAGCGCTTCATTACCTGCATTCTTCTTTGGGGACAAATACAAAGATGCAAACCGTTGGTATCGGCGTGATTGGGTGCGGAATCGGCAAGTGGCATCTCGAAGGATATGACACCGACCCGCGCGCCAATGTGGTCGCCATTTCAGGGCTCGAAGACCGTTGCCATGATCTCGCTCGCGAACACGATGTGCCGAACGTGTACACCGATTACCGGGAGATGCTCGCCCGTCCGGATATCCAGGCAGTGAGCATCGCCGTACCGAATTTTCTGCATGTGCCCATTGGGCTCGATGCCATTGCCGCCGGCAAACACGTGCTGATGGAAAAACCGCTCGCGCGCAACACCGAAGAAGGCGAGGTGCTGGTGCGCGCCGCCGAGGAGGCGGGGTTGGTGCTCGGTATCATCTTCAACCGGCGTTCCCGCGCAGACATGCAGGCGCTCAAATCTGCAATCGACCGTGGGGCGCTCGGCGAGATCTATCATGCCCGCGCCTACTGGAACCGCCGAGCCGGCATTCCCGGGCTCGGAAGCTGGTTCACGAACAAGGATGGCGCCGGGGGCGGACCATTGATCGACCTCGGCGTGCATGTCCTGGACATGGCGCTCTGGTTGATGGATGAGCCAAACGTGACGCGTGCCTCGGCAGCAACCTATGCCAAGCTCGGTCCGCAGGGAATCGGCAATTGGTCTGGCAATCGATTTTCCGTCACCACCGATATGCCCTATGAAGTCGAAGACTTCGCCACGGCGTTTCTCCGGACCGCGCGCGGGTCGACGCTCTACCTCGAGGCCAGCTGGGCGGAATTTTCGAGCCGCACCGACGAGTTCGGCGTCCATATCCTTGGCACGAAAGGTGGCGCAGAGCTCGACGTCAAAGACTATGCAACGGTCGGCACCCTGAAGCTCTTCTCCTTCGAGGACGGCGTTCAGATCGATGCGGTCCCTCGCCTGCCCGAGAAGGTGGCCTCGGCCGGACATGCCGAAGTCATCCACGCGTTCCTCGATTCGATTCTCGACGGTGTCCCGATGGTGCCCGATGGCCGAAACGGGCTCGAACGCACCGCACTTATCGACGCAATCTATAGATCGGCCCGCGAGGACCGCGAAGTCGAGGTCCCGTCGGTCATGAGCCTCCTGGAGGTAGGCGCCGCATGAGCATCAATGTCACAGTCTGGAACGAATACCGGCATGAGCTGAGCGATGAAAAGGTCCGCGCCATCTATCCCGATGGCATCCACGGCGCCATCGCCGCCGGACTGCAGGACCACGCGGATTTCGTCGTTCGCACGGCCACGCTTGACGAACCCGACCAGGGCTTACCGCCAGCAGTGCTCGATTCGACCGATGTTCTTCTTTGGTGGGGGCACAAAGCGCACCCCGAGGTCCCGGACGAGTTGGTCGACCGGGTTCAACGGCGAGTGCTCGATGGTATGGGGCTGCTCGTTCTGCATTCCGGACATGAATCGAAGATCTTCCAGCGTCTGATGGGTACGAAGGCGAGTCTCAAGTGGCGAGAGGCGACCGACAAGGAACGCATCTGGATCGTCCAGCCCGGTCACCAGATCGCCCACGGACTCGGCGAGTACATCGAGCTACCGCGTGAAGAGATGTACGGAGAGTTTTTCGATATTCCCCAGCCCGACGAGCTGATCATGATTAGCTGGTTCACCGGCGGAGAGATCTTCCGCTCGGGGTGCTGCTTCTATCGGGGCAAAGGGAAGATCTTCTACTTCCGGCCCGGGCATGAGAGCTATCCCACCTACTTCAACCCGGAAATCCGCAAGGTGATTGCCAACGGCGTTCGCTGGGCCAGGCCCGTCGATGGTCCGGCCCCATTTTCTGGCGTCCATCCCGCCAATGCTCCGCTCGAACCGCTTCCGCCGGAAAACGATTGACGATGGCCGATCGCACCTGGGACGTCATCATCCTCGGCGGCGGCACCATGGGCACTGCCGCCGCATGGGCGCTCTCGCTGCGGGGAGCCAGCGTTCTGGTCCTGGAGCAATTCGGGCACATCCATACCATGGGATCGCACGGCGGAGGCACCCGCATCTTCCGTCACGCCTATGCGGAAGGCCCCGAGTACGTACCGCTGATGTTCCGCGCCGACGATCTCTGGTGCTCGCTCGAGAACCAGCTTGGCACCAGCATCCTCCATCGGGTTGGCATCCTGGAGATGGACGCCCCGGGGTACGATCACGCCAAACGCGCCCGAGCGTCGGCGGAACGGAATGGCGTCGAGTTCGAATGGATCGATGCCGCCGAGATCCGAAAACGCTGGTCCGCGTTCAACCCTCCCGATGGCTGGGAAGGCGGCTATAGCCCAATCGCGGGCTTCCTCGACGTCGAAGCGGGACTCAGCGGCCTGCTCGCCGTTGCGAGGCGGGGTGATGTGACCCTTCACGCTGATGAGCCGGTGGTGAGCTGGGAATCCACCACCGGTGGGGTTCAGGTCCGCACTGCGAAGGGCGCATATTCGGGTGGAAAGCTGATCGTGACCGCTGGTCCATGGGCTGGCGATGTCCTTTCCGATCTCGGGCTCCCCCTGGAGGTCGTGCGCAAGGACAATTTCTGGATCGATGTCGATCAGCCGGCGTTGTTTCAGCCGGGTGTATTTCCGGTCTTTGCCACGGCCTCGGATATCGGTGAGGTCTACGGCTTCCCGATCTTCCGACGCCCCGGCATCAAGATGGCCGAACATCGTGGTGGGGAGACCACGACTCCGCAGACCATCGATCGGTTGGCGAAGGATGAGGAAGCGCAGAGCTGTGTCGATCTTGCCGCGGTCGCGATGAATGGAGCCAGCCGGCGTGTGATCAACGGGGTCATCTGCATGTACACGCGTACGCCGGACGACCATTTCATCGTCGATCGACATCCCGCGAAACCGAATGTCGTCCTCGCGGCCGGGTTCAGCGGACATGGATTCAAGTTCACGCCGGCTATTGGCGAGCAACTGGCAAATCTCGCGCTCGACCAGGATGCCGAACCATTCAGTATCTTCCGAATCGACCGCTTCGGCTAGATGGGGCGAACTCCGACCTCGCCCCAGTGGTCCTCGCTGCACGCGTGGTCGCAGCGCAGGGACCCGTGCCCTGCGATCGTCCGCAGACCGATCATCGCGGCGACCTCGAACATCCGTCGCGTGTGTCAATCAGTATGAAATTGGCTGTAATACGGGATCCGGATGAGTACGAAGGGATAGTCGAGCCACGTGCCGAGCAGCGCTGACAACGAGCGCTGGATGCTCACGGAGGATCAAATCGTTCGTTCGCGAACGTAGGCACTGAAGGGGTATGAGCCCAGCGTTTCAACGTCGGGAAGTCGGCGAATCAACGCACACCCGGAGCGTTCAGACGGATTCCGTATAAAAACCCAACTCCCCGGCGTGTTTGAACCCTCGACGATGCGCTACCGCCCGCACTGGACCGGCCCGGCATCCGTCGGTTCACGCCCCGGCATCAGCCGTCCAGATCGTCGCAGGACCCAGGGCTCAGGACACCGGGCCGTTGCCGAACACGCCCGAACGCCCGCTCCTAACTCCGCTCGACCGCCAAGCCAAGCCGAGAGCTCAAATTCGACGTATCGGGCCAATCGCCACCGGCCACGGCCCAGGCGCGCACGATCTCGTGCAATGCCGAGTCGTTGGTGATGAATCCAACCGCTGACGTCTTCCGAGCGCTGCCGCTATCCTGGACATCCGCCAGGGCAACACGCAGGTCGTGCACGAACGCCTTCTGCCGCTCGTCATCGAAATACTCCGTGAACGGAAAGATGCGCGGATCCCGGGTTTGCAAGTAGAGCGTGACCCATTCGACGAGTAGGTGATCGTAATTCGGTGCTGGATCGAGCTGCGCCACGAACCATTTTCCTCCAGATAGATGCGCACTATCGCCCGTCGATATCGTCCATTCCGGGCAACGGTTTGAGATAGATCAGAAACTCGTTGATACCGACTTTGAGCACGCGGGTTATCTGGTAGCGCGTCTGGTTTGCCGGGTCCTTATAGATCGCCCCGGTCCGATATCGACCCAGTCGCATTTCCCGCGCCGTCTTGGAGACCAGCTCATACGTGAGCTTCCCACAACTTTGACAGGAATAATACTGGTTGATTTCATCGGTGGGTCCCGTGTACCCCCGTTGCACCAGCTTTGTCTTGCGACTCCCGCACCACGGACAGTCTCGAGTCTGCGGACCACTCGACGCCGCCATGAAAAAGAATCGCTCCTGCTCCGGTCCTGTGCCTTCCATCGTTCCCGGATTGTACCAGTGGACTCCCCGGAACCACAGCGCCATCATGGGTTCTGACATAGTCGCTGGGCGTTTCTCCAACAATTCTCCATACATTCGACCCCCAGAACCGGGCATACTATAAGGAGACGCACGGTGCGGTGTGCTCATCCAAGGAGTCAGAGTCTCCTTTCCCAGGCCATGAGCTCATCAGCCCCGCGTCGACGCGGTTGGATTGGAAATGTGTTCATCGAGGGAGTTCGGGGGCCACGCTATGGAAGTCGAGAATCGCCCGCTGATCGTAGCCTCGAATCGTGGGCCGGTCACCTTCACGAGAGAACCTGATGGTTCATTTACATCGAAGAAAGGGTCCGGCGGCGTTGTTACCGCCGTAACGGGGATCGCAACAGGGCGCCAGCCGATATGGATCGCCTGCCCGATGACCCTTGGAGACCGCCGGCGAGCCGAGCAAGCGCGCGAAAACGGCGAGGAGTTCATCGTTCCCGAAGGGCTCGATCCCGCCTTTCGTCTCCGCTTCGTCCTTCCCGACTCGGCCACCTATCACAAGTACTACAACAAGATCAGCAACCCGCTCCTCTGGTTCCTGCAGCATTATCTGTGGGATACGCCGACATCGCCGGATATCACGGCCGAAACCTACGACTCCTGGTCGAACGGATATGCCGCGGTCAATCAGATGTTTGCCGACGAGATCGTATCGGCAGCGGCGGCGCTCGACGAAGAGCCGATCATCATGCTGCAGGACTATCATCTCTACTTGACCGCCGGCATGATTCGCGAAAAACGCCCGACCGCCATCATCCAGCAGTTCGTTCACATTCCCTGGCCGGATCCCGACTATTGGCGCCTCCTCCCCATGGCATGGCGGCGAGCGATCTGCGAAGGGATGCTCGGCAACGACATCGTCGGGTTTCAGACACGCGAGCACGCGCGTAGCTTTCTCTATACATGCGAGGCCTACGTCCCCGGAGTACGCGTCGATTACGCGGGACGCGGCGTCATCTGGAACGGCCGGCGCATCGAGGTACGGCAGTATCCAATCTCCATCGACGTGGAGGCGGTTCGCCGCAATGCCTATTCGAAGGAAGCACGGGTACACGACCGCTACCTGCCGTCCTTCTACAATGAATACACAGTTCTCCGGGTCGACCGCGCGGAGCCCAGTAAGAACATCGTCCGTGGATTCAACGCCTTCGGGCGATTTCTCGAGGCCCATCCAGAGTTCGTCGGCCGGGTGAACTTCGTTGCGATCCTGGTTCCGTCCAGAATGGATGTCGTCGAGTACCAAAGCTATCTGGACGACGTCAGCTCGATTGCCGGCCGGATCAATGCCCGTTACGCAAACGTCGAAACAAGCTGGCAGCCGATCAATCTGATCCTGGGCGAAAACTACCCGCGTGCGCTGGCGGCCATGAAGTGGTACGACGTGCTGATGGTCAATTCGATCATCGATGGAATGAATCTCGTGGCCAAAGAAGGTTGTCTGCTCAACGAGCGGAACGGCGTACTCATTCTTTCCGAGGGAGCAGGCGCCGCTGTCCAACTCGGCGACGATGCGCTGATGATCGCCCCGGCAGATGTCGAGGCAACGGCCGATGCCATCTACCAGGCGCTCACCATGCCCCTTCCGGAGCGGCGACGGCGGGCCGATAACCTGCGCCGTGCGGTCGAATCCGACGATGTGGCCAAGTGGTTCCGCGAGCAGCTTTGGGATCTCGATCGTTATGCGATCAAGGAAGATCGGGATCCGGGCGTGCTGCTTCCCAATGGCGCCGGCGCCGCGGTCGACGATCTCGACGAGCGAAAAGCTGCATCTACGTAGGTGCAGCTTGGCCAATCTCGACCTCCGCGGGACCGGTCGCCAGCATATCGAAAAGATCTGACCATCATCACGAGATGCCACGTACGTACGCAGGCTCCAGCATGTACGTACACAGGCGTCGTGTGCTATCGTTGAGTATGGCAGCGCAACGATAGCAGTCGCCTGCCAGCCCGATTCGTCCTTCCCGCTGGAGCAGCTCTCCGACATGCCAGACGACCTCGACGACGCGATTCGTATGCCAGATAACTCCACATCGCCTGGGCTTGCCGCGGATACGTTTTCTCGGCGGACACTTATGGCCAGCGTAGTCGGGGGCGTCTCCGCAGTCGCACTGGCCAGCCGATTTGCCGGAAGGCTCCGAAAACCGTCGCCCGCACAACAGCCCCCCGGCGCATCGCCAGTCGCGGCGTCACCGGTTGCGGGTACACCGTCGGCCACCGCCAGCGCGACCGCCACCGCCACAGTGACACCCAGCCCAACTCCGGTCCCCGATCCATTCGGCGATATCGAAGTCGTTCGGGGCGAGCGATTCGAGTATGCGGACGGTCCCCGATCCTCTGAAACGCTGACGCTCTTCGTCCAGGGCGCCGCATCCAATCTCGATTTCAGTCCGGCTTCGTACGTCCAGGATACGCAGATCATCACCGCCTATCTCGATCCGCTCGTCGGCATCGATGCTGTGACGATGGAACCGGTTCCCTGGCTCGCCGAAAAATGGGTCTGGGGAGACGGAAATCAAACCGTCACGTTCACCCTGCGGGAAGACGTACGCTGGCACGACGACCGTCCGTTGACCGCGGACGATGTCGCGTTCTCCTTCACCGTCTATCGAGACGACATCGATAGCGCCGTACGCAATTTCTTCACGACCATGGAGGCGGCCGAGGCCCTCGACGACCGGACCGTGAAGGTTACCCTGTCGACCCCGGACGGCAACTGGATACTCAATGCATCCAGTCTGCCAATATTCTCGCGGCGGCAGTATCGCGAGTACTGGGAGAGCCAGCCAGAGGGGGCACGCTCCCTCACCGGCTTCGACTGGAATGACAATTCGCCGGTCGGCTCCGGCCCCTGGAAAATCGACGCACAGGATTCCAATGCCATCACGCTGCGTTCCTGGGAGGACTACTGGCAAAATCCACCGGCCTTCGAAGAGCTGATCTTCCGCTTCTCCGAATCGCAAGAGGAACGAGTCGCGCGCTGGATCGAGGGCGAAGGCGATCTTCTGTGGCCGGTATCGCTGGCGGATGTTCCGAACCTCAAGGATACCGAGGCGAGGCTCTTTGCCGCTCCAGGAGCCCAGGTCGCGTTCGCTGCCTTCAACTTCGAGAATTGGGGACGCGAGCAGTTCCCCCAATTGTTGAGTGATGCCAACGTCAGGCAAGCACTGAATCTGGCAATCGATCGAGAAAAATACGCCGATGAGACCTACCTGGGGCTGATCCACCAAACAGCCGCCGGCACCGTGGCACAACCCTGGGCGAACGATCCTTCGGTGGCCAATCCTCCCCGCGATCTCGACCGGGCGCGCACGCTCCTCTCCGAGGCGGGATTCCGCGACCAGAATGGAGATGGCAAGCTCGAAGATCCGACCGGATCGCCCTTTGCCCTCCGAGCCATCGTTCGTGCCGATGCCAACCCGCTCCTCATCGCCACGCTGGATGGGCTGGTGGAGGATCTTGACGAAGTTGGGGTGGACCTGGTTGTCGATCGGCTCTCGCCTGGTGATTTCTTCGATGCCTGGGCATACAACCGAAACTGGGATTTGATCGCTTATTCCTACGCGCTCTATCCGGGCTTCACCGACTACGACCTCTATGGCTCGAACTGGGATATTCGTATCAACCCGCAGGGTTGGAACCCGGGAGGCTACGACAACGACGAGGTGGACGATCTGATCAAGAAGATCCTGATCTCGCCGAATCTCACCTCGCAGTCCGATCTCCTCCACCGTCTGCAGCAGATTGTCAACGGCGAAGACCTGTTCGGTCTCTGGTTCGGATTTCCCAACGAGCTGGTACTCGCTCGTATGGATATCCAGGGTTTCCAGCCGAACAAATATGTGCCGGTTATCGACACACGGAGTATCTGGCGAGACGGAAACGGATCCGGTCCCAGCACCCCATCGCCGGCAACGCCCATCGCTTCGCCAGCGTCGTCGCCAGTCTCCTCACCCGTTGCGTCGCCGCAGGGTTCGCCAAGCGCGATCGACTGATCCGGAATCCGTAGAGGTTCATCCGCTTGTGGAAAACGAGAGAAGGGAGCCAAGTTAACCTGGCTCCCTTCTTCTGGCTTGCCGAACGCGATTCGGTTCGCTGGCGCAGGCGACCGGGTTGCGCCTACTCCCCGCTCGTCTTGGAGGCAGCGGTCTTGCGGGTGCTCGCTGAGCTGCTCGACTTCGTGGTCCGTCCGGTGGCGCTGCTCTTCGCCGTCGACGCGGACTTGGATGCACTCGAGCGCGATCGTGTCGTCGATGCTCTCCGCGTTGGCGCAGAACGCCGCTTGGGAACCCGAACGTATTCGACGGCGAGCGGTTTGAGATCGATCAGTGCCGTGCGAATACCAATCGAATAGGCGTCGTGCGCTTTCAGCAGATCTTCGATGTCCACCGCCCGGTCCGATAGCGCAATCATCACGTCGATATCGCGCGGATCCTTTTTCGCCGCGGCCACAGTCTGGCGCAAACCATTGAACGCGTCGTCGTCGCCTTCGCGCCCCTTGATGGCATTCTCCATCGTCGCAATCGCCTCATTGACCGACTGCGCCCGCTCCTCTGACCAATTCGAGAGGTCGGGCAGGATTTGGCGCAGCGTTTCGATGTGATACAAGGCAATATTCACCTTGTTCTGTGACTTTTCCGCAATGGTTTCCTCTTGCTCGTTGAACCCGGCGGTCGCCGCCACGATCTCATCGATCGGGTCCGGCGCCACGACTGGCGGCGCGTAGACCGACTCCGCGACTGGTTCCTCAGCCTTGGCCACGACCGGCACGGCCGGGGCGCGTTCGGTTTGTGCGTCCGTGCTGGTGGGGCTCGCGGGCCAGGTCGATGCCGGCTGGGCTGCTGCGGCAACCTCTGGCGCAGCGCCGGTCGACTCCTCGATCCAGGTCGAGGCGAACCCAGACGCCGAGCTCGTCGATGTCGTGCCTTGGACACGCTCGGGAATTCGGTATCCACAACTGGTGCAGAATCGAGCGGTGGCCCGGATGGGTTGACCGCAGTTCGGACATGTCTCCACGATTCATCCCTTCATTAGGATCAGCAGCTTCGAAAAATCATTCGCGCTGCCTCTACCGATGCATTCGTTCGTAGCGGCAAGTATGGCAGAAAGCGCGCCGCCCCTCTGGCGTTCGACGGGGCGACGGGGAGACGAACGAGGTATTCCGGCGGCCGATGCGATGGCGACAACGGATAATTTCCGACCTCGTCGCCATCTCTTCGCGAAAGCTGCTAGATTTGCCCGCGGCGCGACCTGGTCGAACGCCATCTGGAATGGAAGTCATCGCAGTCCGCCGAGGAGGCGTTGGTTCGTGAGTGAACAATTGGTCGGCCGGGTTGCCGTCAAATCCAAGCAGCTCAGACCCGGCGAAGCAGTTGGATTCGAAGTCAAAACGGGTGAGATCGTGCAGATCTCGACGCTCGAAGGGAAGCAGGTCGCCGATTTCGTCGCCGTTTCGTTGAGCAATCCGAACGAAGTGTCGTCCACTGCCCATACGCGGGCGCAGAACAATTCGATCATGCTGCAGAACGGAATGGCGATCTATTCGAATCTGCGCAACAAGATGCTCGAAGTGGTCGAAGACACGGTTGGCCGGCACGACATCCTCTTTGCCGCGTGCGATCCGAAGCGGTATTCAGTCGACTTTGGCATCGAAGGGCACGCCAACTGCCGCGAGGCGCTGGCGGGAGCCATGACGCCATTCGGACTGACCTTCGAAACGGTCCCGGACCCGGTCAACTGGTTCATGAACGTCGCGATTCTGCAGCGAGGCGAGCTCGAGCTCCGGGAGTCGCTGGCGGAGAAGAATGACTTCGTCCTCCTTGCCGCCACGATGGATTGCGCTATCGGCGTCTCGGCCTGCCCGCAGGACCAGAATGACATCAACGGCGGCAAGCCGACCGATATTCTGGTGCGCATCTTCCGCTGAGCCGCTGACGCCGCAGGACCGGCCCCGTGCTCAGTGTCAAACTGAGCTCGTACGGAACCCGGGTACATGCACGAGGAGGTCAACTCCACGACTCGCAGCCGCAGCCGCAGCCGGTGCCGGCGGCGACCCCACGCGTTGTACCCCCAGGCAATCATTCGGATTCCGTATCAGATGTAGAGCAGCCACACCTGAACGAGGAGAACGACGAGGACGAGCGCCACAAGGCCCCATCCCGCGGGCCGGCGAAGCGTCTCGCGCAGCTGCTCGGACCACGGAGGCTGCCTCGCCACCGCAGGGGCACCCTGCGGTGGCGTATCGACCTCGGGCTCTCTTGCTGACGGCAGCTCCTCGCCCTCAATCAGCTCGTCGTCAGCTGGCAAGTTGCCAGAATCGTTCTGCATGCCGGCCCCCGCCTGCCTCTTTGCTGTACTCGCTCATCACCTGATCGATGGCCTCCCGGCTGCTCCCAGCCCCGACATACGACTCGAAGATCACCTTCAACTGCGATGGATAGGCCATGATGGCGTCGATCTTCTTCGTCCATACGGAGGAGACATCGACCGCTGCCGCGCTCTCCAGGTGTTCTCCGGCACGTGAGATTCGATCCCCGACCCGGTTCTCGAGGAGAGAATATGGCAGGTCCTCGTAGAACCAGACCTCCCACCCATACGATGCCAGCAAGACTCCGGCCTGAAATGCAAGCTGATGATCGACATGAAAACCGCTCGCCAGCGGAGCATACGCCCGTGCTCCGACCGGCCGGAAGCCTTCGGCGGCTATGGCAGCCACGATCCGCTCGGGCAGATCGTGATCGCTGCCCCGAAGGGCGCCAAAGAGCTGATCGTCATTCAGATAGTTCGCACCGCGATAGAGTGCATCGCGAAATGGCAGGAAGACGTCGCGCAGTCCGAGAATGCGGCACGAGGCCGCCTCCTCCGCGCGCCGCCCGGCAATGACCTCTTCGGCATCCATACGCCATTGATCGTGCAGCGACTTGGCAAAGTCGGTCAGCGGCTCGGCCGGATCAGGGTGGTCGCCAAAGAGCAGACCGACGACGGCGTCTTTTCCTGCTTCCGCGACAAGTGCCGCCGTGCCTCCGCACGAGAGGGCGATATCGTCATAGTGCGGCGAAATGAAGAGATGGGTATCCGGCGCCGTCAACGCGGCCGGTGAAATGAGCGTGCTCATCGTTCGGTTTGTTCCTCCCCATCCTGTGCCGGTCGATATCCGACCCGGCGGTCTCCAACCCGTCGCGTCAGACGTTGCCGGTCGAAGTATTCCAGAAGTGCTTGCGAGTAGCGTCGACTCGTTCCAAGGAGATCGCGAAATTCGGCGAGCGAGATCGATTCGTGGTCCCCGAGGGCAGACTGCAATCTCCCGCGCGCCAGCTCAATCTGTTTCGGAAGAAAGACGATTCCGTCGCCGACCGAGATGACCTGTCCCGTCGCAATCATCGCCGCCACGAGTTCCGGTTCGAGACCGGCGTCGGCGGGTAGTGGCGGTTGAAAACTCGCCGACTCGACCCGCCGGAGAAAATCGTCCACTCGTTGCCGCTGTGAATCGGACAGACGGATCTGGAATCCAGAATGCCGCATCAACGGGCCGATCTCCTCGATGATGCCGTCCTGGACGGCACGTGCAATCAAGAGATCGAAGATCGCGCGTTCGTACCCCAGCTCCTGTCGAATCTTCTCTCGTGGCGCACCCGCTTCCAGTGGATGGCTCACGTGGTAGGTCGAGAGCTCCGAGACCACACGATCGAGCGCGGCCTGCAGCGCGACCTGGGTGACATAGACACGAGCCCCCTGCATCTCCAGCGTCTCCACCGTGCCCGCTGCTTGTCCAGCGGCCAGGAACGCTTCGGCAAGCTCGCGGCCGGCTGGCGCCTGCTCGAGCTCCCGCTTAGAGACCATGCGCGTCCCCAACCATTCCCAGAACCGATCGGCCGGATCGCCATTGGTGAGAAGCTCCAGCCGGTCGAGAACGACGGCATCGCCACGTTTGTGACGAGAAGGATCGAGCACCAGCACGATCCCACCGCCGATGGTTTCCGGCGGGGATGGACGGCGCAAAATGAACCGGTCTTGCGGCAGTACGACCACAGGCGCACACATCCGCAGCTGGACCCAGCCCTGCTGACCTGCTTCGATCTCCTCTCCTGCGAGGAGCGCAACCCGCGTTGGTGTCTCCGCCGATCCAGCGAAGACCATGACCTCATCGTTGTGTGCAAGTGGTCGACCAGACGATTCCAGTATTCGGACGCGCGCGTCGACACGCATGGCTGGCTGCACGGAGCCGGGAACGACGACGACATCCCCCCGCGCGAGCTGATCGGTTTCGATCCCCGAGAGATTGATCGCAACTCTCGATCCGGGATGGGCCGTTTCGACCGGTTCACCGAACGTTTGCAGCCCGCGGATTCGCGCCTCGTTGCCCCGTGGCTGAATCGAAACCCGTTCGCCGATGCGCATGGCTCCAGAGAGCAAGGTGCCGGTGACCACGGTCCCGAATCCCGGACGGGTGAACACCCGATCGATGGGCAAACGGGCAGCGCCAGACGGAGCTTTCCGATCCAGACGCATGAGCGCGCGATCGAGCGCGTATTGCAGCTCGTCCAGCCCCAGTCCGGTCACCGGCGACACCGGCACGACCTCGGCTCCGGCAAATCCAGTTCCTTCCAGAAGCTCCTCGATCGAGCCGCTGACCAGAGCGAGCCATTCTGGATCGACCAGATCGACCTTACTCAGCGCCACGACGCCGTGCTCGATCCCAAGCAAATCGAGGATCGCGAGATGTTCTCGCGTTTGCGGCATTGGTCCGTCGTCAGCGGCGATCGTGAGGATGGCGGCGTCGATCCCGCCCGCGCCAGCCAGCATGTTCCGAACGAATCGCTCGTGCCCAGGCACATCGACGAGGTGAACGCGGTTACCAGCCGGTGTCGTGAACTCGGCAAAACCAAGATCGATCGTCATTTGCCGAGCTTGCTCTTCGGCCAGCCGGTCAGGATCGGTGCCGGTCAGCGCACGCACCAATGACGACTTGCCATGATCGACATGTCCGGCTGTTCCGACGACGAAGGTCTGTGCGCACATGGAGAGAATCTACACCGATTTGCCGGCCCGAGGCTCGAGCGCGCTCGCTTATCGACGAGAAGATTCGTTCCCTTGCACGCCTACGCCGCCCAGCAACGTGCGGGTGACCAAATCGGCGGCGTGATTGCGCGCCAGCTCTCCAGTCCCGATTAATCTTGCGGCCGTGCAAACCAGGGCGCCCATCATCTCCAGGACCCAGGCGACCGGCATCAGTCCATCCACGACGCCGGCACGTTGAGCCCGAACGACGAGATCACGCAGGTCATCGACAAAGTCGGGCTCTCCGTCGATCTGCTCGCTACGTGCCGTTGTTTCCTGGAACAGCACACGATACTTATCACCAATCTTCAGCAGTTCCTCGATGACGCGTTCCATCGCCTCGCGCGCGTCACCCTCGGCGGGGTGTGCCGCCGCGATTCCGTCGCGGGCTTCCGCGATGGCCTGCTCGAAAATCGCCCGGAGCAGGTCTTCTCGGGTCCGAAACCGCCGGTAGAGTGTCGTTCTCCCCACCCCCGACCTGTCGGCGATCTCCTGCATGGTGCGGCCGTGCCCTTCAGCCAGCACCGCCGCTGTTCGCTCGATTATTCGGAGATCCGATTCTGAATTTGCGCACTCGAATTGGAACATTTTTGTTTCATTTCGTGCTACCATGCTCCAACTGGAACACTATTGTTCCAATTGTACTCAATGCCCGGGTCAGTTCCCATCCATCCGCGTTCGACGACGACGCGAAACGATGCAAGTCCCTCGGCTCCTGCCCTCGGAGGCACATTCGCTATGCACGAAAATCCGCATCACGAACGCCGCTGGTGGATCCTGGCGGCGTTGGTCCTCTCGCAGATGATGATCGTCCTCGATGGCACGGTTGTGAACATCGCGCTGCCATCTGCCCAGGAGGGACTCGGCTTTTCCAACGACGATCGGCAGTGGATCATTACGGCCTACTCCCTTGCGTTCGGTAGTCTCTTGCTGCTCGGAGGCAAGATCAGCGACATCTTTGGACGGAAGCGAACATTGATCGTTGGGTTGATCGGGTTCGCGGCAGCGTCGGCCATCGGTGGCGCTGCACAGTCGTTCCTGATGCTGGCCGCGTCCAGGGCCGGACAGGGAGTCTTTGCCGCGCTGCTCGCTCCGGCGGTCCTCTCGGTCCTGACAACCACCTTCACCGAGTCTACCGAGCGCAACAAGGCATTCGGCATCTACGGCGGCGTGCTTGCCAGCGGCGCTTCGGTCGGTCTGCTTCTCGGCGGCGCGTTGACCGAATGGCTCGACTGGCGCGCCGTCATGTACGTGAACGTCCCCATCGCGGTCCTTGCCGTCTTTGGCATCTACCGGCTGCTCATCAACCAGCGCCCCGATGAGCAGCCGAGCATCGACTGGCTCGGCGCTGTCACGGTGACCGGCGGACTCTTCGCCCTCGTCTACGGCCTTGCGCACGCTGAGACATCGAGTTTCAGCGACCCGGTGACTGTCGGATTCCTGATCGCCGGCGTCGTGCTCCTTGCTCTGTTCGTCTTCATCGAGGCACGCGTCGAGCATCCGCTTCTACCGCTGCGCGTGCTGGCCGATCGCAACCGCGGGGCGGCGTATTTGACAATGGCGATCTCCGGCATCGCCATGTTTGGAACCTTCCTCTTTCTTACCTTTCATTTGCAAGGGATCATGGGCTATTCACCGGTGCGCACCGGCGCCGCTTTTCTGCCGATGACCCTGGTGCTCATGGCGTCGGCCGTCATTGCCTCCACCAAGCTGCTCCCGCGGTTTGGAACACGCTCACTCGTGACCGCCGGCATGGCGCTCGGCGCCGTCGGCATGCTCTATCTGACCCAGCTGGAGGTCGATTCGTCCTACCTGGGCCATATCGTGCCAACGTTGATCCTCGAGGGCTTCGGTCTCGGCCTGGTCTTTGCGACCGCATCCAACGCCGCCACATTCGGGCTGCTGCGAAGCGATGCTGGCGTTGGATCGGCGACGACGAATGCGAGCCAGCAAATCGGCGGCTCGATCGGCACCGCGCTCCTGTCGACCCTTGCCGCCACGGCCACGGCCGACTACCTGCTGGGGCGACAGCCAACCGAGGAAGCGTTTCGTGTCGCGACGGTCCACGGGTTCACCACTGCGTTTACCTGGTCCGCCATCATCTTCGGCATCGGCGCGGTCGTCGCGCTCGTCGCCTTCAAGGGCGGAGCACCCGACAGTCACCCGGCCACTGCCGGCGAGCCGGTGATCGCCCACTGATACGGAATCCGCGTGATGACTTGGGGATACACCGCATGAGGTAGCCGCCGGCCCTGTGCCGGCGGCTACGACACGTCGGAATGAACCCAGACAAGCTCCAGCGGTTCGCAACAGAGATCGGACGCCGTCAGAACGGTAGGTTGCGGCACCAGCACCCCCATGCCAGGAGACCGACCACAGATCGATCGCCTGCCCCATTTATTCATGTGTCAACCGATGAGCACTACGAATTACCCGGAAACCAGGTCCTCGACGCCGAGCAGCCTCGACAGCGCCAGCGCCTTGCGGGTGACCCGCGCCAACTCCTCCGGCTCGATAGTTTGCGATGCATCGCACTTGGCAGAATCGGGATTAGGCTCCGACTCGAGAATCAGGCCGTCGGCGCCAGCCGCGATCCCGGCCAGTGCCATTGGCGGAACCAGCGACCGCTTGCCCGTACCATGGCTTGGGTCGACCACGATCGGTAGATGTGTGAGCTCCTTGAGCAACGGAACGGCGTTGAGATCGAGATTGAAGCGCATGGAGGTATCGAACGTACGGATCCCGCGCTCGCAAAGAACAACCTGCGAATTCCCTTCGGAGAGGATGTACTCGGCGCTCATCAGCCACTCCTCGATGGTGGCCGAGAAGCCACGCTTCAGCAGCACCGGCTTACGCGCCTTTCCCGCCTTGCGCAACAGCGGAAAGTTGGCCATGTTGCGCGCGCCGATTTGCAGCATATCGGCATATTCGGTCGTAATCTCCACCTGATCGGGTTCCATGACTTCGGTCACCACCGGCAAGCCGGTTGCCGCACGCGCTCCGGCCAGGATACGCAGCCCCTCTTCTCCAAGTCCCTGGAACGAATAGGGGGAGGTTCGCGGCTTGAATGCGCCTCCACGCAAGACCGTCGCTCCAGCTGCCTTGACCGCTTCGGCAGCAGTGATCAGTTGCTCCACATCGGAAACCACACAGGGCCCCGCCATGATTACCGGGGTTCCGTTGCCAATCTCCACCTCGCCCACGCGCACCACGGTTCGTTCGCGATGCTCCTTGCTCGCCAGCCGGTAGGGCCTGGTTGCGGAATGGACACCGGTAATCGCGGGATGAATCAGCACATCGGGTTCGATTTGACCGAGCACATTGACTGAAAGCGATCCATCATTCCAGTCGATGATGCGGATGCTGGCTCCGCTTCGCTGGCTGGCCGCGCCCAGCGTGTCGATAACCCCATTGGACTTACTCTTGTCGATCGTGATGATCATTTCGTCCGTCCTCTTTCTTGCTGATCTTTCGGGAAACAAAAAACCGAGACCTTTTGGCCTCGGTACCCCCGACTTTGCTGCTTCTTGTGGAGCGGTTCGTGCGTCAGCAACCATCGCCCCGCCAGCAAAGCCGGGGGGTAAAGGAGAAGTAATACCAGGCACCGGATGTCGGTGAGACGCCCGGTCGACGGTTCACTTCGTGATGGTGACGTTGCTCCATACTCATGACCGATACACTAACCGGCGCGCGATCGCATGTCAACCGGCGATCCAAGCGAAATTCGTCCAGGGCCCACAGAAACAACGGGGCCGACCTCACTGGGCACCGGACCTATGCGTCCACTCGGCTGATCGGGCCGACTGAAATACCCAGAATTCGCGGCGCCCGTGGTAAAGTGAACCATTGGAACCGGCGGACCAGACGACAGAGAATCCTGCGTCGCTAGACCCCGAATCGTGAGTTCAGCAAACACGTCAAGGAGGACTACATTGGCGTTTGAACTTCCCCCTCTCCCCTATGCGTTCGATGCACTCGAACCAACGATCGATGCGAAGACGATGGAAATCCATCACGACAAGCATCACCAGACGTATGTGACCAATCTGAACAACGCGATCGCCGGCAATGCCGAGCTCGAGGCAATGTCCATCGAAGAGTTGGTCAAGAACCTGGACAAGGTTCCCGAGGACAAGCGAACCGCGGTCCGCAACAATGGCGGTGGGCACCTCAACCACTCGATGTTCTGGTTGATCATGTCCGGGGACAAGACGTCGCCCTCGGGCGCCCTCAAGGATGCGATCGAGGCATTCGGCGGCCTCGACGCGCTCAAGGACGCGGTCAACAAGGCCGGTGCGGGCCGCTTCGGTTCCGGCTGGGCCTGGGTCGTGACCGATAAGTCCGGCAAGCTGGACGTCACCAGCACTCCGAACCAGGACAACCCAACCATGGACTCCGACAAGACCCCGATCCTGGGCGTTGATGTCTGGGAGCATGCGTACTATCTCAAGTACCAGAACAAGCGCCCGGACTACCTCTCCGCCTGGTGGGATGTCGTCAACTGGGACGAAGTCGGCAAGCGATACGAGGCGGCTGCCAAGTAGCGGGTTGCGGCAGAACTCGGTAGCATGACGGGGAGCGCATCAGCGCTCCCCGTTTTTCGTTGCAGGAGGACCTCATGGCGCACGATCTGGTGATACGCGGCGGAACAATCGTCACGGCAACGGAGACCTACGCCGCCGATGTCGGAATCACCGGAGAAACGATCGCCGAGATCGGTCAGGGACTCGCCGGCACGCGTGAAGTCGACGCGGCCGGATTGCTGGTCATGCCCGGTGGCTTGGACGCGCATGTCCATTGTTCGTTCTGGGAAGATGTGCCACCCGACGTGCCGCAATGGAGCGACAACTTCGAAACCGGCACCAAATCCGCCGCAGCCGGCGGGATTACCTCGATCGGCAACATGGTCTTTCCGCACCCCGGCGAGACGATGCTCCAGGCCGTCGAGCGAGAGTCGAAGGCGGTCGCACAGCAGGCCGTCGTCGACGTCTTTCTCCACCCAGTCCTCACCGATCCCAGCACCCAGCCGCTCTCCGACATTCCGATCCTGTCGGAGAGGGGGCACAAAACGCTCAAGTACTTCATGAGCTACGCCGGGTTCGCCGAGAATCCAGCCCCTTATCTGGAAGCAACTGACCTCGCCGCGGCGAACGGTATGTTGACGATGATCCATTGCGAAGATTCGGTCATCATCGACCGGTCGCTGGAGCGCCTGGTGCAACGCGGCGACGTCGATTTCAAGTACTACCCCCAATCTCGTCCCGTCGAAGCCGAGGTGGCCGCCACGGCTCGGGCGGTAGCCTTCGCCGAAAATGCGAACGCCCCCACGTACATCGTCCATCTCTCCTGCAAAGCTGCGCTCGACGAGGTACGGAAGGGCCGCGGCCGGGGTGTGCCGCTCTGGGTAGAAACCCGCCCCCTCTATCTCTATTTCACGAGCGATCTCTTTGCTGAGGCGGACGGTCCAAAATATGCCGGGCAACCACCGCTCCGTGAACAACCGGATATCGACACCCTCTGGGAAGCAATGGCGACCGGCGAGATCGATACGCTCTGTACCGACCACGCGCCGTGGCTCTACGAATACAAAGTCTTCCCAGGGATGGATATCACCAAGCTCCGGCCGGGCGTCGCAGACCTGGAAACCATGCTGCCTATGCTCTGGTCCAAGGGCGTCGAAACCGGGAGATTGACGCCGAACCGCTTCGTCGAGCTCATCTCCGCCACGACCGCCAAACTCTTCGGGCTCTTCCCCCGGAAGGGAACGATTGCCGTCGGGGCAGATGCCGATATCGTGCTCTGGGATCCGAACGACACGCACAAGGTCGAAGCAGCCACGTTCTATACCGCCTGCGACTACTCACCCTTCGAAGGATGGGACGTAACCGGTTGGCCGCGCATCACCATCAGCCGGGGCGACGTCGTCTATCAGCGTAATGAGCTCCTCGGCACGCCGGGACGCGGTCAGGTGCTGCAACGCGAAAACTTCTCGCCCCCGGCAGTCAGCGAGTAATCGTCCGGCATGGGGTACCGATCGGACCGGAGGTCGATGTCGCGGCCTCCGGGCTCACGTATTTATTGGGTGATCTATCCACGCCGGTTTCGACGGCGCCAGTAGGGCCGGTTCGATGGCGTCCAGTCGGACGGCGGAACGGCTGCCTCTTCGATCAACGGCTGCAGGACCGACATGAAAACGACCATCCGCTCGGCAATCGTCCGCGCTCGTTCGCGATCGATTGGGGCGATCGGATAGACCTCGACAAAATGTCCCCAGGTCCTGGTCCAGCGTTCCAATTCGAGATCCGGTCCGGTCAGCTCCTTGATCTCCACGATGCGCTGGTCGAAGAATGAGAGATACGCCGCGGTGCTCTCGGCGCCGTCTTCGAAATCGAGACCAATCTCGATCTGTGCTCGCACCGGATCGACCCAAACTTCGAAATGCACCCGCTCGTTTCCATAGAAAAGCTTGACCAGATAGCTCGTCTGACGCACCTTGAATTCGCGCAGCTCCGGCGGCAGCTCGGCCCGCAGATACTGAATGATGTCATCGAAAAAAGCGCTCCGGTTGTATGTGGGAGCCTTGCTGCTCATTGGTGCGATCCGTCAAGTTTCCAAGAGAAACGGCCCGAATTTGGGCGGATGATCCGGTGCAGTGCTCGCGATTCTCGTTGTAGAATGCAACGCCGGTCAGTCATCGCATTGACGCGACCATAACCCAAGAAACTGAATCGTGTTGTCTGTGCCGCGAAATCGAAACAGAACAGCATATGCTGGTGGTGGCGCCGGGCTCATCATTGGCCGGTCGAGCAGGTATCGAGGAAGGGTATGGCGGAAGAACAATCTTCGGGCAAAAAACTCACGATAGGCATACCTCGTGAGACAACGCCGAACGAACGACGCGTTGCGTTGACTCCAGATGGCGTCAAGAAATACACCGGCAGCGGGGTAACCGTTCTGGTGGAAAGGGACGCCGGCAAGGATGCGTTTGTCAGCGATGCCGCCTTCGAGCTCGCTGGGGCACGTGTCGTCGACGACGCGGCCAGTATCTACAAGAACGCCGACCTCGTCCTCAAGGTTCAGAAACCATCCAAAGAGGAAATCGATCTGATGCCGGAAGGAAGCAAGCTCATTGCCTTCCTTTCGCCAATGTTCGACCTCGATCTCGTCAAGCATCTCCAGGATCGCAAGATCACGGCCCTGAGCATGGACGCGATTCCGCGCACGACGCGTGCCCAGTATATGGACGCGCTCTCTTCGCAGGCGACCGTGGCCGGCTACAAGGCCGTCCTCATTGCCGCGTACGAGCTGCCGAAATTCTTCCCCTTGCTCACGACAGCCGCGGGGAATATCCCGCCGGCCAAGGTGCTCGTGATTGGCGCCGGTGTAGCGGGGCTGATGGCGATCGGTACGGCTCGCCGTCTGGGCGCCGTCGTCGAGGCCTACGATGCCCGCTCGGTGGTGAAGGAACAGATCGAGAGTCTCGGTGGCAAGTACATCGAGATCGATACCGGAGCCGACCTCGCCGGATCGGGCGGATATGCTAAGGAAGCGACCGACGAGATCCTCCGACGCCAGCAGGAAGGTCTTGCCGACCGCGCGGCCAAGTCGGATGTCATCATCACGACCGCAGCCGTTCCCGGCCGTCCCGCGCCCAGGCTGATCCCGGCATCGACGGTCGAGCGGATGCCGGCGGGTTCGGTCATCGTTGACCTGGCTGCGGAAACCGGTGGCAACTGCGAGCTGACCGAGAAGGGCAAGATCGTCCATCGGCATGGGGTGACGATCGTTGGAACTCTGAATCTCCCCAGCACATTGGCGGTTCATTCCAGCCAGATGTATTCCAAGAATCTGCAAAACCTCCTTGCGTTGATGATCGACAAGGATGGGCAGTTCACTCTGGATATGGACGACGACATCATCGCCAACACGGTCATCACCCTTGGCGGCGCCGTTGTTCACGAAGGAACCAAGCAACGACTCAATCCGGCCACGACGCCGGCCTGATCAAACGAACGACCCACCGGATTCTGTTTTGGAAAGAAGGGCGGATGGACAGGGAAGTCTTACTGGCAATCTATGTGTTGCTCCTTGCTGTTTTCCTGGGCGTGGAGCTCATCGGCAAGGTGCCTCCCACCTTGCATACCCCACTTATGTCGGGTACGAACGCCATTCACGGTATCGTGCTGCTGGGCGCCATGATCATCCTGGGGCAGGCTGACAACTGGTGGCTCCAGGTCATGGGTTTCCTGGCCGTTGTGCTCGGTGCGGCCAATGTCTTCGGAGGTTTCGTGGTCACTGACCGGATGCTCGAAATGTTCAAGAAGCGACCGGGGCAGGGGCAGAAATAATGATCGACAACTGGCGCGATGCACTCGTCGATGTTGCATATCTCGTAACTGCCGTCTGTTTCATTCTTGGTCTCCGGTTCCTCGGTAATCCCACGACCGCGCGGAAAGGCAATCAGCTGGCCGCGCTCGGTATGGCTATTGCCGTGGTGGCTACCCTCTTCAGCAGCGATCTCGAAGAGGGCGGATCGATCAACTGGACCAATATCGGACTGATCCTGGCGGCCATTGTTGTTGGCGGCGCGATCTCCTCGCTCATGGCAAAACGGGTCCAGATGACCGCCATGCCGCAGATGGTCGCCATCTTCAATGGCATGGGTGGCGCCACCGCGGCATTGGTCTCCGTTGCGGAATTCATGCACAAGGAAGGTATCGGACGGGGCGAAGTCACCTCGATCGTGCTCGGCGCGATCATCGGATCGATCTCGCTCACCGGTAGCATCATCGCCTTCCTCAAGCTCCAGGAGATGATTTCCGGGAGGCCAATCACGTTCCCCAGCCAGAAGATGTTCAACGCCGGGTTGGGTGGCTTGATCGCGGTTCTTGGCGTGCTCATCATCTGGCTCCAGGACGGCTCGACCGCCAAGCTGCTGATGTGGATTCTCTTCATCGCGGCGCTGGCGCTCGGAGCCTCGATCGTGCTCCCGATCGGTGGGGCGGACATGCCGGTGGTCATCGCGATCCTGAACTCGCTCACCGGTATCGCAGCGGCGCTCACCGGTCTCGTGCTCTCCAATATGGGTATGGTGATTGCCGGCGCGCTTGTCGGCGCCTCGGGTGGATATCTGACACTGCTCATGGCCAAGGCGATGAACAGATCGGTCCCAAGCATCATATTTGGAGCATTCGGAGGCGGACCAGAGGGCGCTGCCGCTGGCGGCGGGAGCACCGAGGAACGTCCCTACCGTTCCACCTCCCCCGACGATGTGGCAATCTCGCTCGCCTATGCCCAGAACGTCATCGTGGTGCCGGGCTACGGTCTCGCGGTTGCGCAAGCACAGCACGCGGTTCGTGAGCTTGCCGACTTGCTGGAGGAGAAGGGCGTCAACGTCAAGTACGCCATCCACCCGGTTGCCGGACGTATGCCGGGTCATATGAACGTGCTGCTGGCCGAAGCCAATGTCCCGTACGACCAGCTTTTCGATATGGATGACATCAACGACGAGTTCTCGAACACGGATGTCGTTCTGGTCATTGGAGCCAATGACGTGACCAACCCGGCGGCCAAGACCGATCCGACCAGCCCAATCTACGGCATGCCGATCCTCAACGTGTCGGACGCCAAGCAGATCTACGTACTCAAGCGGTCGATGAAGTCTGGATTCGCCGGTATCGACAACGACCTCTTCTACGATCCGAAGACTTCGATGGTCTTCGGCGATGCGAAGGGGGTCGTGACCGAAATGGTTGGGGCCGTCAAGCAGGTCTAGCATAGACCACGGCAATTTCACACGAAACGCCCGCGGGAGTTCTTCCTGCGGGCGTTCGTCTTACTTCTGGAGCAGCACGATGACACGAGAAGAGCTTATCGAGAATATCGACCGATCATGGAATGCCTGGCTCGATGCGCTGGATGGCATTCCCGCAGGTCGAACCGGCGAACCCGGGGTTTGTGGCGACTATTCGGTCAAGGATCTGATCGGGCATATTGCGTTTTGGGACGAGCAGGACCTTGCCCGTGCGCAGAAGCTTGCGCGCGGCGAGGATGTGCAGCCAAACGACTGGCAATCCATGAACGATCGAGAGTTCGAAGCGCACAAAGACGACACGCTCGCACAGCAGACCGAGCGTATGCACGCATCACACGCCCGCCTCGTTGCCGACACGCTCGTCCTCGACCGTATCGACGCGTTGAAGCTCGACGAAACCTGGCCTCACTACGATGAGCACCGCAACGAAGTGCTCGCGTGGCGCAATGCTCAAGGAGTTTGACTAGTGAATGACGAGATCATCGCGCGGATCGATGCCGCCTGGGATGCGTTCCTGCCCTCGCTCGATGGGCTCTCGGGCGACGATGCGGCTCGTCCCGGCGTTGCCGGGTATTACTCGGTCAAAGACATTCTGGCTCACCTCGCATGGTGGGAAGACCGAACGCGGGAAACCGTCGAATCGGGCAGCAAGGAACCGGTCGATGTCGAGACCCGCAACGACCAGATCTACGCGGAATACCAGGACGCCTCATTTGCGGACATGAAGCAACGCCTCATCGATGTCCATGCGCGTGCACGGGAGACATTCGCCTCGACACCCAATCTGACCGAAGCGGACGTCGAAGACGATACCTGGGGCCACTGGTCCGAACACGGTGAGCAAATCCGCGCCTGGCGCGCCGCGAACGGCGTCTGACCATCGGTCGCCTTCCAACCAGCTGCCCAACTGGTCTGGCGAATCGTTCCGGCACGGTCTACATTTGCGCATAATCCGTGCGCACGTCATTCGTGCGCTCCCGCCGGGAATGCATGAAGAAGCTTCTTGTTCTCATCGCCGCCAGCCTGATCCTGCTCGCGACTGCCACCATCGTGGCTTCGCTCGGTCTGATCGTTGGTGAGCAGCTCCCCGCGACGCGAGTCCCGGCGACCATTGCGGAACATAATCCGGCAGCGCCGGACATCGTCGAGGGCATCTACGTCCTGCCGGACGACGGACCAGGTCCCCTAATCGAAGAGCTGGACGCGGCCCGCAACACCATCGATATCGAGATCTATCTGCTCACCGATGAAGATATCCTAAGTGCCCTCTTTCGCGCCCGCGATCGAGGCGTCATCGTGCGGGTACTGCTGGAAGAAGATCCATATGGCGGCAGCAACCAGCAACCGGAGATCTACAGTACGTTGGCCGAAGGGGGCATCGAGGTTCGGTGGAACACGACTGCCAGCCGGTTCTCTCATATCAAGCTGATCGTGATCGACCACCGGGTCGCTCTGATCATGAACCTGAATCTCACCTACTCCGCCCTCAACCGCAATCGTGAATTGGCGGTAATCACCACCGATCCGGCGCACGTCGATCATGCGGCGCGTATCTTCGAGCATGACTGGACCGAAAAAAGTGGAGAGATCCCAGGGCCGCTGATACTGAGCCCGGATACCAGCCGGGCGACGATCCTGGGATTGATCGATAGCGCCGAAGCAACGCTCGATATCTACGCCGAAGTAATCACCGATGAGGAGTTCATCGCCCATGTCGAACAGGCGCTCGACCGGGGTGTCCGGGTCCGAATCATCATGACGCAATCGTACGGGCAGAACATGCTCGACGAACCGGTGGGCCAGCTCGTTCGTGCGGGGGCATCGCTTCATACCCTTGCCGATCCGTATATCCATGCGAAGCTCATCATGGTCGATGGAAGCCGGGCGTTTGTCGGTTCTCAGAACTACACCTCGACATCGATGGACAAGAATCGAGAGGTCGGCATCGTGATCTCCAGTTCCTGGAATCTCGAGCGATTGCGCCGTGTCTTCGAAAAGGACTTCTCGATGGGCATCCCTGTTGCCCTCGACAAGCCGCTCGATCCTGATGCCCAGGACACCTGACCTGAAAAGGGCTCTGCGTCCTGGGCGCTGAGTAGCGGACTGCGCGCCTTGAGACAGGCGCGCCGAAAAAGGGGTACGCAGGTTTGAAACACGAACCAATTTGTTGGGACTCCCGGCTCAAGACCCAAGACTCGTCGTGTTACGTCAAATACCCGCGTAGGTACGCGTTCGTTACGGTTTTTTGCCTAAAGGGGTTGACACGGCCTTCAACTTTCGCTAATGTGTACGTACATGGTCCCGAGGAACACCTGAGACGGGCCACCACGTTTCGACAGAGGGCGAATGCCGGGGTAAAACCAGGCAGGAGCCAGAAGCGAAATGGCGAAATCCAGGGGGGAGGAGCGGAAGCGTTGCGGGGCGCGTTTCGTTCCAAAGCCAGGGGGCGGTGGCACCAATTCAGTGGTTTGTCGGGACTATGTCTTTCTCCACATTCGTAGGTTTCGACAATGAGTGAGCAACCGGAAGCAACTCCGTTGCCGAAGGGAATCGGCCAGCCAGCGACGAGCGCCTTTGCACTGGTTGGATACAACACATTGGAATCGATTGCCGGCGCCAGTGCGTCCCGTCTCCTAGCGCTTCATGGCGTGGGCCCGAAGGCGATCCGCATACTCCAGGAAGCGCTAGAAAGCCGAGGGTTGCCGCCGCTGATCGAATGACCGGGTCCTTTACGTGGTTCCCGCGCCACGAAGCTCCGGTCGGATTGTCACGATGCTTCTCGGTTTTCGATTCGAATTGCGCGAGGGAGAGAGGAACGCGTCATGGATTTCGGAAAACTTTTTAACGCTGACGGGCGACTTGGCCGAAGAGACTGGATCATCTGGATCATCGGTGTCTATATCGTCTGCGGTATCATCGCCTGGATCCTTGGAGACCGCGGCCAGTGGGTCCAGCTCATCCTGGGGGTGCTCGCAGGAATCGCCGGTATCTTTATGGGCATCAAGCGTCTGCACGACCTCGACAAGTCGGGTTGGCTCTACCTGTTGGGAATCATCCCGATCGTGAGCTTCTTCTTTGCCCTTTATCTCATCTTTTTCAAGGGTACCGAAGGCGACAACCAATACGGCTCCCCAAACAGTGGAAGTCCGTTTACGTTCTAGCCCGCCCAGATTTGCAGACAGGAAAAAACCGTCCGAGTAATCGACTCGGACGGTTTTCCGTTCCACTGGCCCCGGATACGTCCCAAAAAACGAGTTGGAAACCTCGATTGTGTCAGGATGCTAAAGAGCCGCCTGCGTCTGGTCGAGCTCGATGACCTCTGCGAACGCTGGGCAGACTGACGTTGCCGCCTGTCCAGCCGCGCCGACCGCCTCGCCCACCGCGACCAGCTGATCGTTGAAGGTGTCACCAGCCGCATTCAAACCCGTGCTGGCAGCCTCCTCGAAGACGTCGGCCGACAACCGGTAGAGTTGCACCTGCAGGTCGTTGTAAACGTCTGCGACGGGCGGTGCGTCGATCTTCTCGATCTTGTCGGCCGCGTCGTCATAGGCCTTGGCCAATGCGATGAATTGCTCAGGCGTCATGCCGAACATGGCGACGACCAGTTCATCGCCGTGCTCCAAAATCGGCGTAGCAACCGCTGGGAAGACTGATTCCATATCGATCAAGAGCTCTTCGAACACCTTTTGGCGCGCCTCAAGATAGGCAGGGACCTGCTCGCAACCTTCCGCGGTCGGAGATGAAATCGTGATCGGGGTGGGACTTTGGGCGTCGATTGCGCGTCCGCCTGCACCAAACATGGCGGCAGCTCCCACGACCATCACACACAACAGACGAAATCTCATCATCGGTTTTTCTCCATTACCTTCGTAGACAGATCGGCCGTGCGAGCACCAATTACCCCGCCGCATGAATCATTCCACAGATTGTCCGCCCGCGCCGGTTTCGCCGGTCCAGAGCCGCTGGATTGCCCGATAGTCGATCAGGACGATCCCCTCCTCGGCGACGATCGAACGTGCCATATCCGACATGAAGAAATCGAAATCGGTCTTGCGCACCTGCCAGGCATGCGGCTCCATCGCCTGTGCTTCCGCGTCTCCCAGGCTCACGTGTGCGGCCCACTGATGCAAGCCTGCGGGAAGCTCGCGCAGCATGCGAGCCCAAATCGCGTTCTTTTCCTCCAGCGGCAGCCCATAGCCGTCGATGATCGGCGTATCGTTGGCCGGTTTGCCAGCCGCCAGTAGCCGGTCGCGGAGGACCGCGTCGTTGACCCGCATCGCGAGCCCGTATTCATCGCAAAGCTGCAAGGTGAGGTCGAGAATATCCGGGCGGCCGCCATCGAGGACGCAATGCCAGTCGAGATGCGTTGGCTTCAATCCAAAGCCAAGCACCCGATCGATTTGCGCGCGAAACTCCCGTTCGACCTCGACGGCGTCGGCGCGCGCGTAGAGCTCGGGAATCTGCCGGTGTGCCAAAAAGAACCCGTCCGAATTGACCAGCGATGGCACGGAATCTCGTGACGAAACTGGACCCCAGCGATACCCCGGCATCTCGATGACGAGGGTGAGATGTGGATACCAAGGTGGTGACGAATCAGTCACCAGAGCTGCATTGCTTCCCACGCCCATGGGCAGCGGGTCATCGAGCTGGCGGTGGTACTAACCCATGCCTCATCGCTTCGATGGTGGCGACATTGATCGAGTGGCACATACCCAGATCGTCGGCATTGACGATCAAGAGACGGGCCGTTTCGGGATAGCCAAGCAGCGACGTATTCAGTCCCGGTGAGCTCACGCGAAATCCGCCTTCTCGCACGTTGTTCGAACGATCGATTGACTCGCTCAGCATAGCCCAGGTTGCACACTGTTCCGGCTGATGATCCTCGTTCCCATGCCCTGGAGGAGGGAAACCCAAGAAACACGGGTGCGACCCGGCATCCAAGCAGCAGCCGGTTCGCTGGCGTAAGCTGCGGCCAACGACGAACCATACGCAGAGACCCGGCTCCATTCGAAGCCGGGTCTCTGCTATTGGTAGCGCGTACGGGATTCGAACCCGTGATCTCCGCCTTGAGAGGGCGGTGTCCTGGGCCACTAGACGAACGCGCCAAGTACCCGAAATGAGCGGATCGAATAGTACCAATCCGCCAGCCAATCGGGTAACGATGAGAATTCGATACGGGTCGCGCCACACGGCAATCACATCATCAGGCGGAGGAGCTAGGAGTTGGGATTTAGGCCGTGTTTGAAAAGCCACCATGCGGCATGATGGGCGCCGCGTTTCGGGGTCTTTATGCCGTTGAGGCCCCGAAACTCGTTGCTTCGGTCTCATCCGGACTCCGGGCTCCGGACCCATTTCAACCACGCCCGCAGGAGTTGGGGTGCGTTTCGGATTCCGCGCTCTGCCGTTCGACCGCTCGACGGCCCGAACCCAGTCTCGATTACCTTCGGAACACGGAGCGCGTCCCCGTACAATAGGGGCTGCTGAATCATGCAGCGCCGCCGCGACCGCTTTCCAGGACGACGACCGTGAGCCACGCCCACCCATCGAGTAACGGGCATCTGCCAAATCCGGCAAATGCCGCAAACGAAGCGCAAACCGGGGACGACCATGTGTTCGGGTTCGATACCCTGGCGGTGCACGCCGGGCAACGGCCCGATCCGACGACCGGTTCCCGCGCGATGCCCCTCTATCAGACATCGTCGTATGTCTTCGAGGATACCGATCACGCCGCTGAGCTCTTTGCGTTGCAGCGGTTTGGCAATATCTACAGCCGGATCATGAATCCGACGACCGCCGCGTTCGAAGAGCGCATCGCCGCGCTCGAAGGCGGCATCGGCGCGGTTGCGGTCGCCTCCGGTCAAGCCGCGCAGTTCATCGCCCTTGCCACACTACTCGCGCCGGGAGACCAGATCGTCTCGTCGTCCGCGCTGTATGGTGGGACCTATACCCAATTCGATATCACGCTCCGTCATTGGGGCATCGATGTCGTTTTCGTTGATCCATCCGATCCCGAAAACTTCCGCAAAGCGATTACCTCCAAGACCAAAGTGCTCTACGGCGAAACGATCGGCAATCCGCGCATCGACGTGTTCGACATCAGCGCAGTCGCGGACATAGCCCACGAAGCTGGGCTCCCCCTCATTATCGACAACACCTTTGCCAGCCCGTATCTCTGCCGGCCGATCGAGCACGGCGCCGATATCGTGGTCCACTCCGCAACCAAATTCATCGGTGGGCACGGCACCTCGATCGGCGGGGTCATCGTCGAATCGGGCCGTTTCCCCTGGAACAATGGCAACTTCCCCGGAATGACCGAACCCTCCCCCGGCTATCACGGGATCATGTTCTACGAGACCTTCGGGGAGTATGGGTATCTCATGAAAGCGCGCGTGGAAAACGTGCGCGACCTGGGACCCGCGCTCAGTCCTTTCAACTCCTGGATGTTCCTGCAGGGACTCGAAACACTCCCGTTGCGCATGGAACGCCACTGCCGCAACGCAGAAACTGTTGCCGCCTGGTTGCAGAATCACCCGCTGGTCGGCTGGGTCAGCTATCCAGGGCTCCCCGAAAGTCCCTATCGCCCGCTTGCTGACAAATACCTGCCCAAGGGGAGCGGCGGCATCATGACCTTCGGTATCGAGGGCGGCCGCGCAGCGGGCGCGAAGTTCATCGAATCGCTGACACTCATCTCCCACCTCGCAAACGTGGGCGATGCCAAGACGCTCGTCATCCACCCCGGGAGCACCACCCACCAGCAACTCTCCGACGAGCAGCAGGTCGCGGCCGGCGTCAGCCCCGATCTCATCCGTCTGTCGGTGGGACTCGAGGATGTAGATGACATCATCTGGGATCTCGACCGGGCATTGCAGAAGTCGCAGACTGCCGGGCTGAGCACTATAGGAACCGCCAAATGAACGATTCGACGAACACTACCGAAAGCTGCGCCGTTCCCTGGGCGACCCAGAATGTCGCCACCGCAGGCGCATTCGAACGGCTACGCCTCCTGCAGACGTACAAGACGATCGCGATGGTCGGGTTGTCGGCCGATCCAATGCGACCCAGCCACTTCGCCGCGATCTATATGCAGTCCGAGGGGTACGACATCATCCCCGTCAATCCACGACTTGCCGGTCAGGAGATTCTGGGACAGCCGGTCTACGCGTCGCTGCTCGAGATTCCCAAGGACCGTAACGTCGAGATCGTCGACGTCTTCCGCAGATCGGAGGACGTTCCCGCGGTCCTGGATGAAGCCATTGCCATCGACGCGCCCGTCTTCTGGATGCAGCTCGGCATCGTCAATGAGGATGCCGCAGCCCGGGCGCGAGCAGCGGGGATGGATGTGGTCATGAATCGTTGCGTCAAAATCGAGCATGCGCGGTTCTTCGGTGGATTGAATCTGGTCGGAATGAATACTGGCGTGATTACCGCCCGCAGGACGATCGGTTGATGCTCGACCCCCTCGATCCTCCCTCCCTCGGCCAGCCACTGATCATTTCGGCGGCGTTGACCGGTTCCCGGCCAACCAAAGCGCAGAATCCGAACCTGCCCGTCACGGAGGAAGAGATCGCCGCAGCTGCCGTCGAAGCGGCCGCCGCAGGCGCGGCCATCGTTCACCTCCACATGCGCGACGATCAGGAAAAGGTCACCTGCGACCCGAACCGCTACGCCAAAACGCGCGATCTGATTCGTGCCGAAGGGTGCGATGTCGTCATCAATATGAGCACCGGCGGCGGCGCCGGACAGACGACCGACGAGCAACGGGCGGAACCGGTCACGCTTTCGCCCGAGATCGCCTCATTCGATTGCGGTTCGCTCAATTTCGGCGCCGGCGTCTTCGTCAACGCGCCGGGCTTTCTGAGCAAGCTGGCCGCCTCGATGATCGAATTCGGGGTACGTCCGGAGATCGAGTGCTTCGAGCCGGGGCATGTCGCAAACGGCTTGCGGTTCATTCATGACAACGCTATCGAACCACCGTATTGGTTCCAGATGGTATTGGGAGTACGCGGCGGATCGCCCGGCACGATCCAGCAACTGATCCACATGGTCCAGATGCTGCCGCCGGGCGCGCTCTGGTCCGCATGCGGCATCGGACGAGCCCAGCTTCCGATCGGCGTCGCGGCGATGACAATGGGCGGACATGTCCGCACTGGTCTGGAGGACAATCTCTACTATCACAAGGGCGAGCTGGCCACGAGCAACGCCCAGCTGGTTGCCAGATTGGCTCGGATTGCCGGCGAGCTCGGTCGCCCCGTGGCGACACCCGGTCAGGCACGCGAGATGCTCGGTATTCCCGCACTGGTCTGATCGTGCGTATCGTCGCCGCGCAGCTCTCGCACGAAACGAATGTCTTCAGCGCCGTGCGCACCGATATGGCGGCCTTCGAAGCGTCGACCATCCTGCGCGGAGACGAGATCGCGCACGCCGAGGCCGGCACCAACAGCGCGTTCGGAGGCTTTCTTGCCGCCTCGGACCGTCTCGGAATCGAGCTCATTCCGCTCCTGTCGGTTTGGGCAACGCCGTCCGGGCTGGTCGATGGAGCGACTCTGCGCGCCCTGATCGACGAGATCACCACGGGGTTGCGACGGGCCGAGCCCCTCGATGGGGTGCTCCTCGCGCTTCACGGAGCGATGGTCTCCGAGCTCGATCGCGATGCCGATGTGCTCATTCTCGAATCGATCCGGGAGGTAGTCGGCAACGAGCGCCCGCTGGTCTCGACGCTCGATCTGCACGCAAACATCTCCCCGCGCATGGTCGATGCGGCCACACTCCTGATCGGGTACGACACCTATCCCCATGTCGATATGGCGGCACGCGCGGAAGAAGCCGCCGAGCGTATCGTGCAGCTCGTACGCGGAGAAATTCATCCCGCCGCCGCGCTCGTCAAGCCACCCATGCTGCCGACCTCGCAACGCATGACCACCGATCGAGCACCGATGGGCGAACTCATCGCGCTGGCACACGAACGGGAAGCCGAGCCGGGCATGATCGGGGTGACGGTGGCCGGTGGGTTTCCGCCCGCGGACGTCGAAGAAGCTGGATTGAGCGTCCTCGCCTACTCCGACGGCGAGGTCACGCCGGCATTGAAGGCGGCGGAAACAATCGCCGATCGAGCCTGGGAGCTGCGTGCGTCGTTTCTCGGCGGCGTATCGACCTTCGAGGAAGCAGCCCGCATTCTCGCCCGTCCACCGCTGGGCGGGAAACCAGTGGTGCTGGTCGACATCGGGGACAATCCCTGGACTGGCGGCCCGGGAGATAGCGTCGAGTTGTTGCGCTTCCTCCTGGACCAGGGTGTCCAAAACGCGGCCATCGCGCTCGTCGCCGACCCGGTCGCCGTTGCTCGATGCGTCGATGCGGGTCCTGGAACCACGATCCGGATCGATCTCGGCGCGAAAACGGACCGACTTCACGGCGAATCGATCGTGATCGACGCCACGGTGAAGCTCATTGCCGACGGCAGATATGTCAACGCCGGACCGATGATGGCCGGAGTCGCGGTTGATCTCGGACCGACCGCTCGCATCCGTACCGGCGATATCGACGTGCTGGTCACCAGCCGCGCCGAGTCTCCGATCGATCTCAACGTCTTCCGCGCGTTCGGTATCGAACCGACCTCGAAATCGGTCATCGGCCTGAAAGGAAAAGGGCACTTTCGCGCCGCATTCGAGCCGATCGCCTCCCAGGTCGTCCTCGTCGAAGGAGCAGGAATCACCGGAGCCGATCTCTCCCGTCTCCCCTTCCGGCATCTCGATCGCCCAATCTGGCCGCTCGATCCTGACACCGATTGGTAGAGCCGGTCTCTGCTGCCGGCGCTACCCGATTTCGGGCGGGTGTGCATCGTCGCGGCGCCGGACGCGCGGTGGAGGAACTTCGGCTATGCGTCGATAATTCCAACCATCGTCGATTTGGGAATCTTGGGAGGATGCCACGATGCGCGAGATCCATCAGCCAGACGGAACGTACCATTATGTTTTTGGACCGAACGCGGAGCCGATCGCACATGTGTCCATCGGTGAGTCCGTCGAGATCCATACGGTTGACTCGGCCAGCAACGTTCTGACGTCGGAAGACCAGAAACCGAGCGAGGTCCTAGGTCCCTACTTGAATCCGCAAACTGGTCCACTCTACATCGACGGCGTCGAACCGGGAGATACGCTCGTTGTCCACGTCGATTCGATGCAGGCGACCCGTGATTGGGCGTTCTCGGCGCTCGTGCCCTACTTTGGCGGTCTGACGTCCACCCGGTGGACTCCAACGTTGCAGCCACCATTGGAGGAACGTGTCTGGATCTATCACCGCACCGAGCGCAACACGTTCGCCTGGAAGGATCGATGGGAAGTTCCCTGGGCGCCGTTCTACGGCACCATGGGCACCGCGCCGGCCCTGGAGTCGATCTCATCCCTTTCACCGGGTGACCACGGCGGCAACATGGACTGTCCCGATGTGACCGAAGGGAATACCCTCTACTTTCCGGTCCACCATCCCGGAGCGCTCTTCTATGTGGGCGACGCCCACGCCGCCCAGGGACAGGGTGAGCTCTGCGGTGTGGCGCTGGAAATCTCCGCCAAAGGAACATTCCGTTTCGATGTCATCAAGAATCAGGCCATCGCCTGGCCGCGCATCGAATCGCCGACGGAGATCATGTCGGTGGGAAGCGCGCGCCCGATGGAAGACGCGGCCCGGATCGCCTATCACGACCTGATCGCCTGGATCGTACGCGACTACGGGTTCGACCCCCTGGACGCCTATCAGCTCCTGACTCAGCTCGGAAAGTGCTACGTGGGCAATATGGTCGATACGACCTATTCGCTGGTCGCAAAGGTGGGCAAGGAGTTCCTCAAACCCGTTTCGTGAGCGAGGGACGGTTGGGGGAGATAGGAAATCGATAGGAGGTAATCATGTAGGCGGTGGGATCGACCGTGACGCATTTGAGGAGTTGGGATTTAGGAGTTAGGAACGCCGTTCGTTCTTGTCCTCGCTCCCAGCTCCTCGAATGCCGGGATCCAGCACCGAGTGTGGATGACGGGTAACCAGCCCGGGTACGATCAACCGCTGCCCAGGCCCGCGCTCGTGACCAAACGTGCCGCTTATCTGCATTGTAGAACCTATGTTCTTATCTTGTCAAGGGTAGTGGGGAGTTGATTTCGCCAGGTTGCGGACAACCCCTATCCCCCTGCCCTTTCCCCTACTGCGGAGGGGCAAGGGGAGACGATCGATTCACCATCACTCCGGCCAGGCGCGGCACGATCGCCAGGCGCCGGCCCTGTGCCGGCAGCTTCCGGCAGGGGCCGGCGTCTACACAACCCCAAGCTTGACGTGTCGGGTTTGGAACACGGGGCGCCCTGGCGATCCAAACGCCATAGATGACGACGCTACGAGGGGCATGTGAAACGCTTCGGAGCCTACTCTACACGCCTTCAGGTCGTGGATTTCTTGAACGGAATCGGGGAATCGGGAAGATCTACCGGTTGCGAGGCTCGGAGATGCGCGCGAACGCGTCGGATTCGCACTCCCACCGCATCGAGATGAGCGCCGCGGATCGTCGCTTCCGGCTTTCGGACCGTGACCTCGACCGCCGTGATCGCGGGGAAGGTCTCGAGCACGAGCCGGGCGACGCGATCGCCGACAGCTTCGATCAGCATCAGCGGCTCGCCTTCGAGCACGGATCGTACCGTGGCAGAGAGACTGTGGTAGCCGACCGTTTCGTCAATCTCGTCGTGAAGTCCCGCGTTGCGAAGATCGAGCTCGGCTACCACGTCCACCACGAACTGCTGCCCCAGTGTGCGTTCTTCCGGGGAGCGGCCGTGGTAGCCGAAGAATCGCAATCCCTCCAGCAGGATCGCATCAGTCAAGCTTGTAGAGCTCCCGGGCATTGTCGGAGAGGATGCCGACAGCGGCCTGTTGCGCTGCGGTTTCGGTCAGCATCCCCTTGGAGACAAGCCCATTCAGTGTGTCCTGCAATGCCTGCTTTCCAAGCTTCGCGCTGGTGTACATGATCTCCGGAAGCTGATAGCCGTCCGAGCCGTAGCAGATCTTGTTCAACGGGGCCATTGCCATAACGCCTTCGTAGATCTCCCAGGCCGCCGATGAGGCGAATGGGATCCCTTCCGACACATCCAGATAGACACGGGGCAGGACGTTGGCCATATAGGCGGCTTCGCGGTGATATGGATACCCAGTGTGAACCAACAACACCCGGCAGGACCGGTAGACCGGGAAGCGGAGGAGGTCCATCAGATAGGAGGGGCGGCACATCACGAGATTGACCTCGAAATCGCCCATTCCGGTGTGGATCTGCATCGGCACGTCGTACTCCATGCAGAGCTCGATGGCCCGGCAGAGCAAATGGTCGCGCAGCTTCTTCATACTGCCGCCGCCCAGACCACGCCGGATGGCATCGAGGGCCTGGAACCCCTGATCGGCCGTGCGCGAGAGCGGAGACACCTCGAGCCCGGTCCGATAGGCGATGATCGACTTGACGCCTTTGTACCGGCCCGAGCTCAACGCCTCGCTGATGGAGGTGTCGTATTTCTCCTTGAACTCGCTCCAGCTCAGGTCCTGTTTCAGCAGATCGGCGATCAACGGCTCGATGCGGTAGATCGGCACGATTTCGATCGGTAGATCGGCATTGACCTCGTCGATGTCGAGCATCGGCAAGGGCACGCCGAAATCGAAGATCACCGTATCGAGCCCGGCATCGCCGAAGAGACGCGTCACGTAGTCCGGATACGAAACGGCAACCTGCGCGTTTCGCTCGTTCAGCACCGAATCGATATCCGGAGCGGTACCGAGAAACGTCGCCAGGTCGTTGACCATCCGGGTGAAATAGAGCGTTCCGCGCTTGATCCGCTGCAGCTCGTCGGACACGCCGGGTGTCCAGGCAACGCCGCCTTCCTCCATGTACGCACGCGAGCCGCCACCGAAGGCGGTCAGATCGGTGAACTGCTCGGCGGAAACGGCGCCCTTGTTGAGATACGGGTGCGCATGTACATCGAGAACACGCAGTCCGCTGACATCGACCATGACCCTAGATGACCTCCAGATAGGTTGCCCGTTCCCACGGGTGAACATGCAGCTCGTAGGCAATCAGCTCGGAACGCTTGACTTCGAGAAAGTGGGGCAACAGCGTTTCGCCGATCGCCTGCGCGACGACCTCGTCGTTTTCCAGCGCCTCCAGCGCTTCCGGCAGGGTACGCGGCAGGAAGGTGAGTCCGGCGTCCCGCATTTCCGCTTCCGTCATCACACCGACATCGCCCTGGAACGGTTCGCCCGGTTCGGTCCGCTTCCGAATCCCGTCGAGCCCAGCGCCGAGCAGCCCGGTCAGGAAAAGCGCCGGGTTGCAGGAATTGTCGCCCGAGCGGTACTCGATATGACGACGGTCTCCGACACCCGGGATACGCGCCACCCCGGACCGGTTGCCGTAGCCCCAGTAGATATTCGCGGGCGCCCAGGAACCGGGCAGCAACCGCTTGTAGCTGTTGACCGTTGGCGATCCCAATCCGGTCAACGCCGGAGCATGGGCGAGCAATCCACCCAGGAACCAGCGTCCGATGTCCGACAATCCTTCGTTGTCCTCGCTCCCCAGCGTCAGGTCGGTTTCGCCATCCGTATCCCAGATGCTGAGATGAACGTGCAGGCTATTGCCAGCCCACTCGGAATAGATCTTCGGCATAAAGCTGGCGATCCAGCCGTTGGCGCGGGCGAGATCGCGGACCGTCATCTTGAGCGCCCAGTAGCGATCGATCGCTTCGAACGGCGTTCCGTGTTTGACCGACATCTCGTATTGACCGGGGCCGTACTCTTTGCCAAGCTGGCCGACCGGTACGTTCATCGCTTCGAGCTCAGCGACGACATCGCTGCAGAATTGACTGGCTTCCTGCAAACCCGCCGTGGTGAACATCCGAGTCGAGTTGATCGGCGACCAGTCGCCATTTTCCCGCGGTTCGAGGAGATAGAACTCGGGTTCCAGGGCGGCCATCGTCGAGAATCCCTCGGCGGCCAGCTCGTCGACGACCTTCTTCAGACGAGTCCGCGGGCAACCGTCCCATTCCGAGCCGTCGGTCGCGCGCATCCAGCCGTTGACGATGGCGGTGTTGGGGAACCGGGGAAGCACCGAGTAGCTGCGCGGATCTGGAACCACCAGGATGTCGCCAGAATCGCCCAGCCAGGTTGCGCCGGGTGCGAAATGGTCGAGAATATCCATCTCGAGATTCGCTTTGGCAAAGACCAGACCGTCATTCACCGCGCTGCGGAATCCGCTGGGCGGCACTGTCTTGGCCGCGCCAATTCCACTGTAATCGTGATAGGTGATCCAGAGATTCTCGATCCTGTCGTCCTGTAAGCGAGTCAGCAGCTCGCCGGGATCAGCTGGCGCGGTCGGCATAAGCGAACTCTTCTCCATCTCCGATGCGTTGCAACAGCTTGGCCAATAAGGCAATACGCGGCACGATGCTGCTTACCAGTATGTATTCCGCGGGGCTGTGATCGAGTCCGCCAATCGGCCCCAATCCGTCCAATCCGGGCGTTCCCGCGTGGCAGGCAAAACTGACATCCGATCCACCGCCGGTGGCCGCGCCCTC
>JAMLHN010000035.1 GCA_023957115.1 Thermomicrobiales bacterium
ATACTGGAGAATCCGGAGATCGCGGCAGTCGTCATCGGGAGCTCGACCGATTCGCACGCCCCGTTGATCGAAGCGGCCGCGGCCGCGGGTAAGCAGATCTTCTGTGAAAAGCCGATTGCGCTCGACCTGGCGACGACCGATCGGGCAATTGCGGCGGTCACCAAGGCAGGTGTTCAACTCCAAATCGGATTCCAGCGGCGATTCGACCGAGCGTACGCCAAGGTCGCCCAAATGATCCAAACTGGGGAGATGGGGCAGATCGAGGCGGTGCGGGATACGATGCGCGACCCCAACCCGCCACACGAGTCCTACATTCCAACCAGCGGCGGCATGTTTCGTGACATGGTGATCCATGATTTCGATTGTGTGCGCTGGCTCATGGGCTGCGAGCCCGTCGAAGTCTTCGCCATGGGCGCCAATCTGGTCGATCCGGTCTTCGAGAAGTACGACGATATCGATACTTGCGTCGTGACGATCCGTTTCGAATCGGGCGCGCTGGGGACCATCGACGCCAGTCGCCGATCGGGATTCGGGTACGACGTACGAACCGAAGTCTTTGGATCGAATGGCGCCGTATTCATCGGCGAGGGACGCGATACGCCGCTCCTCCGGTTGAGCAACCAGGGTGTCTGGAGCGATCATATCTTCTGGTTCCTGGAACGATTCGACGACGCCTATGTTGCCGAGATCAAATCGTTTGTCGACTCATTGCGACAGGAGACTCCCGTTCACGTCACAGGCGCCGATGGTCGCGCGGCCCTTGCCATGGCGTACGCCGCCGAAGCATCGGTCGAAGAACGCGCTCCCGTTCCCATGCGTCGATTCACCGGACAAGGAGGTGTGTGATGAATGCCCGTGAGCTCTTGCTGCACTCTGCGGTCGATCCCGGTGACGGTGTCCTGATACATGTCGACCCTGCCTCTGCTGACTGGAACTTCATTGGATTGACCGTGCACCGGCTCGAGCCTGGCGTCCCGCTGTCGGTCGAAAGCGACGGCTCGGAATACGCTGTGGTACTCCTGAGCGGCGCGTGTGCGATCGTCCACGATGGGGACCGGATCGAGCTCGGTCCGCGGGCCAACATCTTCGACGATCCGCCGTGGGCGTACTACCTGCCAGTTGGATCGACCTGCTCGATCGAACCCACGTCGACGACCGAAATCGGCATCTGCCGGGCACGAGCGACCGTGGCTTATCCACCGAAATTGATCACTCCGGCAGACGTCGAGCTCGAGATTCGCGGGGCGGGGAACGCATCGCGCGAGATTCGCCACATCCTCAAACCCGAGTTTCCGGCCGACACGCTGCTTATCGTGGAAGTCATCACGCCGAGCGGCAACTGGTCGAGCTATCCGCCACACAAGCACGATGTCCACGACATGCCGCGCGAGGCCGACCTGGAAGAAATCTATTACTACCGGATCGATACGCCCGATGGCTTCGGTCTCCAGCGTCTCTATACCGCGGACGGAACGATCGACGAGGCCTATGTGATCAAGGACGGCGATCTGCTGCTCGTTCCATTTGGATATCACGCGTTCGCGGTGGCGCAGGGCTACACGGGGTATTACCTCAACGTCCTTGCCGGGGATGAGCCGGTCCGCACGATGCAACCATCCGACGATCCCAGGCACGCGTGGGTCCGCGCGACGTGGACTGACGACATGAATGCCGGGATCGAGGGATGGAAGGACATCGTCGATCGAATCAACGGAGACGCCGGGAAACGACCCGTCTAGCGATAGAAAACGCAGCGGAGGGGAATGATGAGTACGGTTCGACTGACGACGGCGCAGGCGCTGGTCCGCTTTCTCTCCAATCAGTACATCGAACGGGACGGCGTCGAGCAGCGCATGTTCGCCGGCATGTTCGGTATTTTCGGCCATGGGAATGTCTCGGGAATCGGCCAGGCGCTCGAAGAGGTCGGCGAGGATCTGACCTACTACCGGCCGCAGAACGAGCAAGCGATGGTGCATACGTCGATCGCGTACGCACGAATGAAGAACCGCTTGCAGATGCTGGCATGCACGTCGTCGGTCGGCCCCGGCGCGCTGAACATGGTCACCGGCGCCGCCACCGCTACGGTCAATCGTTTGCCGGTGCTGCTTCTTCCCGGAGACACCTTTGCGAATCGCATTCCCCATCCCGTGCTACAGCAGCTCGAATACCCGCTGGGACAGGACGTTTCGGTCAATGACTGCTTCCGGCCGGTATCCCGTTATTTCGACCGGATCGCTCGACCGGAACAACTCCTGTCGAGCGCCCCGGAAGCGATGCGAGTCCTTGCCGATCCGGCCGAGACCGGCGCCGTGACGCTCGCATTTCCCGAGGACACGCAGACGGAATCGTTCGACTATCCGTCGAACTTCTTCGAGAAACGAGTTCATCGGATCGTGCGGCAAATCGCGCCCGAATCTGAGCTGCGCTATGCGGCCGCGATGATTGGATCATCGAATCGCCCGATCATCGTGGCCGGTGGCGGGGTCATCTACAGCGAAGCGGCGGACTCGCTGGCGCGATTTGCCGACGAATTCGGTATTCCGGTCGTGACGACGCAAGCGGGGAACGGCGCGATGCCATGGAATCATCCATGGTATGCCGGGCCAGTTGGTTCGAACGGCGGTCTAGCCGCGAACCGGCTGGCCGCGGACGCCGATCTCGTCATCGCAGTTGGAACGCGGCTCTCCGATTTCACGACGGCGTCGCGCACCGCCTTCCAGAACCCAGATTTGCGCATTCTGAGCATCAATGTGAATGCGATGGATGCGCACAAGGCGGGTTCGTTTCCGCTGGTCTGCGACGCGTGGGAGGCCCTGCTTGGGCTCACTCCACTCCTTCAGGCGCAGTCGTATCGGACTGATGCGGCCTATGGGGATCTGGTCGAAACGCTGACCGGCGAATGGAATGCGGCCGTTGACGAGCAGCGCGCAGGCATACCCAGCGTGGCGCTCACACAGGCACAGGCGATCGGCCTGGTCAATAGCGCCACAGAGCCTACCGATGTGGTGGTTTGCGCCGCCGGCGGGATGCCCGGCGATCTACTCAAACTTTGGCGTCCGCTCGATCCTAAGGGATATCACGTGGAATACGGGTTCTCCTGCATGGGCTATGAGATTGCCGGTGGACTGGGCGTCAAGATGGCGGATCCAGATCGCGAAGTCTTCGTGATGGTCGGCGACGGGAGCTACCTGATGATGCATACGGAGCTCGTCACCTCGATTGCCGAAGGCATGAAGCTCAACCTGGTCGTCGTCGATAATTCCGGCTTCCAGTGCATTCGTGGACTGCAGATGTCGTGCGGCTCGCCGTCATTCGGTAATGAGCTTCGCTATCGCGATCCCGCGACGAACCGACTCGAAGGCGATCTGATTCCGATCGATTTCGCGGCCAATGGAGCCAGCCTCGGAGCGGTCGCGTTCTCCGCCTCAAACCCTGACGAGCTCGTGTCGGCACTCGAAGCCGCGCGAAACGAGTCGCGAAGCACCGTCATTCACGTCCGTGTCGCCAAGGACATCCAGGTTCCGGGATACGAGAGCTGGTGGGACGTTCCCGTTGCCGAGGTTTCCGATCAACCGGGAGTGAACGAGGCGCTGGAGGCGTACAACGAAGCGATCAGGAAGCAGCGCTTCCTCTATTGATTATCAATATTTATGTCAACTATTTGAGGTTGACAGCGAGCGAGTTTTCGGACTAGAATCCAGTTCGCTCTGGGAGGCGTGGTGTAGTGGCCTAACATGCAGCCCTGTCAAGGCTGAGATCGCGGGTTCGAATCCCGTCGCTTCCGCTAGATGACCGGTGAGTTGAAGCTCGCCGGTCTTTTTTTTCTTCCCATCCTTTAACGAGATGCCTCGTTCGGCAGACACTCTGCACCGACGTGCAGGATGCGAATAGGACTTGCCTTTCCAGGGAGATGTCGAGCACGTCACCCCGCGGATATCGTATCGGTCAATTCCGTAGTCAAGGCGAACGCATATCCGTACGTGTACGGGTCCCCAAGTGCCAGGTCGAACCCTACGATGGATGCACGATCGTTGGTCAAAGACGATTTCGGATTCGCGATTGGTTCACGCGAGCCTGCTCGATTCCGCGGCATACCGTCGATACGACCGAGAGGATTGACATGGACGGCAAACATATCGATCGCCTGGCACGGTACCTCGCGCAAAGCACCAATCGACGCAAGGCCATTCAAACAATGGCGGCGGGATCGTTGGGCGGAGCAGCGCTTTCGGCCACGGGGGTGACCCACGTCTTCGCCCAGGATGCGCCGGGGGAGGAATGGGTTCAACTTTACGAGGATCTGGCCGCCGTCGTTGGTGGAATCACCGGAACGTGCGACGACGTTTCCGACACGGTTCGACAATTCGAGCAGGACCGAGCCGCCGACATCGAACGAATGCAGGCAGAGCTTGCGCAATTCACATCCGAACAGGTGAAGGTCCACCAGGAAGCCTATGGTGAACGTGTCCAGCAGGCGACCATAGCGATTCATCTCGCGGCGACGCGGTGCGGATACCTCGATGGCTCGGACTCTGCGTTCAGCGTGGCCGATATCAACGCCCATGCCGCCGACGCGACTCCGGCCGCTGCGGCTGCATACGACCGCACGGCACGTTCTGCGGCGAAGATCTCCCGCCTACCCGTAGCGCAGGACGATCTCTGCCATCCACTGCAGGGAGAAGACTATTGCGAGTGTGCCTGCGATAAGAACTTTACCGCCGGGAACTGCGCTCTTTGGATCATGTTCTGTTTGGGCGGCGGATGCCATGTTGTGTGCTGCTGGTCGGGCATCTGCATGGGTGGATTCGATCATCAGCTGTGCGTCACTCAGTGCATGAACTGCGACTCGATGCCTGACGGCTGCCCTCCTCCGAGCGGACCGGACGAAGTCTCCGGGGATGACGACGACGACTCCGGCGACGACAGTGATGGAGACGACAGCGACAGTTCATGACGAACGGCACGCTGCTCATTCGACCAGCGACTCCCGGGAGAACCCGCCCGGTCGAGCTCCTCCTTGCATTCTGGGAAACGAGTCGTCCAGTTCGGGGCCGAGCGGGATCGATTTCGGGTATTGGTAGCGAACGGACACGCGCCTGCAGACAATCTGGAATGGCCCTGCCTGGCCCGCGACGGCCACGTCGTATTGATGAAATCGGGCACGGGCCCGTTGGTCGCATTGGATCGAAGTATCTTGTTGGCTTGTTACGCGGTGTGCGCCACACGAGCACATTTCGCCCCACGATTCAGACCAGCAGCTTCAAAGCAATTCGCAGCGCCGATCTATCTGCTTGAGATGGGCGCGCTCGTGGCGGGCAAGCGCATCGGCTTCAGTCCAGACCGTGTAGCGACGAGGTTTGCCACCACCGGTGAAGGTAGCCCCACGCTCCCAATCCCCAGGCTGAAGCGCGACCAGCCGTCTGAGCAAGCTCTGCCGCTGGGCGGTGAACGCGCTCAGGGAGGAACGAAACGGCACGGTTCGGTACTCCGTCTCTGCCAGCCACGTCATAGGATTGACGGCGCGGATGGTCGGCTCGTCTTCGTCCAGCATGCGGACGATGCGACTATCGCCCCAGACATCTGCGCACGCGCGCAAATGGATCAATACCTGGAGCGGACTCCACTCCTCCGGTTCCGGGTGGCTCGCCAGCAGATCGTCGGCGATGCCGTCGATCGCCGTGGCGATGCGCTGGGGTGAGTGGGACAACACGTCAACGATCTGATCGGTTGGCATCAGCTTGGTGGCCATTCCCGCCTCCCCGTGAGTTGCAGTTTGCCGTATCGCTCGAGCAAGGAAACGACCGGTTCGATCGGAAGCGCTTCACGCGTGTTTCCGTCCCGGCCGACGACGGTCGTCGCGCGGAAGAGCGCGTTGAGAATGGCTTCTTCGGTCGATTCGACGGCGGCTCGAAAGAGCGCATCGACAGCGGCGCTGGATCCCCCCGGACCATCCTCAGCAACGATTTCCATCGGAAGAGTCCACCCAGGGGCGTCGTATGGGCGACGTACGGATTCCGCGGTCGAAAACGCCAACACCACGTCACCGCTGCCGTGGCCACCCAGCGAGCCCGTACGGGCCAACCCCAATATCGCACGCCGCGCGAGCCGCCGGAGCTGACGATCGATCATTGGGGCATCGGTTGCCAGTACCATGACAATCGACCCACGTTCCGTTTCCGCTGATGCGGCGTCCTGGAGCAATCTGCCGACTGGGACGCCATCGACGATCAATGTTCCCGGACTGCCGAAATTTGCCAACACCAACGCCCCAACAGTCCACCCACCAAGGGATTCTGGGATCAAACGAGACGCCGTGCCAATTCCTCCCTTGAAGCCGAACGCCGACATTCCGGTTCCGGCGCCGACGGCGCCTTCTTCGACCGGTCCAGCCGAGGCTGCTTCGATGGCGTTCAAGACATCGGCCTCGGAGAGATGCCGGCCTTGGATGTCGTTGAGAAAACCGTCATTGCATTCGCCGACGAATGGATTGACGGACGACATCGTGATACCGATTTGCGGGGTCGTAGCAATGGCATGCGAGATCAGTGCATCGGCAACACGGCCCACGCTCAGCGTCGATGTCAGAGCGATGGGCGTTTCCAGGACCCCAAGCTCATCGACTTGTTCGATCCCGATGCACTTTCCGAAGCCATTGAATTGGTCGTACGCCGCTGGCACGCGGTCGAGAAAGAGGTTGCCGTCGTGCGGCATGATGACCGTCACACCGGTTCGGGCTGGACCAACTCCGGGCTGGAGCGGACCATCACCGTGCCAGACGGTGACCTGCCCCACCCGGACACCGGCCACGTCTGTGATGGCGTCGAAGGGACCGCTGGGAAGCGTGCCGATGCCCAACCCGATATCCGGCACGCGCGGCCGCGTATTGTCGTCATGCTGTGCGGTCATCGGTCGACGCTCGCCCATTGATCGACGGTCGACATCCAGGTGGTGTCGGAGCGAAGGACGGACTGGAGATAGAGGTCGATGAGCCTGCCATCCTTGACTCCGTAGCTTCGCAGGAGTCCTTCCGGTTGCATTCCGATCTTGCGCATCACGCTGGCCGAGGCTTCATTTCCAGGAAAATACGTGGCCTGGATACGGTCCAGCTCTGCGGTTTCGAACGCCCAGGAAAGGACTCTCCACGCCGCTTCAGTTGCGTAGCCCTTCCCGCGCGCAGACTCGGCCATCCAGTAGCCGAGCTCCGCTCGACCTCTGTCCACGTTGACATCGTGCAAGCCCATCATGCCGACGACTTGTCCACGATCGCGCAATGCGATGGCCCAGACGAAGGCATCGTTCGTCTCCACCGCGTCAGCACGACTCTCGATAAACGCACGGGCATCCTCCATCGTGTATGGATTGGGAATCGCCGTGGTCCAACGATGAATTTCCTGATCCTGGAGGATATCGGTCAGTGCTCGGGCGTCACCAAGTTCCGGCGCGCGCAGGAGCAAACGGGGTGTCTCCAGAGCCTCGATGCGGACGTTGGGTTTCATCTCATCCAGATTCCAATCGTTTTCCAGCGAATCCGTTCGCCAATCGTGCGAAAATACTACCGGCTTCTCTTCGAAGTGACGCGTTCCTCGCACCTATCCGAAAAGAACAAGGCGGCACCGCCGTCCGAATTCGCGATGGCGCCGATTCGCCCCCGTCTCCGACCGTCAGAGGGCTCACTCCGTGGAGCATTCCGAACTGGTATTCGACTTGGCAGCGGCGCTCGCTGCTGCCTTTGCGGGTGGCTGGGTCGCTCGTCGACTCGGGCAGCCGGTGCTGATCGGCTACCTGCTCGCCGGCTTCATCATCGGTCCGAACACGCCGGGATTCGACGCCGATCCCGAGCGTGTGCAGCAACTGGCCGAGCTGGGCGTCGCGCTCCTGATGTTCGGGCTCGGAGTCGAATTCTCCATCTCCGAGCTTCTGCGGGTCCGGACGATCGTCAGTAGGGCTGGAGCGCTGCAGATCCCCCTGACCATTGCGATGGGCACCGGCGTCGGGCTGCTGTCTGGGTGGTCGACGCAAGCCGCCGTCCTCCTCGGCGGAGCCTTTGCCATCTCCAGCTCGATTGTCACCTTGACCTGGCTCATGAGCCGGGGCGAAGCCGATTCTCCCCAGGCGCATATCGCACTGGGACTGGGCGTCGTTCAGGATCTCGCCCTGGTCCCGATGATCGCGTTGCTACCGGTTCTGGCCGGTGGTGGGACGAGTGTTCCAGTGGAACTGCTGCGATCCGTGGGAATCGCCACCGTCGCGCTCGTGCTGGTGATCGTTCTTGGGACGCGCCTGGTGCCGCGACTCCTCGACACGGTAGCCCGTATCGAATCGCGAGAACTCTTTCTGCTCGTGGTCGTTCTGATTGCGCTGGGCACGGCGCTTGCCAGTCAGGAAGCGGGACTGTCATTGGCGCTGGGGGCGTTCCTGGCAGGTCTGGTGGTCTCGGAGTCTGAATACGACCGTCAGGTGCTGAGCGAGATCATCCCCCTGCGCGACCTCTTCGCAACCTTGTTCTTCGTATCGATCGGCATGCTGGTCGACCCAGGGTATATCGTTGAGCACATTCCACTGGTGGCCGGATTTACGCTGGCGCTCGTGCTCGGCAAGTTGATCATCATCGGTGGTGCGCTCCTTGCGGTCGGCGTCGATCACACGACCGCGACCTTGGTTGCCATCTTCATGGCACAGATGGGCGAGTTCAGCTTTGTACTGACCGGCGCCGGAAGCTCCGAAGGCATCATCGACAGCAATCAGTTCAGCGTCATACTCGCGACGGCGGTGATGTCCATCCTCTTCATGCCTTTTCTCGTCAAGCTGGCCCCAGCGCTCGTCGACCTCTCTGCCCGATTGCCCGGGGTCTCCGGCCAAGAGCCCTCCATCGTGGGAGAAGACGAGCATACGCGAGAGGAATTGCGGCGTCACACGATCATTTGCGGCTACGGCCGGGTCGGCGAGGTGCTGGGCGATGCGCTCGATCGCCGTGGTTTCCAGTACACCGTGGTCGAGATCAATCCGGGGATCGTCCGCGCACTGAGAAGCCGCGGGATTCGTGCTGTCTATGGCGACCAGGGCGCCGGTCCGGTGCTCGACCACGCGGGAGTTCGGACAGCCCGGATCCTGGTGCTCGCCTCGGTCGACATGGTTTCCACACCAGCCGCCATACGACATGCCCGCAAGGTCAACCCATCGATCTCCATCATCACCCGCGCACAAGCAAGCTCGGAAGTGGAAGCCCTGCGCGCGGCCGGAGCGAACGAGATCGTTCAGCCGGAGTTCGAGGCTGGGCTGGAATGCATTCGCTACGTCATGCGCCGTTACGGCGTCTCGTCACAGGAGACCAATGTGTTGGTCGGACGGCGTCGAACCGCACACTATCAAGGGGAATCGATGGACGGTCTTGCTTCACGTCGCGATGAAGAATAGAACAGAACTGGTTGAGCGTTCGAAGTGGGTCCAGGGTGGAACGATCTGCTTCGATGAGCATTGCTAGGCAAGCGGAAACCCGAGCGAGACACGCTCCATGCGTCGGTCCGCGGTTCGTTGCCTGGAATTGGCCGACTACTTGCTCAGGTCGGCGCTGAGCAGGTGGCCGATTCGTCTGGCCACCGCCAGGTACGCCTCGGTTTCACGCTGGTAGGCGACCGTGCCGCGCTCGTGACCGTTTGACTCGATCGTCTGCGAGGCCGCGTCACGCAACGCGTCGATCTCCTCACGCAGCTCATGGTCGTGGATCAGGAATGAGAGGACCTGGAGCTCCGTCCAAAGCTGATTGTATTCTGTCCGATCGGCCGCATCGAGTGGTTCGCCATGCGGTCCAACCGGCCACGGACTCCCATCTTCGTATACAGCGACGCAGCTCCAGTAATGCCGATCGACGATGGCGTGCCATCGCGCCGCGACCCCTAACAGCTCGGTGAGCTTTTCGTACTGAAACTGTTCTCGTTGTGACTCCCGGCGTTCCGACCGCCCCATGCGTGTTTCCACCCAGCTCTGCCCCATTACGAGCAAGCCGCCAAGAACGAGCGTGAATACCGGAAACCAAATTTCGAACCGCACCTCATATCCTCGCGAAGCAGCATTGCCCCGTCATCCAGACCATCATACTCATCGAATCTCCATGAGGACGAGGACAGCGAGCTCCGGATGCGTACAATTCGGCACAATCGGTCGTCCAGGAGGAGCAGTCAAACGTATGCGCGCAGCCGTTCAGTTTCAGGTTCCGGGAGCGCTGGAAATCGTGGATCTCGACGTCGCAGATCCAGGACCTCGAGAAGTCTTGATTCAGGTGGCGGCCTCGGGCCTCTGCCATAGCGATCTTCACTTCCTCGAAGGGAAATACCACACCGACCTTCCCTGCGTTCTGGGTCATGAGGCATCCGGCGTGGTCGTCGAGGTCGGACGAGATGTGACCTACCTGAAACCGGGCGATCATGTCATCACCTGTCTTTCGTCGTTCTGCGGCACCTGCTCGTACTGCGTGACTGGGCGTCCCTATCTCTGCAACCGACAGGGACTCGAACGCGGTCCGGGCGAGGCCCCGCGTCTCTCCTTCGACGGGCAGAAGGTCAATCAGTTCGCTCGGCTCGGTGCATTCGCAGAACAGATGCTGGTCCATGAAAACAGCACGGTGGTGGTGCGTGAGGATATGCCGCTCGACCGCGCCGCCCTGGTCGGCTGCGCGGTTACCACGGGGGTCGGCGCGGTCGTCAACACAGCGCGCATTCCGCTCGGCGCGACGGTTGCGATCCTGGGTTGCGGTGGGGTTGGGCTCAATGCCGTTCAGGGCGCCGCGCTCGCGGGCGCCGGCAAGGTGATCGCCATCGACAAAGTCGCCTGGAAGCTCGAGCTTGCCCGGACCTATGGCGCCACCGATGTCGTCGACGCATCGGAAGAGGATGCCGTAGAGGCTGTGCGCTCGCTGGTTCCGGGAGGGGTGGATTTCGCGTTCGAGGCGATTGGGCTCAAGTCCGCGGCAGAGCAGGCATTCCAGATGCTGGCCAAAGGAGGTTCCGCCGTTATCGTCGGCATGATTCCCGAGGGCCAGATGATCGAAATCAACGGCGAGCTCCTGATGGGAGACGGCAAGAGCCTGCTCGGCTCGAACATGGGATCGAATCGTTTTCGGGTCGATGTCCCCAAGTATGTCGACGCGTATCTGGCGGGAACACTCAAGCTCGACGAGCTGGTCTCGCGGCGAATCACCCTGGATGATGTCAACGATGGATACGCGGCGCTCAACCGCGGCGAGGTTGCCCGCAGCGTCATCGTCTTCGATGAAACTTTGTAGCAAAAAGGATCGCAGCGACGCGACTTCTGCGATATACTTGCCCGGCTTGCGACTCGGAGAGGTGGCCGAGTGGTTTAAGGCGGCTGTCTTGAAAACAGTTGAGTGAAAGCTCCGGGGGTTCGAATCCCTCCCTCTCCGCCGCCACCGGTACACTCGATCGCAAGACGTGCATCTGGGAAGGTGCCAGAGTGGTCGAATGGGGCCGCCTGCTAAGCGGTTGAAGGGGCTCAAATCTCTTCCGAGGGTTCGAATCCCTCCCTTCCCGCCGCAGACGGTGGTATCGTTCTGCCGAGCGCATATGCGCCTGTAGCTCAGGGGATAGAGCGTTGGGTTGCGGACCCAAAGGCCGCAGGTTCGAATCCTGCCAGGCGTACCAATAGATACCTTATAAACCCTTACTCGAACTACTGCTCAAGCATGGAGAAGGCGTGAGCATGCGCTTGAATAAGACAACGTATCTCTATACTCGCCGTCGCCCTGGTTTCCCAAACTACCGCCGAAGTGGTGCGGAGCGCATCAACCTCTTCATAGCTCGACACGCTGGCCGAGACGAGCCGATTCGTAGGAAGTCAACACCAACTCCAACGACTCTCGGCCCTCCCGGAGACCGCTCGCTGGGGTCTCCCCGCTTTGAAGAGCCGAAATGAATCGACGAGGAACCTCCGAATGAAAATCTCCGGAGAGAAAGGAAGGAACGACTGCTGAACCAGCAAAGCCATTACCTCCCAGGTCGCGATGCCAGTATTTCAGATACGGTTGACCGGCGTGCTGTTTCGACGCCACGTCGACTCCGGACAGGATGGCCGTACCCCGCGCGCCATAGACTTCGATGGAGGACTCTGCCGCCACCATAGCCCAACTGGCAACAATCTCAGCGAGCGGTCCGCCATCATAGGTGAACGTGGCCACGGCAGTGTCCTCAACCTCCAGATTCAAATGCGCACGTGACGTCGATGCTACGACTGAAGTCGGACGGCCAAGCAATCGGCACAGGAAATCTGTCGCATGCACGCCCTCGTCAATGAGAGCACCGCCCCCGCTGAGCTCGGGTTCGGCGAACCATTGCGTAGCGAACGAAGGATCGAGGCCAAAGTGATGGGCATGGCGAATCCTCACCAGTGAAACGTCTCCCAGGACCGAGCTCTGTACGAGATCGATCAGTTCGGTCCCAGCTGGGTCAAATCGCTTTGGGAACGATTGCATGAACACGATATCTGATTCTCTGACTGAATCAGCTATCAGATCACAGTCCTCTAGCGTCGTGGCCATCGGTTTTTCACAGAGCACATGGACACCGTGACGGGCTGCGGCCGTCACGAGCTCCTGGTGCCGAGAAGTCTCTGAGGTAATTCCTACAGCGTCAGACAACGGAAGAAGTTCCTCCAAGACAGCGAAAAATCTCGTTGCATGTCGCTCAGCCGCCGATCGGCCTCGTTCGGGATCGCTATCCCAAACACCAATTAACTCAGCGTCCAAATGTTCGTTGATAGCCGACGCCCACGCATGAGCGTGTGGATGGGCAAAACTCAGAATTGCGAACTTGATCTTGTCTGTCACGCGTTAGCCACCGCTACCCATGAACCCGTTGCTGCCGACTTATAAATTGCCTCTGCCACTCTGAGGCCGTACATTCCCGCCATCACCGAACGGTCGTCGGGAGCTGTGCCGCGCATCATGTCGATGAAATGCCGATGCTGCCTCATGCCTAATGGCTGAATTGGAAGATCGATCGTCTCGCCGGCCGGATTCTCGGCGCTGGTAACGTTGAAGATGGTCAATCGATGGGGTCCGGTGCGTAGCCAAGCGGAGGCTCGGGTTCCATCGATCTCCATCCTGAATCGGTCCGTCCCGCCTACCTCGTTGAACATCATCTCGTGTGTGCCTATCGCTCCGCACCGGAAGCGGTATTGGCAGATGGCAAGATCTTCAATTTCAGATTCGATGATTGAACCATCGGTGAGTCGGATGTGGTCCGTTACACGACTTGTGGAGGCAAGAACCGAATCGATGGGTCCAAGCAATTCAGTCAGAAGGTCGATGCCATGAACACCCAATTGCATCACCACCCCACCAGCTGCCGCATCAAGCTTGTATTGCCAGGGAGCCCAATCGACGCCCGGAGTGGCATTCTTCAGGCGAACGTAAAAGACGTCACCGAGTGAGCCTCCGTCGAGTAGCTGCTTGAGGGCGTCGACCTCTTCAAAGTAGCGATGCATGTAGCTCACGCAAAGCAGACTGCCGGACTCTCGCGCCGCCTCGACCATCCGCTGCCCCTCAGCAAGGGTTCGAGCAATCGGTTTTTGAACCAGGACCGACTTTTTGTGCTGGAGCGCCGCAACAGCAAATTCCTCGTGCGTGTGATCAGGCGTCGCAATGACGACTCCCTCGATGTCGCTCCGTTCCAGAATGTCGATCAAATCGGTCGAATAGTGTGAGATCGAAAACGTTTGGGCCTTGGCGCGAGCGGTCTCTTCGTTCCGGCTGTACAAATATTCGACTTGAGCACCCGCCGCCTGTAGGCCGCGAATGTGGTAGTCGCTTATGTATCCAGCTCCAATGACCGCAACACGGGCACCAGTGGTATGGGCAGTTTCGAGGTCAGAACGTATCATCGAGATTCTGTTGCAGTAGAGCCATTGGGCCGCATCCGTGTATTAAAGAAAGCGAAACCGTTTTCGGCGAGCCTCGCTGAGTCCGCTACCGAATAGTCTCTAGCCCCCACAATCTGCAGGGAAACGGCCGCTACGTTCGGTAGTTGAACAAGCGCCTCCCAGACTTGATCTAGTGGCATCTCGCCGCCTCCTGGCACTTGCAGCTCCGGAGTCCCACGACTGCTGCGGGACTCGCAATCACGAAAATGAGACGAGAACACGGCGGCTCCCCATCGACCGGCCACCTGGCTGGGATCCTCGCCAGCGCGGTAGAGATGGCTCGGATCGAAGTTCAGGCCAAGATTGGGCATGTTTGCCTCTTGAACGAGTCTCATTGAGGTTGCGGAATCGAAGACCGCGTGGCCCACGTGAGGTTTGACGGCAACGCGCAACCCCACGGTGCCGGCGTCCTGCGCGATACCTGCTACCCGTTGAACTGTTTCGGAGAACGACCGCTCGTTGCCAGACTCTCCTCCGGTGGACATGTTGACCACGTCAGCCTGAAGGCGAGACGCGATGTAAAGCAATCTCTTGTGGTCACTACGCAGCTGACCGCCAATCTCGATGGCCGCAACGCCAATCCCATACTCGGCCACCGCGGACTCGAGCTCGCTCAAGGCTTCACTCGACAAGTTGTCAGCTATATGGGCACCCATACTCTGAACTCCACATAGCTCGATCGATTCGAAGCCCGCCCCTGCCACTTGAGCAATTGCGTCCCGAGGCGTGAGACCGCCGAACAGAATTGAGTTACAGGCCAGTTTCACGTGTTGGACCTCCTGGTACCACTCGAAGCATCACCATCTCACAATGGCGGCCAGCGGAACCGTGTCCGTGGCGCTGGTGCAATCAAGCGTGATCCGCGTCGAGCCAATATGCCTCCCCTCCTGGTGCGTCACCGAAGGGAATTTGATCCGCTGGTTTCACCGCACGGACCCAGTTGGCGATCATGGACATGTCCCGATGCTTGGCCTCCATGCGCTGTTTGACAGCTGTAGGATCCCAATCGCCGAGCACCAGTTGTTCCAACTCATGTCGAACATGGCGCACTTCCGGATCACTCGCTCGATCACTCACCTCATGCGGATCATCACTTAGGTCGAAGAGCTGCGGTTCGTATCCGTGGTAATAATTCAACTTCCAGGCATCTTTCCGGACCATTCGCATATACCAGCCATCATCAGTGCACGATTCCGCAAAGGCTTCATTTGCCCACTCTGTCCCAAACCGCTGGCTCTGTAGTTGTTTTAAGAAGCTCTTGCCATCGGCATGAGGCATGTTTTTGGCCCCTGCTATCTCCAGCATTGTTGCCACGATATCGATGGTGCTGATGACGCGCTCTTGAGTTTGACCCTCAGGCAGTCTGCCCGGCCAGGAGAGGATGGCTGGAACCTTCACCGACGGGTCGTAAAATGTATGTTTCCACCACAACCCATTCTCGCCGACAGAATCTCCGTGATCTGAGACATAAACAATTAAGGTCTTGTCAGCTAGATTATTCTCCTCAAGCGCTCGCACAACCCGGCCAATCATTGCGTCCAAGTTGGAGACAAGGGCCCAATAGGCCGTTCTGGCCCGTTGCACTTCTTCGTCAGTCACGTCTCGGATGCCACATTTTGTGCGCCAGTACTGGAGGAACGGATGCAAGGACTCTGAATACGGCTCGACGACTGCTGGTTGCGGCACAAGGTTCTCAAATCGTCGGTACGCATCAGTCCGTGCGACGTATGGAGCATGTGGAAGCACGTAGCCCACGGAGAGACAAAACGGCTCGACTGGGGCCCCCGACCTTTGAGCGTTGCCGAGCTTGTTGAGCTGGTTGATAGCCTCTGATGTCACATATTCGTCATAGACCTCGTAGCCGCTTTGTCCTGGACCAGACAAGTGGAGACTCGAACGATTGGGCCCGGAGGTATCTTGCAGTCGCCCGCGATCTGGAAGTGGCCCGCCTATCTGTAGGTAATCGCCGCCCAAATCTCCGATGTATCGCTCAGCGAAACCTCGATGCTGGTCCGGACCCAGCGAGTGCATCCTGCCAACGTGAATGGTCCGGTATCCCGCTGCTCCCAATGCGTGGGCAAATGTTGGTATAGACGAGTCGAGAATATGCTGGTTTGTCCAGACTTCGTTGCGATACGGATGCTGCCCGGTCAGTAGGGACATTCTCGATGGCGTGCAAAGGGGAGAGGTGCAATACGCTGAGGTGAATTTGACTCCTTTGTTCGCTAGTCGATCCAGGTTGGGAGTCTCCACCACACTGTCGCCGTAGCACCCCAGCACAGACTGAGCGTGTTGATCCGACAGGATAAAGAGAAGGTTTGGCCTATCCTCGTTTTGCATCGGAATCACCTCCAACGACACACTGCAGGGCAAGCCGGGACCTAACCCGAATTGCGCAGTCTTGGATCCAGCGCGTCGCGTAGCCCATCGCCAAGGAAATTAGTCGCCAACACCGTTATAAAAATGGCCATTCCTGGCACGATGGCCATCCACGGTGCAATTCTCAAGAAACTGCTTCCCGTATTGACCATCTGGCCCCAACTCGCTTGCGGCGGTTGCACTCCAAGACCCAGATAGCTCAAGGCCGCTTCAGCCAGGATTGCACCTCCTACAGCCAAGGAAGCAATAACGATCACCGGTGCTACTACGTTCGGCAAAATATGCCGTCCCACGATCTTGTAGTCCCTGGCGCCCACAGCTCTGGCGGCGATGACGAAGTCTTGTTCGTTCAACGACATGACCTGAGCGCGGACGACCCTGGCAAATCCAGGGAACGAGGTAAACGCTATGGCGATGAGGGCGTTGCGGAGGTTTGGGCCCAGGGCAGCGGTTATGGCGATAATCAACACCAGATCAGGAAACGCCAGCACTGCATCGAGAAAGGCAACAATCGCTTTGTCGATCTTGCCGCCAGCGTAACCCGCGATCAACCCCAGACTCACGCCGACTACACACGCGAGGCCAACCGGCAGTAATCCAGCGGTCAGTGCGACCCGCGCTCCAAATAGGATTCGAGATAACTGATCGCGACCCAGATCATCGGTGCCAAGCAGGTGTTGGAAGGTGGGAGGGCTCATCGTATCGGCGAAGTCCGGCTCGGCGGGGTCATAGGGTGCAATCCACGGCGCAGTAAGAGCGGCCATAGCTACCACCAACAGAACACAGGCTCCGATCATTGCCTTCGGATTCCGCCGAAGATGTCTCGCCAGCGCCCATTTCGGCTTCGCGCCCGAGTACCCAGATTCTCTCCCAATTGCAACGTCAGACAGCAGCAAAGGTCTGTCGTTCATAGCCTTCCCAAACCTGCTCTCAGATCTTCTAGTTCAGTTTCACTCGCGGATCGAGATAAGCCACCACGATGTCCGACAGCATGTTGGTTGTAATTCGTGTGATGACGGCCACGATGACGATGCCTTGCACAACGGGATAGTCCTTGTTGAAAACGGCATCGACAGCCGCCTTGCCGATCCCTGGAATGGCAAATATTTGTTCGATGATCAACGTTCCACCTAGCAGGGCCCCGAACTGCAAGCCAATAACCGTTACTACTGGCGTCATCGCATTTTTTAGGGCGTGGCGTCGCATAACGATTGGTTCGGCGAGACCTTTGGCTCGAGCCGTCGTCACGTAATCCTGTCCCAGCACTTCTAGCATCGAAGACCGAGTCAGTCGCATGGTCTGCGCCATCAGTGCGGACGAGAGCGTGAGCACGGGTAAGACCATGTATCTGAGATTTTCAGCCGGGTTCTCTCGAAATGGCACATAGCCGGATGGCGGTAGCCACCCGAGCCGCACCGAAAACATCAAAATCAGCACCAAGGCCAGCCAGAAGTTGGGAACCGAGACCCCGGCCAATGAAACTCCAGTCGTGATCGTGTCTTGAAGCGAGTTTCTCCGGTACGCCGAAAAGATCCCAGCTGGAATGGCGACGGCAATAGATACACCCAAGCTCAAAACAGCGAGTTCGAAGGTGATTGGCAGACGTTCACGAATAATGTCGACCACCGGCTCCCTCGATCTCAGGGAAACCCCGAGATCCCCCTGCAACAGATTCATGAGCCAGCGACCGTACTGTTCCGGAATGGATTCATCCAGACCGTATCTGGCGCGCACTCGGTCGATATCTTCCGCCGACATCGATTGAAGGGTGTCGAGCGGAACGAGTAGCGTAATTGGATCTCCAGGATTAATGACCTGGAGCGCAAAGACCAGAGCGGAGACTAGGAGCAAGACGGGAATCGCGGCCACGAGCTTCCCAGCTAGATAGCGTGTCAATCGTTCCCCCTGCTCCTAGTTCCGTCCTTCCACTGCTAGTTAGGACTCAATCCATGCCCGCTGCCATCCGGCATCGCCAACATGATCCACTTGGAAGTCATGCACGGAAGTCCTCCACGCTTGGGTGGTCGGAATCCACGCCAATGACGAAAAGGCTTTGTCGGCGATGAGAATCTGTTCGGCTCCTTGCACGAATTGAATCTCTTCTGCCTGGTCAGTCGACGCCCTGGCATCGGCAAGCAGGGTATCGAACTCCTCGTTGCACCATTCCGGGAAGTTATAGCCCGCACCACAGGAAGCAAATGCGAGGCGATTTTCGGGAACCGGATGGATGTATGCAATCCGGTATTGCGCCATCTGCACCGCTCGCCGATCTTGGGTGAGAATCTCGGTGAAGCGACCCCGATCATACCCCTCGATGGTCATGTCGATGCCGACTTCTGAGACGGTAGCTTGAATTACTTCAAGGAGACGGCTGGCAGAAGCATCGCCCGCTTCCGGCATGGCCACAAATGTGAACCCGTCGGGATTCCCAGCCTCCTCCAGCTTGGCTCTAGCTCTGTCAAGATCTCGCTGCAACTTCGGGAGCTGATCGTTAAACGCGTAATTGGACGGCGGAACAAATCCGCCTGTGGCCGTCTCCGCAAGCCCAAAGAACACGGCGCTGTTGAGGGCGTCGTAGTCGATGGCTAAGAGCAGCGCCTCTCTATTCGCCAATTTGTCGAAGGGCGGATCGACCATATTGAACATGACTCCGACATAGCCCCCCAGTTGCATGCCGACTTCAATGCCGTCGGTCGACTGCATTGTTTCGACTTCTGCGTCAGGAATGAAGGTCGCCACATCGACCTCACCCTCGGTGAGATTGATCATTCTCACCGTGTCTTCCGGAAGCGGTTTCCATACGAGACTGTCTGGGTAGGGCCGTTCGGCGTCCCAATAGCCGTCGAAACGAACTTGCGTTAGCTCTGAGCCCTGCCGCCAAGATTCGAAGCTATATGGTCCCGAGCCGACAGGATTGAGGGCAAACTCATCCGGCCCCAGCTCTTGGTAGGCGGTCGGCGATACTATGAACTGGTCCGCCAGCGTGGCAAAACTGGTGACGTCAGGTTGGGTCAGGAGAAGTCTGATGGTTTGGGGGTCGACGACCTCCGCTCCGGTGAACCGATCTTTTAGAGCCGCCAAGCCGACCTCGGGATCGAGCCAAAGATTGTCGATGGTCCATTTCACAGCTTCCGCATCACACGGTGTGCCATCATGAAATGTCATTCCCGGACGCAAGGTGAATTGAAGGACGCTGCCATCCTCTTGGACCTCCCAGGACTCCGCCATCGACGGGACCCACGCTCCGTCTTCATCGTAGAAGACCAGCGTGTCGAACATGCCTCTCAACACATTTCGCTTGGCCCAAGCTCCGCCCGGACCATACGGATCCAAATTCAATGGATCTTCCGTGAGGGCGATGCGAAGTACACCACCTCGCTGAGGCGCCTGGCCCTCTTGCGCGACAGAGGCGTTGGCTCGTGGAAGCCCAAGCCCCACGCTGGCTGTAGCCGCCGAGTACTGGAGCATCCGTCGACGACTTAGTTGAGGTATCGGCTGAAGGACCTGATCGGGTCTTATCTCTCGCATGCGGTACTCCTTTCATCGGCCTGAGCTGTCATGCCACGCACGACTCAGCAAGCCAAGTAGGTCTGCACGTAACATTGCCGAATCGACCTTCACCTCCCTTCATGTTGACAGTCCATAGGAGCGATTCACCGGGACGGTTCGCTCGCGGATTCGTTCCACTCCAGGTTGTTGATCATTTCGCTGATGCAGGCGAGTACGGCCTCGCCCGCGCCCTCTGGCACTTGGGTTCGACTCCATTCCGGCGGGTCTCCCAAATGCTTCTCCACTCCATATCCGCCCCACGGATACGATTGTTCGGTGGGGACATAGCCGACGGAACTGTTGGAGTAGCCGACCATGTAGGTCTGCTCGGCCGGCGATGATTCTCTGAGCTGCAACTGAAACTCGACGAAGAACTCACCGGGCACAAAAGCAATGGCTACTCCGCCCAGACGAAGCACATCGATTTCGATCCTCGTTGCCAGTGAAGGATCCATTCGATTGGGAAAGCTGAGGGTTTTCTGAACGACTTCAAAGCGCGCCGGTTGCGAAACACTCGGTCCTTGTTCTGGAGCGGATCTCAAGAATTGGTACGCTGGCATGGTGGCCCGGCCCAATTCGACGCCCATCCGGTCTACCTCATTCCAATTCATCTGCATCGCGAGTTTGGGGTGGATGTTGCCGGCAGCGCCATTTAGGAAAAGTGCTTGGACGCCCCCTCCAATTGACTGCTCCAGATACGCTCGCAAACGTCCGGGAAAGTCAGCGGTAAATTCCAAGTTCTTCGGTCCCATGATGAGCGGATGGGCGGTGTAGATCACCACAACGGCAATCGGCTCACGATTTACCGAATCGATGCGAAGGATGCCGATCGTCGAGTCGGTTGGTCCATCCGCACCCGTAGGAGGTTCGCTGTGCATCAGGGTCATCTGGCCATCAACGACCACACGTCGATTAAAAGTCAGCTCGGCAGTGCCAAACGATGCGCCCATCCAGGCCGGTTGCAGCGAAGCAAATGCTCGGACGACGGATATGGCAATCGCCTCGACCATCTTGTCAGTCCACGGCTCCCCTAGATTCACCACGGGACCGTGATGTGTATGGGAGGCTGAAATGAGGATGGTGGCGGTTGCCAAGCTTGATTCGAGCTCGGCGACTCGGGTGCGTATTGCCGAAACCGCATCTTCCGGAATGACACACAGGTCAACTGCGCAAATCGCGGCAATGGACCCGTTTGCCTGAAGAACCAGGGTTGTAGCGGTGATCGGATCATGCACTCGGGTCGCGCGACGCGGCACCCGTTCCTCGGGGCGTGCATGGGCGTTTTGCGGAAAGGCGTACATTGGCTCTCCAATGCCTGGAGAGATATCCACCCGGTCGACCCCGGCTAGCCATGTGTTTGAAGTCATGCCGCCTCCGAGGTTGCATCAGGGTGCATAACGCGCTTGACGTCGATGCTTCGCAACTCATCCATGTTGTCGCGCAGCTTAGTGATCGCATTGAGAATTTGATCCATGTCCGCGACATCTCCCAAGAAGTACTTGTGAGAGATATCGAGGGATTCTGTTAAGTGGATGCGCTCCGTTTCGGGGCAGGAGATGTCCCGGTAGTTTATTTGCCGCGGGTTGTATGAGCTGTGAAACGGGAACCCTCCAGGACCCCACTTTCCCGAACGGAAATAGCTGAACCAGTACAGCGTTTGGTGACGCCTATTCCCATTGGAATACCTTCAGCCGTCATTGCCGTTTGAAACTGATCACGATTCACGCCATCCCACTCGTCCGGAACGAACTTGAAGTGCCAACGATAGGGGTTCCCACCCCTACCTCATTCGGAATGTCAAGTCCTTTGACCCCCGGCATCTCGTCCATTTGTCGTCCGAGATACCGAACGTTGTGATTGCGCTGTTGGGCTTGATCTTCGATGCGCGTCAAGGCGCACAGGCCGATGGCCGCTTCCCACTCCGAGAGACGAATGGTTGTAGCCGGGTAGACGTGGTCAGGACTAACGGCTCCCGGTGTTCTTCCCATATGCTGATATGATTTGCACCGCTCTATAAGATCAGCGTCGTTCGAGCAAATCACACCACCTTCGCCCACAGCGAATGTCTTGGCCGACATGATGCTGTACGCGGAAATGTCCGCCCACGCTCCTGCCTTCTTGCCCTTAAACGCCGATCCCTGGGCGTGAGAACAGTCACTCACGAGCGCAATACCGTGTCGGTCGGCAATTTGCCGAAGCACCTCAGTATCTGCCGGCATACCCCCGAGATCGACGGCGATGATTGCTACTGTGCGGGAGGTGATCGCGGCCTCAACCGCAGCCGGGCTAATGGTGTAGGTCGCGGGATCGATATCCACCAGGATAGGAATCGCATTTACCCGTGCAACACAAGCGGCGCTGGCAATGTAGGTTGCTGCCGGAACGATGACCTCATCGCCGACCTCTACGCCAAGGGCCACCAAAGCCGCCTCGAGCGCCACAGTGCCTGTTGAAACTGCCAAGCCGTATTCTTGATCGTGATACCTTGCAAACGCCTGCTCAAACTGAACCAGCTTGCTTTCTGGCAGTCGATGAAAATCCCACCCGGCCATTCCCCACCGGCCACTTTCCAAGACATCGATGAGGGCTGTCTTCTCGGTGTCGTCCCAAATTGGCCATGCGCTGCCTATTGGGTTCGGAATCGCCTTAGTTCCGCCATTAATCGCTAGATTCACAGGAACTTCCTCCTTACGCTTCCGAATGGTCCATGCGCTTCAACTTGCGTTCTCAGGTAGGTCTGGGGGGAGCCGTCGAGGCTCGATCAACGAATTCCGTTTCAAGTTCAAGAAGCTGCGGTGAATCTGGCAGCGAACGTTGATTGCCCGAAAGGGTCACCAGCAATTCGATCGACGTTTCCATCAGCCGCTCGAATGGTTGGGCGACCGCCGAAATTGGTGGGTAGAGCATGGAGGCATGGGTGTCGTCAAAACTGACAAGGCTCATTTCATCAGGAACTCGGATATTCCTTGCATACAGCGCACGCAACGCTCCCATGCACAAGACATCCGACGCGGCAAAAACGGCCGTCGGTCGATCAGTCATGTCGAGGAGGCGATTCATGAGCCGCTCTCCTTCATCGATTGAATAGGCGTTGCCGAGCAGTATCAGTTTGTTCGATAGAGGTATGTTCGTGAGGTCCAGCGCCGACTTGAAGGCATCTAGTCGCCGCAACTCAACTTCATGGCGGTCGCCATTTCCTAGGTAGGCAATGTTCTGATGCCCCAAGTCAGCCAGATGCTCGATTGCCGAGGTCACCCCGCTGGATGGGTCGACCGTCGCAATTGCTGTTTGCACATCACAAAGAGGCCTGAGCAACTGAACGACCGGGATGCCCATGTCCACGACCCGCTGAACGTCGGCTGAGCTCGCGGGTGCGTCATAGAGAACGCCATCTGGTCTCCGGCTCAGTAAGAATTCAATCGGGTCTGTAGCCTCTTCTCCAATGATTATTTCGGGACCGACCTCCAGGGCGTGGAGGCCCTGCTTGGCAGTCATTCGGGTGAAACAAAGAGATAACTGATAGGTCAGATGGTAGTAGCCAGGGTCCGAATGGCGGTGCCGCGGAACGTAGGCGATCGTTCCGCTCCGCTGCTGGCGCAGTGCTTGGGCTACGGGATTCGGGGAGTAGCCGAGCTGCTTGGCGGCTTCGAGCACTCGGCGCTTCGTCGTATCCGACGTTCGGATCTTTCCTTCTCGACCGCTCAAAACCACGGAAACATTCGCTCGCGACACACCAGCAAGCTCGGCAACGTCTTTACTCGTTGCGACTCGACGACCGGCCATTGTTTGTTTGAGGTTGTGCGATGTCATAGACAAGCTGCCGCGCGCAGAATTGATTTATCGTGCCATGTGACTCGATTAATCATCTTTCACCCGGTATCCTCTTGTCAAGCATCGCCTTCGAACCCAGGTGGCAAGACCTGTTTCAATACAGGCAGAGCGAACTTCGGAGGCAAAATTCGAGATCCAAGAATCGAGCTGAGCGCCGAGCATGGTGGCCGGAGGGTCGCGAAACGCCCCCTGTCGCCGCCTGCGCCTCGACTCTGCGGTAGAGAACAAGAAAAGGTGGAAAATCAATGCTGAAACCGAACGTCCTTTACATACACTCACATGACACGGGACGATTCGTTCAGCCGTATGGCCAACCTGTAGCCTCTCCGCACCTGCAGGCTCTAGCAGAGGAGGGAATGACCTTCCGCAACGCATTTAGTGCGGCGCCTACGTGTTCGGCCAGTCGGGCCGCGCTCTTGACCGGACAAAGCGCTCATTCATCCGGAATGCTTTCGTTGGCGACCGTCGGTACTGGTATTCCCCGTCCGAACGAGCATATTGCTAATTATTTGCGTAACGAAGCAGGATACACGTGTGTCCTGAGCGGATTCGAACACGTGTCTGGGCAATCAGATCCCGAATCAGGCGCCGCCTATCTTGGGTATGACAGATTCGTTGGTCGCAACGTATCCGGATTCACCGACTTCGAGAACGGGGCTGAGCAAGCCACGGTCGACTTCCTGCAAAACCATCCGCCGCAGCCGTTCTTCATTGATGTGGGTTTCCTGGAAACGCATAGAGTCAACATGCGGAACGTAAATGGGGCCTTCAGCGAAGATGGCCAGCAAGGGGACGGCCGTTACACCTCTGCGATTTCTCCGCTGCCAGACAGACCGGAGATTCGCAGCGACGTGGCAGATCTGGAATGTGCCGTTCAGCGTCTCGACCGTAAGATTGGCAACGTCCTGGATGCGCTCAAGCAAACCGGCCTTGCTGAAAACACGCTAATCATCTGCACGACGGACCACGGACTTCCATTCCCAGAAATGAAATGCACCCTTTATGACCGTGGCATTGGTGTCTTTCTAATCATGAAGGGGCCCGGTGGATTCCAGGGCGGCCTGGTCAGCGACGCACTCGTATCTCAGATTGATATTTTTCCCACTATCTGCGACGTGGTTGGCATCCCACGTCCGGCCTGGATTGAAGGGACCTCGCTGCTGCCGTTGGCGAACGGCGAGTCTGAGGCGATCCGCGACTCGGTCTTTGCAGAAGTCAATTGGCACGTCGCCTATGAACCGCAACGGGCGATTAGAACAGACTCGTGGAAGTACATCTTGAATTATCCTGCGGATTCCTCTGTTCTTTGGCCCGCTCTTGACACCTCGTCCGAACTCTTATCTTGGGCCGAGAAGGGGTGGCCCAATTGCGATCCCAGTCCCTCAAAGGATATCTGCGAGCAACTTGATTGGCATCTCAGAAGTAAGGACGGAGAAGAGTTGTACGATCTGAACTCAGATAGCCTTGAATCGCGGAACGTATCCCAGAGGCCCGAATTTGCGGAGATTAAGCTAAATCTTCGCCAACGGCTACTTGCCTGGATGAGAGATACCAACGATCCACTGCTGCAACTTGAAAGCGATGCCTCGCCAGACTTAGAGTGAACTCGTGTCATCAGTGAGTATTGAGTCGCAATCAAATTCGGTGATAGGTACCCATTTTAACGCCTATTTTGTTTACAATTCTTCATCCCTTGATAGGTGGACTACTGGCGGCTACGCGGAAATTGATTCGCCACACTGGATGGAGTCTGCCCAAAACCGGGCGTAAAGTTCGCAAAGCCATCCGTGCCCAAGGCTGGCATCCTATCGGCCACCTGGGGTATCGGGCGCTACGAGCACAGCTGTTGCGTGGCGATCACCTCAGTCGAGAATTGACCTAGCCCTTCTCGCACCGATCTGACTTATCCACCCGTTGCCACATCCCAGTCAGCGCTCCAACTGCCTTGCAGACAACAGCACACACGCTGCAAAGACGGGCGCAAGGCGGTAAGTGGCCTTATCGGGAAACAACCGAAAACCGAGCGTACGCACGTGCCAGTAGCTCGGTGGATGGCGCGCTTGGCTCGGAGAAAGTAGTCGCGCGTACGAGTGAGGCGGGACGCCTTTCTCCCGACCAAGGGGCTCGCTCCATCAGGCTGCGCCGTCTGAGGGGGCGAGAGATACCGTCAACTCTGCTCGCTGGATCGCGCGCGCCAACAAGTCCATTATCATTCAACTATCACGACCGCGGACGTCGCTCTATCCCTTTTCCAATGGCGCTCGCTCGCATGGCGACGCCACGCTTATGAAGCACTCGTTGGATCGTGCCGAAGGAAGAGCAGAGCTGTTCCGCGACTTGCCTGATCGGGAGCCCAGATTCATAGAGCCTCATTGCTTCCTCGGCGACCTCCGACGTGATCCCTTGCACTCGCAACGCAACGCCTTCACCCAGGGAGGAGTCGGTGGAGCCCACTCCTTGAGATGCCGTACTCCATGCTAAGCGCTCGAATTGTTTCTCCAGCAATGTATCGAGCAACGAGTTTTTCGATCTCTTGGGAAGAGAATCGTCGCCGAAGGTTCCTGGGAGGGACTTGAGCAGAGGCGTTCGATGAGGTCAGCAGTTGACTCGTCTGGATCTGCTGGACCAGCCGCTCCAATTCTCGGGGACTGGGAGGCGATAAGGCAGGTTTGTTCGAGTGTCGGTCTACTGCGTGTACTAACGGCATACCAGACTTGACTTACTCAAACAGGTGCTCAGCAAATTCGAGTTGGACACAGGTGATAGCAAGAACCAAGTAACGCCCAAAGCTCTGCATCTGCATGTGACCGAAGTCCCAACCGAGGGATGTGAGTCAAGCTCTGGGGAGAGATAGGCCCTCACCGGCTCGAAACGCGGATTTCGATGCGCGACTCGCTCTCGTTTCACCGCCTATGTTCCCATCGACGAACGACCTCTTGAAATCCGTGATTTGGCCTGAACCTACCCGCCTCAAGACTCCCAGCACCACAATCATTCGCTGCCTCGCCTCGCAAATTGGCCACGCCGGCTCGTTCGCCCAGCTCGGGTCATCTCATGCCCGGTTGCCCTGAGCGACACATGATCAGTAGGCCAAATTGATCAGGCAATCTGAGAAATGGCGCTGAATTTGGCCACAACGGATGACATCACGTTCTGGCGGCGCCTCGCGAGGCGATGAGGGTTGCGAGGACACCAGACCAGAGACCCCCTCGCTCTTCATGCATTGCTCTACAGTGGTTGCAGGATGGCTTGCCTGCCTTCCCGAAGGCTTGCGAACTCGGAGCACTCGCTGCGGCGGGGAGAGCTCTCCCCGTCGCTTCGCTCCGGTCGGGATGACGGGAAGCGGGAAACAGGAACTTCCTTCAACAAGAACCGCTGTAGACCAATGCAGATTTCAGTCGCTCGGCAATGAGGGCTTCTTCGCCGTCCTGCAGACCGAGCGGGTTGACCCCAATGACTCCATTGAACGCGAAGCCCTCTGACAGAATGATCGGAGGATCACCCTCCGCCATTTCATTGACCATGTCGTATGCGCTCTTGCCAACTATGCATTCATCGAGATGAAGCCGCAGAACCGGAACTGGCCGTTTGGGATCAACGAGCACTTCGGTCGTAACGCCGGCTATCCCATCCAGGCATCTCGCCAGCGCGTTCATCCGATCGAGCCAGAGCGTGGCTTCCGCTTCATGGTCACGTGCCAGATACCGCTCGAGCGCAACCATGAGCCCGACGATTTCTTCTTTGCCCACTTTGAATCCGCGTCCGATTCCATGGTGAGGTGGCCCAGGCAGCACACCCGACTCCAAATACTTTCCGCGAAGTGACCAGGTTTGCGGATAGACATCCATATCCTGATGCTGCAAAGCGATGGACTCGATCAGGTCTGCTCGGCCCGCAACGATCCCGGTACTCTGCGGACCTCGGATCGCCTTACCCCCGCTGAAAATCACCACATCGGCACCAAGATCGATGAACCGCCGGAGATTACTCACCGGTGGAAGCGCTGCGGCAGCATCTACGATGACGTCGAGATCGTGGCGATGGGCGATCTCGCTCACCTCTGCAAGTGACGCCACCCCCGGAACATCGGATACGGGCCAGAGCATCGCGGTTGTCCGCTCGGTGATGGCTGCTTCCACCTGCCACGGCCAACTGGCTCCTCGCCCCGGAAATCCAGACGTTCCCACCTCGACAAGTCGCGCGCCCGCCACCCGCGCGGCATGATCGTAGGCGTTCCGATGCGGACGCTGAACAATGACCTCGGCAGCCATGCCGCTCGTATCCGGAAGCCGGTTCATTCGGTCGACATCGATTCCCGCAATCGAGGCGGCAACCGCGAGGGTGATGCCGGCTGACGCTCCAGAGGTGACGTATCCGGCCTCTGCCCCGGTCGCCTCGGAGATCAAGCGACTCGCGGCATCCTGCAGTTCGTCGATCCGAACAAAGTTGCGCGCAGCCTCGGACATGGCAGCAGTTACCTCTGGGTCCATCAGCGTTCCGCCAGCCCGCGTTTGCGTTCCAGCCGCGTTGATGACTGTCTTGACTCCGAATCGCTCATACACGTTCATCGGGAAACTCCTTCCGCAACTCGAAACTGGTTTGCTACCTCCTGTAGGACCCGCATCGCCGGCAAGACGTCACGTACCGAAAGCGAAGGTTGCCGGCGCTCGTGAATCGCTCCGAGAAACTCTTCGTCCTGCGCCCGCCACGAAAGATGGTAGTAGTCGTCGCCGCGTTCGGCGGGGTCATCGACCATCCCAAACGAGTCGATCAAGCGCCCGCCAGCGAATTTAAAGGAGGCGTCTCGGCCAATCAGCAGATATTCGTGTTGGTCGAAGTGGCAGTTGAACGATAAGTTGATCGCTATGAGTTGCTCCCGATCCGTCTTGAGCATCAGATCGATGTCCATGACCGCGTTCGTCTCTGGGTCCAATTGGCTCGCTTGGGCGTGAAGTTCGACCACCTGAGCATCCGCGAGCCAGAGCGCCAGATCCACGGCATGTCCGCCGAAGTGCCAAAGAAGATCGTCGGTCCAGCTTCGTTCACGGCCGGTCCAGCCGACATTCTGACGTCGCAATGCGGTTTCCCGCCCAACGATATGGACGAGCTCCAACTCTCCGCGACCGATTCGACGCTTTAGCGTGACCAGGTTCGGAATGAACCGCTCGCTATGCGCCGGCATGAGCAGGCGTCCGTGTCGTTCAGCGAAATCGACGAGCATCTCAGCTTCGTCGTAGCTGAGGGCCACCGGGATTTCGACCAGAACATCCCGGCCCTGTTCCATTGCCGTCATGGCCTGTTGAAAATGGACGCGATTTGGACTGGCAACTACGACGGCCTGGATCGCCAAATCGTCCAACGCCGATTCGAGATTGGCTGACGACGCAGGAATACCGAGCCGTTTGGCAAATGACGCGGCCGACTCTTCGGTTCGGCCAACCACATGGTCGACCGATGCTCCGAGCGAACGCAGGATTTCGACGTGAATCTCGGCAATCGCCCCGCAGCCGACGATGCAAATTCCAGGTGAGCTCATCGGGCAGTCAGTACTCCGGCTGCGGATGCAATTCCGGGTTCCATCATGCGACGACCTCGAAGAGCTTGCGGTCGGTGGTCGTCAGCGCTTCGCTTCCGGTTTCCGTTATCAGAACCGTCTCGCTGCACATCGCTCCGCACGATCCGAGGATGCGGAGCCCCATCGGCACGTGGAAGACCATGCCGGGCTGCAGAACCTGCGCTCCCCCCAGAAACAGACTGATGGCGCCGTCGGTCCAGGACGGTGGCACGGTAACGCCAAGCGAGTAGCCGAAGCATCCATGGAAGATCACACCGTCACCGGCCAGGTCGATTCCCTTCATACCCTGGCGCGCGACATCGTCTGCCGTGGCGCCGGGACGCATCGTTTCGATCACATTGTTTAGAGCCGTGATGCAGGCCGTCGCAAGCCGTTCGACACACGGGTTGGGTGCGCCGACTGTGACGGTTCGCATCGCGGGGGCCATGTATCGATGGTAGGCGCCGCCCAGCTCGATGTTCACTCCCTCACCCTCTTGGATCGTGACGCGGCGGTGCGTCGAATGGATGATTCCGGCCCGAGGGCCGATGGTCACGATTGGCGCGAGCGAAAGGTACTCGCTTCCCGCGCCAATCATCGCCGTATACGCGGCGGTGGCAATCGCGTTGTCGGTCGTGCCGTTGGCAACCGCCCCGATGGCCGCCTGCATACCCAGATCGGTGATGGCGGCCGACCTCCGCAACGTGTCGATCTCGAGGGCCGACTTGACTACCTTGACGGACTCGACCAGACCTGTCGCGTCGACCAGCTCCGCGTCTGGCAGCATGCCGGCCAGCGTTTCATACTTGCGCGCCGCAACGCCCATGCTTCTCAATTCAAGACCGATCCGGCCGCCAGCAACGCCCAACTCTACCAGCGCGTCGTGGGCCGCCTGCATCGGCTGGCGAAACGTCGTATCCGGATATTCGGTTCGCCGGAAGATGCGGGGCTCCTCGATCCACGAATAGATCAACGCTCCGCCCAGTTCGCGCTCCGGCACGAGCAAGACCGGATCACCCTCGAGCCCGAGCACGAGGCATTCGCTGTCGTACATGTTGATGCTCTCATATCCAGAGAGATAGATCACATTGGGCGCGTGATAAACCAGCAACCCATCGAGCCCCTGCGCGCTCATCCGCTTGCGCACTCGCTCGATTCTGGATTGAAACTCTTCTCTGGGGAACGCTAGATCCTTCGCCCCGCCTGGCAACGCTTCGATACCAGCCAACGTAACCTCCTACCCTTCCTTGTTGAACCTGAACAATGTCCCTACTGATTCACCGAGCGCGGATCCAGCGCGTCTCGCAGCCCGTCTCCAATGAAGTTCACGCTCAAAACGCACGCCGCAATCAAGAGCCCCGCCGGAACCCATAGCCAGGGCATGCGCTCGATCACATCCACTGCCCGGGCCGCATTCAGCATGTTGCCCCAGCTGGGCGTTGGTTCCTGTACACCCAGTCCAAGGAATGACAGCGTGGCTTCCAGCAGGATGTTCCAGGCGACCGCGAACGTCGCGGCGACGATGAGCGGCGCAGAGATGTTCGGCAGAATGTGCCGGAAGATGAGTCGCCGGTTGGTTGCCCCGCAGCTTTCTGCGGCCTGAACGAACTCGCGTTCACGAACAGACATCGTCTGTGCCCGAGCGATGCGCGCGTCCCATGGCCAGCCAAGAAGCCCGAGCGCAAGGATCATGGTCCAGAGACCGGGACCCACCAACGCCACCATCGATATCAGGATGATCAGCGTTGGAAAGCACATCACGACGTCGGTGACACGCATCATTCCCATGTCCACCGGGCCGCGGTAGAAGCCAGCCGCTGCTCCAACGACGATCGAGATCGACATCGAGATTGCGACCGACAGAATGCCGACCAATAGGGAGACACGCCCCCCGTACAAGAGGCGGCTGAAGACATCTCTGCCGATGAGATCGGTGCCGAGCAGATGCTCACGGCTCGGAGGTTGGCCAATCGCAGCGAGGTTCATCTGGTTCGGGTTGTGCGTTGCCAGTATTGGTGCAAGTGCGGAAATCGCAATCAGGAAGCCCAGGACACCCGCTCCAAGAATGGCGAGTCGATGACGGCGAAAGCGCCGCCATACGCTTGGGCGCACGCGCAAGCCATCTGGCGTAGCCGCTCCCCGCATATCGTCATTCCCGAAACTCCATGAGTCGGACTTATGGTCAGATGTCAATGAAGAAGTGCCCCCGTTGGGCGAAAGCGCCTGATCGACCATTAGCTCAGCCGAATCCTTGGATCCGCAATGGCATACGCCACGTCCGCCGCAAGGTTCGAAAGCAACACCGCCACTGCCGTCAACAACATCATTGCCATGATGGTGATGAAGTCACGGTTGTAGACGGAATCCAGATACAGGGATCCCAGTCCCGGCCATTGGAAGACTGTTTCAACGACCGCCGAACCGCCGATCAATCGAGGAATCATGGTGCCAACGATCGTGATCAGCGGCAAGAGCGCATTACGCAGGACGTGTCGAGTCAAGACACGGGATTCAGAGAGCCCCTTTGCCCGCGCGGTGTTGACGAAGTCGTTGCGAACCACTTCCAGCACGCTCGATCTGGTAAAGCGCATCAGAATGCTTATTTGCCCCAGGGAGAGCACGATTGCTGGCAGGATGATGTGATGAAGATTGTCCGTCAACGAATACTGTGAACCCGGTGTTATACGCCCGCTCGTCGGCACGAGATGGAGCCGAACGGCCAGAACATAGATCAACAAGATACTTGCGAAGAATTCCGGCAACGAAATCCCAACGAATGAGCCAACGGTGAGGGAATAGTCGAGGAATCCGTACTGCTTAATTGCGCACAAGACCCCCAAGGGGACGCCGATACAAAGGGAGATGAGCAGCGCAACACCCATAAGTTCGAGCGTAGGTCGGAGACGTTCCCGGAAGATGACCGTGGAGACATCCCGCCGGTCGGTGTAACGCTCTCCCAGGTTTCCGGTAGCAACTTCCCGCACCCATTTCAAGTAGCGGACAGGAAGCGGGCGATCGAGCCCGTGTTCGCGTCGAAGCTCCGCCAACGCTTCTGGCGTCATTGGACCCGACCGTCCACCTTCGACATTTGCCACTAGGCGAGTCAACGGATCGCCAGGTGCATATGCTGTGAACGCAAACGTCAGAATCGAGATACCGATCAGCGTGGGTACGGCAATCGCCAAACGGCGCAAGATATAGGCCAGCATCCAGGGTTCCACCCATTGCGTGCGTGACCGGCCACGATGATCGCGGTCGTCACGCTCACGTGCGCGATTTACTCCGCGAAGAACCAGGTTTCGTACGCCTGATCGTAGTTTCCGTCGACGTAGTCCTGCGCCCAGTTGCCGTTCACAAGGTTCTCGCGCACCGCCGCCACGCGGATTGGCGCCCAGACTGGCGCATAGGGAAGATCAGCGGCCATCTCGCTCTGGATGTCGCGGTACGCCTGTCGCCGCTCCTCGGTATCGACAATGGCACGCGCTTCCTGGAACTGCGCGTCGATCTCCGGATTGCAGTACCGCCAGAAGTTCGAGCCGAACGACTGGTAGCCTTGTTCGGGGGTCGTTTCGCAGCCGATGAACGTGGCAATCAAATCTGGATCGGCACTTCCTTGGGCGCCAATATAGGCAACATCGAATTCGCCATCGACCCACGTCTGAAATACGCTCGCGACATCTACGATTCGCACCGCGGCCTTGACACCCGCGGCTGCCCAAAACTGCTGCACGGCGGCAAGGAGGTTCCGAGTTGTCTGGTCGTCGTAGTAGCTACTCAACTCGATTTCGAGATTACCGTCCCACCCGGCATCCGCTAAGAGCTGCTTCGCGCCTTCTGGATCGTATGGGTAGGTCTCCGGGAGATCCGGATTCGTCCAAAGCGGATGCGGCATTGGACTGGTAGTGAGCTGCACAGTGTCGCCAAAGAGTCCATCACGGATGGCGTTCGTATCGATAGCCATCATCAATGCTTGACGCACGCGAGGATCCTGCAGGTAATCGCGCTGGAAATTGAATGCGTAGGCATTTGGGAAGTCCACGGCCGCACCAACGATCAGCGTTCCGTCGAGCTCGCGCAACCGATCGAGATCAGGGCCGGCAAGTTTCATCACAAGATCGACTTCGCCACGTTCATAGGCCAACACCGCGGTTGCCTGATCTTGGTATTCCACCGCGATGAGGCGGTCGAGCAACGGCACACCGTTCCAGTAGTTGTCGTTCCGCTTGAATTCCGCGAACTGACCCGGCTCATACCGGACGAACTCGAACGGGCCAGTTCCGACCCACTGCGACGTCGCTTCCGCAGTCTCGAGATCTTCCGGCGCTATCGAACCGAAGATGTGCTCCGGCAGGATAATCATTGGCGTGAGCTTGAAGAGGAACCCGACCGGTTGCGTCGTTTCGAGCTCGATCGTGTAGTCGTCGATCGCCCGCACGCCGGAGATTCGATCTGTCGTTCCGTCGAGATAGGCATCAGCCCCAACGAGCAGGTCGAGGCCAAGCGCTGGCCCAATGGTGCTCGGGCCATTTGGGTTCAGAAACGCATGGATGGTGTAGTCCACATCGGCAACAGTAAATGGCTCGCCGTCATGCCACAGCACACCCTCGCGCAGGCTCAGGGTGGCAACGGTGCCGTCGTCGGATAGGTCCCAGGATGCCGCCAACTCGGGCTTGAACTCAGTGAGTGTATGGTCCGTGTGCGTGATCAGCGTGTTAAATGCCAACCGTTTGGCATTGAGCCACGCGGTCGTCTTCCAAAAGTTCGTGTTGTTTTGCCAGAAGTCGGTGAGGAACGCACGTGCATCGCCACCACTGACCGGAGCGCAATCATCGCAGCGATTGAACACAGGAAACGGCGCTCCATCGTCACCGTCTTGGGCTAGCGTCGACGCCGGCGAAACGCTGCTCAGCCCTGAAACGCCGGCCACGGCGAGCGCGCCCTGCATAAGTTGGCGGCGATCGATTGGCATGAGTCGCATACTGGAAACGCGTTTGTCCATCTTCACTCTCCTTCGAACGTCAACGGCCCGACGGCCCGATTCCAAATCGAATCCCGGTTTCAGTCGATGAGCTGTACCGCATCGATAGGCAGTCCAGTCAGTGCACGCATGGGGTTCGTGCGGAAAAGCTTGCGGCGCTCAGTCGCATCGAATGACGCGCCCTCCAATGCGTGGTCGAACTCGCGCAGGAGGTATACGTAGCCAAAACCCCCGTAAGCAGTCAGATGCCTCAACTTGCAGACATCGTGCGAAATGAGCACCTGGTCCAGATACCCCTGATCGGCAAGCCGCCGGATCCATCTCAGGTGGCGGTCGACCTCCCACTGGCTGCTGCCGCGGACGAGATCGAACTCCACGAAGGCTCCCCGAGCCGCGACGGCGGTGTGATAGCCCGGATCGCTACAGCTATCGCAATGGCTGACGATGACGCGTGAAAGGTCGACGCCTTCCTCTTCGAAGATGTCGAGCTGTGCAAGTCCGATTGGCGAGAAATCGCCGTGCGTGATGATCGAGCGACCGGTTTCGTGGTGTGCGCGCGCGGCGGCTCGCAACACGCGCTCTTCCGCCGGGGTCACAAAGTCTCCCCGGCAGCCCACTTCACCGATGATTCCGGCACGGACGCCTGTACGGGGCACTCCCTCGGTGAGGTCGCGCACGATCTCATCGGCGATTTCGTTGGCGGTCTTGCGCCAGATTTCTTGGGAATAGCACCCCTCGTGATACCAACCCGATCCCATGACGATGTTGACGCCGGTCTCCCGAGAAACGCGTGCCAGGCCGATCGGATCGCGTCCCAACCCACAACTGGTAACTTCGACGATCGTCGATCCTCCCAATGCGCGAAAATGACTGACTTCCGCGATGGCGAGTTCGACATCGTCGATCCAGATTTCGGCGTCCCAGCGCACCGCATTTACCAGAATGTGCTCGTGGGGCAGGACGACCCCAAGCGCGCTTGGTTCGATCATCCCGAGCACGGTCATCACGTCGCTTGCAACGGGCGCCGGCTGTGTTCGCGACCTTTTCATTCGAACGACCGTCGTGGTCGCGCAACCAGATGGATATCGAGCGTGCTTTGCTGTGCTTCCTCCATGTGCAACTGCATGGCCGCTCGCGCGCCGTCGATATCGCCGACACGAATTGCATCGACGAGCCCCTGATGCGAACGAGCAAAATCCCTGAGCGTCATGATGATCGGGTGTTCGTCAGGAAGGCCTTCCAGGATTGGCACTTCATCCATCAACGAGTCCAGGGCGCGCCACTGGCCAAAGACAAGGCTCCAGTGTTTCACCAGGCGTCCATGCTGCGAATACGTGCATAGCAAGGTATGGAACTCTGTGTCGATCTCGAACAGTCGTCCGAAGTCCCGGCGTTCGCTTTGCTCACGCATCTGGTCGACAATCGATTGCAGCTGGCTGACCTCTCCGGGAGAGGCGCGCTGCGCCACGAGCCCCGCAGCGAGCGTTTCCAGGGCGTCGCGAAGACTAAAGAGCTCCCGAATGTCGCGCTCGCTGACCGTCGCCACGAACGCGCCCTTGTGCGGAATCGACTCGAGAAGCCCCTCATACTCGAGCTGCCGGATGGCCTCTCGAATCGGCAATCGGCTCACGCCGAGCTCTTTTGCCAGATCCTGCTCGACGATGCGCTGACCGGGCTTGAGGCTGCCGGAGCTTATGGCGTCCCGCAGCGACTCGACAACGCTCAATCGGAGCGGGCGGTGCGAGGGTGCATTCTTGACTTTGCCGTTCGGCGGAGCATCGAGTTCCATCGTCGCTACCTCAGCAGAAGATTTGTGCGCGACTTGCCAGAGACGTCGGCTGCAAGCTCGAGCCCTCGTTCGAGAAGCGCAGAGAGATCATCCCGATCCTCAGGTTTGAGGGGGATCAGCGGTGCCCGAGGGTCACCGATGGGGAGATTGCGTATCGCCAGCGCGGTTTTGTTGATCGAAACGCCATAGCCTACTTGCCGCTCCCGGAGCGCTTTCAGCGGCCGGAAGAATTCGTCCAAGATCCGCTCCACAAGCTCGGTGTCACCACGTGCAAGCGCATCGTCGAATGGCCATGCGAGTTCCGGGAGAAAGTCGATTCCTCCTGGGGAGTAGCTCCGAACGCCGTGCTCCAAGTAGGCGGGCGCCCAGGTTTCGGCAACTGGCATCCCGTTGCCGAGCAGGAATCGATCTCCCAGGTCTGTCCGCAGCGAATCGATTATGGCCAAATCGCCTGTACCGTCCTTCAATCCGATCACATTTGGAATTGCCGCGAGCCTGAGAATGGTTTGGCGGTCCAGCCGGGCCCCCTCGCGCTGATAGATGAGCACCGCGATATCGACTGACTCGGCGATCGTTCGATAGTGATCGAACAATCCGTCTGGCGGCCCTGCGGTTAGGTATGGCGGAAAGATCAGAATTCCATCAGCACCAAGCGCGGCAGCAGTCTGCGCCATCGAGCGTGCCATGCGCGTGCCATAGCCCACGCCGGCGATGACTGGAACACGGGCGCCGACCGCCTGAACAGCGGTTTCCACGATCCTGGCGTACTCATCGAGGTCGAGTGACCACACTTCTCCGGCGCCACAGGCGGGAAAGCAACCAGCCGGAGATCGTCCGGCCGGGTCGAACACCCAGTCGAGATGCTCCCTGAGTCGTGGCAGGTCGATCTCGCCTTCGGCTGTGAATGGGGTCGAAAGAAACGATTGGAGGCCGACGACTTGCAATGCAACGTCATCGTGTGCGCGAACCGTCAACGCTGCGCTCCCTCGTCTTCAGGACCGAAGAATGGCGGGCGGTGATGGTCTCGCCGCGGACGCTTCTCTCGCCGGCGAAACTCCCTAACCAGTTCCACAAATCGGTCGATCGTGACATCGAAGATGTCGCTCCCCTTTTCGAGCGTGGCTAGAGAAGCATCCCCCACTACGCCTGTATCGGAGAAGCTGCTCCACCACTCCATCATGGCAACGGGGGAGTTGACCGCTCGCCGAAAGAACTGTGATTCGGGAATGTTGTAGTCACGCACGGCCGAGTCCATCTGCACGCGATCGCGGTCGAAGTGAAGATAGAGCGAGGTTTCCCACTCGCAGGCGTGGCTGATGGGAGATTCGACGATCTCGTTGACCTCGCCACGCACGATGTTCAAGTACATGAACGAGGCGCAAAGCGCGCCGGTCTCGATCACGGTTTTTCGCGCAACCAGGTCGAGAAGCGCAGTGTTGGAACCATGGCCCGAAACCAGAAGGATGCGCTCGAATCCGTGATACGCGAGACTCCGGGTGATGTCTCCCAGGTAGTTGATGAGATTGGCGACATCGATTCCGATTGTGCCGGGGAAATCGATGTGGTGCCAGTTGAACCCATACGGGACCACCGGCATGACGAGCGCATCATCTGGAGCGCGGCGGCCGACTTCTTCTGTCACCGATCCGATCAGGAAGTTGTCCGTGTCGAGCGGGAGATGATGCCCGTGTTGCTCGACGGTTCCAACCGGAAGGATCACAACCGGTTGACGTTCGATCGCGTCCCGAATCTCTGGCCAGGTGAGATCCGAATACATGTACGGTCGGCGGACTGACACAAGCTCCCTCGTCTTCTCCACGGAAGCGCGGCCAGCAGTTCGAGACCACGCCTCTGTATCCATTTCATCAATTTATCAATTCAATATAGATCATATTGTATCCAATTACAACGAATTTGCATACCGCCACTCGCAAGACCTTGTCTTCGGAAAACCCTAGCGGGCTAGCTGAGGTGATAAAAATGCGAGGCGGTTCCGCCGAAGAGGAGGTCGATTGCCTCCTCGCCCAGGAAGGAAAGCGTGTTCCGAGGAAGGTCGAGGGCGTTGCGGTACCCCTCTCGACCAGAAACCGGAGGATAGTCGCTCCCCCACATCATCCGTTCTGGGCCGAATGCACTCACTGCATCCACCAATCGATCGCGCTGCGCCCGAATGAACGGCGTGGACGCGCCGTCGAATCTTGCACCGCGAGGAAGCAACTCACCAAGTCCATGAAATCTAAGAAAGAGATTCGGGCAACTGGCCAGCTTGAGAAGCTCATCGAAGACTGTATCTTCGAATTCGATCCCCGAGGGGGTACCACCGTCGCGTCCGAGATGCTCGATAACGATGGGAAGGGCAGGAAGCTCATCGAGCACCGACCGAAAGTGCGGCGTGAGGTAGTCGATGGTACTTCCATTGCAACTCACAGAGAGTCCAAGCTCGTCAGCACGCCGCCAGATCGCCAAGGGGTCGCTGCCCGCTGAACGCGTCGATGCCTCGAGCCGGACTCCACGCGCTCCCGCGTTCGCGAGCCGTTGCATGTCCACCGTTGCATTCGGGTCGGCAGCATTGACCATGACCACCGGAGCAAACTTTCCCGGATATCGCTGGCTTGCCTCCAAGATCTCACGATTGTCGAACTGGCCGAACATCTGGATCAGTACCGCATTGTCCACTCCATTGCGTCTCATCTGAAAAAGGAGCGGCTCAATAGGTTCATACCAGAGACTGGATATATGACAGTGGCTGTCTACAATTCTCGCGCGCGCCGGTTGCCCCACAGTGTCCCCTCTTACTCACAGGCCCAAGTCGACGATAGCAGTTCTACCTCATGTGATCGGATTGACGGCGCGGCGCGGCGCGATTGGCTATTGAGGAACACTTGCCCGATATCGTCTTGCTCGAGTCCGGATGCCCGGCCAAGACGGAATACCGCTTGCGCGTCAATTCAAGGGTCGCTATTCGAGCGTCAAAGTCAGTATGCTGTCGATTCATGACGACGTTGACTATGTCGCGCGCAGCCTTGAAGCGGGCGCAGATGGGTTCCTGCTCAGGCGTGCGAGTCCCGCCGAGCTGGAAGTCGAAATTCGCGCTGTCCACCGTGGAAAGAAGATCGCCTCCCCTTCGCTTGTGAGCGATCTCATCTTGAATTTCACCAATCTCAAGCAACAAGAAACGGGAGAAGCATTCGCGCTTTCGGCCATTGAACTCGATATTCTCAGGAAGATATTCCGTGGAGCGACATACCACGACCTGCAACGATTGCGAAATGTATTGCCGACCATGGGGACCGTCGTGCTCGGCAACCACGAGTGAGATTCTTCACTTCGTTCAGAATGACAGAAATGGGGCCTGGCACTACGTTCAATAGCCACTGTAGCTAGGCAATTGGAAATCAGTCAAGTTGTGGAAGCGACCCAGTCGAAGCCTACAGGATCTATCCAGTCGGGTGCTCTGAACGGAACCCCATACGCTCGACACAGATTGCGGTCCACGATGACATTGGACTTCAGCGGCAAGCCGGATGTGTAGTCCGCCCCCGCCTCCTTGAGTCGATCTTCGAGCAACCATTTCGCCTTCCACGCGAACGGGTTGAGTCGTTCCTCGGCGTTGGACAACCCGGTCATGGTGTAACCGGCGAACGGCCAGCTGCCGTCGGGGTTTCTTGCGGCCAGCGAGGCCGCCGGGGCGTGGCAAAGCAGCGCCAATAGTCGACCGGAGGCGAGCCGCTTGGTCAGCAGCGCACCAGCGATCTCGTCGACGGCAAGGTCTTCCATCGGTCCGTGCCCTCCGGAGTAGAACACGACGTCGAAGTCGTCGGGGTCCATCTCGGAGAGATTGGCTGGATGCGCCACTATGAGGGCAAGCTGGTCCAGCTCATCACGAAGCTCCTTGGCTCGTGATGGGAAGACACCACCTCTGAGACCAAGGCCAAGCTGGTCGACGACCGGTTGCTTGCCGCCAGGCGTGGCAAGCATGGCGTCCCAGCCGGCCCCAGTGAACAAGGTGTAGGGAACGACGAACTCCTCGGCCCAGAACCCCGTTGGATGTTCTGTGCCATCTTTTGGCGTCCAGACCCGAGCCGCCGAAAGAACCGGCAAAACGCTGGTCTTCGAGAAAGCCTCTCACTCGGTATGGTTCCAATCGCTTCAGCGTCCGTAGAGCGCCGTGCGCAACGCTTCTGCCAGTTCTGGGGTTGCCGGGCAGGTCTCACCAATTCGTCGCGATCCGGGATTTGGTGGCAAGCGCGGAGATTCCTCGGGCGTATTCGACACCGGTACCGAAATCGATGAGGTCCACCCGCTAGCCGGCGGGCGGTTCCGGACTTTCTCCAGGGCCGAGATTCAAGAACATCGGGTCCACCGTCATCAGGTAGAACGCCGGTGATCCATCCGGGTAGTAGATCATATCGACGAGTTGGAGATAGGTCTTGCCGGGAAACTGGCTCCCCCGGTTTCGATCCCATTCTTCAACCCGCAATGCAATGAGCTGCCGGCGTGTGAAATCGATGTTTCCGATTCCGCCAATACGCGCTCGGTCCTGAAGCGGAGAATCGTAAAAATAGAACTGCGGGAAGATATACGCGCCATTGAAGTCGCCGGTCATGAGCAGCTCATCGAACTCGCCGGCGTGCGCCGTGAAGTAGTCGGAAATCGGCCTCGGTCCGTACTGCCAACCCCAATAGTCGGCTGCTATGAGAGGATAGTCGGCCTGGGGCCCTCGCTGGAACCAGACGCCCCACGCGAGCGCCAGAACGGCAACGGCTGTGCCCACCAGGGCCATGGCCCGCGGCAAATCGATCCGGTTCAGCAATAGTGCGATTCCCTTGAATGCGCCACCGACGAGAAAGGGGATCACGATGGCGGCCCAGAACGTCGAGATCGTATAGGGCAGATCCTGCGGCGGACGGCTGATTGCATCTGGAATCGGGTAGAGGACCGCCAGCAACGCGAAAATGAAGAGATACCGGGTCTCCGGTTGTTTTCTCAGGAACCATATGGAACCGATGCCGATGACCAGCAACGGCAATAGATAGGGAAACAACTCTCCGGCGCCGATGATCGAATGCCGGTTGATGTACCAGTCCTCTCCCTTTCGAAAGAGATAGTCGTAAGAGAAGAAACTCGGATAGGTGCTGAGCCGATCGGTCAGGGTCTCGATGCTAAGCGTGCCGGCCTGCTTCTCATTGAGCCGATCCCAATAGCGTTCGTCGGTTCGTGCCAGCCAGGCATGCGGCAGCATGGTGATCACCGCGGTGGCGCCAAAGCCGATCACCCACCGATAGGATCTCCAGCTCAGCCGGTTCCAGACGATCTCCGCGACACAAACGGCGGTCACGAAGACCGGCACCGCAATGACAAAAGAGAGATGACCGTATCCGGCCACCCCCGCGATGAAACCGGCCAGGATCGCCTGACCCAACCGCTCGTCCTGCCGGGCTCGAATCCAGAGCCAGGTGGCAATCATCAGACCGCAGAACGACGCTCCGTGGCCGAAATTGATACGCGCGAAGTGGATCACCACCGGTTGGGTTCCGGCAATGAGTACGGGAACGATGGCGTATGGCACGCGCAACCGGCGCAGCGCGAGGTAGGCAAAGAAGAGACCGACGCCAATATAGACAGACGATGCGAAGCGGACGGCGAACTCGTCCAGTCCGAGCAGGGCTACAAACGGCCATGTCGAATAGACCGGCAACGCTCCGAGCAAGGGCGTTTCGAAGTGGGTGTAGAAGATCCGCAGAAACTGAAAATTCGCTTCGCCGTTGAACGCTCCCGCCGCCTGCAGGCCGATCATGGCTTCGTCGCTGAACAGGTTGGGAGGATTGCTCCGAAGGTCGCGCGCATAGAACACGACGACCATTGCCGCAATGATCAGCGCAGCCGGAGCGACCGCCAGGACGGACGCCCGGTCCAGCGAAAGATCGAGGGATGCGCGCACGCTGGGGCGTTTCACCAGCGGCCGTCTCGCCGGCGCCGCAACCGCGGCGGCTGAGGGCACAGGGGCCGGATCCGCGACGGCCGCCGGAGTACCGTAGGCAATCCAGATACCAGAGGCAAGGACCGCCAGCGTCACGATCAGCAGACCGAGTCCCGGTCCGGCGATCAGGGATCCGGCCACCGCGGCGATGAGCACGCCGAGGGCAATCAGCAGCTGGTTGACCGAGGGCCGGTCGTGCATGGTTGCCGGGCGCACACTCTCAGATTCGGCTCGATGGGCCAACGATTTGCCTCCAGATGTCGGCGATGAGATTCGAGAACGTTACTGTCGGTAGATATTCTGGCCTCTTCCGTCGCGGATTGCTAGAATAGCGCCGGAGAGGTGTCCGAGCGGTTTAAGGTGCCAATCTCGAAAATTGGTGTGGTGATGAGCCACCGCGGGTTCGAATCCCGCCCTCTCCGCCAAGCGCAGAATCGCAGCGCCAGAACCAGGGAAGGGTCGCATAGTTTGGCCTAGTGCGCGCGACTGGAAATCGCGTAGACGGTAATGCCGTCTCGTGGGTTCGAATCCCACCCCTTCCGCCGCCAGAATCACTGTTGATCGATTCGCGAGGACGCAAAGGCGTCCTCGATTTCGTGGAGCGTGGGGACCGATGGCTGAGCGCCCGGCCGCGTTGCCGAAATCGTTCCGGCGATGACCGCGCGGGCGGTCGCGTCGATCGGCGACATTCCGTTTGCGTAAAACGATGCAAACGCCCCGCAGAACGCATCGCCGGCCCCGGTGGTGTCGACCACCTCGACCGGGATGGTGTTCACGCGCGCTGCTTCTCCGTTGTGCCAAACGAGCGCTCCGTCCGGTCCGAGCGTCAGGATGACCGTCTCTGGACCAAGCTTGGCCAACTCCCCCGCAACGTCCTCCCAACCGCGCCCGGCGCCGGTTCCCGCCAGCTCCAGCGCCTCCGACTCGTTGACGATCAGCACGGTGGCGTGTTCGACCAGATCGCGCCCCTCGGACGGTTCCGGGGTGCCGTTGCAGATGATCGTCACATTGCGCGCTTTGGCGGCCTCGTAGAGCGTCTGAAGCGTCTCGTGTCGAAGTTCCAGCGTACTGAGGACGATGTCCGGATTCCACGCGTCGAGCGCCTCCAGCGCCGCAGCCGGCGCAACCTCCCAGCCAGCGCCCGGTACATAGGCAATGCGATTCTGTCCGGTTTCATCGACGGTAATCTGCGCTACCCCTGACGAGGCCGCGGCCGTTCGCAGGATGGTCGCGGTGCTCACGCCTTCC
>JAMLHN010000036.1 GCA_023957115.1 Thermomicrobiales bacterium
GCTCCGATGATGGACATTGCGGCCATGCATGACGCGATGGGGAATCGCGCCGTGCTCTGTCAGGGGATCACCGAGATCGATTGGTCGCAGCGCGAGGAGTGGATGAACGCAGGCTGGAAGCCTGGGGATCCGGCGTTTCTCGACCCTCAGCTCGGCGAACGGGAATTCCAGGCGGAGCTTGCGGTCTTCGATCGTTGGAATGGCGTCGACGATGGGCGAATCACGAGCCTGCTCGGTCCGGTTGCCGCGGACATGGTTTCGAAGGAGCTGTTGCTCAGAGCCAAAGATGAGGCCCGCAAACGCGGGACCAAGATCCACCTGCACGTCGCCCAGGATCCGCGAGAAAACAACGCGACAATGCAACGCTACGGGATGCGGGCGATTCCGTATCTCGATTCGATCGGCGTGTTGGATTCGGGAACCATTGCGACCCATCTCTGTACCGCCGAGCCTGATGAGGTGGAGCTGGTTGCGCGCCGGGGCGCGCCGATGGCGTGTTGCACGAACTCGATTGGGATCATCGACGGCATCGTGCCCCCGGCGTCGCTTTTCTCCTCATTGGGCGGCACGGTTGGCCTCGGGTCCGACCAGGCCGCCGGCAACAACTCGCACAATATCTTCGCTGAGATGCGCTCGACCGCTCTGTTCGCCAAGGTTGCTGCCGGAAGCCCGCTACCGTTGCCTGCGTGGCAGGTGCTCCGTATGGCCACGATTGGAGGAGCCAAGGTCCTGGGAGTCGATGACAAGGTTGGAACGCTGGAGGTGGGCAAAGAAGCCGATCTGATCATGATCGATCTCACCAGGCCGCCCATGGCGCCGGTCATTCTGAATCCCGCGCGCAACATGGTGGCAAATCTGGTCTATGCCGAGACGGGATCGAATGTACGCATGACGATGGTCGCCGGCCGCGTCCTCTATCGCGATGGCGTCTTCACCCGCATCGACGAACGAGCGGTTTTACGGGATGCGGCCAGGGCGGCAGCACGATTCGAGGAGCGGCTGGCGTCCGATCCGGTCGTGCGTGGTCTCCCCATTTCGCGGCTCACCGAACGTGGCTCCATTTGATCGACGGCGCATCGGGAAGCTGTTGACTCCGGTCATCGAGGTGGCGTATCCGCCTCGGTGTCCGGAATGTGGGCTGCGCGGGTGTTGGGTCTGTGCCGATTGCCTGGCCGCGACCCCACTGTTCGCGGAGCCGAGGTGTCCCATATGCAGTCTTCCGCTCACGCATGACACCTGCGCGTGTGATGAGCTGCCCAATCGGATCGATCGTCTTTGGGTTGCCGGACCCTATGACGGATGGCTTCGCCGAGCGATTTATCAGTTCAAGTTCAGTGGCGAGACCGCGCGCGGTCCGCATCTTGCGTCGATGCTGGTTCCTGGCTGTGCGGGGCTCGACGATGACGTGGTCATCGTGCCGGTTCCGCTGCATCGTACGCGGCAGCGTAGCCGAGGGTATGACCAGGTCGCCATCATCGCATCGGAGTTGAGTGAGCTCGCCGGTCGACCGTTGACCTCATGCCTCGTCAAGACGCGGGAAACCCAGGCGCAGGTCGGACTGGGAGCTGCCGAGCGTTCGCTCAACCTGTGGGATGCCTTCGCGGTCGAACCCGGAATCGGGGCGCCGCCCAAGGTGCTTCTGGTCGATGACGTGTTGACGACGGGCGCCACGATGACCGAGTGTGCACGGGCGCTCCGGCGTGAGGGAACGAGCTGGGTGGGCGCGGTTGCTATCGCCCACGGCCTGTAGCGACCGACGCGACGATCTCGGCAGCGCGCGCCGTTTCGACGTGGACAGTGTCCAGGACCGCATCGAGTGTCGAGACGTTGAGCGGCTCATGTCGCTCCAGGGTGAGCTCCAGGGCATGGGCAATATCCGTGAAACCGATCGCTCCACGGAGAAATGCTGCCACCGCCAGCTCATCTGCAATGCTGTAGGCCGTTGGGTAGGAACCGCCGGCGATGATGGCCTCGCGTGCGAGCCGAAATGCCGGGTAGCGTGCTTCGTCGAGCGGTCCGAATTCGAGGGCCCCGACGGTCGCCAGATCGAGCGGTCGATGCGGCGTCTCGCATCGTTCCGGGTGGGTAAGGGCGAGCTGAATGGGAATGCGCATATCGGGCCAGCTCATCTGCGCCAGCTGGCTTCCGTCCACAAAGGTCACGATCGAATGGACGATGCTCTGTGGATGGATGACAGCTCCGACGCGATCGGGTTCGACATCGAATAACCAGCGCGCCTCGATCAGCTCCAATCCCTTGTTTGCCATGGTGGCGGAGTCGACCGTTATCTTGTCGCCCATCGACCAGGTTGGATGATTCAGCGCATCGGCCGTCGTCATCGTTGCAAGCTGATCGAGCGGTGTCGTGCGAAACGGACCGCCGGAGGCAGTCAGCGTGATATGCGCGATCTCGCGGTTGTGCGCCTGTCCCAGGCACTGCCAGATCGCGCTGTGTTCACTATCGATCGGGCGAAGGAAGATGCCCCTCTCGCGAGCCAGCGGCATGATGATCTGCCCAGCGCAAACGATGATCTCTTTGTTTGCCAGCGCGATCGCCTTGCCGGCGGTGATCGCTTCGCAGGCTGGCCGGAGTGCGGCGTGGCCGGAGCTGGCAATCACGACGATATCGACGTCAGGATGCGTGACCGCCTCGATCAGGGCACGTTCTCCGCTGCCGTAGCGCGTGCCAGCCCGTGTTCGGGGAGGCGTGCGATCCGGAACGCCATGGACCGCCAATGCGGGCTGAAATTCATCGATCTGATCGGCGAGCAGGGTGAGGTTGTTTCCGGCGGCAATGGAGACCAGCCGGAAGCGATTGGGCAGATTTCTGAGAACGTCGAGCGTTTGCGTCCCGATCGAGCCGGTCGACCCAATCAACGCAACGCCGGTTTTGGGCCGGTCGCTCGGTTGAGTGGCTGCGCTCACATCAGGTAGCGGTCGAAGGCGATTGCCAGAAACCAGCCGGCAATGAATGTGAAGAGCAGGGCATCGATGCGATCGAGGAATCCACCGTGACCGGGAATGAGATCGCTGCTGTCCTTCACGCCGGCGTCACGTTTCAGCACCGATTCGGCCAAATCGCCATAGAGGCCGACCCAGGCGATGAGCGCTCCGAAGAGAAGTCCCCATAGCCAATGCGGAGTCAGACCGAATCCCCAGAAGCAGATGACTCCAATGACGGCGGCCGCTCCCAGACCAGCCGCAAACCCCTCTTTCGACTTATTGGGGCTCACGACCGGGGAAAGCTTGCGTCGCCCGACTTTGCTTCCGGCCATGTAGGCAAGCGCATCGGCCAGCCAGGTGCAAAGCAGGACAGTGATGAGCCATGCCAGCCCTCGGGGCGCGTCGTGCCAGGCGAGTGAGAGGCTCGAATCGAGGTTCGTCAACCAGTCGCGCGAGACGGTACCCGACATCTGTCGCAGCTGAACGCCGGCAAAGACCGCCGTGCCAAGATAGAGCGTGCCGGCGGCGGCAAACGCCCAATCGGTGCTGGCGCCGTGGAGATTCTTGCGACGCGTTGTGCTGATCAACGGGAGCGCGACGGCAAGCGCCACGAGCCCCATCGCCAGGCGCTCCTGATGCTCTGTCCAGGCGACCGCGGCGAAACAGGGAATGATCAGAATTCCAACCTTGGGAATGCGGCCGGATATTCTGCTCGCGAGTCCGTGGTACTCGACAAACGCGATCATGCAGATCACCGCAAACGCGACCGCCCAGATCGGACCGCCGATGAGCGCGGGAATGACCCCAACCAGCACTACTCCGATTGCCGAGATCGACCGTGTTTTCATGCACTCCCTCGTGTCGCTCGGGCGGCCTCGGCCGAGATATTGCCGAACCGCCGTTCCCTCCGACTAAAGTCCCGAACTGCGTTTTCCAGGTCCTGTGGGCCGAACTCGGGCCAAAGAACCGGACTGAAATAGAGCTCAGAATAGGCGGACTGCCAGATAAGAAAATTGCTCAACCGGTACTCGCCGGAGGTCCGAATGATGAGATCGGGATCTGGCAGGTCGCGCGTGTAGAGGTGGCGATTGATACATTCGTCGTCGATCTGCTCTGGCGATACGCCTTCGGCGATGATGTTGCGGACGGCGGCAATCAGCTCTTGCCGGCCACCGTAATCGAACGCAAGCGTGAGCACGAGCCGGTCGTTCTCACGTGTGAGCTCGATTGCTCCGAGCACAGCATCGCGCAGACCCGCCGGCAAGCCATCGAGACTGCCAATATGGCGAAGCTGCGCCCCCTGTCGATGGAGCTCTTCCAGCTCCCGATCGAGCGTTTCGCCCAAGATACGGACGATCCCGCTCACCTCCTCGGCTGGTCGACTCCAGTTCTCGGTCGAAAATGCCCAGAGCGTGAGGTATTCGATCCCCAGCGCGCCGGCCGCTTCGGTGATGCGCCGAATATTGGAGGTGCCCTGCTCATGACCGGCAAGCCGCGGTAGTCCGCGACTCGCCGCCCAGCGGCCATTGCCATCCATGATGATGGCAACATGTCTTGGCACATTGATCGGTGGATCGGGCTGCACGAGTTGTGGAAGCTCGTTCGTCCGCTCGTGGATCGATGCCACGCGTACTAGACCTCCAGGAGCTCGTGTTCCTTGGCTTTGCCGACCTTATCCGCCTCGTCGACGAATCGCTTGGTGAGTTCCTCCAGGCGTTGCTCGGCGCGGCGCTCGTCATCCTCCGAGATCATCTTCTCGTTCTTCATCTCGCGGACGCTCGAGAGCGAATCCCGGCGGACATTGCGAATGGCGACTTTGGCGTCCTCGATCTGTCCGTGAACCTGTTTGACCAGCTGCTTGCGGCGGTCTTCGGTCAGCATTGGGATCGCCAGACGAATCACCGTCCCGTCATTGGATGGCGTAATACCGATGTCCGATTTCTGCAGTGCCCGTTCGATATCGGGGATGACGCCCTTATCCCACGGCTGAATGACGAGCAGGCGTGCTTCGGGCGCGGAGATGTTCGACATCTGGTTCAGGGGAGTGGGCGTACCGTAGTACTCGACCATCACGCGGTCCAGAAGCGCTGGCGATGCGCGGCCGGTGCGAACCGTATTGAGGTCGCGGTGCAGCGCTTCGATCGATTTTGCCATCCGACTCTCTGCGTCGGCCAGTGTCTCATTGATCATAGTGAAGCCCCTTCTGTTGGGTCGATTCTACTCGCTACCGGGCCGGGGGATTGGCTAGGCCGGAGCGAACCGGGATTCGCCGGCAACGACGAGCGTGCCGACCTGCCCACCTTCGACCGCGCGCTCGATGGCTTCATCGTCGCGGATATTGAAGACGAGGATTGGAACGTTGTTTTCCCGGCAGAGCGAAAGCGCGGCTGCATCCATGACCCGCAGGTCTCTTTCGATCGCTTCCTGATGCGAAACTCGCTCGTAGCGACGGGCTGCCGGATTGAGCCGGGGATCCGAGTCGTAGACGCCATCGATCCCGTTTTTTGCCATGAGCAGAATGTCGGCGTTGAGCTCGAGCGCGCGGAGCGCCGCCGCGGTATCCGTGGTGAAGTACGGATTGCCAGTGCCGGCGGCCAGGATCACGACACGACCCTTTTCCATATGCCGAATCGCGCGACGCCTGATGTAGGGTTCCGCGACTTCGTGCATTTCGATGGCGGTCATCACCCGGGTCGGCACGCCGGCGCGCTCGGATGCCTCCTGGAGCGCCAGGCCGTTCAACACCGTCGCAACCATCCCCATATAGTCGGCGGTGGAACGGTCCATCCCCTTGATACTGGCGGAGATTCCTCGCCAAATATTGCCGCCGCCGATGACAACGGCAACCTGCACATTCTTGTCGGCGACTTTCTTGATTTGCTGTGCCAACGAGGTCACCACGGTAGGATCTATGCCGTAGTGCGAGTCGCCCATCAGCGCTTCACCGCTGAGCTTCAGCAAGACGCGTTCGTGTCGTTCACTCACGTGCGTGGCTCCTTCGCGGCGAAGCGCCTCGATCCCATCTCTTCCCGAATGGAATGATCTCTATTCTGCGTCCGAGGCAGCCGGCAGATCGGCGCCGACTTCGAAGCGGGCAAAGCGGCGCACGACGATATTTTCGCCGAGCTTGCCGATGCTGGCCCGCACGAGATCGCCAATCTTGACCTTGGAATCTTTGATGAACGGCTGCTCGAGCAGCACAACCGCCGCGGTTGCGGCCTTTCGGTCGGCGAATTCCTCGTCGAGCTTGGCCCAATCCGCTTCGGAGATCTCGTCTTCCGTGACATAGCGGGGCGCCATGGCGGCAACCTGCATGGCAATGTCGTGGGCGAGCGCCTTGAAGTCCTCGGTGCGGGCCACGAAGTCGGTTTCGCAGTTGATTTCGACCAACGCGCCGATACGGCCGCCGTGGACGTACGGTTCGATCACGCCTTCGCTGGCCGAGCGGCCCGACTTCTTGTCGGCCTTGGCCAAACCCTGCTGGACGATGATGGCTTCGGCTTTCTTGACGTCGCCGCCGGTCTCGGTGAGGGCGCGTTTGCACTCCATGATGCCGGCCCCGGTGAGATCGCGAAGTTCCTTCACCTGGGCGGCGCTAATTGTTGTCGAGCTCATTCCTCTCTCAATCTTTTGTTGTTGTCCAGTGTCCAGCGTCCAGCGCCCAGAGAGCTCCGGGGCCAGCACTGGACACTGGACCCCGGACTCTGGACCAAAAAAGAGAATCTACGGGGTGACTTCGGCCGCGGCCTCGTCAATTGCTTCGGTCACGGCCTCTTCGACGGCCGGCGCAGCATCGACAATGGCGGGCGCATCGGCCAGCTCGGCCTCGGCGGCGAATGCCTCATCGGCGCGGAACGCCTGATTCTCGAGGGAGCCCTGGACGGCGGCGTCGGCGATCATGCCAGTCAGCAGGCGCACGGCGCGAATTGCATCGTCATTGCCGGGGATGATGTAGTCGATCTGATCCGGGTCTGCGTTGGTGTCGGTGATGGCAATCACTGGAATCTTCAGCTTCTTGGCCTCGGCCATTGCCAGGTGTTCGCGTTTCGGATCGATGACGAAGAGGGCGGCCGGCAGTTGCGTCATATCGCGCATACCGCCGAGCGTGCGCTGAAGCCGTTCGAGCTCCTTGCGCAGGTTTGCCGCTTCCTGCTTCGGCAGCAGCTCGAGGTCGCCGCGCTCCTCCTGGCGCTCGATATCCTTCATCAGCTTCAGCCGGCCGCGAATGGTCGTGAAGTTGGTGAGGGTTCCGCCAAGCCAGCGGCGATTGATATAGAACTGGTTGGAGCGGGTCGCATCGGTCGCAATGACCTCCTGCGCCTGCTTCTTGGTGCCGACGAACAGAATCTTGCCGTCGTTGGCGGTGGTCTGCTTGACAAAGTCGAGCGCCTGACCGAGATAGCCGAGTGTCTGATCCAGGTCGATGACATGGATGCCATTGCGCTGCGAATGGATATACGGCTTCATCTTCGGGTTCCAGCGCTTGGCCTGGTGTCCGAAGTGAACGCCCGCCTGCAGCAGTTGCTGCATCACAACATCGGGCGTATCTGGGAGCGAAGCTACCACGGGGTCCTCCTTCAATCGTTGGGTCTCCGGCGTCACTCATCCCCAACCCGGACCGGCACCCCCGTTCGATGCCGGCACGCCGGATTGAATCCTGACGCCTGCCAGATAAAGACCCGGCAAACGCCGGGCCACCCGAGAGTATACACGGACGGGCTGGTCATGATTCCGAAGTCGGAGTTCGGAGAAGCCTGCGTGGCGGATTGGTCGGACACGAATCTCTGCATAGTGGAGAAGCGAGTAGCCGCGGTACCCAAAGACAACAGGTCGGGCAGAAAATTGCCCGACCCTCGTGCCTACCGCTCATACCGAGCGTGACTACTTCTCAAGGTACTGCTCGACAACCCAACCGGTGATGCCGAGCGCATCATCGCTGACATTCCACCATGTGTATTCATCGTCCTGGGTCGGAGTGCCGCTGAGAACTCGCAACTCTGTTCCAAATGCGAGCGTGTCGACCACCTCACCGCCTGTAGACGGTTCTGCTCGCATGTTGACGTCGTTGTCATTGACGATGACCAAGTCACCTTCGGCAAAGCCGCCCTCCGTCGTCGGTTCGGCCGGTGGTTGCGTCGGTTCGGCCGGTGGTTGCGTTGGTTCGGCCGGTGGTTGCGTTGGCTCGGCCGGAGCTTGGGTGGGTGGTGCGGCGTCCTGTGTTGGTTCGGTGGCTGGTCCTGTCGTTGGCGTTTCGAGCGAGACGGCCTCGACAAGGGTGGGCGTCATCGTTGGCTCGCTGTCCGGCGTGAGATTGACGGCAACGACCGGTGTCTGGGTGCCGTCGTTGTCGGCGCCGATGAATGAGCTCGCCCAGTACCAGAAAACGCTGAGCAGCAGGAGCAACCCGGCGATTGGCAATGCAATGCGCAAATAGTCGGTCCAGTACCGATCGTCGGCCTGGTAGCTGGGAGCGCGATCACCCGGACCACCCGACGATGGCGCGCGTTCGCCGCCACTTGGGGTCCTGCGACCACGGGGAGCTGTCCCTTCTGGCGATTCGTACAACGGATCGTCGGAAGACCGCGGCTGATCTGCGCTGGAGCCTCTCATCTGATCACCTCCCGACGGGACTCGTTGTTCATGGTACTCAACTGGACGGATGATGTCTGGTTCTGGTTCGACGGCAACCGGAACACCGAGCTCGTCGCCGGCTTCCCAGTAGTCTCCCAAACGGGTCGCGCAGGCAAGCTCGTCCTCCGACACCGGCTGACTTTGGCTGGACGTGAACAACCGAGGGTTGCGACACCAGCCGCGCCCCGCTTGTGCTGCCCATTCGAAATGCCGGCAGGTGCCACAGATCCGGTCATCCATTGCGAGCCAGCGCCTGAGGCTCGGCTGCCATCAACTCGCCCAACATCGAGGCTATTGCGTGCATTCGAACCGTGCGGGACTCTCCGTTGCCAACAGTCAAATCGTTCCGCTGGCGAACATTCCCAACGCCGGGAGTATAGCATGTGGGCCGGTCGGATTGATCGGCTGTAGCGTCACGTTTGTACGGTACGAACCAACAAACGGTCGTTCTCTTCGACGTGGAGCGGTGCGGGGAATGTGCGCTCAGGAGTTGTCCGATTCCGGATTTGCAGACTCCTCCCACGGAGTCTCCGGTCCGCCCAGCCGGCGGATGAACGTGCTCGGCGTGACCGATGGCTCCTCCGGCTCGGGTGCGCTTTCGATAGATTCCGCTTGCGTGGGGACAGCCACCGGACGCGCCGCAGGCGTCTCCTGGGGAGCCGCTGCCTCCGACATCGCTAGGTCGCCTTCGTAGATGGCTCCCTCGGTGATGATCAGCGCGGCCGTGCTCACACGTCCCCGAACGCGTCCGGTTTGCAGGAGTTGGAGCCGGCCCCGGCACCGGGTTTCGCCGGAAAGATCACCGGCAACGGTAATGTTTTCCGCGGTTACCCGCGCGGCCACGAGAGCCCCTTCCGCAATGAACAGCGTGCCATGGCAGTCGATCGACCCCTTGACGTTCCCTTCGACCCGCAAATCTCGTTCGGCGACGAAATCGCCGTCGAATCGGGAAAACTTGTCGATGACGCTGAAGGAGTCCTGATCGCCAAAACCAGCCTGGTTCGATCCGGCCTGGTTCGTATCGAGCACTGACGTGCGAAACGACATGTCAACAAGCTCCCAGATTCTGATGAGGCGCTGCGCGCTCGGAGGATGGATCGGAAAACGGCATTGTCACGAATTTAGGCAGTGCCGCTGCGGGCGCGACGTTGAACGACGGCTTCGACCGGCGGGTTGGTCACCGCGTTGGCGGTCATCCGCACCTTTCCATTGATAACAGCGCCATTGTGCACGACCAGCGCCGGGGCGTAGATCTCTCCCCGGACCCGGCCGGTCGGCAGCACTTCCAGGCGATTGTTGCAGTTGAGGTTGCCGTCATACTGGCCGGAGATATAGACATTGGCTGCCGCGATGGTTGCGTCGACTTTGGCGTCGTCGAGGATGAAAAGCTCGTCGCGCACCTTGATGTCGCCTTCGAACCTGCCGAGAATATGCATCGACCCTTCGGCGACGATCTCGCCTTTCCAGCTTGCGTTTGGGCTCAGAACCGTGGTTTCGCCATCCACAACAGGAATTGCCGGGGCAGGCGGTTCGCCGGATGGCGATTCTGAAACGATCTCGGTAGCGGATTGCTCGTAGCTGTATCGATCTCGCTCGAACTGCAGCGGCTCCTCATACGAACGACCTGCGACGTAGGGCTGTTCGGCTGTCCCTGCCGGCTCGACCGAACCCTCGTCTTCGGCTTCGTCGAACTCTGAGCCGCCGAGTTGCTGGCGAAGCGCGCTGATCTGCCGCTGGAAGGAATCTCCTCCCCGGTCCTTACGAAAAACCATCTCCTGACCCCCACTGGCCGTAGCCGTGTTGTGACGCCTGGTCCAGCCGGTACTCGTGACGCTGCAACGTTGCCACGGTGGACTGGAGACGCTCGATCGACACATCGACCGCATGGCACGCAAGCAATGTGTACGTACATTGTAGCATGCGACATCGTACGTTCGATACCGTTCCAAACGTACAACGCAGTCGATGCGTTACGTATTGGCCCGTATCTCTCATGCGGCTCCCCGCAAATTCCCAGTTTGACTTTCAGGCTATGGAAAACTGAGCGTTCGTATGGGAATATCTTAGGGATAGCCAAGTGAATTGTGGCCTCGCATGGTGCGAGGCTCCCCACTTTGTTGATGCCGGAAGCGACTTCCCCGTATGACGCTTCGTACCTCGCTTCGTGCCCTCGCAGGACGGCTCTTGTCATCGTAGCTGTGCTCCTCGCCTTCACGCCGGGTTGGAATGACGTGCGCTCCACCCCGGTCACTCCGTCCACCGCGATGAGCTCTAGCTATCTCAATCTGCGCGCTGCTCCAATGCCAACATCCCGCATCTTCTGCTGATCGTGCCACCCCAGGCAGCGCCGACCGTGACCGGCGAGGCGAATCTGGGTACGTCCCGGTCGTCTATGGCGAGCGCGACGGCTGGGTTGACAGCAGGCCTCATCCAGGTCGATTCCCGGCCGGCTGCGGTTGCCAGCACGTTCGACGAAAGTGCGTTGCTTCCGGCCGGCAGTGCGACCCTGATCGAATCGGTCAATCTGCGGGCAGGTCCCGGAATCGACCATGACGCGGTGGTCGTCATCGATGCTGGAACCGAGGTGGAGGCTACCGGAGAGATAAGCGGCGCGTACGAGAAGGTGCGGTTTGGCGATTCGGAAGGCTGGGTTCGCTCAGTGTATGTCGATCGTGGACCGGAGCCGGAAGATGACGAACGCCGCCAGGCCGAGATCATGGCTGTGGCGGCGGAAGCCGGCCGCCCGCTCGTCATGAGTGGCGCGCAGGTGGTCTCCGATGCCGAGATCGTCTTGCGCTCGGGACCGGGATCGGACCAGGAGAAGCTTGCGGTGGTTCCGATCAATTCGGATCTCACGCTGACCGGCAAGATGGAAGACGGATTCCTGGAGGCTCAGTTCGGTGACAAGACTGGATGGGTCGCTGCCGGATATCTGAGTCAGAAGCAGATTCCAACCGATAGTCCGCCCAATGTCCCGGTGTTGATGTACCACAGCATTCAGGAGACCGGCGCCGAGTACCAGGTCACCGCCGCCCAGCTAGAGGAACAGCTTGCCTGGTTGGCGGAGAATGGATACGAATCGATCACCAGCGCTGAGCTGGTGGCATGGATGGTCTATGGAATTCCCTTGCCCGAGAAACCAGTTATGATCACGATCGACGATGGAAACGCGTCGGACTGGGTGTTCCTGGAATTGCTCGAGCAGTACGGTTTCGAAGGCGTCTTTTCCCTTCCTAACTACGCCCAGCTTACCGCCGGGCAGATTCGTACGCTCGATCGCGCGGGCGAAGTCTGCGGGCATACCGTCTCCCATCCGAATCTCAGCACGATGAGCTACGACGAGCAGCTCTACGAGATCGCCGAAAATAAGGCTTTTCTCGAATCGGTGCTTGGCAACGAGATCACGTGCTTCTCCTATCCGTTCGGGGCCTTCGACGAGCTGACACCGTATATCGTTATCGAAGCCGGGTATCTGATGGCGTTCGATGTTGCCGGCGGACCGCAACCGCTCGACCGGTCGATGGACCGCTGGCACGTCTATCGCATCAATGTGAATGGATATGGGACACTGGACGACTTCATTGCGTCGCTTTCCTATTGACTCAGGGCAGTCTGTTTAGAGATCGGAGAGACCCCGGTGATTCCCTTCGGGCCCCATGCAGGGCAACCACTCCTCCGCTCTGGACCGCCGGTCGACAAAGCCGCGAACGCGGTCATCGCTATCCACGGGCGTGGGGCGAATGCCTCCGATATCATCAGCATCGCGAAGACGCTCAAAGTGCCGGATACCGCCTGGCTTGCTCCCGAGGCGGCGGCGCACACATGGTATCCCTACAGCTTCCTCAATCCAGTGGAGCAGAATCAGCCTTTTCTGGACTCAGCGATTTCGATCGTCGGCGGTCTGCTGCAGCATCTCCAGGATTCCGGGATGCCGCTCGAACGGGCGGTGCTGCTCGGGTTCTCCCAGGGTGCTTGTCTTGCGTCCGAGTTCGTCGCACGGTATCCGCGTCGATACGGCGGAGTGGTGATCTTCTCCGGCGGCCTGATCGGCGAGCAGATCGACCCAGCGAGCTTCCAGGGATCGCTGGAGCAGACGCCGATCTTCGGGGGGTGTAGTGATTCCGATCCGCACATCCGCTGGAGCAGTTCGAGGTCACCGGGGAGAAGTCGGGCACGCTGGGGGCGCCGTCGACTTCCGGGTCTGCGGAATGGGACACACCATCAACATCGAGGAACTGACCGCCGCGCGAGACCTGATCGCGCAGCTCGGCGGGGCTTGACGCAACTCCATTTGACGCGGGCCAGAGCGAAATTGCCCTTTCCGGTCCACGGAATGGGCAATTTCGATTAGTCTGATCGTTGCAGATCGCTCCAGGGCGGGCGAATCGTACATTGTTCATCTGAGAGGAAAGTGCTCATGCTGCGGGCTGCGTTTACGAACGAGCCAAGTGCCGATTTTTCTGATCCGAGTGTGCGGGGCGCCATGCAGGCAGCCTTGGCCAAGGTCGGGAGCGAGCTCGGACGCGAGTATCCCCTGATCGTCGGGGGAGAGCGGCGCGAGACGGGTACGTGGATTACATCGACGAACCCTGGAAATCTCGATCAGGTCGTTGGCAAGGTGGCACGTGCGTCGAAAGACGATGCCCTCGATGCCATTGCCGCCGCCCAGGATGCCTTCAAGGAGTGGCGGCGGATGCCCATGGTCGGGCGAGCGAGCGTTTTGCTACGCATGGCCGCAATCGTGCGCCGGCGCCGGTTCGAGCTGGCGGCCTGGATGGTCTACGAGCTGGACAAGCCATGGGACGAGGCCGAAGGCGAGGTTGCCGAGGCGGTCGACTTTCTCGAATGGTACGCCGCGCATGCCGTCAAGCTGACTGAGCGCGTCGACCTGGCTCACCTGCCCAATGAGGCGACCGATTACTTCTACCAGCCGATTGGGGTTGGCATCGTCATCCCACCCTGGAATTTCCCGTGCGCCATCCTGACGGGAATGACCATGGCCCCGATCGCGGTCGGGAACACCGTCGTGCTCAAGCCGGCCACGAACACGCCGGTCATCGGGTACAAGATGGTCGAGATCATGATCGAAGCCGGAGTTCCCGCCGGGGTGGTCAACTTCGTTCCCGGTTCCGGGAGTGAGATTGGCGATCTGCTGGTCGAAGACCCACGAACGCGTTTTGTCTGCTTCACCGGCTCCAAGGATGTCGGTGTGCATATCTTCGAGACCGCGGCGAAGGTGCAAAAGGGACAGCGCTGGCTCAAGCGCGTTACGGCGGAGATGGGCGGCAAGGACGCGATTGTCGTCGATAGCTCGGCCAATCTCGACGATGCGATCGAAGGGATTGTGACGTCGGCGTTTGGATTCTCCGGCCAGAAGTGTTCCGCGTGTTCGCGGGTGATTGTGTTGGCCGATGTCTACGACCAGATCGTCGATGGGGTGGTCGCCCGAACGAAGGAGGTCGTATCGGTGGGCAGTGGGCTGGCCGGTGAGGCGTCCATGGGCGCGGTGGTCGACAAGAACCAGTTCGATTCGATCGAGAACTATATCGAGGTCGGCAAGAAGGAAGCGAAGCTGGTCTACCAGGGCGAGACGCCCGATGCGAACGGCTACTACATTCCGCCGACCATCTTCGCCGATGCAGCCGCAAATTCCCGCATTGCCTGTGAAGAGGTCTTCGGCCCGGTGCTGGCAATCGTCAAGGTCGATTCGTTCGATGAGGCGATCGAGGTGGCAAACGATTCGGAATATGGACTGACCGGGTCCGTCTATTCAGGCTCACGGGCAAACTTGGAACGCGCACGCGATGAGTTCGAGGTCGGAAATCTCTATCTGAATCGCAAGTCGACCGGAGCCATGATGGGCGTCCACCCATTTGCCGGAATCAAGTTGAGCGGGACCAACTCGAAGGCGGGCGGCCCTGACTATTTGCTGAATTTCGTGGAAGCGAAGGCGGTCGGCGAGAAGCTGTAGCTTCGCCAATCCGGTATGAGGTGGCGTGGTCGTCCGCGCTACCTCATTGCACCGTAAACGTACCCTGCTGTGTTGCTCTGGAGTACTACGATGACGGACGAACGAGACCCGACCGAAACTGCGACGCCCGAGGACCGCACCCAACTTTTCAAGGTGCGAGAAGCGCTGCTCAATCTGCACAAGGAACTGTTGAACGTCGAGCGGAAGCGTTACGAGCAGAACGTTGGGCCGGTTGCGAGCGAATTCGAGTTCTTCCGGCTGGCGACCTCGGATCCGTCGTTTGCCTGGATCGGCCCGATGACGACGCTGATCGTCGATATCGATGAAAAGGTTGCCAGCAAAGAGCCGATCACCATTGGCTCGATCGAGACACTCTATGTGGAGACTCGGTCGGTGCTCGCCTCGTCGGTTGAATCGCCGTTCAAGGCGGAGTACACGCAGTTGCTGCAGGAGAACCCCGGTCTGGTGATGAAGCATTCGGCGGTGATGCAGGCGCTGCCGGTGCAGGAACGACCGCCAGGGGCGGAGTCCTGAGCCCGGAGCTGTGAGTTCCCAGGGGATCGAGATTCTGGCCGGTCGAATCGACGATTCGGGCAGGCCGCGCTAAACGAAGCTCGAAGGGAATCTCGCTTCCCAAGTGTTGGGAGCTCGATGTGGAGCAGACTGGGCCAGCGGGCTCGTCGAACCCGAATGGTGCATGGATAAGGAAACGGGCGCCGCACACAACGTGCACGGTGAACAGACAACGGAATCCGTCGAAATCGAATCGATTTGGGGACCACGGCTTGGTAAGCTGACCGTTGGTCTCCTGCTTACGATCGTGGCCGGCGCGTTCGAAGCGTTGGCCGTGGCGACGGTCATGCCGGAGACCGTCGACGATCTCGGCGGGTTGCACTACTACGGTTGGATTCTGGCCTCGTTCACGCTGGCGAACATGGTCGGCATCGTGCTGGCCGGAACCGAGATCGACCGCATCGGTATGGTACGGCCGTTCATGGTTGGCATTGTGCTCTTTTCGGTCGGCCTCCTGATTGGCGGACTGGCGCCGTCCATGCCGGTCCTGATTCTGGGGCGGGTTGCGCAGGGCTTTGCAAGCGGCATGTTGCTGTCGGTTGCCTGGACCGCAGTCGGCAAAGCGTATCCTCCCGACGCTCGTCCGCGCCTGATGGCGTTGACCTCGTCTGCATGGGTGATCCCCGGTCTTGTCGGGCCGGCGGTGGCTGGATTCGTGGCCGAGCATATCGGCTGGCGTTGGGTTTTTCTGGGAATGATTCCGTTTCCCCTGATCGCCATGGCGCTCACCGTCCCGTCGTTGCGAGCGGTCGATGTGGTTGCAGGCGGCGCGCGCGATTTGAGCCGGTTTCGCGATGCGCTCTTGCTGGCAGCCGGCACGGCGCTGCTGCTGGGCGCCTTCGGGCGGACGGAATGGTGGGCGTTGCTTGGGCTTGGGGCGGTTGGACTGCTCGTGCTCATTCCATCGTTTGGACGGCTCACCCCGCCCGGTACGCTGCGGGCCCGCAGAGGGGTGGCTACGGCGGTCGCGTCGGTGATTCTGCTGACCGTGGCATTCTTCGGCTTCGAGTTCTTCATTCCGCTGGCGTTGACCGATCTCCGGCACCAATCGCCGGTCATGTCCGGCCTGCCTTTGACGGCCAGTGCATTGACCTGGACCGCCGGAGCCTGGGTTGTCGACCGAACCTCCACTCGCTACGCGCGATCGCTGCTCGTCCGGATCGGACTCGCAACCATTGGAATTGGCATTTTGCTGACATTGGCCGTTTGCGTTACGGACATGCCGGTCTTGCTGGTCTTGCCGGCTTGGGCGGTGACTGGGCTCGGCATGGGGCTGGCGTTTTCGACATTGATGCTGGTGGTTCTGGACGCTGCGCCGGAAGGCAGCGAAGGAGCCACGATTTCCGCGGGACAGTTGGGGAATACGCTCGGGGTGGCGCTCGGCGTGGGGATCGGAGGGTCGATCGTGGCGGTCACGAGCATCGACGATGTCGCAACAGCGCGGGGATTCGTGCTGGTCGCGCTTGGGTCGGTCATCGTGCTTGGACTCGCAATAGCCATCGCCGGTCGGTTGACCGACGCACGTGCCGTATCGGTCGCTGAATCAGGAGTCTGATAGGCTTGCGCTCATCGATCCAATGTGGCAGCGAGCAAGTGGCATGAGCGTGGCGCGTCAGAGAGCAGATGGGCTGACCAGCCGGGCCGTTTCATGAGTCTGGCCCGCTGGTGGCGGCGAAACTCCCAGCATGTCGCCCTGGGATCGATGCTTGCTCCCTATCTCATCGGGCTGGCGGTGCTGGTGATCGGTCCCGGGCTGGCAGGTTTTGCGCTTGCCCTGACGGACTACAACGCGATTCAGCCGCCCGCCTGGGCCGGATTGGAGAATTTCCGGCGATTGCCCGGCGATCAGATCTTTCGGATCGCCGTGGCGAACTCGCTCCTCTACATCGTGTTGGCGGTGCCGTTGCGGCTCCTGGGCGCGCTCGCTCTTGCCCGGCTTCTGCAACGACCGGCGCGCAGGTCGCTCATTGGGCGCGCCGTCGTCTACCTGCCGACCGTCATGCCGGATCTCGCCTGGGCGCTCATCTGGCTTTGGATTCTCAATCCGATTTACGGACCGCTCAATCAGCTTCTTGCCGTGGCCGGCATCGACGGACCGTCGTGGATGGTCGATCCGACCTCGGCCCGCCTGGGAATCGTGCTGATGATGGTCTGGCAGATTGGAGAGGGGTTGCTTGTTTGCCTGGCTGCCCTGGGCAGCGTCGATCCGGATCTTCCCGCCCAGGCAGCCGTCGACGGTGGAGGCGCGTGGAGCTCCTTCCGCGACGTGATCGTGCCGATCATCGCCCCTGCGTTGTTGATCCTGCTCTTCCGGGACACGATTCTCAGCTTTCAGACCAACTTCGTCCCGGCGTTGATCGTTGGCAAAGGTGGCGGTCCGGACTACGCGACGATGTACCTGCCGATGTACATCTACACCACGGCGTTTGAGTATCTCCGCTTCGGCTATGCAGCCTCGATGACGGTTGCGATGTACGCGATCACCGGAACGATTCTGCTCATCCAGTACAAGCTGACTCATCGCTGGCACGAAGGATTCGGCCGCAATGGGTAGTCGCGCGATTGGCAGGGCGTTCTGGACGGCCGTCGTTGCCGTCGTCTGCGCCCTTTTCCTGTTGCCGCTTGCGTGGGCGATTTCGACGTCATTGCGCGCGACGGGCGCACCACTGCCGCGCCAGATGGAGTGGTGGCCGTCGCCTGTCGTCTGGCGGAACTACCAGACCGTCTTCGAGATCATCGATGCGGCGCGGTTCGCGTTGAATTCCGTAATCGTTGTGTCCGTGGCGGTGCCGGTGACCGTGATCTTTGCCTCCCTGGCCGGGTTTGCGATGTCGCAGCTTCCATTGCGGTACCGCGGGCGGCTGGTTGCATTTTCCGCGCTCTGTCTGATGGTACCCCTGACAGCAATCTGGATCCCGCGTTTTCTTCTCTTCAAGGAGGCAGGTCTGATGAACCGGCGGGGGGCATTGATGGTACCCGCGCTGATGGGGACCTCGCCCTTCTTCGTCCTGCTCTTTCTCTGGGCCTTCCTTACCGTGCCGAAGGAGGTCTATGACGCCGCCCGCCTGGACGGTGCGGGAGCGTACCGGATCTGGGCCGGGATCGGCTTGCCACAGGCGAGAGGCGCAATCGGCACGGTGGCCGTGCTGGCGTTCGTCCACTACTGGAACAGCTTTGTGGAACCGCTCCTGTTGATGCGAACCGCCGATAAGTTCACTGCATCGCTTGGGTTACGGATGCTCTATAGCCTTGAATCGACCAACTGGCCAATCATCATGGCCGGAGCGTTGCTAACGGTTATCCCAGTGGTGGCCGTGTTCGTCCTTGCGCAGCATGCGTTTCTGCGGGAGCTGCGGAGCGTTGCCCCCTCCGATCGTCAATAGGGTCCAGCGTCCAGTGCTCAGAGAAAATCCAATTACTCTGGACACTGGACATCGGACTCTGGACTCCTTTACGTGCTTGCCCGGTCGAACGCGTCTTTGCTGCTGGCTATCGCGGCTTGCGCGGCGGCGGCAACGTCGAAACCCTCGATATAGAACGACCGGTCGAATTCCGCGTCGAATGCGTCTTCGACTTCCCCCCAGGTCGAGATCGATGGCAGGCGATGCATGACGGTAACGTTATCGAGATAGACCTGCGCGTTGGAGGGTGGCAACGGGGCGACGGCTTCCGGTGAGGAGACCGGCGACGCGTCAGAGCTCGTCCGAGGAACCCCTTTCAGAAAGACATCGGACTCGGAGACACTGATCATCGATGGCACGGTTCGGCCGGTCTCAGCGAGCAGAAGCTGACCTTCGGCACTGCCGGCGTATTCGATGAAGGTCCAGACGGCGTCCTGGTTGTCCGCATTTGCCGCCATGCAGAAGGCGTCGCTATGCAGCACGGTGGCGGCTTGGTCGAGTACCGGCAGGGAAGTGACGTTCCACGAGAAATCGGTGATTTCGCGCAAGGTCGGAACCGGGCGGCGACTCTGAATGAACATCGCGGCGCCCCCACGCATGAATCGGTCCTGATCTGCTTCTGCGGCAACTTCTTCCTCTGGTGGGACCACGTTGTACCCGCTGACGCCGAGACTGACGAACTTCTCGAGCCCGGCCAGCGCTTCGGGCGTGTCGATGGTCAGGGTTGTCGGGTTGGCGATATCGTCGACCACCTCACCACCGGAACCCCAGATCCAGGAGACCATTCGGTACATCGAGGGGGTCACCACGACCCCATATTGGTCGATCGTGCCGTCGCCATCCGTGTCCTGGGTCAGTGCTTGAGCGGCCGAAACGAACGTGTCCCAGCTCCAGCCATCTTCGGGTACGGGCACGCCCGCTGCTTCGAACAGATCTTCGTTGTAGTAGACCACCAGACTCGAGATGTTCTGCGGGAGGCAATAGAGTTCGCCCGCCGCTCCGAATCGAAACGCGTCGAGCGAGAGTTCGTAGTAGTCCGATTCCGCTATGGTCGCGCTGTTGTCCAAATAGCTCTGGATTGGCGCCAGCCCACCCGCGCTTGCATACTGGCCGAACTGACGGTAATTGGTGAGGTAGACATCGGGCGCGTCACCCGCTGCAAAATCGGACGCAATCTTGCGGTAGTAGTCGCTCTGTCCCGGTGTGTAGTCGACGATCACGTCGATCTCCGGATGTGCGGACTCGAAGGAGTCGACCACTGCCTGATAGGCGGCTTCCTCGGCCGGGTCTCCCCAGAATGCGAAACGGATCTCGGTCTGATCCTGAGCAGTTGCCGGCACTGCTGCGAAGGGCGGTACTATTCCGGCCAACAACAGGACCAGGGCGGCGAATATCAGGGTGTGACGATGGGACCATCGAACAGCGTTCACACATCCTCCTTGCAACTGTGGCACGTGCCTGAATCGTAGAACTCTGCTGCCAGTCTGCCCGACATGCATCCGAACCGCAATCATTTGCTGTCGACGGATTGTGCACAATCGAGCACACTTTCGAGAGCAATTCGATCGTTCGTCGACGTGGAATCACGCCGCCGGTCCCCAGCTCCGCAGAAAGCGACGTTCATGACAGACTTCTCCCGCTCGAAGCTCCCACGACGCACGTTGCTGAAAACCGCCCCAGCCGCGGGATTGGCGACGCTGATGCGGCCGGAGGGATCGCTCGGGGCAGATGCGGTTCGGTTCGCGTTTTTCGCCGATCCATCCGAGGCCCTGGCGTATGCGCAACTGATCGATCATTTCGAAGCGGCGCAGAGCGAAATCAAGATCGAGCCGATTGTCATCTCGTCGTCGAACGTGGCGCCATTGGGACGCTTGCTGCCGGCAAGCAAATACCCCGAGTGGTTGCGGGACTCCTTCACGGGGCCGAATCCGCCCGATGTCTTTCTCTTCACCTACCGCGATGTGGGCGCGTACGACACGCGAGGCGTGCTGGAGCCACTCGATACCTGGATGGAGTCAAGCGCGGCACTTGCAGAAGAAGATTTCTACCCGGAAGCGCTTTCGCTGTTCCGGCCCGCTGGTAAACCGCTGCTGGCGATTCCGCAGAATCTCAGTAGCCTGGTCGTCTATTTCAACACGGAGATGTTCGAGGAAGCAGGAATCGCGGCCCCTACCGGCGGATGGACCTGGGATGAGTTCTCCGAGGCAGCCGTTACCTTGACGCGGGATACGAATGGTGACGGACATGCCGATATTCATGGTGTGGCGTTCGATCCGACGATCCATCGTTATGCGGCGGCGATCTGGGGCGCCGGTGGGGAGTTGTTCGATGACGTCTATCAACCGACGCGTTTGACCCTGGACACGCCCGAGGCGCGCCAAGGAATCTCCTGGTTGACCCGACTCGGACCTACCGGCATGAAAGCCGCTCCTTCGTACGAGGACCGGTTGCTGATGGACGATACCCAGCGGTTCCAGGGTGGCAAGGCTGCGATGTTGATCAAACCTGCAGGTTGATCGCCTTTCTCCGGGACAATACCGTCGTGCTGCCGTGGACGTTGCGCCGTTGCCGGTCGGGCTTGTGCCGGCCAATATGGCTCATTCAGATGGATCGGGATCTGGAGCGGATCATCTCCGCAAAACGGCCTGGACGTTCCTCGATTTGCCATGGGTGAGGAAGGACAAAAAGATCCTGGCGATCCCGTTTGCGGTCATCGATGGTTTGCGGTGGCGATCGTGCCGCATTCTCAAAGGGAAACCGTCGATTATCGGCTACCAGGCGCTAGCATCAGTCCTCTCGAGCGTATCATCAGCGCCGTCAGCTGCCGTCGACTGAGCTGGCCAGCCGCGGTCTGCTGGAGATGGATCGTGCCGCTGAAAGCAGTATTCTATGAAGATGGCGATGTACTTTTACGATTGCCCGGCGTCCTGGAACGGACAAACCTTCTCGCCCGACGTGGCCGAAACGACTCACCGGATGGCACTTCCACATTCAGGCACGGGGACCCAACATCACGCGTCATCCGGGCAAGCCACCGTTATCCGGCCGGGCGCGCCGTGCAGTGTCGACCACCGCCAGCGGTTGTCGTGAAGAAATGGTCAGGGCGGAAATCGAACGATTGCAGACGCTATATCTAAGGGGCCCTGGCTGCACCAAAGGAACATAACTGGGCCGAGGTCTGCCTCCTGCTGTTGTCCATCACCACAGCGGCGGCCACCCCCCCCCTCACCCACGATCGTGGTGTTTCCGCTCACTGCGAGTTGGGTGGTACGCCGCGGCACGCCTGATCTGCGAAAAGCAGGCTGCAATTGGATCTCACCTCATCCCATCCGGTCGTGCTCAACGGATTTCGAATCAGAAATCAGATCGCGATCTTCTGCAAATGCTCGAGTGACCGGCAGAGGATGTCCCAATCGGTGTCGGGGCTCATTTCCTGGGGGTCGCTTCCCCAGCAATAGGAAAGCGCACAGAATGCCGCGGTCCATTCGAGCAGGCGCTTGCGATCGAGCTGGGCGCGATGGGTGATCTGGTCGAGTCGCTGGGCAAAGCGTGTGGGATCGGCCGCAACGCCGGCAGTCGGATTCCGGAATATGTTGACGTGATCGAATGCGCGATCCCCCAGGAGGCCCTTGGGGTCGATCGCAAGCCAGCGGCCGTCGCCCGAATCGAGCACGTTCTGGTGATGGACGTCGCCATGAAGGATGACGACGTCCTGCTGACGATCGATTAGTGATCTGGCTAGATTCTGCCCGCATACCACCTCGGGTTCGGATGGTTGCGCCTCCAGAAGCTCGACGAACCATGCTCTCAGCGGAATCGTCGGAGGCGGAGGCGCGGTCCGAGGCAGGTGGAGTCGTTCGATGATGTCGCACAGGATGGCAACTGTCGTCTCATCGTCTCCGGCAAGGCTTTGTCGATAGAGCGAGCCCGGTCCGATAGCGCGTTCCATGAGCAACGCGTTGTCGGAGCGTTCGAGCACGCGTACGGCGCCGTCGCCGTTCCACCATTGCAAGACTGCGCCGCCCATGACTTCCTCTGGGACGTTGGTCAGCTTGAGCATGACCGGCCGATCGTCACGCCGGGCCGCCAGCAAGCGGCTGGAATGCGTGACGATCGGCGTGCCATCCGGTTCGAGATTCCAGGTACGCACAAAATGCCAGAGCTCATGCTCTCCGGGAATCGACGTCATCGGGTGAAGATTTCGACCCCGGGTTCGAACTGCGTATCCAACTCCAGGGGATACATCGGGCGTCGACAGATCGTGTGTCCCAGAGAGGGGAGATTGGCGCTGGTCGATCCGGGCGCATCGACTCCGATCAACTGTGCTGCCCAATCCCGGAAGCAATAGCTCGGACAATGTGGCGACTTCTGGACGACGAGATCGAAATCTTTGGGATTCAGACCATTGTCCAGGAAGAGCGCGCGATCGAAGTGACTGACCTGGCGGCTGGTCACGACAGCGGTCTGCCGTCCGATCTGGAGAACGGCGGTCAATCCCGCATCCGCGGGACCGAACCCGTGCGATTCGTATCGAATCTTGCCGTCAGAGAGCGACTTGACGCGGCCTTCGACCTGGAGCGGCGGGAAACGGACGGGATCGAGCGTCCCCCCGAGCGTGACGTGAATTGTCGCACCGATCCCTGCCTCGAGCGCTTTCTGGACAGCCGAGGCGTCGACGATTGGAAAGAGGCCACGTCCCGGGAAATCCCGTTCGATCACCCGGCGCAGAATGGCGTTCGAGTCGCCGGAGGCGCCGGAGCTGGTGGCGTCCGCGGCGTCGATCAGAACCGTCGTTCCCGGTACATCTGTGGCCATATCGAGGGCTTCGTCGATCGAGACGAGCTCGGCCTGCATTGCCTCCCGGTCGTCCCAGAAGGTCCCGGCAAGCGTACGGGCCTCGTGGGTAGCAAAATCGGCGTCACCATCGGTCGTCACCAGCGCGAGTGAGCAGAGTTCGGGAACGTCGGTAAACGGATTGCTCCACATCATGGCCGCGGCCAGCGCCTCGCCTGACGACTCCAATTGGACACAGCGCCCGACCGTTTTCACGATCTTGCCCGACGCGGTGATCAGCTCATCGCCGCGGACCAAAGCGGGAATGCGAACGACTGCGGTGACCGGTTTGACATCGTCCTGGATGATCTTGAGCAACAGGTTGGCAGCGCGGCGCCCAGTGGAATCGAAATCCTCGTGCGGATAGGTGTGAAAGACGGCGAACGCGTTTGCGTTCTCGAGCATGCGGTTGGTCAGGATCCCATGCAGATCGAGCGATCCAACGATCGGCATGTCGGGACCGGCAATCTTGCGTATCTCCTGCAGGATGTACCCCTCGGGATCGAGCTCACTGGTGGTTGCCATGGCGCCGTGAAGTGCAACGTAGATGCCATCGACACCGTCGATATTGGCGCGGACGAGATCGAGCAGCTCGGTCACCATTTCGGTCCAGGCATCGCCGGCAAGGATGCCTCCGGACGTAATCAACTGGGCGCTGTAGGTGCCGACGGTGTCAACTCCGGCAGCGTCGAACACCTCGAGCGCGCCCCCAACTTCAGTCTTGCGGCCGCGATGCGATGCGAGGAAGTCCGCCTCGCGTCCGATGATGAAGTCTTCGAGTCCCGTATTGACCGGATTGAAGCTGGAGACTTCCTGCCGGCATTCGGCGATCAGGATTTTCAACGATGCGCTCTCCTGGGTGAGGGGGACGATTCGATGCTGGAAGTAAATCAGCTTCCAAGCGCAATCGCCCGTGACGATCCATCTGCCAACGACGAACGGTGCGCAACGCAGGCTTTCTCTGGGCGGCTACATGCATGAAGAGATCAGAATCGACGGGGACGAATGTGGACGACTGCGGGGTTGACACGAGCGGTGCGTGGGTGTATAAAACCTCCAGGTTAATTAACCAATTGGATAAATAAGAGCAATGAACGATCACCAACTCGACCTAGTATTTGCGGCCCTTGCCGATCCGACCCGCCGGGCGATTCTGACCGGTTGGCCCACGGAGAAGCGACGGTCAATGAGTTGGCGAGCCGTTCAACATAAGTTTACCGGCGGTCTCCAAGCATCTGAAAGTGCTGGAACGTGCCGGATTGATCAACCAGAGGGATGCGCAATGGCGCCCCTGCCGGCTGGAGCCGGCTCCGCTGGAGGAGGCACGTAGCTGGATCGACATCCATCGCGAGATCTGGGAAGAATCGTTCTCCCGTCTCGATGACCTCTTACAGGAGCTTCAGTCACCGAACGAGTCCGGTGCGCATGATGCCCCGGACGAACCTGAAAGGACCATTCGATCGTGAGTACGCATGACAACAAGCTGAAAGCCGAGATTCTTTCCGACACCGAGATCACGATGCAGCGGTCGTTCAATGCGCCGCGGGAGCTGGTTTATCGCGCCATGACCGATCCGGATCTGATCCCCAAATGGTGGGGGCAGCGGAGCTCGACCACCATCGTCGACAAGCTCGATCCACGGACCGGTGGCGAATGGCGGTTCATTCAACGCACACCAGATGGGACCGAGTATGCGTTCCGCGGCACCTTCGTAGAGCTCGAACCGCCGAGCAAGATCGTGCAGACGTTCGAGTTCGAACCGATGCCGGGCCATATCTCGACGGATGCCATGTCGCTCACCGAGGTCGAAGGCGGTACGCTGGTGCGAATCGTGTCGACATTCGCTTCGAAGGAAGACCGCGACGGCATGTTGCAGTCCGGGATGGAGACCGGTGCCAACGAGACGTACGATCGGCTCGAGGAATTGCTGGCAACGATGGTCTAACCAGCGTTCGTTACGTGCAGGAAACGCGGTCCCTGATTGGCGACCGCGTTTCTTCGTTCATATTGGTTGCGCTGGATCAGCGTGGGCCCAGCTCTTTGAGGGGACGGACCTCAACGGTTCCCAGTTGGGCCGAGGGGCTCTTGGCGGCAAGGCGAATGGCATCGTTGAGATCATTCGCTTCGATCAGATAGTAGCCCGCGATCTGTTCACGCGTCTCGATGAACGGCCCGTCGGAGACAAGCATATTGCCGCGACGTACCTGAATGACCGCGCCCGAGCTGGCGGGTTGCAGGCGCGACGCATCGATGAGATTCCCATGCGTGTTCAGATCGTCGAGATAGAACTCCACTCGCTCCATGATTTGCGCGAACTCTTCGTCCGAGTAGGCGTCCAGCTTTTCCTGATCCTGAAACGCGATGCACAGGTACTTCACGACCGAACCCCTCCTGGAATATCCAATGTTTGACTACTTGTCGTGCAGCCGCGTTGCGTTTCGACAACAATCGAGCTCCCAGGCCGTCGCGGGACGACGATTGGAAGCTCGATCGACTGCGGGGTTCGTTCGAATGATGGAAGAGCTATTCGGGAAGTCCGCCAATCTCCAGAATGGGTCGGATTTCGACCGTGCCCCATTTCGCTCCGGGAATGCGCTCGGCAATGGCGATCGCCTGGTCGAGATTCTCGGTATCGACGATGTAGTACCCGCCCAATTGTTCCCGGGTTTCGGCAAACGGCCCGTCGGTGACGATCCGCTTGCCATCTTGCACCCGAACGCTGGTCGCGGTATTGACCAGACGCAGCGGAGACGCATCGACATAGACGCCTTCTGCGGCCAGCGATTGCGCCAGTCCGGCCGATTCGATGTAACAGGCGTCTCTTGTCTCGGCATCGAGCGCGTCTTCCGCACCGTAGATCAATAACATGTACCGCATGATTCCCTCGTGATGACTAGTTCGGCCGGGGATCGCATCCCCCGGCCATTGCTCCAACGATCAAGTATGGTTCGCGGCCACTGACCACGTCGTCCGGCAGCGGCGCGTCGATGGGCTCGTGGGAAAGGTCCTGTTTGCAGGCGAAGAACCGGACCAATGGCCGCCGTTCTTGCGTTTGCTGATCGCGGATCGTTCCCCGCAGGGTCGGGTAGGCGAGCTCGAGCGCATCGAGCACCGTTCGTTGGGTGATCGGCTCGGGCACGTCGAGCGAGACTTCGCGACCGCTGCCCGCCAACGTTTGCAGATGGCCCGGAAGCAGAACGCGGATCATGCCAGTGTCTGCACTTCGACGGAAAGGACACGCGGCAGGTCGTGCACGATCGTTTGCCACGAGTCACCGGAATTCGCCGAGCAGTAAACCTGTCCGCCGGTTGTGCCGAAATAGACGCCGCCTGAATCCAGGGTGTCGACCGACATGGCATCCCGCAGGATATTGACATAGCAGTTTTCCTGCGGAAGGCCCCTGGTCAATGCTTCCCACTCGTTTCCACCCGTGCGCGATCGATAGACACGCAGCTTTCCTTCAGGAGGGTAGTGGAACTGGTCGCTCAGAATGGGCACGACATAGACGGTCTCCGGCTCATGGGCGTGGACCGTGATGGGAAATCCGAAGTCGCTTGGGAGGTTTCCGCTGATCTCGTACCAGTTGTCACCGGCGTCGTCACTGCGCATGACATCCCAGTGCTTTTGCATGAAGAGGGTGTCGGGCCGAGACGGGTGCATGGAGATGTTGTGCACGCAATGCCCCACCTTGGTGACCGGGTCGGGGAGCTCCCACGGAGAAATCAGTCCTTCGTTGATTGGTTTCCAGGTGGTCCCGCCGTCATCGGTCCGGAATGCGCCTGCCGCGGAGATGGCTACGACGATCCGCTGATCGTTATTGGGATCGAGCACGATGGTATGCAAACACATACCTCCGGCGCCGGGTTGCCAAAGACTTCCGGAGATATCCCGCAGGGCTGGGAGCTCGGTCCAGCTTGCGCCGCCATCGGTGGATTTGAAGAGCGCCGCGTCTTCGACGCCGGCGAATACGGTATCGACATCGGTCAGCGATGGTTCCAGGTGCCAGACGCGGGCGAATTTCCAGGGGTGCTGGCTGCCGTCGTACCATTGATGCGTTCCGGGGTCGGTTGCATACTGAAAGTCGTTGCTGATGACGTCCCAGGTCTTCCCGCCATCGTCCGATCGTTGCATCGTCTGGCCGAACCAACCGCTGCTCTGCGATGCATAGATTCGATTCGGATCGACCGGCGATCCTTTCAGGTGATACATCTCCCATCCGGGAAATTGTGGCTGCGATATCTCCCATGTTTGGCGTCGCTCATCCGATTCACAGATGAACGCTCCTTTGACGGTACCGACAAGCACGCGAACTCCGGACATTGGCAATCCTCCCATTTCGGAATCGACGCGGTCCTCGCGCCCGATTTCTACTCGTTGTCTGCTCACTCGTCGCGCAAGCGGGGAGTATTTCGACAAGTGCTTGTTACACGGCCTCTGTTTTGCGCAGATCGGCGATCTGCTCCTCGAGGTATCGCCGAGCGGGCTCTTGTTGTGAAAGATCGAGCGCCTTGCGATAGGAGGCCAGCGCGCGTTGATGTTCGCCGGCCCGGCGCAGGAGCTCCCCATGCGTCGACCACGCAAGTGGATAATCCTGAAGCTTCCCGTCATCCAGAATCGCTTCGACCAACGGAATCCCGGATTCGGGTCCATCTCGCATCGCAACGGCAACCGCACGGTTCAGGGCAACGACCGGGCTTGGGTTCGTGGCGAGGAGGAGGTCGTAGAGCACCACGATCTCCGGCCAGTCCGTTGCCTCGGGGGCGGGCGAGGTGGCATGGACGGCCGAGATTGCAGCCTGGAGGGTATATGACCCGAACTGGCGCGACCGCAACGCATCCTCGACCAGCGAGACTCCTTCATCGATGAGCGCGCGATTCCAGCGCGATCGGTCCTGATCGTCGAGCAGAATCAGATTCCCGTCGATGTCGGTGCGCGCATCGCGGCGAGATTCGTGGAGGAGCATCAGGGCGAGCAAGCCGGAGACGTCGGGTTCGGGGAGCAGCTGGCGCAGGAGCCGAGCCAGGCGAATTGCTTCGCCGGTCAAGTCACTGCGAATCACCGTTTCACCGGACGACGCGAAGTACCCCTCCGAAAAGACGAGATAGATGACCTGGAGGACGGTGTCGAGCCGTTCCGGCAGCTCGTTGGGTCCGGGGACCTGATAGGGGATTCCCGCATCGCGGATCTTGTTCTTCGCGCGGACGATGCGCTGCGCCAAGGTCGAGGGCGTAATGAGAAAGGCGCGCGCAATCTCCTCGGTTGTCAGGCCGCAGACTTCACGGAGGGTCAGCGCGACCCGGGCCTCGGGCGAGAGGGCCGGATTGCAGCAGGTGAAGATGAGCTTCAGGCGGTCGTCGCGGATTCCCTCGTCTTCTTCGAAGTCGTACTCGTCTTCCATACGGTCGTCGAGCTCCCGCGCGAGGATGGCCAGCGAGGCGTCGAAGCGGGCGCGTTTGCGAATACCGTCGATCGATTTGAATCGGCCGGTCGAGACAAGCCAGGCGCGCGGATTGTCCGGGATGCCATCACGCGGCCATTGGATCACCGCGGCTGCGAACGCGTCCTGGAGCGCATCTTCAGCCAAGTCGAAATCGCCCAGCAGCCGAACCAGGGTCGCGAAGACACGCCGGGATTCCCGTTGATAGATGTTAGAAATGAGATCGTGCGCATCGATCGTGGCAACCGTCATCGAAGAGCAGCTCCTCAGGCGACTTTGGCATCGAAGCGGGCGGCCGAACGCGCGCGAGCGCGCGCGGCTTCGATTTCCCGATCGCGAGGGGGCGCGGTCGTTTGCAACGTATCGAGGAGCTGGGCGGTGATCCGGGCGATTTCGGCGACTGCCTCGTCGAAGGCTGCCTGATTCGCGACCGAGGGACGGGGCATTCCGCTCACTTTGCGGACGAACTGCAGGGATGCGTTCTCGATTTCTTCACTGGTGGCGGGGGGATCGAAATTGAACAGGGGCTTGATATTGCGGCACATGAGTAGCGGAGCTCCGTTCGTTTCAGGCTGAATGAATGGGACCGTGGCACGCGACATCTCGGCGGGGGAGTGTACGTATAGTACAAGTGTTCTTTGTCGAATACAACCCCTCTGCCAAATGGTCATCGAATGCTATGGGTGGTTGGCATGGACAGGATGATGAGCGGAACCCGGCGCCGAGGTGGTTTTTACCCAAAGACCATGTGCACATAGGGTCGTTGCGAGACAATCCCGCAGACAAAACCATACGCGGAATGGGAGAGGTGGGTGACAGATGGGCACGTTGGAGGAATTGTTCGGTCTCGATGGCCGAGTTGCGGTTGTGACCGGCGGAAGCGGCGTAATTGGTCGTACCTTTGCTCGTGCGTTAGCAGATGCGGGAGCACGCGTTGCGATCCTTGGCCGGCGTGGCGAGCTTTGCCAGGCAGTCTGCGGAGAGATCGATGCGTCTGGCGAGCGGGCGCTGCCGCTCGCCACCGACGTCCTGCAGGAAGAACAGCTCGTTCGCGCGCGGCACGCCATCCTCGACCGCTGGGGGCGGATCGATATCCTGGTGAACGCCGCTGGGGGAAATGTACCCGCGGCCACGCTGTCCGAGGGGCAGTCCTTCTTCGAGCTTGGGATCGATGGGTTTCGCCAGGTGCTGGACCTGAACCTGCTGGGAACTATTTTGCCGTGCCAGGTGTTCGGCGCAGCGATGGTCGCCAACGATCCATCTTCGGGGACGATCGTTACGATCTCGTCGATGGCGGCGCAACGGGCCCTTACCCGCGTGGCGGGATACACGGCGGCGAAAGGCGCGATCGACTCGGTCACCCGTTGGCTGGCGGTCGATCTGGCGCAACGCTATGGCGGAGGGATTCGAGTCAATGCGATTGCGCCCGGGTTCTTCCTCGGTGAGCAGAATAGGGCGTTGCTGACGCACCCCGACGGAACGTTGACCGCGCGAGGACAACGCATCGTTGACCAGACGCCGGCATCGCGTTTCGGCGATACCAGCGAGCTGGTCAGCACGTTGCTCTGGTTGTGTGGAGACGGATCCCGGTTTGTGAACGGTGTCGTCGTGCCGGTTGACGGCGGATTCAGCGCTTTTTCGGGTGTCTGATCGGCTCAGGCCGCCGCGCTGTCGACCAGATTCATACGGTCCTGCACCAGCTCGATGCCCCAGCCGGGACGGTCCGGAGGGCGTACCACGCCGTTCTTGGGGAGCGGATCGCCGTCGATCAATCCATTCCAGATCGGCAGGATGTCGTCGCCGGTTGGGCTCATGGCCAGCACTTCCTGGAATGGCCCGTTCGAGGATGCCATCTGGAAATGGGTCGAGAAGACACCGCTGCCATGCGGAACGACCGGCAGGTCATAGGCTTGCGCCATCGCGGCAATCTTCTTCGCTTCCGTGATGCCGCCCACCCAGGCGAGATCGGGCTGCAGCAGATCGAGATTGCCTCGGGTGATCAGCTCCCGGAATCCGTACCGGGTGTACTCGTGCTCGCCAGTGGAGAAGCGCTGCCAGGGACACGCGGCTTTGATACGGGCATGTCCATCGTAGTCATCGGGCGGCAACGCTTCTTCGATCCAGCGAACCCGATACGGCCGAACGGCATTGGCCAGGTCGATGGTGTAGGGAACATCGAGCGCCATATAGCAATCGAGCATCAGCTCGAAGTCGGGGCCAACCGCTTCACGGGCTTTGGCGACCATCTCAACGTTCGCGTTGAGCCCCTCGGTGCCGTCGGCTGGGCCATGCGGCAACGGCATCTTCCCGCCGAAGAAGCCGAGCTCCTTGGCCGCCCAGGGTTGTGGACCGGTGAGATAGCAGGGAATCTCCTGCTTGGTCTCGCCGCCGAGGAGCTTGTAGACCGGCTCACCGCGTAGCTTGCCGCAGAGATCCCACAGTGCGATATCGACCGCGCTGATCGCACAAAGCGCAAGTCCCTTGCGACCGTAGGGGAGCGTTGACCGAAACATTTGATCCCAGATTCGTTCGACGTCGCGCGGATCCGATCCGAGAAGAAAGCGCGAGAGATGATCGACGACGATGCGCGCCGATGGAACGCCACCCTGACTTACTCCCTGGCCGATGAGACCGCCATCCGTTTCGATCTCGACCAGCACCGTCCCCAGCGCCTTCGCTCCCCAGCTCGAACGACGCTCGTAGTAGTCCGGATAGCCGGACATCGGATTGGCGATGATCGTGTCGAGCAACCAGTGCCCCTCGGTATGCTCGAAATACCCACCGATTCCTTCGACTGGAATGTAGGCGCGCACTTCGGCAATACGGTCGTCCTTCCCGATCACGATGATGCATCCCCCTCGCTCGCTTCCATGTGGAAGACCTCTTCCAGATCCCAGGTGATGGGGCGGGAATCGTCGCCACATTCCATGTACGGTTCCATCATGCGCCACCAATCCCAGAGAATGGCCGGCGGTTCGACCGGCTCGGGAACCGAATCGTCCCGTTCGAGGTAGGCGAAGAGGTCGAGTCCTTCGCGGAAGATCGTGAAGGTGGTGATGCCCTCACGAAGATGCGCTGCGACGACCTCGGGCCAGACGTCGTCGTGTTTCTGCTTGTAGATTGCCTCGCAGTTGGGTTTCAGCCGCATACGGAATGCGCGTCTCATTCGCTCATCTCCACGAATTGTCCGGTTGTTGCTGATCGCCGGGCGGCATCCAGGAATTCGACGGTCAGCGCGCCCAGCGCTCCAGTGGCGACTGCTGGACTTCGGCCGAGAACGGTGTCGACAAGCTGCCGGGAGGTCGCATAGAGGGGATACCGCTCCTCCGGTTCGAGCGGCGGTTCGACCAACTCACGTCCGTCGTAGAACGTGACGTCGAGCAGCCCTGTTCTGATGTCGATCTGGACATGCCCTCTGGTTCCGAAGATGGTGTGTCCCTCGACCGTTGGGGAGCCGCGGCCGACCGATCCGGTGCTGCCGACCGTTCCGGTGGCGCCGCTGGCCGTCTTGAACGAAATCGCGTCCCATTCATCGACTTCGGTGTCCCGCGCGCCTTGAAACGCGGCAACGGTTCTTGGTTGCAGACCGGTCAGGAAGAAGAGGTGCGAGGCTGCATGGGTGACCTGCGTGTAGAGCTGGCCGCCTCCCTTGTCGGCTTTGCTGTAGGTCTCGGTGCCCGGCGCCCAGAGCGCGCCCTGGTGAATCTCACCGAAGACGTTGGTATTGCCCCGGTAAAAGTCATGGACGATGGTGCCGAACAAGGTCGAGGTCAGCACGATATCGCCCAACGCTCCATCCGCGATCAGCTTGCGCAGGAGCCGCGAATGACGGGTAAATGGAAAGGGATACCCAATGTGCAGATTCCGCCGCTGGCTTTTTGCCAATGCGACCAGCTCGCGTGCCTCGGCCGGATCGAGCACCATCGGTTTCTCGACCATGACGTCCGAGCCGGCGAGAAGCGCGTCCTTCACGAGCCGGTAATGGGTGTGATGGGGGGTGACGACGATGACCCCGTCCGGTTCGAGCGCCAGCAGCTCATGATGGTCTGCGAAAGCCCGCTCGACCCCAAACTTCTCGGCGGTGATACGGGCGCGCTCGCCGTCGATGTCTGCGACCCCGATCACCTCCGCATCCGGATACGACATCAGGCTCGGGAGATGCGCATGGGTCGCCCACCAGCCGGTCCCGATGATGCCAATTCTTGCGTTCGCCATCCGTTCGTCTCCTTTGACATCGCTCTTGGCGTTTCTGTGTCTGGGGAAGAGTATCCCGGTTCACCCCAGCATGAAGGCTGCCTACCCGCATACCATTTGTCGTATGAGATTCAGTGCCTGGAGGAGACCATGGAGCTACTCGGAATTCACCATTTGACCGCGATCTCGGCAGAGATTCGGGAGAACAAGCGCTTCTTCACCGAGACCCTCGGCATGCGGTTGGTCAAGCGAAGCGTCAATCAGGACGATGTTTCCGCGTATCACCTTTTTTATGCGGACGCGTTGGGAAGTCCGGGAACGGATATGACCTTTTTCGACTGGCCCGTACCGCGCGAGCGCCGCGGGGGTCATTCGATCATCCGCACCGGTCTGCGGGTCGATGCCTCGAATGGGATGGATTACTGGACCGAACGCTTCGACCAGCTTGGGGTCGGATATGCGACGCCAACGGTTCGCGACGGGCGATTGACCCTTGACTTCGAAGACGGCGAAGGGCAGCGGCTGGCGCTCATCGACGATGGCGGTTCTGGCGAGATCATCCTTGGGATCGGAGCTCCGTTCCGGCTGACAAACAGGTTCGTGGACTCGGGCCGATCGTCATCAGCGTTCCCGGACCTCACGCCGACCGATCTGGTGTGTCCAACAGGTGTTGGGAATGCGCCCAGTGCGGACCTATCCGATGCCGGAGAACCCGCACGAGACGATCCATGTTTACGAGATGGGGCTGGGAGGCGTTGGAGCCGAGCTCCATGTGGCGGTGCAACCAGGCTTGCCGGCCGCCGGGCAGGGAGCTGGCGGGGTACACCATGTCGCGTTCCGCTCGACGGATGCCGACTACGACGCATGGGCCGATCGACTCGTCGAGCTGCGGGTTCCCAACAGTGGCAAGGTCGATCGTTACTGGTTCAGGAGCCTTTATTTCCGGGAGCCGAATGGGGTGCTCTTCGAGATTGCGACGGATGGTCCCGGATTCGGGGTGGACGAGGAGATCGAGACGTTGGGCGAGAAGGTCGTGCTGGCGCCGTTCCTTGAACCGCGTCGCGAGGAGATCGTTTCGCGCTTGAAACCCATCGACTGATTGGCCTGCCTGGATGGCGCCGAGCGCTATTCGTTGCGATGCGCGGATTCCTCGTCGTCGACCGGTGTCGTCGACACTTCGGTGACGTGCACTCGGAGCTTGCCGTCTTCGATGCCTAGGACCGATTGCACCGGCACTTCGAGGTCCTCGTGGGGAGAATCGGTTCCCACCAGCAGGTAGTGCTCGTGCGCTTCCCGCACATAGCCGATTGGATGACCGTCGAACCCGATCACTTCGATGCCGAGTGGAATCTGATTGTCATTCCGTTTCTCGAAGTCAGACATGGCGCGCCTCCCGAAATCGATCGACCAGCATATTGAGACAAGTATCGAACCGTCCGTCGATTGTGTGTGGTTTCGGACGACCACTCTGTGAAGGAGGTGCAGATCATGCACAAAGTAACGCCATTTCTCTGGTTCGAGAACGACGCCGAAGACGCCATGCATTTCTATGTGTCGCTCTTTCCCAACTCGAAGCTCATCGACCGATCCTCGTGGGGTGAGGGCGGCCCGGTGCCGCCGGGTGGAATGATGGTCGGGGAATTCGAGCTGGATGGACAGCGGGTGATGGCCCTCAATGGTGGTCCGCATTTCAAGCTGAACGAGGCGTTTTCGTTCTCCGTTTCCTGCAAGGATCAGGACGAGATCGACTACTACTGGAATGCGCTGACGAAGGATGGCGGAGAAGAGAGTCAGTGTGGCTGGCTCAGGGACAAATTCGGGTTGTCGTGGCAAATCGTGCCGGAGCGGCTGTCAGAGCTTCTGAATGGAGACGATGCCGAAGGCGCGCGCCGGGCGACCGATGCGTTGATGCAGATGCACAAGATCGAGATCGCTACTTTGGAGCGTGCGTACGCCGGAGAATAGCGGCAAGACGCAAACGCCCGGGCGAGCTCGCCCGGGCGTTTGTCATTTCGTTCGATCCAGCAGCGGCGCGCTGAGTGTCAGAGCGCGTACAGACCCCGATCCTGGCTACGTGCCAACCGGGTAGCCGGGGCCGAGTGGGATGCCGATCGCATACCAGGCGATGAAGAAGACGAGCCAGAGGATCAGCACCACCAGGGTATACGGAATCATCAGCGAGATGATCGTTCCGATACCGGTGTCCTTCACGTATCGTTGCGCCACCACCAGAATGAATGGGAGATAGACCATCAATGGGGTGATGACGTTCATCGGCGAGTCGCCGATGCGATAGGCGGCCAGCACGGTCTGCGGCGCCACGCCCAGCTGCATGAAGAGCGGAACGAAGATCGGCGCAAAGATTGCCCATTTCGGCATGGCGCCCGGCATGATGATGTCGAGCAGGCAGATGATCAGAATGAATCCGATCAGGAGTGGGATTTCACTGAAGCCAGCCTCGCCCAACCAATGCGCCAGCTTCCCGGCGATCACGTTCGGCATGTTGGACCAGTTGAAGAGGGCGATGAACTGGCTGATCATCAGGAGCATGAAGATCAGCCCCGAGAGTCCGGCAAATGCCTTGGTGACCCCAGTGATCACGTCGTTGCTCGATTTGAACGTTCCCGCGCCATACCCAAAACCAATTCCCATGGCCAGGAAGAGCAGCGTAATAATGAAAATCAAGCTGTCCATGAACGGGGTATTGCCGATGATGCCGCCGTCGACCGGATCCCGCAGCGGAGCGCCGCTCGGCGCTGTCATCGCCACGACCACCAGGATCATTCCGATCAGCGCGTAGAGTGACCAGCGCAGCCCCTTCGATTCAGCGGCGGGTTCCAGTGGTGGGCGCTGCTCGAGCGCCGAGTCGTCATCCTCCGACCCATCCGCGGCGACCGCAAGCGCCGGGTCGTAGTCGCCCAGTTGCTTGGCCGTCACTTTCTCGGCGATGAGGGTCATCACAATTGCCATCAGGATGGTCGACGCAACCGAGAAATAGAAGTTCGCCGTGATCGTGATTGATTGCGAGGGATCCACGATGGCGATGGCTTCGTTGGTCATTTCGGTCAGCATCGCGTCGAGGGGGGCGATCAGGATGTTGACGGCAAAGGCGGCGCTCACACCAGCGTACGCCGCGGCCAGCCCCAACAAGGGGTGGCGTTTGATACTCAGGAACGCGGCCGCGGCGAGGGGTATCAGGATCAGATAGCCGGCGTCCGTGGCGACGCTGGACAATCCTCCGATCAGGATGATGACGAAGGTCAGAATGCTGCCGGGCGCGACCCCGACCAGCTTTCGGATCAATGCGTCCATCAGGCCGGCATGCTCGGCCACGCCGATGCCGATCATCGACACGAAGATCACCGCTACGACGCTGAATCCAGCGAAGTTGCTGACGAAGGAGGTGAAGATGAAGCGCAAGCCTTCCACACTGATCAGGCTACGAATCGAGACGGTCACGGTTTCGACCGAGAAGTCATCGATCCATTGCGCGTCATCGAGCTGATAGCCCTCGGTCTCGGTGACCTGGACCGGATTGAGCGCCGGGCCCATGGTTTCGCCCGGGAAATACTGCTCGACTTGTTCGGGCGGCGCGGTAATGATCTCCTCGGTGACCTGGACCCCGGCCAGGTCGAGGATGAACGAAAGCACGATCACGCCGATGATGAGGTAGAAGAACATCATCACCGGGGACGGGACTTTGTTTCCTACTCGCTCGATCGTATCGAGCATCTTGTTGACGAACCCTCGGTCCTCCGGGGGCGCCGCTGCTTGTGCCATAACCCTCTCTCCTTCGACCGTGACGTTTCCGATGCAAAAATCTGACGCCGTACCTGGAACCGGGAACTACGCGCGTGCCCAGAGCTGAGCAAGCAGCACGATTACGTTGGTTGCCTTTTCCATATCCTGCAGACTGTTGTACTCGAGCGGACCGTGGATGTTCTGCATCCCGGTGAAGATGTTGGGAGTTGGCACGCCCAGCTCGGTAAGCCGCGATCCGTCCGTGCCGCCGCGGATCGGCGGTGAAATCACGTCGATGCCCAACTGCTCGCACGCTTCGCGCGCCAGATCGACAGGCCGCATGTCGTTCTTGAGCCAGTTGCCCATATTGCGATACTGCGGCGCGATCGCGCATTCGATCTTGGCGCGCGGCTCGGTTAGCTGAATCGTTTCGCAGACGCTTTGCAGGATGTGGCCGTTCGCCGCGAGCTGGTCATCGTCGAAATCGCGCAGGATGAATTCGAGGGTGGCCGCGGCCGACGTCCCGGTCATCTGGTAGATGTGAATGAATCCCTGGCGACCGTCGGTCGTCTCTGGTGTCCGAGTGACCTGCGGTAGCGTGTCGATGATCTTGGCCGCCAGGTGCAGCGCATTGACCATCACATCTTTCGCCTGCCCCGGATGGATCGAAACGCCTTCGATATGCACGGTTCCCTTGTCGGCGGAAAAGGTCTCGTAGACGACCTCGCCGAGCTCAGCGCCATCGAGCGTATAGCCGAAGTCGGCGTCCAGATCGGCGGGGAGGTTGGGATGAACACCGCGGCCGATTTCCTCATCGGGCGTGAAGCAGATTCGGAGCGTTCCGTGCGGGATGGACGGATCCTGCAACAGATGCTTCGCCATCGTCATCACAATGGCGACGCCGGCCTTGTCGTCGGCGCCGAGCAGCGTGTCGCCACTGGCGGTGACGATATCGCTGCCGATCTGGGTTGCCAGGTAGGGCGTATCGTCCGCCAGAATGGCCACCGGTGGATCCTCGGAGAGGACGAGATCGCCGCCCTGGTAGTTCCGATGCACGATCGGCTTCACATTGCTGGCCGGAAACGCCGGTGAGGTGTCGACATGGGCGAGAAATGCAACCGTGGGAAAATCGCCCTCGACGGTCGCCGGAATGGTGGCGATCACCGCCCCATAGTCGGTGAGCCGGACATCGCTCGCGCCGATCTCCTTCAGCTCGTCGACCAGCATGCGTTGCAGGTCAAGCTGGATCGCAGTGCTTGGGCTCGTGGAGGACGATTCATCGGCTTGCGTATCGATTTTGAGATAGCGCAGAAATCGATCCTCGAGGTCGGCCAGGTACCAGTCGATCATTGGTTCACTCCTTCGTGCGTACGTTCGGGTCAACAGGCAGACGGGCGGATTCCGCATCGGATGAGAAGAGGTCCAGTCCCAGGTGTTGGGCCAGGAATCGGGCGACCAGCTGGCCGCGCACGCTATTGCCGGCCGCATCGAGGGGCGGAGCAAAGGTTGCCAAGCTCCCCTTGCCCGGTGAGATGGTCACGATTCCTCCGCCAACGCCACTCTTCCCCGGGAGCCCGACATCGTAGAGCCAGGAGCCGGAGGCCTCGTACATCCCGGCGGTTGCCATTACAGCCAAGACCCGCCGGCAAACCGATGGGCAGACCACTTGCAGACCGGTTCGGGGATTGACCCCACCGTTTGCCAGCGTTGCTCCCATGACCGCAAGATCGCACGTAGTGACCGAAACTGATGATTGCCGGGTATAGAGGTCGACCGTTTCGGCCGGATCTGCATACAGCCTGCCCGTCGAGAAGAGCAGGTTCGCCAGGGATCGGTTCCGGTGATTCGACTCCGATGCGGATGCGAAAATCTCCCGATCGATCGTCAATGATCTTCCGGAAAATCGTGACAGGCAGTCGAGTATCTGATTCCAACGATCCTCGACACTCGTTCCGGAGACCAGGCTTGTGGTTGCGAGCGCCCCCGGATTGACCATTGGGTTCGAGAGGCCGCTACCACTGTCGTCGATCGGAATGGCGGAGTTGAACGGGTAGCCGGTCGCGTCCACGCCGACGCGCTCGCGCACGTAGTCTGGACCGTGCGCTTCGATCACGTATGCGAGCACGAATGGTTTTGCGATGCTCATGATCGTGAACGGCACGCCGCCGTCGCCAACCGCGAAGACCTCTCCGCCCGTCGTCGTAACGGCAACGCCGAAGAGATCGGGGTCGGTCCGTGCCAATGCGGGGTAGTAGGTGGGTACCGTGCCAAGTCGCACATCGCGGAAACGGAGGTATGCCGCCTCCACCTCCGCACGTACCGTTGCGGATAGCGGCAGATGACCGGTGGAGACGACCCATGGGTCGTCTCCACCGGTTGTCGACAGATCGAGCTTGTACCCACCCGGCTCTGACATCGAAATGCTCTGGGCGCGACGAAATCCGTTCAGAGTCGCGCAATCTCGTCGAGAAAGACAATCGAGGTTTCGATACCCCGCTGGAACATTTCCAGGCTGAAATGCTCGTTCGTGCCATGGAGTCCGTCCGTATCGAGGCCGAACCCCATCATGACGACCGGCATGTCCAGCAGGTGAAGTATGTCGGCGACAATCGGAATCGACCCACCCCCGCGGACAAAGATCGGAGTGGCGCCCCAGCCGATTTCGTAGGCGCGCTTGGCCGCTTGCATCTCTGGCAGCTCGAACGATACCAATGCCGGCTCGCCCGTGGTAAGGAGCTCGACCGTGACCTTGACGGTTTCCGGGGCGTTGGACTCGAAGAAGTCCTTGAGCTGGTCATAGATTCTATGGGGATCCTGGTTCGCGACCAGACGGCTGCTGATCTTGGCTTTCGCGTTTGCGGGAATGATGGTCTTCGGCCCCGGACCACCCCAGCCGCTCGTGATGCCATTGATTTCGAGTGTTGGGCGGGCACTGACTCGCTCGCGGATCGTGACGTCAGCCTCGCCCCAGACCGCGGGTACCCCGGTCGCATCCAGGATGTCCCGTTCGGAAAGCTCCGACTTGGCGATTTCCGCTCGCTCTCGATCGGAGATGGCGACCACGTCGTCGTAGAAGCCTGGTACCGCGATTCGATTCTGATCGTCGAACATCTTCGACAAGAGCTGAACGAGCGCCAGCGCAGGATTGTGTACGGTGCCGCCGTAGAAGCCGCTGTGCAAATCGTCGTGCGGTCCTTCGACGGTGACTTCGATGTAGGTCATCCCGCGCAGGGAGTAGGTGATTGCCGGTTCGTCGATCGTCCGCATCGACGAATCGCTGATGATGCAGACGTCGGCCGCCAGCAGATCGAGATGCTCCTCGATGAACGGGCGGAGATTGGGCGAAGAGACCTCCTCCTCACCTTCCATAAGGAATTTGACGTTGACGGGCGGCTCATTGCCTGACTTCAGATACGATTCCAGTGCCTTGACGTGGGTGAGGAGCTGGCCTTTGTCGTCAGTGGCGCCTCGGGCCCAGATCTTTCCGTCAGAGATCACCGGTTCGAACGGCTCGGTGTCCCACCCATCTTCTTTCGACGCCGGCACGACATCGTAATGTCCATAGACAAGGACAGTTGGCTTGTCCGGGCCGGCGCCGAGCCATTCCCCGTAGACGACAGGATGACCGGCGGTCGGCATGACGGCAACCTGTGCGACTCCGGCCCCCCGCATGTTCTCAGCCAGCCAGTCCGCGGCGGCGGCAACATCGCCTGCCCGTTCGGGGGTTCCGGAGAGGCTGGGGATGCGGAGGAACTCCGTCAGTTGCTCGATGAACGCCTCACCCTTCTCACGCGAGTAACCACGCGCCGCATCGATAGACATGACCTTAGCCCCCCTGAAAACGCCACGGACGAACGGCAAGGCCGCCGGACAGGATTCAGAGCGGACGCCGTTCATCATCGATGATGACCTGATGGGTCCAATGGTACATTGGAATCTCCCAGGATTCCTGCTACAGATGATTAATCTTTCCTGAATATCTGCTTTCGATGACCCCGGGCGACATTACACGGGTGAAACGCCCAGCGGAAGCTCGTCGAGCGATTCTCCGGGCGGTTCCTTGGGCGACGACTCCAGCGATGCCTGCCGGCTGAGCTCGGCAATTCGGTCGATGGCCTGCGCCGCGCTCCAGAAGAAGTGCTGTTCGCCGATCTCCTCGATGAGTCCCGCGCGCGCCAGCACGCCGCGTACCTGGGGCTGCAAGCCGCTGATGTAAATCGTTCCACCGGCTTTCACGTGCTCGCGCCAGATATGCTCGAAGGCTTGCACACTCGAAACATCGGCCATTGGAACCCCGCGCATCGACAGGATCAGGATTTTGCTGAACGGCATCGATTCTATCCGTTCGACGAGCTGATTGACCGAGCCGAAGAAGAGTGGACCGGTGATATAGACGACTTGGGCATCTGGTAGCCGCTGCGAGACGATTCCCGCGTCATCCCAGCGAACCGGTGTGATATTGACCTCGAGTCGCGATGCCTGCCGCAGGAAGAGGACCACACTCAGGCCGAGTCCGACCACGATTGCCTGGGTCAGATCGAGGCAGACGGTGGCGATCATGGTTGCGAAAAACGCGGCCATCGCTCCCTTGAGCCGGTGATGCCAGTAGTAGTGGATCGAGTGCCATTCGTTCATACGCCAGGCTGTCACAAAGAGCACACCTGCCAGCGCTGCCATGGGGATATTGCCGAGCAGCTTGCCGAAGAAGAGTGCTCCGATCAGGAGCGTGACCGAATGAATCACACTGACGAGCCGGGTGACGCCACCGGCTTTCACACCGACGCTGGTGCGAGCGATGGCGGCG
>JAMLHN010000037.1 GCA_023957115.1 Thermomicrobiales bacterium
TCGCGACCCCGTTTCTCGGCGTGATCTGGTGAGATGGAGGATGTTCTCCTGAACCCGAGTGATTACCCGGATTCCGGGTTACTTCTCGATTGGAGCGCCGATGAGCGAACCCCATTCGGTCCAGGAGCCATCGTAGTTGCGGACATCCGGTACGCCGATCAGCTCGGTGAGGACGAACCAGGTGTGGGCGCTTCGCTCGCCGATGCGGCAGTAGGCAATGGCGGGCTTGTCCTGACTGACTCCCTTTTCGCCGTAGATGGAGGTGAGCTCGCTGACTGATTTGAAGGTGCTGTCGGTATCGACGGCGGTGGCCCAGGGGACGTTCTGCGCGCCGGGCACGTGTCCACCGCGCTGGGCGCCTTCCTGCGGCAGGTTCTCGGGGGCCAGCAGCTGGCCGGAATACTCGCCGGGGGAACGAACGTCGATGAGAACGGCGCCGTCGTTGCCGATCGTGGCCTGGACATCGTCCCGATAGGCGCGCAGCTCTGGGCGAGTGGTGGTGACGGTATAGGTGGCCGGCGCGATCGTCGCGATGTCGGTGGTGGTTTCGCCACCATCGGCAATCCACTTGGCGCGGCCGCCGTCGAGTAGCGCGACCTTGTCGTGTCCGTAGTACTTGAAGAGCCAGTAGGCGAAGGCGGCGAACCAGTTGTGATTGTCGCCGTAGAGGATCACGGTGGTATCTGGTCCGATACCCGAGCGGGAGAGCAGAGCTTCCCATTCGTGTTGATCGGGGATGTCGCGAGCCGGCCGCTGTTGCAGGTCGACCTGCCAGTTCCAGCCGATGGACCCTGGAATATGACCGCTGTCAAACGCGGTGGTATCGACGTCGACCTCGACCAGGCGAACGCCGGGATCGGACGCATGCGCTTTGACCCAGTCGACATCGACAAGGGCGTTCGGATTCGCATAGGTTGCCATGGTGTGCTCCATCTGAGTCGTTGGGGAACGGCTCGTAATGTTGATTTTTCTATCGAGAATCATCATACCAGATGGACGGGGGCGTTAGGAGTTGGGATGTTTCGGCAGTCGGCAGTCGGCAGTCGGCAGTCGGCAGTCGCCCGGCGTTCGTTCCTAACTCCTAAATCCCAACTCCCAACTCCTCGACGGGCAAGTCGTTGTACTATGAATTCGTACTAATATGGTCGGATATCGGTTTCGATCTCCGATGGTTGGGAAAGGGGACGGAAATGCGAGGAGATCGGTTCCTGGGCCGGTGGCTGGTTGTCGCTGTCCTGGTGTTCGTTTCGGTGGTGCCGGCGGCGCCGGGTGCGATACGGGCGCAGGATGCATCGCTGGTTGCACCGGTCGACGATGAGGCGTTGTCGGTCACGTTTGCCGAGGGGGTCGTGCCGACGATCTTTGGCGATATCGAGCTACCGGCGTCGCGGGAACGGGTGGTGACGCTCACCGATGGCGCGCTCGACGGTTCGCTGTCGGTTGGGGTGATGCCGGTGGGAATAACCCGAAGCTCGAATGGCGTGTCGGCAGCGGCGTATCTCGAACCGTATTTGGAGGACGAGGCGACGTATGTCGGTGGCTGGAGTGAGCTCGATCCCGAAGCCATCATCGCGTTGCAGCCCGATCTGATTCTCTCGGATCAGTACATGACAGCCGATCAGTATGACCAGCTGAGCCAGATTGCGACGGTGATTGCTCCGGGCGCGATCGAGGTTTCGGGGCCGAATGGATTGCAGCAATGGGAGTACGAGCAGCTTATCTATGGCTATGCGCTGGGCAAGTACGACGAAGCCCATGACGCGATTCTGGGTGTGCGCCAGCGTGCGGCCGGCTATGCGGCTACGTCGCCCTATGCAGGCGAGTCGGTGGTGGTTTTCCGGCCGCAACCAGAGTTTGCCGTGGTGATGTCGCATTGGTGGATCACCGGGAATGTGCTGGGATGGTCGGGCTTTGCGGGCAATGAGCTGAGCGAGAACACGCCGGCTCCGCATTCGGGCCGTGATGTCGGGCTCGAGCGGCTGGGCGAGCTGGAGGCCGATTGGCTGCTGGCGGCGACGCGAGATGCGGAGATGAGCGCCGAGCTGCAGGTCTACCTGGACAGTCCGCTCTTTGCGCAGTTGACCGCGGTCGAGAACGATCGGGTCTTCGAGGTGTCGGGCGATCTCTGGAGTGGCGCGACCGGAGTGCTGGCTGCCCACGCGATGATGGACGACATCGAGCGCATCTTCGGGAATGGAACCGCGACGCCGGAGGCGTAGGTTGGGGTTCGGAGGCCGGGGGCCGGAGAAGCGGGACCCTTGGTCTGGACTCGATGAGGCCGGTCGTTCGATTCACGTGCTGGTTGCTGGAGGCGTCTCTGTGACAGAGCGACGCCTCTGGCATTCGGCGAGAGGTGGCGATTTGTGTTGAGTGAGCGGCTGCGGCGGTTGGAGGGGGCCATTGCCGCGGGAGAGGCCGGGGCGCTGGCGGATTTCTGGGCCGAGCTGGGGCGCGGTGGGACGCCGTTGGTCGAGCCGGATGCCGAACGGGACGATACCCGGGTGGTGACGTTTCTGTGGCGCGCGGATGACCCGGTGGAGCATGTTGCCCTGATCGAGTGGTTCAGCGATGGCGATTTTGGGGAGAAGCTGCTGACCCGCCTGGGAGAGACCGATTGCTGGTATCGGAGTTACCGGCTGCGGTCGGACCTGCGGCTCGATTACCGGTTCGGACCGAACGATTCGCTGACGCCCAAGCGGCAAGAAACGGATTGGGCGGCGCGCCGGGCCGGTTGGCGGCGCGATCCACTGAACCCAGACTGGTCTCTGGACCCCGAGCATCCGGACGATGCGGTGCCGGAATCGCAGGGGTGGTCGGTGGTGACGTTGCCGGATGCGGAACCGCAGCCGTGGTGCGGGGTGCGGGATGGGATAACGCCGGGAACAGTCAGCCACCACCGGTTTGCGAGCGCCCTGCTGGGCAATGCGCGCGATCTGTGGCTCTACCGGCCGGCCGGCGGGGTGACGCCGGATGCGCTGCTGGTGCAGTTCGACGGTGAGCGGGCGATGGGGGCCATGGGGAGTCCAGGGGTTTTCGACAATCTGATCGGGGCCGGGGCGGTTCCGCCGATGGCGGTGGCGATGATCGGGAATGTCGATCGCGCGAATGAGCTTCCATGCAATGCGCGGTTTCTCGAATCGCTGGTCGAGGAGCTGCTGCCCTGGGTGGTGGATACGCTCGGGCTGGAGCGGCTGCCGGATCAGGTGCTGGTGGCCGGGCAAAGCTCTGGTGGTCTGGCCGCCGCGTTTTGCGCGCTGGAACGGCCAGATGTCTTCAGTGGCGCAATCTGCCAGTCAGGATCGTTCTGGTGGAAACCGGATCCGCGCAATGAAGCCGGACCGGGGTTGGTGATCGGGGATGCGCCGGAGTATGGGGGTCTTCCGGCGCGTGTCTGGGAGATCGACTGGGCGGAAACCCGGTTCTATCTCGATGCCGGCCGTTTGGAGAACCGGCATTTCGACGATGCGGCGCCGTCGTTGCTCGCAAGTGTGCGGCAGATGCGGGATGTTCTGCGGGCGCGCGGGTTCGATGTCGTCTACCGGGAGTTCGGCGGTGGTCACGATGTGGTTTGGTGGCGGTCGACGCTGGCCGATGGGGTGATTGCGTTGGTGGGGCGGGGGAGCTGAGAGGCATGAGCCCTGGGCCCTGAGACGATTCGGGGGGCGGAGGAGTTGGGGTCCAGGGCCCAGTGCCCAGTGCGTGGTCTTGTCTGCGTGCCGCGTGCTGCCTGCTCGGTTAGTCCCGGGCGGCGGTGTCCTGGAGCTTGAAGAGGCGGTCGGTGCGGGCAGCCATGATGAAATCGTTCCGGTGCAGCCCGTGGATCTTTCTGGTGGTCCAGGTGACCTGGACGCGACCCCATTCGGTCAGGATGGAGGGATGGTGTCCGGCGCGTTCCGCCAGGCGGCCGACACGCTTGGTGAAGGCGAGCGCTTCCATGAAGTTGCCAAACCGGTAACTGCGTTCGAGCCGGTTTCCCCGTTCATCGTCCACGAGGGTCCAACCGGGGATTTGGGGTAGGAGCAGCTCGATCTCTTCCGGTGTCACCCGGGGTGCGCCTTTTTGACACGCAACGCAATGTTCGGTGGCGAGGGTGGCCATGGATTCGCCTCCTGGGTATGGATCTCTCTTCTTCGTCCTCTGAGTGTAGTTCACCGGGAGTGGGCCTGCCCGTGCAGAAGTGACAGAACAAACGATACCCCGGAACAACAATCTGTTCCGGGGTATCGTGATTGCCGCGCGATGTTCGCCGCGAATTAGCCGGCTTGCTCGTCCAGCTGCTGAATTTCGGCGGGGCATGCGAGCGTGAGCGCATCGGCTGCCTGGTCGTAAGCGCCGCCGTCCTCGAAGAGCTGGATGACGCTCTGGGCGGACATCTGGCCGGCGATGGCGCCAGCCGCGTTGCCCTCTTCGAGCGCGGTGGCGATCTGATCGACCGCGTCTGCGAGTGCGTAGTAGAACTGCTCGGTCATGAGCGTGTTGAGCTCGACCGCGGCTGGTGGCGGGTTGCTGGCGGCCTGGTCGTCACCGAGTGCGCGAAGCTGCGTAGCCAGCTCCCGAACGATGGCCGGATCGACGGTTGTCGTATCAACGCCCTGGAGCTGCTCGGTCAGCGCGCCGGCGGAGGAGATGCGATCGACGAGATCGATGCCCCACTCGACGAGCCCGTCACAGTCGCCGCCGGTGGCAGACGCCTGTGGAACTTCGGTGGCGAGCGCGGGCGCTACCTCGGTTCCAACGGCCGGTGCTTCGGTCGCTGCCGGGACTGCGCCGGTGGTCTCGGAGCCAGTGCTGACGCCGGCATCGCCGCCGAGGTCGGCAACCACAGCGAGGGTGGTGTAGCCATCTCCGAAGGAGACGTTGGCGAGCGGAATGCCCTCGTAGACCTCGTAGACGATGGCGCCCTGCTGCGATTCACCCGGGTTCAGATCGAGCCAGTCGAAGTCAGGCAGGGCAGTCGCATCCTCGCGGCTGACATAGCTGGTGCTGAGGACGAACCCTTCGGCATCGGTCAGATAGAAATCCGAGGGACTGGTGCTCAGGACACTGGCGCCGGTGTTGGTGACGGTGACATCGAGCATGACATAGCGGTTGCCGCGCGATGGCGAAGAGAAGGAATCGTATCCCTCGAAGGGGTCGGTAATACCGTTGACGGTCACCTGAGCAACCTCGGCGCCGGTGGTATTCATGATCGAAACCAGGGTGCCGGCGCCAACGGGCGCGGTGCGAGTATCGACCACCGTGATCAGTCGATCGTAGGACGGGCTGTACAGGACGCGATCGAGGGTGGCCGAGCCAAAGACCTCAAAGGGCACGAGACCGGTGGCCGATTCACCCGGAGCCAGCGCGTCGATCGACTCGAGCTGAGTCAAGCTGGGATCGCTGAACGAGAGATAGGCCGGTGAAAGGACGAAATTGTCGCTATCGATCGCCATCAGCGAGCTGGGATAGAACTCCACCGGCCGATTGCCGGAGTTCGTGATCGTGACTTCGGCGACGGCATAGTGATAGCCGCGTTGTGGGGCATACGACGGATCGAAGCCATCGAACGGATCAGTGATGCTCGATACGCTGATCGTTCCCACCTGGGTGCCGTCCTGGCCAATGATGGGAACAACCGTCCCGACCGGAACACCAAAATCGCCGGTGCCCGGCGTTCCCGATTGTGCGTGCGCCATACCGGGAGCCAGCAGTCCCACGGTCAAGGCAACGAGCATTGCCAGAGCAAACACTTTTCTCATGTTCGGCCTCCTCAATAACACGTATCCAATTACGGTCCCGGCAGGGAAGTCCTGCCGGGTTGGCGGTATTTGTACACCCAAACGAGGCCAACCGGGAACTCGGACGCGGATTCCCGCCGGGACGTGACTGCCGCTTGTGGGTGGATCGCGCCGCCTATGTGGGTTGGATGTATCGAGAAAGAACCGTCCGGTGTGCATGCTAATCCGCGCGTAATCCGCGACGCCTGCCGGATTTCACCAGACGCGCCGGGGTGCTGTGTGGCGACCTCAGACGTTGATGACAGATTTGCTCAGATTTGGCGGTTTGCGGGTCAGCCGGTCTGTCTCTGTTTCTGTGCGGAGAGGAGGTGGGGATGACCCGCGGGGTGACGTTCGAACACGAAACGGTCCCGTCCCAAGCGAATTCGATCGAAGAGCTCAGGGAACGGTTTCGGGAGTTGATGGACCGGGGATCGTACGACGGGTTGTTTGCAGCGTCGGTCCGGTCGGTGCTGGACGAAGGCGCGGCGATTCCTGGCGTGACCGAGGAGCTGGGGGCAATTCGGATTGCATTGGCCAAGCTGCTGGCGGAAGAGCCAGATGCGAACAAGCTGGCGGCCGGGGTCGCGCGGCTGGCATCGGCATCGGTTCAGCTCCTGAAGATTGGTCAGGCGCGCACGGATGACGATGGCGAATCGCTGGCGTCGGTGATCGACCAGATCCTGATCGACCTGGAGCGTGAAGAACGTGAGGCACGCGAGGCATGGCAGGCGGGCGTTGCCGGGTCCAATGTCCAGGGTCCAGTGAGGGGGTGTTCTGACGCTGGACCTGTTGGCTCCGGATGAGGAAGAGCGAAGGGAGACGCATTCATGAATGATGTCGTGGGGGAGGGGCGCGTGTTGACGTTCCCTGATATGAATGGAAGCGATGGAATCGATCTGCAACCGGGGACTGCCTATGAGGTGGTGACGCGGACGAAGGTGGAAGAGCTTGCGGAGGATGTGCGCGAGATTCGCGCGCGGATCGATGGAATCTTCTGGTTGGTCGCAGGCTCGATCGTGGCCGACATCCTGCTCCGGGTGATGGGGGTGGGCCGATAGCGATGAAGTGGCGGGACGATCCTGCACTCGTGGATCGGCTCGAGGCTCGCCGGCGAGGTTTCTTGCAGAGTCTCGCGTTTTCCCGCTCGCTCGATACGCCGTTCTTGTTGCGCAGGTACCAGCGGCCTCCGGCGGATGCGGTCATCCAAAGTGTGCTGCACCGCGAGGGCCACCAGTTCGCGGTGATGTTCAGCCGGCAGTCCGGAAAGGACGAGATGCTGGCGCAGACGGTGGCGCAGCTGCTGTTGCTCCATCAGGAACAGGGTGGCTCGATCGTGCTGGCGGCGCCAACGTTTCGCCCGCAGGCCGCGCTGATGCGTGACCGGTTGCTGGATCGGTTGCGCAGGCGAGGCGCTCGACATCCGGTCGAGCTGAAGCAGGGGTATGTGGTGCAGTGCGGCGCGGCGTCGGCGCGATTTCTTTCCGCTTCGCCGCATGCGAATCAACGCGGGCAGACGGCTAGTCTGCTGCTGGTCGCGAACGAGGCACAGGATATCGATCCGGCGGTGTGGGACACGGTGTTCACGCCGATGGGCGCGTCCACCAATGCGACCACGCTTTTTCTGGGAACTGCCTGGCGGCGGGATACGTTGCTGGCGCGGCAGATGGCCCATTGCGCTCAGTTGGAACGGGTGGACGGCTTCCAGCGCCGCTGGAAGGTTGGCTGGGAAGATGTTGCGAAGGTTCTGCCCGCGTATGGCGACCATGTGCGGCGGCAGATCGAGCAGTTTGGGCGCGATCATCCGGCGATTCGGACCGAGTATTTCCTGGATGAGCTGGACGATGCCGGCAGTCTCTTCCCAGCCCAACGGTTGGCGCATCTTCGGGGCGATCATCCCCGGCGGCATGCGGCCGAGCCCGGCAAGCGGTATGCGCTGCTGATCGATGTCGCGGGGGAGGATGAGCAACCGGTCGAGGCGGGGGCATTCGACCCCGGTGCGCGCCGGGATAGCACCGCAATCACCGTGGTGGAGATCGGAACCGGGCAGACGCCGGCCGGCCCCGAGGTCGATGGTTGGACGGGAAGCGAGCTGGAGCTGCGGTCGCGGTTGCCGGTCTACCGGGTGGTCGACCGGATGGCGCTGACCGGCGCGCGAACGGTGGCGGTGCACGCGCAGGTGGTCGATCTGGCGATGCATGTCTGGAAGGCGAGCGCCGTGGTGGTGGATGCCACGGGCGTGGGGGCGGGGCTGGCGTCGTTTCTGCAGGCGAGTCTGGGACAGGGGCGCGGGGCGATCCGTGTGTTGCCGTTCGTCTTTTCGGCGGCGAGCAAGAGTGCTCTGGGCTGGGATTTCACCAATCTGATCGATACCGGCCGGTTCAAGGAATACGTAGACGATTCGCTGGTGGGCACGCCGGAAGCGCGCGTGACCGCCGAGTACTGGAGGCAGTTGCGTGCGGTGACGTTTTCGCCCTCGCTGGGTCCAGGGAAGTTGATGCAATGGTCGGTTCCGCCGGGGCGAGGGCATGACGATCTGGTGGTGAGCGCGGCGTTGGTGGTGGCGCTGGAGGGCGTGGATTTACGAAGTCGGATTGCAAGGGGGATATAGGAGTTGGGAGCTGGGAACGAAGTCCTGAGTTCTGAGTCCTGGGTCCTGAGAAGCTGGTTCTGTTGGGACTGGACGGATCGGGACTACAGAGATTGTTCCTAACTCCTAGCTCCCCCGTAGGGAGGACGTGTTGTGAACGAGAACGAGCACGAGCATGAAGTCGAGGTGGTATTGGCCGAAGGGGCGGAGCTGGAGGCGGTGCGGCGGGTGGTGCTGGCCGCGTATCCGGATTGTGTTCCGGAGCTGATTCAGGGAGCGACGGTGCAGGAGCTGCTCGATGCCATCGAGCCGGCGCGCGCGGCCTATGCCCGGGTGGCCGAGACGATGGCTGAACGGAGCGAGGTGGCGATGGCGGTCAATCCGCCGGTGGTTCCGGCGGGTGGGACTGGTGTCGCGATCGACCCAGGCGCGCTTCCGGCTGCGGAAAAGGTGCGCCGTGGTCTTGCGGGGCAGCGGAGGTAGTGGCGATCGATCTGCGGGTGGTCCGGTTTCCGTGTGGGAAAGCGGGCTTCGCGGGAAGGAGCGGTCCCTCCACTTCGGTCGGGACGACGGGAAGCGTGGTTGGGATGACGGGTTCGTGCAACACGTCTAGCCAACGACAAGAAGGAGAACGCGAATGGCAATGACCAAGGTGGAAGCCGCCAAGCTGACCAACGATCTATTGTTGCGAGGGGTGGTGGAGACGATCGTCAAAGAGAGCAGTGTGCTGCAGCTTCTGCCGTTCATGGAGGTTACCGGCACGTCTGTGCAATATGCGCGTGAGGCGACGTTGCCGGCGGCGACCTTCTACGAGGTTGGGGATACCTGGAGTGAGGCGACGCCGACGTTTACCCAGGTGACGGCGAATCTGAAGATCCTGGGTGGCGACGCGGATGTCGACAATTTCATCCAGGCGACGTATGCGGATCCGAACGATATCGAAGCGGAAGTGGTCAGCAATCGCGCGAAGTCGATTGCGCATGTCTTTTCCGATTCCTTTTTCAATGGCGATGCCGGATTGAACCCGAAGACGTTCGACGGACTGACCAAGGTGTTGAGCGGGACGGGTCAGGAAGTGACGGCCGGCGCGAACGGCGCGCAGCTCACACTGGACATGATGGATCAGATGATCGATCTGGTCCTGCCGGGGAAGCCGGATGCGATCTTTCTCAGCCGGCGGACCCGCCGTAAGCTGAGCTCGCTGCGGCGGGCGAGTGGCAATCTGTTGGAGGTCGATGTCGATCAATTCGGGCAGCGCGCACTCTTCTATGACGGGGTGCCGCTGTATGTCGATGATTTCGTCGGCGATACGCAGGTGCAGGGGACCTCGGGCGCGGTCTGCTCGTCGGTCTACGCGGTCAAGTTCGGGCAGGGGGTTGGCGTGCTCGGACTGGAGCACGGCGGTATCCAAATCGAGCAAGTGGGCGAGCTGGAAACCAAGGATGAGACCCGCTGGCGGCTCAAGTGGTATACGGGGCTGTCGGTCTTCTCGTTGCTGGGTGTCGCGCGGGTGAAAGGGATCTTGCCGTAGGAAACAACCGGGGAGGCGCCGGTCGACCGGCACCTCCCCGGTATCGAAAGCTATGCGTGCGTCATTTACAATGGCGAACAGGCCGACCAATCGAGAACGCGCGAGTTGCGATGTGCCGCGGGATCGCGGCGGTTTGGTGACGAGGATTCCGGATGGATGACCGGCAGTTCGATTCGTTCGTCAAATCACTGGCCCGGGCGCGAACTCGTCGTTCGGTGCTCGCCGGTCTACTCGGGTTGGGAGGTGCGGCGCTCACCGGTGCCACCCGCCAACCGAGCGTGACGGCAGCCCGGCGCACGACCCCGACGCCCAAGCCGGTAACCTGTCCGGGGCAGCAAGCGTGGAGCGGCAGCGCCTGCGTCTGTCCCGCTCCGCTCAGCGGGTGCGGTCCCGATTGCTGCAATGACGTGGCGCCCGCCGGTACCCAGGCCCACAGTGAATGTTGCGACAACGCCTGTTGTGCGGGTCACTGCTACGGCGAGGAGCTGTGTTGTCCATGGCCCCGGGAATTCTGTGAGATCACGAGCGACTGCTGCCTGGAGGGCGCGGTCTGCTGCGCGGACTCCGGATGCTGTAACCCGGATGCGGGCCGGTGCTGCGATGTGTTGGGAGTGAGTGTCTGCCGCACGTTCGATTTGTGTTGTGACGATTCGGAATGCACCGAGTACGCCAATAGCTCGTGCGATGTTGCGAGCGGCCAATGCATCTGCACGCCGAATGCCTGCACCGGCCAGCTCGGGGGCGTGTGCGGCGCCGATGTCGACGATGGCTGCGGCGGCGTCATCAGCGACTGCGATTGCGCGGATAGCCCGCTGGTGACCTGCGTTTGGGGCGAGAACATCTGCGCATTCGATTGCGCCTACTGGCAAGCGATAAGCGGAGCCGGCAATATCGTCGAGATTGCGATCCATATCTGCGAGACGGTTGGACTTTGCGACGACGATGCCGCCGCCACGATCGAGGCACTAGCTGACGCATGCCGTTGAGAAGCAGGCCGCCGGCGTCCCGCCGGGCGCTGACGTAGGAAAAAACGGGGTTCACGCCCAAGCTCAACCTCATCCAGAACGTGCAGCTGCGCCGATGACGGGGACCAAGGGGCGCTGTCCCCATGGCGTGCCGTCGTTTTGGGGTTTTCTTCGCGCGTCCATCCAGGCTGATCTTGATTTCGATGACCGCGTGGTCTTGTCAGGAGTCGTTCATTCCATGCCGAATAGCTACCGGCGGGTGCCGCATCCGCCGTTCATCGATCTGCCCGTCAGCAAACCTGCCGCGAGCGGGTATGGGTACACGCGCATTCCGGCGGGATCGCGCCGGATTGTGGGGGTGATGAATCACGAAACGCAGGGACGTGGGTCAGGACCATGGTATCGGGACTTCTTTTCGTGTCCGGGCGGGCAACGATGCGCCGATGCGTTGGTCGATTACCTGATCACCCGGGATGGGACGATCTACCGGCTCAACGATCCGAAAAACAATCGCTCTCCGTGGGCAAACGGTGGTCCATTGGGTCTCGAAGGCGATGGTCCGGCATTCTATGCACGGTTCGGGGCCTCCGGCGTCAACAACAGCCTCATTAGCATCGAGTTCGAGAAGCTCGACAATGAGGATTTCACCACGGCGCAAATCCAGTCTGGCGGTTTGCTCAATGCCTATTGGCACGACCAGGACGACCAGGATTGGGAGACCTATCCCTACGTTCCACGCTACGGTTGCGTGACCTCGCTGGCGCATTTCGAGATCGGGACGACGAATTGTGGCAAGGGTGAGCTCGACGACATCAGCCGGGTGCAGGCGGTGGCGCGGGGTGAGATGAAACGGTGGCAGGCGATGGCGACTGGGCCAATCGCGCCGTTGCCGCCGATCGTTCCGAGCCAACCGGACATTCCGGCCTTGCCGGGCGGCCTCTCGGTCGAGGAGGCGAGCCGCCGCTTTGGGACGTTGATCAAACACACTCCGGACGGCAAGACGAAACCTGCCCCGTTCGATCCGCGCGGGGTGATCTCGCTGTCGTGGTTGCACCGGTGCGTGGAGACCGGCGAATGGCCCCGGCCGGAGGATTGGTGGGCGTTGACCGATTCGGGCCGGACGCTGGATATCGTCACGTTTTCGAACGATTGGCAATTGATCCGTACGGCCGATCGGCAGGGCGTCATGTGGGCCAGGTTTGCCGATGCTCAGCTCGAGCCGGTCGCAGCCTGATCTCGTATCCACGTATGAAGATGAACAGGAAAGAAGAGGTCGAACGATGAACGAATTCTCGATCGGTCAGTTGGCGCAGTCGTTTGTGCAGACGAAAGGACGCGCGGCGGCCAAAACCTTCGTGCAGACGTTTCTCAGTCTCATCAGTGTGACGGTGGTGCTCTACCTGGCCGGAATGCAGGACCGGTTTGTGGCCGGCGAGCCGATTGCGCTCGATCTGGGTTATCTGCAGGGGGCGTTGCTGGCCGGACTCTATGGCGCGGTTGCCGCGGTGCTCTCGCTCGCGATGAATTGGAGCACGGATGCGTAGGCGAGACTGGGCATTGGAGCATTGGGCACGGTCGAGCTGCTCGTTCCTGGGCGGTTTCTGTCCGTCCAGTAGGAACGCTGGTTGAGGGTTGTGCTCCGCCCCTCCTCCATCTCCCAACCCCGTCCTTCTCCCGATTCCAGGGGTAAGGAGGGGCCCTCCGCGTGTGCGCCTGCACCCCATGGTGTCCAGGTGTGAAAGGTCCAGAAAATAGAACCCCAGGACAATGATTTCGAATGGAGGTTGCGGATTGCGCTGAATCCGGGTAAACTGGTCCGTACCAGTCATTCATGACCGCCTCATGCTCGCTGGTACAAAGGGCCTGACACTCACCTGTCAGGCCCTTTTCTCTCGCTGCCGAGGCCCTACCTCATCCTTCCTTTTCCCGATCGGGAGAAGGTTGGCGCCGGCGTGGCGCTCACACCATCGACCGGATTTGCCGCTCCGCCGCCTGGGTGACCGCTTCCAGCGATCCCGCGGCATAGGGCGATTGCCAGACCTGGTAGAGCGTCTCGTCGGTATAGCGATCCTGCGGTGGCAGATACCCGACGCCGCCATTGGTGACTCCCAATACCAAAATCGGCGTACCGGGAAATGCCTCCCGCAGCGCGATCTGCAACGCCGAATACGCTTCCCCTGGGACTGCGACAACCAGCGCGTTGCCGAGCTTCCATATCCAGAGCGGAAAGTCGAAGGTTGCGCCGTCGCCTACTCCGCGACGCTTGTCGATGAAGCGGCGCAGCCGTTCCTGCATGACGCGGTCTTCGCAGGTTGCCAGCGATTCCTGCAGCTCGGCGACCGAGGGCATATCGATGAGGTCGATCGTCACCTCGATCCTGGCCGCGTCGAGCGCGGCAGCGGCCAGGATCTCATCGTCGGACAGCGGCTCATCGGCCCAGATACCCAGATCGGCGCCCGACTTGCGCAGTCCCTGATAGACAAAGGTGGTGCCTGCCGGTTGCAACGATTCGATCGTGCTGGCCACGGCATAGCCGAGCTGGCGTCCATTCCGGTCCGCGATGGCGGTATCGCCGACATAGCTTTCGCGCGGTCCGAGCTCGCCGGAGGCTCCCTGCATGAAGAGCGCGGGAACGCCATAGATCGAGGTGACGACGTCCCGCGCGGCGCCGACATAGTCAGGTGAGAAGAGATCGTTATCCCAGGCGAGTGTGGTGGGATGACAGGCATAGTTGAACAGCACCGCCACCATGGCGCCGTCATCCCGCGTTACCTGTCCGACGAGAGCGTGTCGTCCTCCGGACCGGCGGGATTGAACCCGCACGCGAACTGTTGCGCCTCGTCATCCCAGAAATCCCGATTCGGGCCAGTGTGCATTTTCCGGCGCCCCAGGTGACCCAGGCGGGCGCCAGCGCATTACGCGCCTCTTCGATCGCGTCGCCGATGGTCCGGGCGAATAGTCGAGAAACGGCTGCGCCTGATCGCCGCCGGGCAGATGGGTCAACGCGGTATTGATATTGGCGCTCGAATGGGAATGCGACGGGGAAAGCAACAGATTGGCGTCGGGCAGCCCGGCACGTTTCCGAATGGCGGCCCGCAGCGCCTGGTCGTCCGGTGGCCGGAAGACGCAATTGTCGATGGTGACCAGCACCAGCGGGTCACCCTCCCCCTCCACCGGCGCGAAAACCGCCGCGGAGGATTGGAGCGGTCGATGCACGCCCCGTTTCTGATCGTGCAGCGCCGCTCCCCACCACCGGCCATAGGCATCGAGCGGTGGCGTTGCGTCCCGTGTGGCGACGCCAAAGCGACAGCGGGTGCTCCGTGCTGGAATCGAGTTCACCGTTCCTCCTGCTTTCATTCCGTCGGCGCGATCTCACCTGCACCATGACCCGTGCAGCTCGCTGTAACCTATTTTCGCCGAATTCGGAGCAGAACGAACGGCGACCGCGCGATGCTCGGTCGATGCGTTTGGTGGGCCGATCATGCCCCATCCTGCTGGGTTCACCCGAATTCGGTATCAGGCGTTCTCGCAGACACCGGTCGTGGCATTGCAGAGCCGCCCCTGCGCAACAACCATCGCGCACCACGCAAGCGAACGGCTCCTTCGCACGATGCCCGGCTCGTGCCGGCTGCACGCCTTGCGAATCCGACGACCCAAGAGACCCGAAAAAACCGCGGCCGGATATTCCGGCCGCGGTTCGAATGATGCGCGTGAAGATCAGTCGCAGGTCGGGATGAATCCGGTACAGCTATCGGAGCAGCACATTGCATCGGCGAAGCATGGCACGCCTTCTGGCGCGCAGATCGCAACCGGCGAGCAGAACCCGGCCAGGACTTCGTTGCAGCAATGACTGCAGGCATCGGGGATGGTGGCCGACAGTGCGAGACATGGCGTGCCGTCCGGGAAGCAGACGAAGCAGATGTCACCCGCTCCGACATCCCAGCAGTCCCCGCTGCAGCACGGCCTGCTCGAGCAGGACTCTCCGATATCGGAGCAGTTGGTGAAACACTGACCCGCGGAGTTGCAATCCGGCCCAGCCGGATTGCCGTTGCAACAGCCTGAGCCGAGCCGGCAATCGAAGTTGTAGGAGCAGACGCCGCTCCCCGTGTCGCAGACATTGTGCGTGCAGGCGTTGCCGTCATCGCAACAGCTGTCCGACGAGCAATAGAACGGGTTGGAGCAGTTTCCATCCGTCGCGCAGATGTCCTGGGTGCAGGCATTGCCATCGGCGCAGTTCGCATTGTTGGTCACACATTGCGCGTTGGCGCAATCGAGACAACCGGCGCATTGGGTGTTGTCATCGACGCAGATGTGCCCCTGGCAGGTCTGGCACCCGGGACACTCCTCGTCCGAGCAGCAGCCGGATTCTGGAATGCAGGTATCGCCGGCGCAGCACTTCGGGGTATCTCCTTCGCAGCAGAGCGCGCTTCCATCGGCCGCCGGACAGCAGGCCGTCGCGCAGCAGCCTTCCGAACCACAGCATTGATTCTGCTCGCCGGAACAACATTCCTGGTTGACTTCGCAGAAGACGCGGGGCCATGGACAGCAGAGCTCTTCGCCGTAGCAATGCCCGAAGCAGCAGGCGTTATCGCAACACTCGCTGTACGGTTGGGTTCCCTTGGGGACCGAGGTGTTGCAGCAGTCGGGCCCACATGCGCTCAGACCGGCCGGGCAGGTGCATTGCCCATTTACGACGATCTGATTGCCCGGACATCTGACCGGCTTTGGGGTAGGGGTCGGCCGGGCCGCGGCCTCCGTCCCGGATTCGAGGAGCGTGCCCCCGAGGGCGACGCCTCCCCCAAGCCCCAGGACTCCCTTGATCAGGGTTCGGCGACTGGCGCCCGCGGCCAATCCCTTGACGAGTGAATCGAACCGTCGATTATCCATTCCCGACCCTCCCAGGCCCTTTCATGAGGTACGCGATAACGGCAGCCGATCGGCTGCGTGATGGAACACAGGAGCGCGTTTCGGTGAATTCGGTTGTCTCTCTCCCACATCATAGGGGGCCTCAACGGAAAGTCAAGAGGGGTGTGGCGTTTTCCGCCACCAATTCCGGCATATGGTTTGGATGATTTAAGTAACGAGACAGATCGACGGCGAAAACCGCCACCCCAGGGGCCAGGACTGGAATTCAGGAGTTATACGGAATCCGGGTAAATACACAAGGATCGCATCCCCGTGCCTCGTAGCCGCCGGCCCGATGCGGTGCACCCCCAGGGAATCACGCGGATTCCGTATTGGAGCGACATACAGTGATTGCGATGGGGCTAAAGCCGCGTCGCTCGTTGCTTGACGTCCCGTTGGGACTCGCGACGACGCGTGGGATTGCGGATGGAGCTTCCCCAGCTCTCAGATCCTCGCTCCCAGCTCCTCAGGCGATGCCGAGGCACTCGCCGGTTTCGGGGTAGCAGCTGAAGCCCTCGGGGCATTCGATGGGGATACAGGCGCCGGCGTCGCAGACACCGCAGAGTCCGCAGACCGAATCGTCCACGGTGCAGACGCCGTCGACGCAAACCGAGCATTCGCCCGTGCAGGTCGACACGTAGGTGCAGATTCCCGCGTCGCATGTGGCAGTCGTACACGGCTCACCGGCGGTGCAGTCGGTATCGACGAAACATTCGACTGCCGTACAGACGCCGGCGAGGCAGGCTTCGCCGGCCGCGCAATAGGCGTCATTGCAGCAATTTCCGGCGACGCAGGCCACATTGCCGATACTGTCTCCGCAGCAGACCGCGCCATCATCGCAATAGTGCTGGCGGCAGAAACCGGCTTCGCAGCTGACATAGCACGATTCCGGCGCCACGAAGCACTCGGTCACCGAACAGCAACTTTCGTCCCCAGCGGGAATACAGCTATTGCTGCTCGTACCGGCGCCGCAACAGCGCTCGCCGGCGCCGCAGCAGAGATCGTGGTCGATGCCGGGACAGAACTGGTCGATGGCGCAGCAGAGCTGCTCACCGTAGCAATGCCCATCGCAGCATGCGCCTCCACAGCACTCCGAGTACCCGGGAGTCGAGCTGTCGAGATACGGATGGCAGCAGGAGTCGCCGCAGACCTCGCCACGGGTTGGATCGGATGTATCGGCGCTATCGTTGCAGCATCCGTCGCCTGCGGTGCAGACACCGCTACAGATGTCGTTCCGGCAGCATGACTGCGTGGTCGGATCGATACAGCCGCACTCGGCCACGACCAGGGGCGCGGCGCAGGTCTCCGTGGATTGCGGTGCAGATGCGGTCCGCCTGGGTTCGGTTGGCTCGGCGAATCGCTGAGTGGATTCGGGCGTATCGGAGATGGCCGGGGCGGCCAGGCTGGAATCGACAACCGACGTACCGGCGACCGCTGCGGCGCCGATACCGAAGAGCCGGCGAATGAAGGAACGCCGGTTCTGACCGGTTGCAATTGCTCGGGTCAAACGGTCAAAGGTCTGGTTGATCCATCGAAGGGTCCCAAGCCCGAATCGGGAGAGGAGCCATCGCCCGACGATCGACCAGCACACACGCGATGCTGCGCCCGCCGCCAGCAACGCGCGTCGAGTGAGCCATTCTGCCGTATGACTCGATGCGTATGGTAGCAGTCGAACCTTAACAGGGGAAGCTTCAACCCTGAGAAATACCTTGGATTCGAAGGCAGTTTTCCGCGAAACGGCGCGATCGCCTGAAATGCCCACGTACCGCCGCTGCAACGCGGGATGACGATGCGGATCCGCGTGGTTCACGATCCTGCCCGGGTATCCGGTCCAAACTGCAAAATCGAAAGGAAAAACCGGTGCACACCGAGCTTGCATGGCCGGCAGAGATGCTGCCGGCGGACGACCGCGCGCGGTTGGCGCGCTACGACGAGGCGCTTGCCTTCTTCGACGGAAATCAATGGATCCACCGGCGTCATCCGGGTGAAGTTCGCCTGACGCTGAATTACGCGCGCGTGCTCTTGCGCAAGGTCGCGTCCTACGTCTTTCCAGCCGAAGCGCGGTTTTCCATTGCGGTCGATGGCGATCAGCAGATTGCCAATCGAGCCGAGCGGCTGCTGGCGGAGACGCTTGCCTACAACCGCCTGGGTGAGCTGGATAGTGAGTTGTGCGTGGCCGCATCGGTGCGGGGAGACGCGGCGGTCAAGGTGACCTGGGATACCCGGTCTGGGTCCGCCGTCGTGGCGACGGTCGATCCGGCGACGCTCATGGTCGAGGCTGCCCCGGACGATCCGCGCCGCATCGTATCGGCCATGCAATGCTATGGATTGACCGGGCAGGAGATCGCCACGGTTTTCGAGGTCGATCCGGTACGGCTCTCCTTCGATCCGGGGCGGCGGTATCGAATCATCGAACGGTGGACCGATGCGGAATGGATGGTTACCGTCGCGGGACAGCCATTGCTCCGCCAGCCGAACCCGTATGGGTGGATTCCTTATGTGATCCTGGCGAATCATCCTGGCCTGACGGGGATTTGGGGCGAGTCGGATCTGGCCGATCTCTACGATGTCTGCCGCGAGATCAATCGCCGAATGAGTGTGCTCTCGCAGGTGCTGGAGCTGTCCGGAGCGCCAATTGCCGTACTGGAGAATGTCGACGGTTCCGAGGGAATCGCGGTCGGACCAGGGGCCAAGTGGGAGCTGCCCGAAGGATCGCGGGCGTATCTGCTCGATCTTCTCGGAAATGGCGGCGTGTCGCTGCACTTGGACTATGTTGGGCAGCTCTTCCGGGTGCTGCACGATGTCAGCGAGACGCCGCGGACAGCGTTCGGGGATTCTGGACGCACCATCTCCGGGGCGGCGCTGGAAGTCGAGATCCAACCGTTGCTCCAGAAAGTCGCGCGCAAGCGCCGGCAATGGGATGCGTTCTATCAGCAGCGCAATTGGCGATTGCTCGATCTGCTCGACCGGTTCGGCGGCGCGGAGATCGGCGGTTTGCGCCGAACCACCACAATCTGGCCGACCATCCTGCCGAGCGATACCGAGCTGGCGGTCCGCTCCGCGGTGGCGCTGGTCGAAAGTGGCATCCAGAGCCGGCGTACGGCGCTGGCTACGCTCGGAAGCGAGGACCCCGATGCTGAGCTCGAGCGTATCGAGCGCGAGTCAAGCCGATTCGAATAGGGAGCCGCAGATGAGTCCAGGGTCCAGTGTTCGAGGGGTTAACTCACCGTAAAAACCGCGAATTGTCCAAATGCGGAATGGGGAAGCCCGCTGTCGCGGTCTGCAACCTGGCAGAGCGCCAGATAGGCGCCGGGCGCCAGATCGAGCTGGAGCCATGCCTCGGTGTCGGGCGACATCGTGCCGCTGCCTCCGACGACCACGAGCTGTTCCAGATCGATGGGAGTGACCGAGGGATCGACCGGTTGCGGCGAGGTGCCAAAGGCCGCGGCGATGGCTGCATTGACCGAGGCTTCGGTCAACTCGCCCGGATAGGAATAGATGGTGATGAAGTGCGGCTGGTCGCCATCGTTCTCGATTTCCCAGACAAGATTGCCCGCTCGCGGCGCGACCGAGAAATCGAAGGCGAAGTCTTCGAGGTTGACATCGACATCTGAATCCGGATCCTCCGGGTCGCCGATATCTCCGGTCACCTCGGTGGTCTGCCAGACAACGCCGTCCTGCCCCTCGCCGAAGGCGTACCCGACCACCAACCAGCTCCCGGCCGGCAGGTCGATGACGGCTTCTCCGTGGCTGCCGGCATTCGCCACCACGCCACCGGTGATCAGCGCATCGTAGAACCCTGCCGGTGTTTGATTGGCTGCGGCCGCGTCCATGAACGCGGGAACCATGTCGACGGCGGCCATGCCGTCGGGCGCTCGATAGAACTCGATGGCAATCGAACCCGCTGCGCTGACGTTTTCGACCGTCAGGAAATACCGTCCAGCGTCCAGCTCGGGCGGAACACTCATCGCCGAGTCCGCGGTGACAATCGGGAGCTCCGGTAGGCCCAGTTGACGCAACGGGGTCGCGGGAAATGCGCCCTCCTGGGCCCGCGCCTCCGCCATGCCGCCGATGGAGAGCGTAGCGAGCATGAGTACCATCAGCCAGCGTCGCATGTGGAGGTCCTTTCTGTGAGCGCGGCTCCCCTGCCGCGTGCAGTTTCGGCTGTTCTACGGCTGCCGATGTTTCCAGCTTACCCGCTTGTTGCCTGAGCGTTCATTCCTGCCGCCATCCACTTGTATAAAGTAAAGAAGGGACCGATCCATCATGACCACACGTGCCGATCTGCGCGCGAAGCTTCGCATTCGTCTCGACGACCCGACGCCGGCTCCACTCTGGAGCGATGCGATGCTCCACGATTTTCTCCTCGAAGCGTTCCACCGATACAGCGCGCGATTCCCGCTGCAGCAAACCGAACCGGTGACCGCGGCAGGTGGCGAGCGGTTGCTCCCGCTCACCGGCCCCACCGTCGAGCGGGATATCGTGCGTGTTTGGCAGCCGGACGGATCGCTCTTGCTGCCTTCGGTCGATGGCGATCGCGCGGCCGGATGGTCGTTCTGGAACGGCGCTCTGGTGCTTTCGACCGTGGCGCAGGCTGGAATCTGGTCGATCGATTACCTGGCGATGTATCGGTTGCCGGCGGACGATGTCACCACCGTCGCGCTCCCCGAAGCCGATGAAGAGATCGTCGTATTGCACGCCGCCAGCGCGGCATTGCTGCGCCGCTCGGTCGAAGTGGGCAAGCGTGGCATGGAATCGTCCAGCCTGGCCCTGGTTCGCGTGGCCTGAAGCGTACACCGAGCGGCGGACGGCCTCTATTCGGGCGCGGTTTCGGCGTGCGTATGGCGGCGCCCTTCGACGATAGAACCGTCGGTGCCCGCCCGCCCAGTTCCGGGCAGACGCGGGGCAAGGATGGATGAGCGATAGACGCTACGGGGCCGGGGTTGCCGCGGGCATGGTTATGCCTGCCGGCGCAACCCAGGGGGTGTAGTCGAGCTCGTAGACCGCCGCCATGGTGGTCAGCGTCATGTCCGGGGTGACGGTTTCCGAGATGTAGTGCACGGTCGAGCCTTGCGCGGCCCGGCCGGAGAGTGATTCGGTCACCCGCACGATGGCTTTCGCGACCCCATTCAGCACGAGGTCGGCTGAGCCTACCTGGAGGTTTGTCGCGTCCAGCTCCGAGCCGTTGTTGATTTCCAGCTGCATCGTCTCGGCTACGCCGCCCAACGTTGCGTTGGAGAGCAGGTCCATCTTGCCACTCAGCGACGATACGCTCATCGCCTCGATGTTCAGCTGTGCACCCGTGGTCAGTCCGATCACCAGCGACGGCTGTGCCGGCATGGCCGCGATGTTGAGGGTGACCGTGCCCGCGAGGTGAATCTCCTCGATCGACGGCGCCACGATCTCGTAGGTGAGCTCACTCAGCCCCGTCACATCGAGCGCCGATGTCAACGGAGATCCAAGCACCAGCTGCCCGTCTTCGACCTGGGCATCGAGCCGATCGACGATCAACGAATTCCCCGTGATCGTCACGGATGGGGTTGCGCCGAAGGTCAGGGTGGCAGAACCACCCCCATTGATCTGAATGCTGGTGAATGGATCGAGCGCAATCGTTTCGGTTTTGGTTTCCCCTTGTGCGGATGCCTGGCTCGCCGGTGTTGCCACAACGAACGCCAGAAGCCCGAACATGAGTCCGACCGCCAGCAGGGAGCGTAGCCGGAGGTTCTTGTACATGAAACATCCTTTCGGTTGGCGCCGGTGTCCTGGCGCACGAGGTACTCCGCCATCGTCAAGTATGTCTCCAGCACGCCATGTGTAAAGGGAAAGAAAGGAACGTGCGTCCATGCCAATCGGATGGAATCGCAATCTTGCCGCGCTGAGCAACCGGCCAACCGCTCAAACGCGTAATGTGCGCGTGCGTGAGTCGGTTTTCGAGCAGGTTTCGACCATCGCGGTGTCGATCGTCGCGGACGTGGTGACGGTGGTCCATCGCGCCCTGGAAGCGCAGGTGTGGACCCGCTGGCAAACCGCCTCGGACGAATCGGTCTGTCCGGTCTGCGGTCCGTATCACGGCCGGGTCTGGAAAGCCGGCGAGGGTCCCCAACCGCCTCTGCATCCTAACTGCCGCTGCCAGCGGGTCTTCGCCTTCACGACCTGGACGAGTCGTTAGAGCGCAGAAAGGTCGCAGGTTGAATAGCACGCAGCTTTGAGCCATCATTGGTCATCAAGCATCAGGAGGGTCGGCCGGCTGAAGACCAGTTGATCGGAAGTGGCAGCGGCAGGAGCCGCGGGGAGCCTTTGAGGTTCCAGGAACCCGGTGCAAGGTCGCGTGCGCCCGCAAAGACCGGCATTGAGCAGGGATTCTGTCGGCAGGCTGAGCCGGGCCATCGGGGTCGTTGGTTTCGTCCAGAAAACGAGGCCACCACCGCGCCTGTGCCACGCCTCAGATCGCGCTCGGGATCGGGAATCGCCACGCGAATACCGGACGACCCGCGCATGCTCGGCCAGCCACGCCGGTCAGCATCGGCCCGCGGACGTGCGATCCATCTGCTCACGCGACGAGGTCGTCGGCCCTCTGCTGTCGGCGCCCCAGTCAGATGATCGACACTGACGGAAAACCGGTGGGGAGCAGCCGTCCCACGCTGCCATCATCATCACCGAAAGGCAGGCATGGCAGACACTGGCATCTAGCACGCGCAGGCTTCCGCGTGGGCGTGTGCCTGCTCGGAAAGGAGCATTCATGACCCAAACGTCCGATATCGTGCTCGATGGGACGCCGTACATGGTGCTTGCCGGGAGCTACCGGCGAGCCGCGGCTGGGACGCCCGAGGGGCGGACGGGCCGCGTTGTCTTTGCCGATTTCGTGGGCGGACAACGTCGCGCTCTGCAGCTCGAGCGGGACACGTCCTGGGATTCTGCCGGGGTCGGTCCTGCCATGTTCGGGCAGGGGGTCGAACCCTGGCCGTTATTCCAGCAGCATACCGATAGCGTGGCTGGAACGGTAAGCAGCGGAACGCGGGTGCATTCGCTGGCGTTGGGGAACGCCGTCTACGTGGCAAATGGCCGGTTCGTTTACCGCTCGGTTGCGCTGACCGCGGGAGGCTGGTCGAATCTGACCCAGGTCGCCGATCTGGGTGCGGGCAACACGGTCGCCGGGCTCGCCTTCTACGGCGGCTATCTCGCCATTGCATGCGGAATCGGTTCTGATATCAAGCTGCTTGATCCGGGAACGCTCGCGCTCACGACGCTTTCGGCCGGATTGAAAGGAAGCTGGATCGTGGGCTATGCCAGCCGCCTGGTCATTGCCGATCCGATCCCCGGCAACGACGGCATCGTTCGGCTCACGACCGGGGGCGGTATCGACACGCGCGAGCTCGACTCGCCCATTACCAACATGACGCTCCATGGTGGCAAAGTCGCGATTTCGACTCGGTCGGCGATCTGGTTGCTCGGCGGCCCGGCCGATCCGGTGAACGGCGTTTGGCTGGGCGAACCCGAACCGGTCTACACCCAGTTTGCGCCAGCGCCAGACGATTTCATCCTCCTCTGTTCATTCGGCGGCAAGCTCTATACGTGGCTCAGCGGCAATCTGGTCGAATGGAATCCGAATGGAGGGGCGAGCAAGCAGGGATGGCGTGCGACCGGCCTGGACGGGGTGCAATGCTTTGGTGGCGTTGTTGCTGGCACTATGCTGGTGGTCTCGCTCGAACGGCGTCCCGGTCTCTTTCAGCTGTGGGCCTTCGATGGAACCGGTTGGTGGTTGATGCGGGAGACCGAATCGATGCCCTGGGTGTGGCCGACCGCATTGTCGGGCGCCGGAACGTTCGACCTGCTTGCGTTTCGTGATGGCGATACCGAGGTGACGTACGATCTTGCCCGGATGCGACACCGGGATGCCGCCGTCCATGCCTATGCCGCCACCGGCGCGTTCACCACCTCGCTGCTCGATGCCGGCGAACGGGATGCGTCCCGCTCCTGGCGTGCGATTGGCGCGACATTCGCCACACCCGAGCCGCGTGGCAATCCGGCATCGTCCGATCCAGTCACGCTCTCCCTTGCCTGGTCGGTCGATGCCGGAGCGACCTGGACGACGGCGACAACGGAAACCGTCGCTGATCCCACCCAGCGGGTGCTCGAGCTCAGAGCCGAGTTGCCATCGAATGCAGCAGTCGGTCCATTGCTCCAGCTCCGGGTCGGATTCGATTCAGTTTCCGACTGGTCACCGGTGCTTACCGGACTCTGGGCGGAGTACATCGCGCTCGACGACCCGGCACGCCGCCGGCGATGGAATCTCTCTGTCCTGACGCGGGATGCGACGATTCAACGCGATGGATCGGTCGCGCCGCTCGACGGCGCGGGGCAGAGCGCGGCATTGTGGCAATCGTGGGAGCTGGGCCAGACGGTGACCTTCCGCGATCTCGACTACGACACCAATCCGGTCGAGCGAGCAGTTCGCATTGTCGATATCGAGCAGACCGTTCCGCAACCGAGTGAGATGGCCTCCCTGTCTACATCGGTCGTCCGGCTCCAATTGCTCGAGCTTTGATCTCTTGTCCTGCAGCGAATTGCAACATGGTTGGCCAGCGATGCTGCACGCGGGGTCGTAGCGCAGGGACTCGTGCCCTGCGATCGGCCGCAGGCCGATCATCGCGGCGACCTCGAACATCCGTCGCGTGTGTCATACGGAATCCGGGTGATTGCTCAGGGCCGGCGTCTCCCTCATGCGATGCTGGGCGGGGCCGGTGGTGAACCGATCGTGCCGCATCCTGGTGTGTTCACCCGGATTCCGTATCAATCACTATGAAATTGGCTGTAAAAGAAAGAGCCCCGTTCCAGCGCCTGCTGGAACGGGGCTCTTTGTGTTCGTTCCTACCTCAAGCAGATCCCGCAATGGTTGCCACCCTGAGCTGGTCTGCCAGGGCGCGCCGTTCTCGGCCTACGGCCGATCGCGAGGGGACCGCCGGTCGCTTGTGTTTCGGGCTCTGCTCGCATGCGGAATCCGGGCGATCGCTCGGATTCCGTCCTATTCCGCTGGAACGTTCTCGGCGGCCGCGACCAGCTGCGGCACATAGGTCTCGAGGATGTACGGAATCGAGAGCGGCGAAGGGGCAGAAACCGCCATCACCTCTGTCTCACCGATGATGGGAGCGTATGCCCCATTTGCATAGGCTTCGATGCCCTGGATGGTCGGGATGCCGGCCACGGCATCCGCCTCGTCCTGCGTGCCGAACCAGAGAATCAGGATGTCCGCGTCGATCTCGCCCAGCTGCTCGTTGGAGATATCGACGAAGAAGGCGGACTGGTCATCGCCAACCGGCAGATTCTGCACGAACGAGCTCGGCTCCAGTCCAAGATGGGTGAGGAGCTTCACGCGCGCGTCGATCGTCGTGTAGACGTAGAGTCCAGTCTCACTCGGGCTGCCATAGGCAAAGGTCTTGCCGGCAAGTTGCGGATTGGCCGCGCCGGCGGCTTCCACATCCGCGATCGTCGCGTCGACCAGCGCCGCCGCTTCGTCACCCTTGCCAAGGATCTGGCCGATGAGCTGGGTCGTTTCTTCCCAGGAGGTGCCAAACGGCAAGGCGGGATAGGCAACCGTGGGGGCGATCTGACTCAGCGTGTCGTATTCCTCCTGGGTCATGCCGGAATAGACGCCGATGATGGCATCCGGAGCCAGCTCCACGAACTGCTCGAAGGGCAACCCGGCAGAGTCGTCATAGAGCACGGGTGGCGGGTTGTCTCCGATCGCTTCGCGAGTCCACGGAAGGAAGCCGTCCTCGTCGCCTCCCCATGCGACGAACGGCATGCCAACCGGAATCGTCCCCAAGGCGATGGCCGCATCCTGATTGATCCAGCTGATCGTGATCACGCGTTCCGGCGCCGATTCGAACGTGGTTTCTCCATAGACATGCGAGATCGTGACCGGGAAACCGCCCTCGGCAACGGGGCTTGTATCGGCGGCTTCCGGGGTCGCCTGCGCGCTGGTGGGCAGCACGCGGGTCAATGTGACGGCAAATGCCGCTCCGGCGGTTCCGCCAAGCACTGTGCGACGAGAAAAACGAGAATCGTTCACTTCAGTCACTTTCCATAGAATGCATTGCCAAAGCTGGCTGCGCGACACCCCAGTCATGGGCGAGTCTCAATTCTGACAAATTTAATCGGATTTGTCATCGAGCGTATGCATACTGGCTCGAACGTCGATGCGGCCAGTTGGGTGGCAACCGGATGATTTCGATCGATTCCGGTGACGCCCCCTGCCGCGCAAATTACCTCCAGCCGCCGGTTTCCTTCTAGAATCAGGAGAGACGGCAAAGGAGTAACCCCGGTGCCAACCACCATCGGATACCGCAATGTTCAGCGTTTGCTCGCACGGGGCGCCACGCTCATCGACGTCCTCCCGGCACAGGAGTTCGCCGACGAGCACATTGCCGGCGCGATCCATATTTCCCTGCGCGACCTGAATGCAACGACAACGGAGCACCTCGGCAAGCACGATCCGGTGATCGTCTATTGCTGGGACATGCAATGAGACCTGAGCATCCGAGCCGCGTGGCGGCTCGTCAGCCTCGGGTTTGCCGATGTCTACGACTATCGGGCCGGACTCATGGACTGGGTCGCCTTCGGCCTACCCACGACCGGGGTCAAAGCCGGCGCGCCGCGGGTTACCGATGCCATGCGGGTCGACGTTCCGACCTGTGGACTACGCGATCGACTGGGAGCTGCTCGTGCGGGCACACGCTCCCAGGGATGGGAGATCTGTGTCGTCACCACCGACGAACGCGTTGTACTGGGGCTCTTGCACAGCGATGCCTGGGAACATCCCGATGAAACCCCGGTCGAAGCCGTGATGAGCAATGGTCCGCCGACGACCCGGCCGAGCACATTTCTCGATGAGATGGTCGAGCGGCTGACCGGCCGCAAGACGCCCGGCATACTCATCACCCAGTCGGACGGCGTGCTGATGGGGTATCTCTGGACTGACGACGCATGCGCATTCCTTGCAACGAGAAACCGGGAACGGACCTGGACCGACCGCGATTGCTGTCCGTCGGAGGTGAGCTAGCGGACTCCAAAGGTCGTTCTGGGTCCGCGGTCTAGAAACGCCACTGGGAACCGTTTCGGAATCTGCGCTAACTTGGAAGACCACTGATCCCCTTGGCAACGAGCATTCCGCCAAGGAACGCAAGCACGAGTGCATTGATGCCCCGCTGGTGGATTCGGATCCAGTCCCGGAATCGTTCGAGCTTTGCGTCGCCGCGCTCTCCCATCCCGAACTTGATCGCCACGGGAACCCAAACCGGCCAGATCATGACAAAACCAAGCAGGACCAGGAGGAGAAGCTCGCTGGCCCAGTCGCTCTTCGATTGCTTGATGATGGCCGTGCCCGCCACGATCAGCGAGAGTTGACGGACGGAAATGAACGTGGAGAACAGGAATACGCCGAAGAGTACCGGCGCACTGAGGTGCTGCATGTGGCTGGTCATTTCCGGTTGCTCATCCTTGCCAGGCGTATGACCGAAGAAGATGGTGTATCCGGCCGCCAGCATGAGCGCAATGCCAAGGACGAGAAAGATGACCGGGATCAACTCGGTTTGGTCCAGCCTCCCCTGGATAGGTTGCTCCGGTATCTGACGCAGGACAAAGAGCGAGAGAAATCCAAAGATCAGCAGACCTAGCAAGCGTCCGGCGACCACCGCCAACGCTCGCTTGGCATTTCCATCGTGCGCCATCAGGGCGGTCACGAATATGGTCATCGTCGGGGTTATCGCCGCCAGCGACAGCGGAATGAACTGCAATAGTACGAGCGCCAAACGGGACCTCGCTGGTGGATGCTCGACGAGCGACCGTGTTGCTCGTCAACGTGCGATACGAACCGTGACGGTTGTACCACGAACGGTAGACGGCCCGAAGGTGGTATTTCGTGCCGGTCGCCTGCTTCTCCGGACTCCGGACCAGTTTTCTATACTGCCTGCGCCAGACCATCGTCCGTTCCAGGAGCAGCTAGCCGTGACGACCGATTCCCCCTTTTCCTGCGACACCTCTGTTGTCGTCCCGCCCTTGACGGCCAATGGCGACGTCATCTTCGCCAAGAACAGCGACCGTTCGGTCAACGAATCCCAGCCGCTGCGCCATTTTCCACGACAAACGCATGCTCCGGGCTCCCGGCTCCAGACGCAATACATCGAAATCCCCCAGGTGGAGACGACGTGGGAAGCGATCGGATCGGCGCCCTACTGGCTCTGGGGATTCGAGATCGGCGTCAACGAATGGGGAGTCACGATCGGCAATGAAGCCGTGCACACCCGCGAGCCATCGCATGAGCAGGCGCTGATCGGGATGGATCTCGTTCGGCTCGGTCTGGAGCGTGCCCAGACCGCCGGTGAGGCGGTGCAGGTCATCGGGTCCTTGCTCGAGGAGTTCGGGCAGGGCGGGAGCTGCGAAGCGAATTTCTTCCGCACCTATCAGAACTCGTTCATCATCGCGGACGCGACCGGCGCCTGGATTCTGGAAACCGCGGGGCATCGTTGGGTTGCCACGCGCGTGCGCGAACGGGGAGCAATCTCCAATCTGCTCACCATCGATACCTGGGACTCCGCATCGGCTGGAGTGCGCGAGCATGCCGAAGCTCAGGGCTGGTGGAACGCCGAGGGTGGATTCGCGGCCGCCTACCAGGACCCGGACGTCGATCTCACGACCCGAACTTGCCGGCTCGAGCGTGCGCGCGAGATTCAGGGAGCGTATCGGCCGGGGGTGGATGTCCCCGAGATGATGGCCATCTTGCGCGATCATGACGACGGCGATCTTCCCACCGGCGCACAGCCGTTGCCATCGATCTGCATGCATGCCAATCCGGTCTTCGATGGAGAAACCGCGGCCGGTATGGTCGTCAGCATGCGCCCCGATCGACCGAAGCTCCTCGCCACGACGATCTGGACGGCCTTTGGCTCGCCGTGTCTCAGTGTTTTCCGGCCGGTCTATCCCTACCTGGTCGGTCTTCCAGACAGCGTTTCCGTGGGGGACGCCCAGCTCGATCCTGCCTCGCCCTGGTGGGTCTTCGAGCGTCTGCAGCGGTTGGTCGCCCGCGCGCCAGAATCGGCCCCCTGGGTGCGGGAGGCATTCGCAACATTGCAGAACGAGTTCGTTGCCGAGGCTGCTGCCGCGGAGCTGCGCGCAAGCGACTATCTCGCTGCCGGAAACGAGACCGAGGCGATTGCCACGTTGCGCCTGCTGGTCGACTCGACGACCGAACGGGCCATCGCGCTCGCGGCCGAGCTGACCGTTGTGCTGCCGAACCAATCGGTCTATCGCCCAATTCCAGAGATGGCGGCCTTCTGGGACGAACGAGATGCCGCAGTCCTGGCGAGTTCGATCGCATCCTGACCGGCGACCGCGTCGATTGTCTCCAGATACGTTTTGTCGATTCAGGGAATCAGCAGACGATTAGCAGGCAGAAGCCCCGGTATGGAAACCGTTCCGTGACCGGGGAAAGCTCAGGAGGCAACCATCATGCGATTCATGCTCTTGATGTATCCAGGTCCCGGATTCGACGAGCCATTCGATGAGGCCGAGATGCCAGTCGAAGCCGTCGAAGAGATGGACAACTTCAACAAACGGCTCAGCGACGCCGGAAAGCTCCTCTCCGTCGACGGACTCCATCATTCCAGCGAAGGCGCGATCGTCAGTTTCCGCAACAAGAACAAGAAAGCCGTCGTTATCGATGGACCGTTCTCTGAATCGAAAGAAGTTCTTGGCGGATACTGGATCATCCAGGCCGATTCCCTCCAGGAAGCAATCGACTGGGCAAGCCAGGTTCCCGTTGGCGGCACCGAACAGATCGAAGTCCGCCGGATCCAGGAATTCGACGAGTTGCCCCAGGAGGCCCAGGACGCCGCCCCGTTCGAGAGGTCGGTCGCGACGCAGTCTTGAGTCTTGGGTCTGGAGAGCCTGAGAAGGACGTTCCAGCAATCTTCCCCATCGCGCTCCCTTCCATAGAAAAGAAGCCAGAAAAGAAGCTCCTCGCCCAATCCTGGGCGAGGAAGGGGTTGGGGATGGTGAGGGCGAAAGTCGCGGCACTGTGAATGTCACCATGGACGGTGCCGTGCCCGGACATCTCGAGCACAAACGGTAGCCGCCGCGGCCCTGTGCCGGCGAAGCGGTCGCCAGCACAGGGCCGGCGGCTACAAGACCAGTGCGGCTGCTGCCTACTGACCTCCGTCGGCATGACGTCGTCGAGCACCGCGCTGGTGCGCATCCGCTCGGACCGTTGCCGCAGAATCTCCGCGCTCAGGAGGATGGCCACGGACGTCACGATCAACAAGGTCGATACCGCCGCGATGGTGGGATCGATCTCCTGGCGCAATCCGTCCCACATCTTGCGCGGCAAGGTGACCGCCCCCGTTCCACTGATGAACAACGCCACAATAAGCTCGTCGAATGAGGTAATGAACGCGAACAACGCTCCGGCGAAGATGCCCGGCCGGATGATCGGGAGCGTGACGTACCGGAAGGTCTGCCAGCGGTTCGCTCCCAGGTTCATCGCCGCATATTCCAGCCGTTCGTCGAATCCATAGAGCGTGGCCGACACATTGATCACCACGAACGGCAGGGCCAGCGCCGTGTGCGCGAGGGCCAGTGCCCAGGGACTCCCTACGATCTGGATGCGCGCGTAGAAGAAATAGACCCCGATCGCCACGATGATGGCCGGAATCACCAACGGCGACACCATGAACGCATTTGCCAGCCCTTTGCCCCGAAACCGGCCCCGCACCAGCGCCAGGGAGGCCATCGTTCCCAGGATCGTCGCCAGGATTGCGGTCACACAGGCCACCCAGATGCTCAACCAGGTGGCATCGATCCAGTCGCTCCGATCGAAGTACTTCTGATACCACTGCGTCGAGAACCCTGGCGGTGGGAACTGCAAATAGCTGGCCGAGCTGAATGAGACCGGGATCACCACGAAGATGGGAAAGATCAAATAGAACAACACCAACCCGGTGATGACATAGAGGATGATGCGGGTGATGGAGAGTCCCCTCATTTCCGCGTCCCTCCGTAGAGCTTGTCGACCCCCAAGAGCTTGTTGAAGATCAGGAAGATCAGCAACGCAATCACCAGCAGAACCAGGGCCAACATGGCCGCGAATCCCCAGTTGAGCGTGTTCACCTGTTGGGCGATGAGCATCGAGATCATGATGTCCCGCTGGCCGCCGATCAGCGCGGGGGTGATGTAGAACCCGAGCGACAGAATGAACACCACCAGGCACCCCGCCGCCACGCCCGGTAGCGACAGCGGCAGGAAGATATGGCGGAAGACGCGCGCATCGCTGGCGCCCAGGTTCGATGCGGCCCGCAGATAGCTCCGGTCGATGCTCCGCATGACCGAATAGAGCGGCAGAATCATGAACGGCAACAGGATGTGCACCATCCCGACATAGACGGCCAGCCGGGTGTTGAGCAACTGCATCGGTTCGTCCCGGAACCCGAGATTGATCATGATGCGATTGATCGAACCCTCACGCCCCAACAGCACCATCCATGCATAGGAGCGCACCAGAATGCTGGTCCAGAAGGGGATCAACACCAGGATCATCAGCAGATTGGCCCGCGATGCCCTGATCGACGAGAGCACATACGCCACTGGATAGCCCAGCAGCAGGGTCAAGAGCGTCACCACGCTGGCGATGCGCAGCGTGATCAGAAAAACGTTGATATACCCATTGCTCGGAATCGAGAAGAAGAGGAAGTCCTCGTGCCGCCGCACATTCGTCAGCTTGCGGACGTTTTCCAGCCCGACCTCTGGATCGGTAAACGCACGGGCGAGCATGGCGGCTACGGGATAACCGTAGAAAACGATCAAGAAGATCAGCGCCGGCAACAAGAGCGCCAGGTAGCGAAGCTGTACGCCCCGCTCCAGCCGCGCGAATCGCCTCGCTTGCTCAGATGTCGTTGTCGGAATCGTCGATTCCGACATTCACGAACTCCTCAAATTCAAACCAACCGTGTATCTTCATACGCCCAGGCGACCTCGATCTCGTCGCCTCGCTCGAACTGCTCCTCGCCCGCGCGGTTCTGGCGTTTGAGAATCAGCCGCTCACCGCTTGGAAGCACCACTTCATAGCGCCGCATCTCGCCGGCGAAGATCACGTTGTCGATCCGCCCGGGAACGACATTCGGATGCGCGCTCGATGGGTGCGTGAAGACCAGTTTTTCAGGCCGCACGGTCACCGTGACCGTGCCATCCGTCGTCGCGCCCGCCATTTCTGGTGCAGACAAGGTTGCCACCCCGCCAACCTCGACCAGGCATTTGCCGTTCTCACACGAGAGCACCCGGCCATTCAGGAAGTTCGATTCGCCGATGAACGACGCCACGAACCTCGATTGCGGTTGGTCGTAGAGCTCGACCGGCGATCCGATCTGTTCGATCCGGCCGTCGTTCATCACGGCAATCCGGTCGGACATCACCAGCGCTTCCTGCTGGTCGTGGGTGACGTAGACGATGGTGACGCCGAGCTGGTCGTGCAACGATTTGATTTCGAGCTGCAAGCTTTCGCGCAGTTGTTTGTCGAGCGCGCCCAGGGGTTCGTCCATCAGCAGCACGCGTGGGTTGAACACGAGCGCACGCGCTACCGCGATTCGTTGTTGCTGACCTCCGGAAAGCTGACGCGGATAGCGTCCTTCGTATCCGGGCAGTTTCACCAGGTCGAGCGCTTCTTTCGACATGCGCGCAATCTCGCTCTTGGAGATCCCGCGCATCTTCAATGGAAAGGCAATGTTCTCGCCCACGGTCATATGGGGGAAAAGCGCGTAGTTCTGAAAGACCATGCCGATATTCCGCTTGTGGGGCGGAATTGCCGCAATTGCGGTGTCATCGACGTAGATCTCGCCATCGGATGGGATCTCGAACCCGGCCAGCATCATCAGCGTGGTCGTCTTGCCAGATCCCGACGGTCCGAGCAGCGTCAGGAACTCGCCCGGCGCGATATCCAGCGAGACGCGGTCCACCGCCACCACATGGTCGAACTGCTTGCGCACCTCGACGAATCGCACCTCGGCGCCATGCGCTCCGATGCCATCTTGTCGTTGCTGCACGCTGTTCGCCGTCATGCGCTCCCCATCGTCATCCCGGCATGTCTGTTTGGTGTCTGCGTCCCCGGTCAGGGCAGCCACAGAGATCCACCCTGACCGGTTGTACGGAGGGGCAGCCCCCTGTGACTGCCCCTACGTAACCGTGAAGGGCTCAGGGCTCAGGACTCAGGACTCAAGACCCCGGCCCCGTCGCCTCGTCTAGCCCAAAACCCACTCGTTCCAGAGGTCGAGCACTTCGTCCAGATTCTCCACCCACCATTGGGTATTGACCGTGAACATTTGCTCGCTGATGGCCGGTCCCGAGATGAAGCTGTTCAGCTCCTCTTCGCTCATGTATTGGGCCGACTCGTTGTTGACCGACCCGTACGGGATGAGCTTGGAGAGTCGCGCCTGCGGAACCGCCATGGTGATGAAGGCGGCGAACTTCTGCGCGTTTTCCGCGTTCGGCGCCCCCTTCGGAATCGCCCAGACATCGGTAAAGAGACCACCCTGGTTCCAGACCGGAGCCACCGGTACGCCCTCATCCAGCAGGGCCTGCATCCGGCCGTTCCAGATCACGGCCAGGAGGGCTTCCTTGTCGGTCAGCATCTGGGCTGGAATCGCGCCTGCGTCCCACCAGCGGACGACATCGCCGCGAATGTTGTCCAACGAGGCGTAGGCACGGTCGATGTCGATTGGGTACAAATCCTCTTTTGCCACGCCTTCGGCCATCAATGCCGCTTCCAGGTATGGCCAGAGGCCCCCACCACCGATCACCGTGCGCGGTCCGGGAAATGCCTCGGTATCCCAGAAGTCTGCCCAGCTATTGGGTCCCTCCGGGAACTCATCGGTGCGATATCCAATGATCTGCGCGTACGGCAACATGTCGACCGAGAAGGTGTACCGGCGCTCTTCGTCGATGTTATCGGTGTCGAACAGCGAGTAGTCGATCGGTTCCCAATAGTCACCCTTCTGCTCGAGATTCATCACGCTGGCGCGGTCGAGCTGGACGACGTCCCATTCGATATTGCCGGTGTCGACCATGGCCTGGACTTGCGCAATCGACGGGCCTTCCGCCTCGATCACCGTGATGCCGGAGAGCTCCTGGAACGGTTCGAAGTATGCCTCTCGCTGCGCCGCCTGGAACGTGCCGCCCCACGATGCGACGACCACTTCGCCCTCGCCCTTCAGGTTCTCGGGAAAATCAGTGACGTCCGGAAGCTCGGTTGTCGGTGTTGCATCGTCGGACTGCGCATTGACGCCAACCAGCGGAACACCGGCGGCGAACATCGCGGCCGCGGAGGCGAAGGCTCCGCCCATTTGCAGAAGCCGGCGACGGCTCAGATCTTCCACGTCTCGCAGCATTGCCAGGCGCGCGGAAGTCTCGATCGGATTGCCATCGATTCGGCTGGATCGTTCTTGCGTCATATCTGCCCCCAATCGGTGCTCGTGCGGAACGACTCTTCGGCTGGAAATTTGTTACGGTAACTTGAGTATAGCGTGGTCGATCGCAAGATGTCATAACGGCGGGTTGGCGCGCGTCGATTGCGTGGACACGCCGCGCCGGCTTGATAGAGTTCCTTGTGGATCGGGACGCTGCGGTACGATGCAGTACCGGACCGGATTCCAGCGACAACTGAAAGGGGACGAACCCATGGCAGGTGGATCGATGTACCCGGCCAAACAGACGGCAATCGACTGGCTCGACCAGAACCGAAAACGTCTTTCGGACTTCGATCTGGAGATCTGGGGCTACGCCGAACCGGCCTGGCGTGAGTACAAATCGGCCAAGGCGTATGTCGAGCTGCTCCGTGCCGATGGCTGGGAGGTCGAGGAAGGGTCGGGCGGAATGCCGACCGCGTTCGCTGCCACCTGGTCGAACGGCGATGGGCCGGTCATTGGCTCGTATGCCGAATACGATGCCGTCCCCGGCAACTCGCAACAGGCCGTGCCCTATGAGGCCCCGCGGGAAGGGCTGCATCCCTGGACCGCCGGCCACACCGACCCGCATTCGATGCTTGGGGTGGGGGCGCTTGGCGGCATGCTTGCCACCAAGGCTGCTATGCAGGCGCATAACATTGGCGGCACGCTCAAGTTCTTCGGAGAACCGGCCGAGAAGGTCTGCGGCTCGAAACCGGTCCATGCCGCCAAGGGGTATTTCGACGGGGCCGATGCGTTTCTCAGCTATCACCCGCTCAACGGGAATACCGTAACCTGGGAAACCCATTGCGGTTCGTACTGGAGCGCGGTCTTCACCTTCGAATGCGCGCATCCTGAGCGATGGGCGGCGCAGGACGCGTCTCCGCGCACCACGGACGAAAGCGCGGCGTCATCGCACATCGTCGCCCGCGTGCCGGGCGCCATCGATGCGCTGATGCTCATGTACACCATGACGAAGTACACGAAGGAGGCGATGTTCCCGCACACCGGCACCTGGACGTTGAACGAATTCGTCCTGGCTGCCGGCGACGCGACCTCGGACAACCTTCCGCCGCGCTTCGCGCAGATCCAGTATTCCTGGCGCTCGCCGCTTCTCGATGTGCAGCAGCGTATTTTCGATGTCCTGGCCAACAATGCGCGCGCGGCGGCGCAGGCAAGTGGGTGTGAAGCCTACGTCCAATGGGTGACGCGGACGCGGGTTGGCCTCGCCAACAACGCCATGGCCGATCTCACCTATCGCAACATGGAGCTCTTCGGTCCGCCCAGTTACGATGACGACGCGCTCGAATTTTGTCGCGAGATCCAGCGGAACCTCGGACTCGAGCCGATGGAAAACCCGCTCCCCGAGGTCTACACCCGCCTGACGACTCCGCAGGACTACGAGGCAGATACGCGCGCGCTTTTGCCGTCGTGGCAGAAGAACTTCACCTCGGACGACTACGTCGACTACACGTGGCACGCGCCATCCGTGCGTCTCTTCACGGGACGACCCATGCTGGCAGCGCCGGAACCCGGCTATGAGTATCCGAACTGGGCCTATCTCGCCATGGGTGGGGTTGCCGGGCTCATCGACCCGGGCATGTTCCTGGCAAGCAAGACGATCGCGGCGACCGCGCTCGATCTGCTCACCCAGCCGGACGAGCTTGCCAAAGCCAAAGCCGAATTCGAGGAACGCACCGGCGGTGGGGTTGGCGGGACCAAGTGGGTGGCTCCGCTTCTGCCGGAAGACTTCATTCCCCCGGTCGATCTCCGCTGGCCCGAGTACGTCTCCACCCCCCGCGGCGAGGAATGGTGGCTTCCCACTCCCAACCCCGATGCCCGCCAGCTCCTCGAATAGCGACGGGAGCGACGTGTGCGAGCGGGGAGAGAACGGTCGTAGTCGAGGGCGTGTCTGCTCTCTCGCGCCTTGTGCTGCACCAGAACATGGCGTTCGTTGGGAGAAGAGGCGAGTCGAGCGTTACGAGGCGTCGTCCGTGGCGCCTTCCTGTTCTCGACCGACTCCCTGATCGACAAAGCGCGATTCGACCTCGTCCTCGAACTCGTCGGCCTCGGCCTTCAGCAGGACCGATGACGTCGACTGGGCGTTGCGGCCCGTTCCCTGGCGCACTTCGATCAGATGCTCCCCTCGCTCCAGATCGTCCGGGAGCGGCACTGGGGTGCTGATCGTCCCATCATCGGTGACGTTCACGGCGAGATCGCCCACCGGTTCGCCATCGAGCAGCACAGTTACCGCCGGCCCGTCGGGATCGAACCCCTTGCCGCTCAGTCCGATCGTGCCGGCCTCGCCGGTGGCGGGCACACCGATCGTGGGGAGATCGGTCGAAAGCCAGATACGCGGCAGTCTCGGATTGTCGAATCCATCAGGCATCCGATCGTCCTCCCTGGGCGCCGAATCGCGCGCTGCCAGCTCTGCGTCGATCGCATCGTTTGCGAGCTGCAGCGCGACGGCTTTGCGAACGCGTCCCAGCAATGGCAACGTGCAGCCTGCCGCCCACGAGAGCCGGAACAGTCCACGGCCATACGTCGAAACGATCACATCCGAATTCGGCTGGAAAAAGAACCCGGTCACGTACAGGGCGCGTTCCGACCCGGCGATCTTGCTCCAGGTTTCGCCTCGGTCGACCGACTGCATGATCCCGGCGTCGCGCGTGCCGACCAGGATCCGGTCGCCGTCGTAGGGGTCGAAGCCGATATGCGTCACCTGCATGTGATACGGATGCTTGTACATCAGCAGATTTCCGGATTCGAGCACCAGATCGGTGAGCTGCGTGTTCTCCTGCCAGAGCAACCCGGCGCTCCGGGTGATCATCATGCGTTGATTTCTGATGTCCGGTGCGATCATGAAGAGCCAGTCGCGCGGATCGACCGCGAACACCGCCTGCCAGTCGAATTCGGTGGCCCGCAACCCGAGCGAGCCGTCGTTGGGAAGCCGGATGACGTTCGAGTCTCCGATGACCGTCTGACTGTTCGCGGCCGGGCCAAAGAGGCAGACCAGCCCGATCTTTCCTCTGGTATCGATACCGTTCGACTCTCCGGTAAACACCGGCCAATACGCGCGGTTGGGTGGACTCGGGTATGCCGTGCTCGTTCGTTGGAACGGTCCCGCCCAGCGCAGCGTCGTCGTGTACCGTAGGCGCCATTTGGCGCCGTCGTTCTCCGAAACGCGAATCTCGTTCGGTTCGGCCGGCTGCCCCTCCACGACGGGCGGTGTCCGGAGACGCAGCCAGGTTTTCGGTTTGAGATAGAACGCTGGCGACCATCCCTGCACCGTCTGACCCGATTCGTCCACATCGGGCACCGCGCGCAGATTCTGGAATCCCGCGTCGGCGAACATAGTCGGGCTCGGGCCCGCGCCGACCTTGCCATACCCGACGGTGACCTTCTCGTTCTCTTCCGCCGTGTGCGGGACTTCGATGTGGAAGCCTTCGCAGCAATCGTTGCGCGGCCAGGTTTCGCCGCCGTCGGTCGATGCCCAAACTGCGTTGTCCTGCGTCGCGAAATAGATCGTCGATTGCACCTTCCGGTCGACCCGCACGTTCGTACCGCCGATATCGGTGATCTGGTACGAATTCATCCCGCTGCCTGGTTTCGCGGCGCTCTGCCAGGTGGCGACATTGCCGATGGAGTCGAGTTCCAGGGGCGTAAAGACTCCGCCGTCCGTGCCCATCATGCGCGGTTGGAAATTGCTATCGATGCCGAGATCTCCCGTATCGTCATGAAATCCCTGCGCTCGCCCGACGATCGACCAATGGTCCGGTCCCACATTCCGGAAATGACGTGGGAGCTGGCGCGTGCAGAACAGTGCCGAAACACCGCGCCCGATCCAGACGGTGGCGTATTCCCCGAAAATTGGAACGTTCAATCGAACGATGCGAACGAATGGCGAGCGCGATGCGCCCGTGCCCACGGTGAGCTCGGTCCAACGTTCGAGATCCAGCTCGTAGAGCAGCAATTTTTCGTACGTCTCGAGCGCGATGACGGCAGGCGCGGACGGGAACCGGTCCATCTTGTTCCAGCCGACCCCTTCGAAGAACCTGAAATTGCCGGTTCGCACATTGCGCCATGTGACACCCCGGTCGTCGCTGCGGTAGATGCCGCTGCGCACCATTGCCAGCACCTGCCCGCCGGGCAGCGCGGTTACGCAGTGCACCGCATCCTGCATGCGTTCGGCGTCGATAGGAAGCGATGGGTTCAACCGCTTGTGCTCCCAGGTGGCGCCGTCGTCGCGGCTGATCGCAATCCCGTAGTCGGTTCCGACATACCAGGTCACCCGGTCGTCGGGATCTTTCGCGATTCCCCAGGCCGACGTCCGTTCCGGTGTGCGATTGTCCACCGGCGCCATGCCGGTAGCCGGCCGCGTCCAGGTTTCTCCGCCGTTACGGCTGACCCAGATGCCGCCACCGTTGGTCCGATTCAGATCCCAGAGCTTGGTGGCGATCACCGTCTGGCCATCCGGTCCGTACTGCACATCGTGTGAGCGGACCGTTGGCAATCCCCGGACGTGGTACCAGGTGCTCCCACCGGAGAAGGTCCGCCAAAGACCCCCGAACTGCATCGAAACGATGATGTGCTCAGGGTTTCCAGGATGGACGGTAACGGCGTGTGTGCGCCCGGCGTTGAGGGGGATACCCCAGAAGTTGGGCGGCAGCTTGGGGGGAAACTCGAAAAGCGCAAGCGGCATCGGGACACTCCTTCGCTGGGCAAGAACGTTTCACAGAAAAGAAGGAGGATGTGTCTCTCATCAAATCACGCAGCCGAGCTACCGGTCAATCGCGGACACCGGCAGAAGCCGCAAGATTGCCCAGAAAAAACGCCTCGAACACCCACCTGCCTCCGGCAGGAATCTTGAAACAGGTCTGGAGTCCTGAGCAGACCGGACAGACCGAACTAGAGGCGAACTTGTTGGAGGATTTTCCCAGATTGAGATCTGGGGCTCACAGGGCGAAGCCTCTCCGAGGCCGAGCGCGAACCGGTAGGCTCTCCCTGCGTGCTGCGTGCT
>JAMLHN010000038.1 GCA_023957115.1 Thermomicrobiales bacterium
CTCGGTATCTATCGCATCATTCAGGAGGCGCTGCACAACGCGCTCCGGCATGCCCACGCCGATGAAGCAGTCGTGAAAATCGAGTATCGGGACAACGAGCTGCGCGCCTCGGTGCGGGACAACGGGTCCGGATTCGATATCGAATCGGCGGGACGGTCGATGTCCCTGGGCCTGCTGAGCATGCGGGAGCGGGCAGCGGCCATCGGCGCGGATCTGGACATCGTTTCGCGGCCGGGAGCCGGCACTATCGTCGTCCTGCGCCGGCCGTGGGAGAATGATCTTGTCCGGCCGGTACCGGAAACCGAGCCGGATACATGGGCTGACGATGTACCGGTGGACGGAACGTCTGCGAACGGCACCCATGAAACCGAACCGGTACCCGAGGCTCAGAACGCGTGATCTCCGTCTTATTGGTCGATGACCATCCGGTTGTCGTCGAAGGTGTTCGCCGGGTTCTGGAGACGTCGGAAGACATCTCGGTGGCTGGGGTCGCGCACGATGCATCCGGCGCGATCGAACAGGCCAAGCTGCTCAAACCCGATGTGATCCTGCTCGATCTCCGCATGCCGGGGGCGAGCGGCGTCCAGGCAACCCGGCGTTTGCGGGAACAGGATGTTCGCTCAGCCGTCATCATCCTGACGTCCTACGGCGACCAGGCGTATGTGCGCCAGGCGCTGGAAGCGGGCGCCGACGGGTATCTACTCAAATCCACCCCACCCGATCAGTTGATTTCCGCTATTCGCAGCGCGGTGCGCGGCCGGCGCCAGCTCAGCCCCGAGCTGCTGGACGCGGTCCTGGAGGACTTCAAGGGGCTGGCGCGCGAGCAAACCCGCCGGGATGCCGACCTCTCCGATGAGGATCGGGAGATCCTCAAGCTTGCGGCGCAGGGATTGACGAACCGTGAAATCGGCCGGGAGCTCGGCCGCAGTGAGATTGCGATCAAGAAGCGCCTCCAGGTCATCTTCGCCAAGCTGGGAGCAATCGACCGGGCGCACGCGGTGGCCGAGTCGATCCGGCGGGGGCTTATTTGAGGAGTTGGGATTTAGGAGTTAGGATGGTGGGTCCAGGGTCCAGAGAGTCTGATCGATTGTTCGGTACGTTGTGCTCTTCCTTCGTGCCTAGTTCCTAGCTCCCAGATCCTAGCTCCTCAATATGGCGCGAACGGACTACGACGTTCGAAACGCGAATGCGTTACGCGCGAACGGACCGATTTCCGTATCCAATTGGGCGTAGTTGTGCGCAAAGCTCGCTCCTATCATAGGAACAGATCGATCGAGTACCAGCCAGCACTTGTTCGATCCCCGACGAACACCAACCAGCCAGCGGTGTACGCGGGAACTTCCCTCAAACGAAGTAGGCCGAACGGGACCAGCCACCCGTTCGGCCGATTTCATTTTTAGCACGCAGCACGCAGGGAGAGAGCATAGTTGCGTTGTCATCGTTGCTCTTACGCAGTCAGGGCGTCGACTCGGCTTGCCGCGGCACGAAGGCCGCCCCCGCTGACTGCTGACTGCTGACTGCTGACTGCTCAATTCTGCGTGCTGCCTGCTTCGGAAGGGGTCAGAACGACCAGATCTGGGGGACGAGGAGGATACCGACGAGAGCGTAGAGGATGAGCAGCACCAAACCAAGCTTCCAGTAGTCGCCAAATTTGTATCCGCCGGGTTCCATGACCATCAGGTTCGCGGGGGTGGCAATGGGGGTCAGAAAGGCGGCGTGGAAGGCGACGTTGACGCACATCAGGACGGCGAGCGCGGAGATGCCGGCTTCGGCTGATACGGAGATGGCGATGGGCAGAACGATGAGCGCGGTGGCCGTGTTGCTGATGAGCTGGCCGAGAATGGCGGAGACGACGAACAATCCGAACAGAATCAGGTAAGGGCTGCCGCCGCCGACCAGATCGACGATGAGGTTGGAGATCGACTCCGCCGCGCCGGAGCGAGTAATCGCCAATGAGAGCGGGGTCATGCCGCCGACGATGATGAGCGTCGGCCAATTGATGGCGCGGTGTGCCTGATCTACGGGAAGCACTCGCAGGACCACCATGGCAATGGCAGCCAGCAACGTGGCAACCACCGGGGGCACCAGATCGAACGACATCAACACGATCATGCCGAACAGGATGCCGAGGGCCGGGAACGCTCGCTTGCCCATGGCTATGGTCTGACGACGAATGGCATCCGGAGAATCGACCAGGATCACATCTGGGTCGCGAGTTTGCTGCTCGAGGTCCGACCACAAGCCGTAGAGGAGCATGGAATCCCCGGCTTCCAGGCGAATCGATCGTCCCGATTCGATTTGTTCGGTGCCGCGGCGAAGTCCAAAGACCACCAGCTTGCCGCTTTCGGTTGCCATACCGGGATAGACCTCGTCCCCGATGTAGCGCGAGCGCGGCGAGATCAACACCTCGGCGATGCCGGTATCGCGCGTCACCAAGCCGGTAGCGAACTCCCCGCTGGCGTCGGTATCGAGCGAAAGTCCTTCCGCCTGCGCGAAGGCGCGCAGGCTCTCCTCGCTGCCGCGCACCAGAAGCTCGTCACCAGAGCGAAGCGGTGCGTCCATCGGCATGAGCTCCCCGTCAGAACGCACCCCGAGCAAGTGCAGATCGGCCGGGAGCTCGGCGTTCAACCGGTCGATTGTCTTGCCGGTGAGCTCAGAGGTATCGCTCGCCCAGAAGCGGCCGAGCTTGTCCTCGGCGAGATAGTGCTGTTTCAGCTTCGAGGGAAGGGTGCTCAAGTCCTTGAGCGCGGTCGCCGGCTCGCGATCGGGAAGCAGTTTGTCGCCAATCAACAACACCAGAATGATCGTCCCGATCAGCAGGGGGACACCGACCAGCGTGAACGAGAAGAAATTGAGCTCCCCCACTCCCGCATCGCGCGCGGTTTCCATGGTGAGCACACTGACCGGCGAGGCGGTGAGCACGAGTAAGGCCCCGGAATGCGCGGCGAAGGCCAGCGGCATGAGCACCTTGGACGGGCGAATGGAAAACTGCACGGCCAATGCGACGACCATGGGCACGAGCGCCGCCACCGACCCGTTGGTGGTGATCATGGCGGTGAGGACAGCGACCACCACCATGAGCATGATCAGCAGGCGGGTCTTGCTGCCACGCGAATAGGTCGCCAGCAACTGCCCCGCCCAGGTCGTCACCCCGGCGTTGTTGAGTCCTTCCGCGACGACAAAGAGGGCCGCGATGAGCACGACCGTTGGACTGCCAAAGCCACCGACGGCTTCTTCGGCAGAGATGACCCCGACGGCCCAGAGGGCAAGCGCCACGCTGAGCGCAACCGATCCGACCGGAAGCCTGTTCCAGATGAAGAGCACAACCGCCGCAGCGAGAATGAGCAAGGTAAGGGTTTGATCGCTCATGCCTGTACCGCCTCCACTGCTGGGCCGGATTCGACCACGCGGTCGTCAGCCGCAGGTTCCCGATAATACGGATTTCCACGTTCCTCGATGTAGAAGAGGGTGAGCCCGATCGTTGCCAGCGGCACGGTGACCACGTAGATCAGACTGCTGATCAGATTGGCCGTCACCGGTGAAAGATGGAGCCAAACCATGAGCAAGAAGCCAACGATGGGCCCAGGCACGATGGCGATAGCCTGAAAAACGATGGTGTTGAGCGATGTCGGTATCCAGCGATAGCGGACGACTTCACGACTCCAGTTGAGCGCGGCCCTCCAGGTTCTCGCTCCGCTGACCAACACCCCCTGCGTATAGAACTGCCAACGCACCAGAATGAACACGGCAAGCAGAATGCCGACGAACGACGAGATGAGGAAGCCGGTCACCACCGACAGGAGCAGGAGGCAGATGAGGATCGGTTTGATGCGTCGCAGCACGGTTGTGTAGCAGATCGTGACGCTGGTGGGTTGATTGCGCAGCACCATGGCCGTCGCCGCCACGGTGGCCGGTACGACCAGGAGCAAGATGGCCAGATACTGAAAGCTCGTAGCCAGAAAGAGAGACGCGATCGATGTCTGGGACGGACTGTTGAACCATTCGACGAGCCAGCTTCCGGGCCGGAATTGCCGGAGCAACCAGGCAAGCCCGTCGAACACGATGCCGATCGGTACGGCCGCCAGACCGATCTTGACAAACAGCTTCCAGTTCTCCCGGTAGATGCGAGTTGCCCAGCCGATCCGGCGGCGCATCTGAAAGCCGAGCGTGCCAATGGCAAGTACCAACCCGAGCAGGCCGACCAGCAGCGCGCGCTGGTTTTGATCTGCCCAGCTGATGACAGCCGCGCCGCCGGATGAAAGGGCGCAGAATGTATCGGTCACATTCGGTCCGAACGAGTTGGACCCGGGGACGATCAGGCTCGAGCTTCGCCAGTTCGCCATATCGGTAACTGGATCCGCCCAACGGCGGGTCAGATTTGGCGAGCGGGGTCCGTTGAATTCCCACGGTTGCCGCTCTCCCCAACGGCCGCCGAAGGTGGCCCACCCGAACGCGCTGTCCGGATCTGGGTCATTGGGAACGACCACGACCTCGAGCGGGGTCTCGGTCCCGGTTGGACGTGCATTGTCGCAACCGAAGCCAGTACCGTTCTCTCCCCAGCCAAGAAAGAGCTCCTGTTCGTAATGGGTCGCGTGAGAACCAGCCGCCGGATAGATCTTTGGATGCCCGTCGACGAGCTTCAGCTTGCGGTCATCGGGATCGGCGAGCTCGCCGCCACCATGCTGGGCATAGGCGTAGCGGATCGGCTCGCCGGCCAGCGCGGTTTCGACACTATCCGCATCGAAGACGACCTGAACGACCTCCCAGTCCCCTTCGTGCAGATTGTTCCAATCGTTGAAGTACCACCAGAGCCAGTACTGGATGACGACTCGATGCGCGTCCTCATCGACGACGATGTGCGCGTAGGTGGTCGGTTTCAGCCCTTGTGCGGCAGCGTACTGCTGGAAGTCAGTCTCGAAGACGCAACCGGGACGGCGCGGGTTGCCGGGAAAGTCCAGATAGTACTGATCGTCGAGATTGGCAATATCCTGCGCGGACGGCGCCATCTTGATAATCGTGTCGGTGGCGGATGACCCGGTATCGGCAATCTTGAGCGCGACGCCGGGGTTGCCCAGCACCGATTCGACCGGAGCCGGGAAATACCCCTCGCCATCCCGGTCGCAGGGGGCGGTCTGGTCGCGTAGCACGGCGATCGGAGCGTAGCGATCGGCCAGCTCCTGCGCCGGGTCCACCTGCGCGCGAGCGGCCGCGTGTGGGAGCTGAGCGACCACTGACGCCAGAATTATTATCAGGAGAATCCCGCGAATTGCCCTTCGGCTCGACATAGACCGATCTTCACTGATGATGAATCGAAGGATAACCATACTGGCTCTTCCTTAAGCGGGGCACTTGTACCACGGTTACAGGTGATTTGATGGGAGATCGGATGAGGCCAGGGACCTGAGGAGACGAAACGGTCCGGGTTCGCGCGAATGGCGAACCGATCGGGTCGCTCTGCGGTAATGTGACCGAATCTCGACTGTCGAAACTGGTACTGCGCACGTCCAATCTGCCAGGGGTGGGATACTTGCAGGGAACGCACGATCCACGAAGGAGCTCCCGCAATGGCGCATCCAGACAAGCCACATCTCGACCGCGTACCGAAACGATGGAATCCATCCGTTTGGGCGAGCAAGGTTCCCTTCGGTCTGACGACGCCCCATCCGAACAACTTCGCCGAGATCACCCGCGCCATGCGGGAGAACAAAGACGAGCTCCCCTACGCCTGGCGCATTCTGAACCAGGGCGTTTGCGATGGGTGCGCGCTGGGCGTTGCAGGTCTGCGCGACTGGACGACCGATGGGCCACATCTCTGCAATATCCGGCTCCGTCTGCTCCGTTTGAACACGATGCCGGGGTTCGATCCCCGGCTGCTCGCCGATGTGACGCCCTTGCGCAACCAGAAGAGCGCCAAGCTGCGCGAGCTGGGACGCATTCCCTATCCGATGATGCGCGAGAAGGGCGACCCGGGATTTCGCCGGATCACGTGGGATGTCGCGCTCGACACGATTGCCGGCCGGATCAAAACGTCGTCACCCGACCGGATCGGGTTCTATCTGACCGGACGTGGAACGGTCAACGAGACCTATTACGCCGCGCAAAAAGCGGTGCGCGCGATGGGCACCAACTCGATCGACAATGCAGCGCGTATCTGTCACGCGCCGAGTAGTGTTGCGCTCAAGGACACCCTCGGCGTAGGCGCGACCACCTGCGGCTACGGCGACTGGATCGGGACCGATCTGCTGGTGTTCATCGGATCGAATCCGGCGAACAATCAACCGGTGACGACCAAGTATCTCCATTACGCAAAGAAGGCCGGCACGAAGGTGGTGCTGGTCAATACCTACCGCGAACCGGGTATGGAGCGGTATTGGGTGCCGTCTATCCCGGAAAGCGCGCTCTTCGGTACAAAGATTGCCGACGATACCGTCCTCATTACCCAAGGAGGCGATATCGCCTTCCTGAGCGGGGCGCTCAAGCACATCTTCGAACGAGATCTGGTCGATCACGATTTCATCGCAACGCATACGACGGGATTCGATGCGCTCAAGGCGTCGATCGAGGCAATGAGCTGGTCGACCCTCGAAGAGGGGAGCGGGGTTTCCGAGGCGGAGATGCGGGCATTCGGTCAGTTGGTAGGCACGGCCAAGACCGCAGTCTTCGTCTGGAGTATGGGCATTACGCAGCACACGAACGGCGAGGCAAACGTGCGCGCAATCGTCGACCTGGCGCTGACCCGCGGGTTCGTCGGGCGGGATATGTGCGGGCTGATGCCGATTCGCGGACATTCCGGGATTCAGGGAGGCGCGGAAATGGGCGCCTACTCGACCGCGTTTCCGGGCAACATCAAGATCACCCCGGAATCGGCCGCCGCGCTCAGTGAACAATGGGGGTTCACGGTACCCGATCGACCGGGGATGATCACCTCGGAGATGATCGACGCTGCCGACCAGGGCGAGCTGGACGTGCTGTTCGCGGCCGGAAGCAACTTCCTGGAGGTGCTGCCAGATCCGGCGTATATCGACCAGGCGTTGGGCAAGATCCCGCTGCGGGTGCATCAAGACATCGTGCTGACCAGTCAGATGTTCATCGATCCGGCCGATACGGTGATTCTGCTGCCGGCTGCGACCCGGTACGAAACACCGGGTGGTGTGACGCAGCGCTCGACCGAGCGACGGGTCATGTTCTCTCCGGAGATCGAAGGACGGCGCATCGGGGAGGCCCGGCCGGAATGGGAGATCTTTCTCGATCTTGCGCGGCGCGTGCGTCCCGATCTGCGTATGCAGCTGACCTATCCGTCGACCCAGCAGGTCCGGGAGGAGATTGCGCGCATCGTCCCGCTCTACGACGGGATCCAGCGGTTGCACAAAACCGGCGACCAGTTCCAGGCGGGCGGCAAGCATCTTTGCGAAAACTGGGTTTTCCCAACCGAGGACGGGAAAGCGCATTTCTTTCCGGTTCCGTTGCCGGAACGCGAGATCCCCGCCGGCACGTTCGCAGTGGCGACCCGGCGTGGCAAGCAGTTCAACAGCATGATCCACGACCAGAAAGACGCGATCACCAATTCGATGCGTGATGCGGTGTTCATGAATGCGCGGGATGCCAAGGAACTGGGACTTGCCGATGGCGATGCCGTGCTGTTGCACAACAGCTCCGGCGAGCTTCGCGGGCGGGTTCAGATCGTGCCGATCGCGCGCCGGAATCTGCAGGTTATGTGGCCGGAAGGAAATGTGCTGCTGGATCGGCACAAACGGTCGCCGGAATCGGGCGTGCCGGATTACAACGCGTATGTGACGGTCGAGCGGGACCAAGCGTCTTCGCTGGCGGCGGATTGAGATGAACGCCCGTTTGCCGATGCGAGTGGTTGGTTGTCGAATTGGACCAGGGCTTTGGGGTGTGGGTTCGCCTCACCCCCAGCCCCGTGTCGCTCTTGCTGCCGAATCGCCTCACGGGCCCCTCTGGGAGAGGGAGCGGTCTGTAAGGTGCGTGCCGAGTTGGGAAGGGTGTTGGGCTCGGTGTTTACCCTCATCCATCCCCCAGCCCCCTTCCTTCTCCCAATGCTGGGAGAAGGAAGGGGGAGCAGAGGTCACGAACCGGCTCTGCCTCCCTCGCCCCATCGCTCTGTTTATGCCTACCAGCACTCTTTGCCTCAGATTCCGAGCTTAAGCTATGGACGGGCGGCGGTCGGGGACGATGCGGGTTCGGTTGCAGGCCATTGAGGATGGACGGGCGACGGCGCGGATCGACATGCTCGCAACCGAGGAGCCGCTGGAGATTCGGCTCAAAAGTGGAAACCGGACGCAGCCGGTGACGGTTACGATGCGGACGCCGGGGGCGGATTTCGAGCTGGCAGCGGGGTTGCTCTTTGCTGAAGGGATCGTTCGCCACCGGGGGCAGCTGAGCCGAATCGAATATTGCGTCGAGTGCGAGGGTTCCGCGGCACAGCAGTACAACATCGTGACCGCGGTGATGGCTCCCGGGACGGTAGCCGATATTTTCGTTCCAGGGCGGACCTTTGGGATGACGTCCGCCTGCGGGCTTTGCGGCAAGGAGCGGATCGATGAGATCGAGCGCCGGGGGATCGAGCCGGTTCGTTCGGCGCTGACGGTTTCCCATGAGGTCATCACGCAGCTTCCCGACCGCCTCCGCGATGCGCAGGGGCTGTTCGAATCGACGGGCGGAATTCACGCCGCCGGGCTTTTCGACGCGGCGGGGAATCTGCTGGTATTGCGGGAGGATGTGGGGCGGCACAATGCGGTGGACAAGGTGATCGGTTGGGCGTTTCTGGAAGAGCGTCTCCCCTTGAGTGAATCGATGCTGATGATTTCGGGGCGCGGGGGGTTCGAGATCGTGCAAAAGGCGGTTGCCGCGGGGATTCCGATCGTGTGCGCGGTGTCGGCTCCGAGCTCGCTGGCGGTGGATCTGGCGCGGCGGTTCAATCAGACGCTGATCGGGTTCCTGCGCGGGACTCGGTTCAATATCTACAGCTCGGCGAACCGGATCGAGCTCGCCCCGCCCGAACATTCAGCAGATTCTGGATGAGTCGACCTGCCGGACCCTACGTGTCCCCACGATCACGGCGCCCAAAATACCGAGCCGGAGAGGTCCCCGTCGCCGAGCGAAACATTGCGATGAACGCCGAGACATCACGATAACCGATCGCATGGGAAACTCGGGTCACGCTCTCGCCCGCGCCAAGCAGCTCGAGCGCTGCCAGCAAGCGCACCTGCTGGCGCCAGTGTGCGAACGTCAGATGCATCTCCTGCTGAAAGAGTCGATTAGCGGTCCGGCCGCTCATCCCTGCCTCGCTGGCGAGCTCATCGAGCGTGCGCCGGTCACCGGGATCTGCTTCCAGCATGGCGCAGAGGCGCTGTAATCGCTCGTCAACCGGATGCGGAATCTGCACGGGCCGGGCATCTATCCGCAGCAGCCGGTCGAGCAGCACCGCAATCAATCGCCCCTCCGGTGTCCCCGGTTCGTATGCACCCTCGAAGGTTGCGACCACACGTAGGAGTTCGCGGGCCAGAGGGTCGAGTGCAACCAGGTGGCCTTCATTGGGCACATCGACCTGTCCTGGGTCGGCATAGAGCACCATCACTTCACACTGCCGTTTGGGGATCACGCAATGTTCGACACCAGCCGGGATCCAGGCAGCGAGTCGTGGTGGCACGACCAACGAGCCCCCTTCGAGCTGAACCGTCAGCACACCGTCGGTCGAACAGACCAGCTCGCATTGCGAATGATGATGAGCCCCTTTGCCGGACGAGGTGCGACAGGTATGAACGACGACTGAAGGACACCATGCCCGACTTTCGACGGCTGCCGAGATTTGTCCGTCTTTCCGCATCGCTTTTCCGGATATCCCTATCAAAGCCACGATCGTGCGCGCACACTAATTCCGACAATTCTAGTCTGGATTGGTTGGGAACGTAATGCGATCGACTTTCCCCCCAATCTGAAGCAGTGGAGACAACGTGATGCAAGCGACAGGAGCGCAAACGGAATGAGCCACACATTCGATCTGGGGACACGAATCACCCGCCGAGCCGCACTCAAGGGGCTGGCAGCTAGTGGAGCGATGGCCGGTCTTGCCTGGTCGCCGCTCGCCGCTCAGGAACGCGAGGTCGGTGAAGGCTCGGTGAGCACGATGCCGGAAAACGCTCAGGTTGTGCCGGGAGACGTCCTGACGGTGGCTGGAACCGGGTTCGCCCAGCGACCGGCCGACGGCTATATCGATTTCATCATGGACGACCACCTGGTCACGACGGACGACGGAGAAGATATCCATCTGGAGATTCCCGGCAGCGAGCTGGATGCCGACGGTAACTTCACGGTTGAGATACCCGTACCGCTCGGCATTTCCGAAGGGCAGCACTGGGTGCGTGCGCTTGCCGGACTCGACGGTGGCGATCCCGTCTCGAAAATTGCCCTCTTTACCGTTGTGGCCGCAGCAACCGATGGCACCCCAGTTGCGGCAACCGATGCCGCCATCACCGGCGAAGCTACCGCCATGGACGATAGCTCAGTGCGAGTCCGCCTGACGGGTTCGAATCTCGAATCGGGAGCAGTCATTACCGCTGCGTTTGGTGGCGAGCCGGTCGAGCTCAGCGGACGTGGTGTGCAACCACCGGTCACTATTGGCGATGACGGTTCGCTTGGGGTCAATGCGGATATCGCGCCGGGTCTGGCGCCCACCGGCGACCATACGCTCGAAGTCACGATCGTCGGCGCTGACGGCACGGAGGTTGTGACGGTTCCGTTCACGGTTACACCATTCATCGGGCTCGATCCGACCGACCAGGGCGTCGATACCACCCTCACGATTGCCGCCCTCCAGCCCGGCGCTTCGATCGAATCGGTCACGGCCGGGGATCTCGTCTTCGAAACGCTGCCGGCAATTGCGGACGATCTGGGCATCGTCTCGCTCGCCACATCGTTGCCGCTCGAGCTGCCACTTGGCGAGGTGGAGATTACGGTCACCCAGAGCGCGCCGGAAGCCGCCACCTACACCGGGTCGGCGAGCATCACACCATCGAATGCGTTATTCGGCACCGAAAAGTTCGTGGCGCGAACGGCCATTCTCGATGCGTCATCGGGGCAGCCATATCAGAGTGCGTACAGCAGTGTGAACAATGCCGTCTTCGTAACGACCGCGGGTGGTCAGGGTCCAGGCGGCTCGAATATCTTCAAGCTCGACGCGGATACCCTGGAGCCATTGGGCCAGGTGGCCGTTGCGGAGGACTATCCCGCTTTCGGGCTCGGACTCGACGATGCGAACGGCAATGTTTGGGTCACCAACACCCGCCAGAACACGGCCGCCATTTACTCCCAGGCAGATCTTCCTGGTCCAGCAACTGGGGGAGGATGTCGCGGCGCATTCCAGGGATGTCGCTGTCGATGCCGATCTGGGCAAGGTGTACATCTCGGCATTTGGAGATTCGACGATCAGAGTCTTCTCGGCAGTTGCACCGTTCGACGAAATCGCGGCGATCGATATGAGCGTGAACGATCCGAGTACGGAGTTCCAACCCGTCAGTCTCGAGCTCGATCAGGCCAGTCACCAGCTCTTCACCGTCAGTATCAGCACACCGCGCGCGGCGGTCATCGACACCACGGCCGATTCCTTTACCGAGCTCACATACGATGGCTCGATAAGCGGCTCAGGCGTCGCCTACGACCCCGCTCAGGGACGGATTTTCGTCGCCAGTCAGGAAACGAGCAATGTGCTCGTCATCGATGTGGCCACGGGGGACATCGTCGCCAATACTCCAACCGGCAGCGGCGCATTGAATGTGGCGTGGGATTCGGTGAACGGCATTGCCTATATCACCAATCGCAGCGCCGGTACGGTGACCGTGGTCGACGGCGATGGCAACGCGATTGCCAATCTCGATGGCGGCGTCAATCCCAACCACGTTTCGGCCGATGGACTGGGATCGGTATTCGTGGTCCACTCGAACGAAGCGGGCGATCACTTGATCACGAAGCTCACCTACCAACCGTAGTGACACTCCGGGGAAGCGCGAATGTGCGCTTCCCTACCCTCCCATTGGCACACGCCGGTTTGGCTCACCGCTGACCGGCGTGCCCATTTGCTCATCTGGTCAATGGCGTTCCCTGATTGAAGACCATGCGGAGCTGGCCGCCGGTTTGTCGCCAGATGGAGGAGCGGCGACTGCGGCGGTCGCCAATTTCGACGACGTAGGTCAAGAGAAAGAGGTCATGGCCAAGGCGAGTGACCCTGGGCTCGGTCAGGACGGCCTCGGCGTAGATGGTCTGGTCGGTGGTGGTCAGATCGTGGAGGACGGCATCCCTGGTCCAGAAGGTTCCCGATTGGCCGATCTCGGTGAACTCGGGGGCGAGCCATCGCTCCAGGACCGCACGATCGGTCCGAATGGCGGGGTCGAGCAAGGTCCGCTCGGCGGCAATAATGGCAACGTCGATATCGTTCCACGTGGACGTCATTGGCAATACCCCTCCCGGTGACACATATCACCGGGAGGGTACGCGGTCTTCGGCTGAAATGGAGAGCGATTCCGCAGCGTGGAGCCGGACCATCTGTGCGGAAAACGGCCCGTGCGCCCATATGCCCTACCAGGTTGCTCCCGCTGGCTCCTGGATCGTGACATTGACCCGATTGATGAAGTTGATCAATCCGATCTGCAGGATCAGGGCCGCCAGCTCGGGTTCGGCAAAATATTCCCGCGCGCGTTCCCAGGTTGCATCCGACACGGCCTCATGGGGGGAATCCGCCAGGCGCGTGGCCGCCTCGGTCAATGCCAGGGCGGCTTGCTCTTTTTCGGTGAAGAAGGGGGAATGTCGCCAGACGGCCACCGTATCGATCCGCTCGTTGGGGACGCCAAGTTGCCGGAGCCGGTGGATGTGCCCGTAGACGCACCCAGCACACCCATTGATCTGGCTGGCGCGCAGGGATACCAGCTCGCCAAGCTCGTCCGAGAGTCCGCCGGATTGCATGGCGCCCACAAGGTGCGGCACGGCCTGCATGACGTCCGGCAGTATCAAAACGGGGTTTTCCATCCGTTTCGCGGTCATCGTTTGCATCGGGATCTCCTTTCATACGGGCTCGTCGTTGTCACGTTTGCCCGTTCCGATGGTTCATAGTGATGACACGCCAATGCGGAGGAACGTGACCGATGGCCCAAACGATCGACCCCTTTGTCCAACAATTCGAGCTTCATCGCCCCTATCTTCGTGGGGTGGCCTACCGGATGCTCGGTTCGTTCGACGATGCCGAGGATGCGGTGCAGGACGCGTGGTTGCGCGCGGCCACCGCGGGCACGGACGGGATCGAAAATATGCGGGCCTGGCTGACCACCATCGTCAGCCGTGTCTGTCTCAACATGCTGCGCGCGCGCAAAACCCATAAAGAGGAATCGATCGAGCTGCACATGCCCGATCCGATCATTGCCCCACCGGCGGAGGATCCGGAGACCCAGGCGGTGCTTGCCGATTCGGTCAGTTTCGCGCTCTTCCTGGTGCTCGAGACGCTTTCGCCGGACGAACGGCTCGCCTTCATCCTGCACGATATGTTCGGGGTGCCGTTCGACGAGATCGCCCAGACCCTCGACAAGTCACCGGAAGCGGCCAGAAAGCTGGCCAGCCGGGCGCGCACTCGTGTACGCGCCGGCGCGCCGCATTCGGATTCTCCACGGTCGGAACGGGCGGTGGTGGACGCGTTCTTGCGCGCCGCGCAGACCGGCGACATAGAGGGGTTGATGCACGTGCTGCATCCCGACGTGGTGCTTCGCAACGATATCCGGGCGGACCGGCCGATGGTCATTCGGCAGGGAGCGGATTCGGTGGCCAGGGGCGCATCCGCCTTCCAGGCGGCAAGAACTATCTCGGGCTATCGCGCGACGATCAATGGTGCTCCGGGCGCGATCGCGCTCATCAATGGCGAACTCGCGTCCGTTGCCGCCTTTACCGTGGCCAACGGGCGCATCGTGGCCATGGACGTCCTGAGCGATCGCGCGCGGCTGGCCCGAATCGATCCGCTGGTGCTGGAATCGCTCCCCCGCGAAGAGCCGTTTACGGCTAGTCGAAGCCCCGCGCTCCGCAGCGACTCGTAGGCCGCGGTCCGGTTCCGCCGGAAATGCCACCGCACACAGCGTATGGGGATCGGTACACGGCATGCATCTCGACGTCGAATAGTCGTAGCAGAAGCGGGTGAAGCCCGTCGAACCAACCGAGCGTCCTATGCTCCCATCTCTATTGCGCTGATGGCAGGAGAGACGACCCTCCGCGCATCCGTCGATAAAGAGTCCACCCGGGCCGAAGTTCTCGGGGAGCTCGTAGTCGGTCTGACGAAGTGCGGCAATGGCCAGTCCGGGTTCCACATAGTCGGCTAGCACGTCGACCGTATAGGTCAGCGTGGCATTCGACTGATCTCAGACCGGATCGAGGAGCTCGATGATCAGGACGTCCTTTCCGTCGTTACCATGAGGGCGGCGTTGGGCGGTTGTCGGGGCCAGCGGGCGCTTTGGTACGCGTTGACCCGAGAAGCGTACGGTTCGAATTCCCCAGGTTGAACCCATGGAATGGATACGCAGCTTCTGCAGGGCAATCGCAGCAACTTGACACGGTCAGGCACGCTATTCTTTGACACCCCGCGCCGACCCGCTGCCGTTGCCCGAAGGTGCCTACCCGATGGATACCCCGCTTCCCTGTTCGTTGAACTCGAGACGTTGTCCGATCCGCGTTCCCCATCGTCGCCAGCACAAGCTGGTCGATCTGGTGACGATTGCGCTGTGTGCGGTGCTGTCGGGCGCTGATTCGTGGGTCGATGTTGCCGAGTGGGGTCGCAGTAAGGAGCCCTGGCTGCGCACCTTCCTGGAGTTGCCTGCCGGAATTGCCTCGCATGACGTTTAGCCGACTCTTTCGCCTGCTGGACCCGCAGGCGTTGGGCGCCGTTCTGCTGGACTGGGTACGCGCCACGCTGCCCGCCCCCACCGGGCAATCGGTCATTGCCGTTGATGGCAAGACGCTGCGGCGTAGTCTGACCGGGCCACCGGCCAGACGGCATTACGTAGTCAGTGCCTGGGCGACCGAGTCAGGTCTGGCGCTGGGTCAATGGGTCGTACCGGACCATACAATGAGATCACCGCCCTGCCAACGGTCTTGGAGGCGGTGGTCGTGCCGGGCACGGTGATCACGCTGGATGCTGCATGGGGTGCCAACGGGAGGTCGCCGAGACCATCGTCACAGGGCGGCGCGTACGTGCTGGCGCTCAAGAAGGGCAATCAGAACCAGCTGCATGCCGATGTGCAGGACTTCTTTGTCGATGGACTGGCCACCGGCTTTGCCGCCCCAATCGATCAGGCCGAAACTGTTGAAAAAGGCCATGGACGCATCGAAAAGCGGGTCTGCTGGGCCAGCGAAGACGCCAACCTGCTGCGTGCCATCCTCGATCCCGGAGCGTAGTGGGTGGTGAGGATGCGCAGTGTGGCCATGGTGCAGGCCGAGCGGCGCATCGGGAACGATCGGAGTGTCGAGCGGCGCTACTACCTCAGCAGCTTGCCGGCCGATGCCCTGCGACTCAACCGGATTGTGCGCACCCGTGGCAGATCGAAAACCAGCTGCACTGGGTGCTGGATACGGCCTTCGCCGAAGATCAGTGCCAGGTGCGGATGGGCGATGGGGCGCAGAATCTGGCGCTGCTGCTGGGTGGCCGCTAGGCTTTGAAGCGTGACGCTACCGCTAAGCTCGGGATCGCGGGCAAACGCCGCAAAGCGGGATGGGACGAGCAGTATCTCTTACACATCCTGACTCAATGAGCTGCGATGGCCCTGGCAGCTTCTGTTTACCCTCTTGACTTTCGGGAAAGTGAGCCGCAATATGTATTGCTGCGGGGATCCGTTCCCCTGCCGACCGATGACCCTCACCGGGAAGGAAGGTGCCGAGATGGCAGGAAGCCAGATTCAACTGCATATCGGCGTCGCCATGGCACCTGCAGCCCGGACTCCTCTCGGAGGGAAGGATCGGTGCCCCAAACCAAGCGCTGTACGTCGTACGACGCCCAACAGCGCCGCCTGGTTCGGATCTGGGACCTGTTGATTCCATTCCAGCGACCAGTCCGATAGTTTCCCGGTAACGCACCGACAACCTGTCCGCCGTGTGTATCGCGGCCGGAGTCCGCCAGCGTGGCATTCCCTTGTCTCATGCCGCCCATGCTGGCAAATCAAGAGGAGAACCCTCCGTGAATCATTCTGTCGAACGAACCATCGACCATGCCCAAAACGCGCTCGAGCTGCGCGATGTGAGCAAGCGCTTCCAGAAGAAGCGGGGCGAATACACCTTTGCGCTCAAGGGGGTCTCACTCACGTTGAAGCGGGGAGAAGTGGTCGGCATCTTGGGCCCGAACGGCTCCGGCAAGAGCACGCTGGTGCGAGTCATCTCGACCCTGACGGTACCCGATTCCGGGACCGTGGAGATCTTCGGGGTCGATGCCGTCGCGCAGCCAAAGATCGTCCAGCGCTATATCAACCGGGTCAGTGTCGAAGCGAGCTTCTTCAAGAAGATGTCCTCGCTGGAGAATCTGCTCTTCGGGGCAAAGCTCTACGGGATCATGGACCGGGAGAGCCGGCCGCGCATCGAGGAGATTCTGTGCAGCATCGGGTTCGATGTGAAACGCGTGGGCGAGCCGATGGAACATCTCTCGCGCGGGACGCAGCAGAAGATCGCGCTGGCGCGCGCATTGCTGACCAGCCCGATGCTGATGCTGCTGGACGAGCCGACCACCGGACTCGATCCCCGCAGTAAGCGGGACGTGCAGGAGCTGATCTGGAAGATTCGCGCCGGACACGACTCGTCGATTCTGCTCTGTACCCACGATATGGGCGAAGCCGAAGAGCTCTGCGACCGGATCGGCATTCTGGTGGATGGGGAGCTGATCGCGCTCGATACCTCGCTGGGACTCAAGCAGCGCTATCAGGTGGGAGACGAGCTCCCAACATTGGAAGACGTGTTCATGCTCGCGACCGGGCAGTCGATCGAGGACGCCAGCTCCGAAACGGACGATGACGACGACTCGACCACGCCAACCAGCGAGCGTGCGAATGAATTGATCGAGGTCTAAGCGATATGAGCTCGCTGCACGCACCTTTGCAGCAATCGAATCTGAAACGCGAGCTGGTCGCCATATGGGGCTACGCGCAACGCAACTACTTTCTGACCCGGCGCTACTTCCTCTGGGAAGTCGTCTGGCTGGTCTATTCGACGATGAACGCGCTGACGATCGGGTTCATCGGCGTCTCCGTGGGGAGCACGGCCGAGGAAACCGCACGCGCCACGACGTTTCTGCTGATCGGCACCCTGATCTGGAGCTATCTCTCCATGATCTTCGACATTCTGTCGGAAACGGTCAGCTGGGAACGCTGGGAAGGAACGATCGAATACACGTTCATGAGTCCAGCCAGCCGCGCATCGCAGCTGATCGGGATGGGTCTCTTTGCGGTGGCCTACGGAATCGTCCGTATGATCATCATGCTGGGGGCGATCTCGCTCTTTTTCGATATGTCGCTGGGGAACGCGAACTATCTCGGGGCGCTGGCGATTCTGGTGATCTGCAGCATCTCGCTGGTCGGGTTCGGTATGATCGCGGCCATCATGCCGCTCATCTCACCGGAGAAGGGCCAGCAGGTGACGTACATCTTCTCGGCGGTGCTGCTGCTGATCAGCGGTATCTACTACAGCATCGATGTGTTGCCGGGTTGGATGCAGCCGCTGGCCAAAGTGTCGCCGATCTACTACACGTTGAACGGCATGCGGGCGATGCTGCTGGACGGCGCGTCGCTCGCCAGCCAGTGGGGCAATATCTGGCCATTGCTGATCATGGGTCTGGTCTTCCCGCCGCTGGGGTTGTACCTCTTCGGCCGGGGCGAACACTATGCGAAGGTGACCGGGCGGTTGAAGCGAACGGGGTAGCGCAGCGGCAAGAGGTGCCTGAGATTGCCGGCTCGGTCTGAACGGATCGAGCCGGCCCAGGCGCGCTCGAATGACTTGGAAATGATGATGGGCTTCGTCTCACTCAGGCGGGGAGCGTGAGACGATCGCGATACGACCTGGGGGTACATCCGAGATGGGACCGGAACACGGTCGCGAAGTACTGACTCGAATTGAATCCCACCCGAAACGCCACGTCGGTGATACTCAAGTCCGGACAATCCCGCAACAATGCCATTGCGGCTTCGATCCGGCACTTCGACAAGTATTCGTTGGGCGACATATTCGTGAGCTGGTTGCAATGCTCGGAAAACCGGCTTCGCCCCAGTCCACATGCAAGCGCCATCGAATCAAGTGTCCAATCCTCATGCAGGTGCTCGCCAATCGACGACAGAAAGAGCTCGACCGCCCGATAAGACGAAGAGAGCGACGGATTCAGGATCGGCTTTTCCCCTTGCAGCATTTCGGCTAGTGCAAGCAACAGCCCATTGATATAGAGCTTCAGGCGACTGTCACCCACGCAGGCGTCGTAGGCGTCAACCGCGACGCCCAATCGTTCAAAATACTGGGCAATCTCATCGCTTGCTCTCCAGACGGGCTGCTCATTGTGACTCAGATTTCTCGTTAGGCCCTTCTCATCTGCCGGTGAGAGCACAAGCCAGCTCGGCCAGGTCCATTCCTGATTCGGTCGCCGGACGCCGACATCCAGAATCAAGAAGTAGAGCCGGCAAGCTTCGACGTTTGGTCCTCCCACCCGATGAAGCTGCCACGGACGGGTAATGGTGAGATCCCCTCGCTTGAGCGCAAATTCCTGATCGTCGACTGCGAACGCCACCCGGCCCTGAGCCACATAAGTGAGCTCGATTCCTTCGTTGCGGTGCCAGTCCAGTCCCCAGCGTTGCTCACACGGCGCGTCCCAGAAACCCACCGTTCGCACCTCAGGCACATCGTCCTCGGCCAAGGGCTCTCCCGGATACGTGCCACGCACTCGTGCGACCAACTTGACTTCGCCGCGCTCGACTCCCTGCTTGAGCGGTTCGCACGTGTCAGCGCGATAGAGCTGGGTCCCAAGTCGAAACGTCGGCACGTCAGGTTGCATCTGGCTCGTCCACTCCAGAGAAAACAATGCTCGTCCATTTGACCATTTTCGTATGGCATCGATGTTCGAAATCTTCCAGTGGAAGAAATTGTACGCGCCACCGGTTGGCTCCTCGTAGCATGATCGAACACGCTTTCGGTGGAGGGTTCATGGCTACCTATCGTATTGCCGCAAACATGGAATTCGTGCGCAGCGCCGACAAAGACTTCGGCGCTGGCGTCCAAATTGCCGGAGAACTGGGTTACAAGTACGTGGAACCGATGGTCCACACCGGCTGGGAATTGCTTAGCGAAGTCCACTACTTTCATTCGTTCTCGATGGAAGAGGACCCCTTGCTCATGCGGGATATTTGCGCAGCGGCGGGGGTAAGGGTCTCCAGCATCAGCGGTCACAGTCCGTTGATGAAACCGGAAGCCGCTGTCGAGCGCCTGACCAAAGCCATCGTATTCGCCGATGCGAACGACTCAAAATTCGTCAACACCGACGAAATGATCAAGCCGGAATGGATGGATGATGCTGAAGCGCACGATGCGATGCGCTATTCGCTCAAGAAGGCGGAGATGGTTGCCCGCAGGCACGGTGTGCATCTCTGCATCGAGCCACACGGGGTCTATACCAAGACGTCAGAAGGCCTGCTCAAGATCGTCGACCTGGTCCCCTCTCCATGGATTGGAGTGAACTGGGATACTGGCAACGCGTATCTCGCGGCCGCCGAGGATCCCTATGAAGCACTCGAACGCGTTCGGGACCGCGTTCTGCATGTTCACGCAAAGGACATCAGCTATTCGCATAGCGAAGCAGAGCGAGGAAAGGTCACGGGCACTCCGGTCGGCTGCGCGTGCGGCGAAGGGGTGGTCGACTGGGAGCGCGTGCTGCGCATTCTCGATCCGCTCGATCGCGAGCTCTTCCTGAGTGTCGAGTGCGGCACGATCGATGAAGCGGAACGCAGTCTGGCCTATCTCACGAAGACGGCTGGCAACCGGCTCATTCAGAACTGAGGCAAACGCAGGCATGCACCTGGATATCGACGACACCGCGGTCACGTTTCGTTTCGACGGCCAGATTGCCGGTCGTTACGTCTACGCTGACGATTTCAAGCCATATTTACATCCCCTGAACACGCCGGCAGGCCATACGGTTTCACTTGCATCGCCACACGATCACAAGCACCACAAGGGACTGATGTATGCGTTGACGGTGCCGGGTGTGAATTTCTGGGAAGAGCGTCCGACCGCCCCACATGAGCTCGTTGGCCGGCAACGACATGAGAACTTCGGCACGCTGCTCGAATCTGGCGACGAAATCGGCTTCGATGAAGAGATAACCTGGCTCCCGGTCGATGGTGGCGAACCGGTCTTTCGCGAGACCCGCACGGTTACGTGCCGAATCGATGCCGCCGAGCGTGGATTTTTGTGGACGTGGAATTCAGAGCTCTCGGTCCTGCACGAAACCGAGTTGACGACGAGTGTGTACAGCGTCCGGCAGACCGATGGGCGCCTGGTCAACTATCACGGACTTGGCATTCGGTTTCGCAGAGAGTTTGGCTGTACCGGAGGGAATCTCCTGCTCATCAATGGGCACGAGACGCCGATTGGAGAAGGGTCGGGCTCCACGCCAGCGTCCGCCGAATTTCAGGGAAGTATCGACGGCATCTGGCCGGTGGTACGGGCAGCAGTCCGGATCAGCCAGGAAATGCCGAACGGTCTCTTTGTCATGGACAAGCCATTCGCATTCATGGGGTGCGGCCCCTCCAATCTTGGACCAGTACCGCTTCATGCAGGCACAAGCCTGTCCGAGCGCTACACGATCCAGGTGTTCGATGTCGGGCCCGCGTAACGCTGTGCACCACGAATGTCTGACACACTCGCAGGAGAACTCTACCGATGACTGACGGGCCTCTGCGCATCGCAATAGTCGGAGCCGGCGGCATTAGCCGCCGTCATCGAACAGCACTCCTCGCAATGCCCGAATCGGCACGTCTGGTTTCGGTCTGCGATGCCTCCGAAGATGCTGCACAAGCCCTGGCCACGTCCGTTCCCGACCCGGTCGCGACGTTCAATAATCACCTGCGCATGCTCGAAGCTGGCGGATTCGACGTTGCAATCGTGGCGCTTCCGCACGTCCTGCACTTTCCGGTTGCCAAGGATTTTGTGGAAGCGGGAATTCCCATCCTGGTCGAAAAACCGCTGACCTGCACGCTCGACGAAACACGCGAGCTGCGGGCACTTTCACGTCGATTCAAGGTTCCCGTCGTTGCCGGTCAGACACAGAGATTCAACCGCGAGGGATTCTGGCTCCGCAAGTGGGTCCAGGAAGCACCTCTCGGCTTCGGAGCATTGCGGAGCTTCGATATTCATGCCTGGCAGAACTTACCAGGATACCTGTACGGAACCCTGGGTCTTCCGAACGGAGCAGACCACTGGCTGCTCGATGGGAAGCGGGCCGGTGGGGGCGTGGTCATCAGCATTGCCGTGCATCAGCTCGACCTGGTCCGATTCATTACCGGGTTGAACTACGCCGAAGTCATGGCCACTGGGCAGTACGAAGCGCCGTTTTACAACGGCGCCGAATCGAGCGCTGTCGTGCTTCTGAAAATGGACAATGGTTCGGCAGGATCGTTGCATGCGAACTACCTGGCGGTTCGCACGCCATACAACGAAGCGATGCATCTGTTCGGGGAGCATGGGACTATCGTCCAGCACGCCGAACAGATCGGCCAATACCACGGACCGCTTTCGTTCAGTTCGGACGGAGGCAGGCCGGCTACCGCCTGGGCAGACATGTATCAGGGGTTCGAACGGCTTCCCGAGAGCGATCTCGCGAACCTGTCGCCCGACCCGTTCTTCAACCAGCTCGACGCATTCGTTCAAGCGATTCGACGCGGATGTGAACCCGCAAACAACATCGACGAGAACTTCAACACGATGGCCTGTATTCAGGCGATTTACGAGAGTCTCTCGAGCGGCCGCCCAGCGACGGTGGCGTCTGCCTAGCGTCATCTGCGTTAGAGAGGAGGATTGGCCGAGATTCGTATGCAGGCACACCCCTCGAGATGTGAGGAGTCTCATCGATTTGTCCTGTCCAAGACTGGACGGCAGAAGGAGCGCAAAACACCATGAACTCGTATTGGGGAAAGAACTTTACTCGCCGGTCGATGCTGCGAAGCAGCGGCAAACTCGTGGCGGCTGCAGGTCTCGTCGGAGCTACGAGCCAGGTCAGCCGGTTCAGCCCGGAAGCCCGGGCCGAAGTTCTCGCCAAGGCCAAAGCGTTTCAGGATCGTCCTGTCACGATCACGGCAATCCAGCCAGTCTCACCGACAGCCACCAGTGACGATTACGGAATCGCATTTCAGGAAGTCTATAACCGGTTCATGGACGCATATCCTGAGATCGGGGTCGAGTTCGCGTACAGTCCATGGGAGGAATATACGCAGTCACTGTCGGTCGCCATCGGTGGGGGGAATGCTCCCGATGTCGCCACCTGGATCGACGACCAGCGTATCCCTTCTCTGGCGGCAAATGGGTTCCTGCGAACGGTGAACGACCTTGCGGCGGCCGACGGCATGGATCTTGCGGAGATCGATCCGGTGGCGCTCTCGTCAAACACGTTCGCTGGCAATGTGTACGGTCTTCCCTACTATTGGGACGACCGGATCTTCTATCACAACACGGACCACTTTTCCGAGGCCGGGATCACCACGCCTCCAACAACGTGGCAGGAAGCCGTCGCGATGGGCGAACAGCTCGACATCAAAGATGGCGATTCCTACGCTCGCATCGGCTACATCCCCCTCAGTCCGGCAGGTGGACCCGGCGCCGGCGGGAATTCGTACCTCTTTCTCTATGGTTGGCAAAACGGTGGACGTTTCGTGAGTGACGATCTCGCGACCGTCACGGTCAACGACCCCGCAATCGTCGAAGCGCTTGCCTGGTGCGTCGAGGTGAGCGACAAGTATGGCGGCGCGGAGGAACAGGCAAACTTCATCGCGCAGGCTGCTCGCGGGACCAATCCGTTCCTGACCGGATCGGTCTCCATGATGACCCAGCCGACCGGGTTCGGTGTTGGCTCGGTTGACGCATCCGAAGCGCCGGTGAACTGGGCCGTCTCCGCATCCCCATATAACACGACTCCGGCAACCTGGTCTGGAGTGCTCTCCACGGCGTTGCCGGTTGGCTCCCAGCATCCGGATGAAGCGTGGGAACTGGCGAAGTTCATGGCCTCACCTGAAATCCAGACCTATTTCGCCGAGACCTTGGCCTGGATTCCCACCCGGCGCGCGTTGTGGGAAACGATCCCTGCCTTCGCAACCGACCCTGAACTGATCGTCGGACTGGCTGAATTCTCGAATACCCACATTCGGCCACCCCTGCCAAACTCGCAGGAACTCTGGGACGAAGTCCTCCGGGCATCCGACGCCGCGCTTTATCATCAGGCATCGCCGCAGGAAGCGCTCGACAAGGCAAACGAGATCATTCAGGCGGGACTGGACAAGTACCTTCTGAACTCGTAGCTCACGGTGATCAATGCCATCACCCCTCGGTCATCCGAAGGGTGATGGCCATTTTCAAGGATTCCCGAATGTTGCGTACCTTGATGCCCCGAACGAACCGCGGTCGCGAAACGCTGATGGCATTGGTGTTTGCCTCGCCGTGGTTCATTGGAATGGCGATCCTGGTCATCGGGCCATTCTTCATGGCCCTCTATTACAGTTTTACTGACTACAAGATCATGGGAAACACGCAATGGATCGGGCTGGAGAACTATCGCCGTCTCTTCGACGATGACCGTTTCATCCATAGTCTCAAGAACACAGCATACTTCACCGTCCTGAGCATTCCCCTGAGTTTGATCTGCTCGCTCGCCGCCGCCCTGCTGGTGAACCGGCCATTTCGTGGCAGCACATTGGCCCGCACGACCATCTACCTGCCATCACTGTTTGGCGGTGTGTTTGTGGCAGCGCTGGCGAGCCAGGTCTTCAGCGGTAACTACGGTTTTGCCAACCGGCTCTTGCGACTCATTCACATTCAGGGCCCGCAGTGGCTGGCATCGCCAGACTGGGCCAAGCCCACGTTCGTGATTCTGGGTTTGTGGGGGATTGGGGCAGGAATGGTGCTCTTTCTGGCCGCGCTCCAGTCCGTGCCGACCCATCTTCTGGAAGCGGCAATTGTCGATGGCGCCAATTCGCTTCAGCGCTTCTGGAATGTCACATTGCCGATGCTGTCGCCGGCGATTCTGTTCCAGACCATTCTGCTGCTGATCGCATCGTTTCAGGTGTTTACCTTGACGTACGTGCTGACAAGCGGTGGACCTGCCGATAGCACACTCTTTACGGTCTACTACATCTACGAGCTCGCCTTTAAGCGATTCGATATGGGGTACGCGTCCGCTGCGTCCTGGATTCTGCTTCTTCTGACCTTCGCCACCACCGCGCTGGTGCTGGCGATCGGATCGAAATACGTCTATTACGAGTTCGACGAGGAGAGCGATCGATGACATCGCCTCCTGCTCCCCTGAGCGATGTCGTTACCGGTCAACGGTCGCGTCTGCGGAACGGACTGCGCACGTTCGGCTGGGCCGTCGCACTGGGAATCGTGCTCCTCCTTTGCCTGCTCCCCGTCTGGTACCTGCTCTCGACATCGTTCATGACGAGAGATCAGTTCTTCCAGCGCGACATTCAGTGGTATCCCGATCCGTTTACGCTCGAGAATTTTCGGCGGGCGTTTCGCATCGTGCCCCTGGATCGTTATGCGTGGAACACCCTCCAGATCGAGTTGCTCGTCGTTCCTGCCACGCTGGTTACCGCATCGATGGTTGCGTATGCATTTGCACGCCTACGATGGCCTGGACGCGACAAGCTTTTCATCGTGTTACTCGCAACGCTCATGCTCCCGCCGCAAGTCACGTTGATTCCCCTGTATGTCATTTTCCGGAACCTTGGCTGGATCGATACCTGGATACCGCTCATTCTTCCCGCGTTTCTCGGCGGTAATCCCTTCTATATCTTCCTGATTCGCCAGTTTATGAAAGGTATTCCGGCAGAGTTGTCGGATGCGGCACGTCTCGATGGCGCGGGTGAATTCCGGGTCTTTTGGTCGATCATTCTGCCTCTTTGCAAACCAGTGTTGGCGGCGGTCGCAATCTTCACGTTCATCGCAACATGGAACGATTTCTTCAATCCGCTCATTTACTTGCAGTCCGAAAGCAAGAAGACCTTTGCGCTCGGTCTCTCGTCGTTCACCTCGCAATATGGAACCGACGTCACCGCGCTTCTGGCAGCGACAACGCTCGGCGTACTACCTCCCATTTTGTTGTTCGCATTCGCGCTGCGGTATTTCGTCCAGGGCATCACCTTTTCTGGAAGCAAGAACTGATCCGCCATTCGGGGATCGCAATCGCTTTTAGCACGAAAGGCGGAATCAATGCGTCAGGAAACGCTCATCGATGCACCGTCGGTCAGGCTGACCAACGACTTCTGGGACGTGGAGATTGGGATTACTGAGGACACCGGCCCCCATCGCGTTGTGGACCTGACGAACAACCTCCTGGTTGCCGATGAAAGCTACTGCTATCAACTCACGGCGTTGACGAATGGCGTCAAACACGAGAGCCCTTCCATCTGCGACGTCACGGCAATGGCCATCGAGGACGAAACGGGCCAGAGCGTAGTCCTCGAGGGGCGCTTTCTCTTTAGCCGGCGTGGACCAACCGACATTGGCTTCCGGCATCGCCTTACGCTTCCGGTTGCTGGGCGCTTCCTCGAAGAGCAGATCACGCTGCTTCATATCTTTGGGACCGACACCCACGAGATTTCCGATCTCCGGTTTGGCTTTCGCAAGGTGCTCTTCGATCGAAGCTCGTTTCAGTGGCGAGATGCCGCCGACACGTTCCGGTTGGTTCCGGTTCCGCACCGTCGTCGCTTCGGCATCGGCCTGGACCGCAAGCGAAACGACTACTCCGCCGCCGATATCTTCCGGAAAGCCTGGGAGCCAGATACCTCGCTTCCCGGATTTGGGAGCGAAGCCTGGGCATGGACGAACGACGAAAAGGGATTGTTGATCGCCAAGTACAACCTGGAAGCGATCGAGTTCTCTCTGTTCGAGGGTGAGTATCTCGTTCCGCGAAAGGACAAAGACCATCCGGTCAATCCGGTAGCGTCACACGTTCCTGTACCAGTCAACCACGTTGCCAGATTTGGCGGTATCGGTCTCTACCGGGGCGATCCGGAAGCCGGCTGTTCGCTGAATGGTCGCGTCGAAGTTCCGTTTGGCATCACGCGCATGTATGCCTTCGACGGTGGTTGGGAAGCGGGGTACGACACCTACCGGGAGCACCTTCGATCCCTTGGGCACACGACTCCCAAGGATTTCGATCCACCCCTGCATTGGAACGAGCTCTATAACATCGGCTGGCGTCTTGGCGACAACTCCCCGCTGCAGACCCAATCTGCGCTCGAGCGCGAGGCTTCCCTCGCGGCCGAAATCGGCGCCGAAGCGCTCTATCTCGACCCAACCTGGGATACCTCCGAAGGCACAACGATTTGGGATGCCGAGCGACTTGGCCCGCAGGCTGAGTTCGTGGCGATGCTGCGAGACCAGTACGGACTTTCGCTCTCGCTTCATCTCATGATGCATACAACGGATCTCGACGAAGACCCGCGATTCTATCACCGGGACATCGACGGCAATACGGTCGCATTCTTGAACCATCGCGATGCGATCTATCCAAATGCGTGCGTCTGTTGCGGTTCCGACGTGTGGAAGCAGGCGAAGATCACAAGGCTGCGAGCGCTCGCGGAGGAGGGCGCGACATTCATGATGTTCGACTTCTTGCAATACGGATTATTCGAGCGCGATGACGAAACGCGCGCGCTCTGCCACGATGCGACACATGGTCATCCAGTTCCGCTCACGCGCCAACGTCACGCCGAGAGCATTCTGGAGGTGATTCAGGCGGTCAAGGAGACCCATCCTCAGGTCCTGATCGAAGCGCACGATCGTATCAACGGAGGACTTCAGGACTACCACCCGCTCTATTTTCAGCATGGACTCCCCAATTCGTTCGATTCGAACTGGGGCTTCGAGTACATGTGGGATCCGTACTACGACCTGCTTTCCGGCAAGGCGCTAAGCCTGTATGAATACAATCTTGCCTACGACATTCCGCTCTACCTGCACATTCATGAAGGGCGCGATTCCCCGACCATGCTCGCGTTCTGGTGGTATGCGTCCACGTGCCGGCATCTCGGTATCGGAGGGGTCAGCGATCCCCAGAATCCGGTGTATCAGGCGCTGAAGCAGGCTGTTTCGACTTATCAACGACTGAAGCGTTTCTTCGCCCGGGGTGAGTTCCTTGGGATCGATCTCTTTACCCATCTCCACCTGATCCGGGACGAGCAGGCGGCGGTGGCGGTGATGTTCAACCTCACAAGTGAACCCGTAGTTCGTGAGGTACAGATCCCAGCCGAAAAACTCGGCTTTGGGTCGATGCAGATAACCGGCGACGGTGCGGCATCGACCGGACGCAACGATGACTCTGCGATCCGGGTTGACATTCCGGCCATGAGTCCGCTGATTGTCGAGCTGGACTTCTCCCAGGAACGAGCCACATCAGTCCATTGACCTGAACGCGATGGACCAACCTTCCTCAATCAGAGCATTGGTCCATCGCTTACCTCTTCGGCCGGAGCGGGCACTATGCGAAGGTGCCGGGCCGGTTGAAGCGAACGGGATGATTTCTCGCAATTTCCTCCGGCATTCTGGATGCCGGAGGGAAGCGACACAGAGAACCGGGCCGCGCGGAGGTTCCACGGTCAGCGTCAATCGCTGTTGCGCAGGAGAAGACGGCAAAGATCGTCCGTTAGCCATTCCTGGAACTCATCGTAGGACCAGTCATACCCCTCGACGTATTCGGCGCACGTCATCCAGGTCAGCACATCGAGGGTTCCCCTGGCGCGATTCAGCGAGAGTCCGCCACGGAGCGCTCCCATCTCGTGAATGCGTTCGATGATCGTGGTCAGCGTGGCTCGGTTTCGACTCTGACCCACAGCAAGCGTGGCGGCAATGGCCGGTTCCTGGGCCGCGCCAGTGATCAGCATCTTCAAGATGTCTCCACACCGCTCGTAGAACTGCCGTTGAAGCCTGACCTGTAAGGCGATCATCGTGCGCGGATCGTTCGTTTCCCGAAGCTCCGCCATGATTTCCGGCACCCCGGCCTCTACCTCGAGGACGTCCATGATTGCCAGGACAATCGCCTTCTTCGGGCCAACGCTGTCATAGATTGTCTGCACCGCCGTTCCCGCCTCGGCCGCGATCAAGGCCATCGAGGTGGACGCGTACCCTCGCTCTCCGAAGAGCGTTCTGGCGGCCAGCAGGATGTCCTGACGGGTGGCCGCTGCCTGCTTTTGGCGCCGGTTCGACATTGTTGGTCCTTTACACACTCTTGCCAACGTGAGTATGATAGAATACGATTAAATTCAGTAGAATCATATTCCAGTTAATGTATCTCCATTCTTCCCGGGGAGGACGTTGCGTGCAGCCAACACTCCGCTCCCGCCCAGCACCCCGAAATGGTGTTCGAGCGGCGATCAGCAGTGCCCAAAGCCGGGCGCCGCCACCGGCAGTCCAGACCTGCATATCTTCGATGTCGTTCACCTGCCAGATGAAAGGGTACGCACACCATGCACCATACATTCTCAACTAATGCAGGCGCCCGCCACTTCTCTCGACGCAGATACCTGCAGGCCGCAAGTGCACTTCCAATTGCACTTCTCTCCAGCCGATATCTCGCGCTCGCTCAAGATGACGGCGTTGACGCGCTCCCTGAGTTTCCGATCGTCGCTGTCGAATACTCGTTCGATCTGCCTGCCGAAGCTCCCTCAGGCTGGACGCAAGTGACGCTCGACAATCAGGGAACTATGGATCATCACGCGATGCTGCTCAAGCTCCGCGACCCTGACACCCTTGCCGATCTCGAGGACGTTCTTCAGTCACCCGATTTTGGAGCAATCTTCGCGCTTGCCGATAGTGTGGGCGGAGCCGGGGCGGGACCGGGATCGAGCGCAAGCGTGCTGATCGACCTGGAACCGGGGCAATACATGGCCGTGTGCGTCATTCCTGACGACGACGGAACTCCTCACTATCTCAAGGGGCAACAGGCTCCGTTCTCGGTGACCGAGAATGATGCTACCAACTCGCCGCCGAGCGCCGATCTTTCGGTCGAAATGAGCGAGATGGTCTTCACTGGAATCTCTGCAGAGCTCCCCTCCGGTCCGCAGATCTGGGAGGTCACCAACACTGGAGAGCAACTGCACGAGCTGGCACTCGTCCGGCTCGCCGATGGAATGACGATCGATCAGGGATTCGAGATCTTTGGCATCGGAGCCGAGGCCGCAACCCCAGACGACTCGATGGCATCGATGGAGATGGAGGGACCTCCGTTCACTGGTGTTGGGGGGATCGCCCCGCTTGGCCCGGGACAGACGAATCTGCTCGAGCTCGACCTCGCTCCAGGAACCTATATTGCGATTTGCTTCGTTCCCGACACTGCCAGCGGCGCGCCGCATTTCATGCTGGGCATGATTAGCGGGTTCACCGTCGCGTAACCAAGCAGAGCGTTTATACGACTGTGTCTAGGCGTCAGGCTCCAGACTCGAACCGCACGCTCCGGTGACAGCCACAAACGCTACGGTTCTCTTGCTGAGACTTCTCGTTCCCTTCGAGAACGAGAAGTCTCGCGCATCGTCCGCCGGTCATGCACGGGCGCGGCCAAGCGTGCAGTAGGTCTGACCAGCCGCGCAGAACCCATTCTCCTGTCACCTATCCCATCGGGCTGGGGGGGGCGTTGTTGGTCAGGGCGACACCTCCGAAGAAGCGCTTGAGAGCGCCAAGTCGGTGGTTCAGTTCCATATCGGGACGTTCGGCGGTGAGGTTTTGCAAGACTCGGGCACCATGCTCGAGGCATTCATCGCCGAGGAACGGATCGCCATCTAAATGCCCTCATTTCCTTCAGATGCCCCCGAAATGGCAGTCTCCACACTATCGACTATGCGCGTCACGAATCATGAATTCGAGAATAAGATCATGGGCAACATGAGCTTTATCAGCGCCGCGGAACTCGAACTCGAACGCATCCGAGGCCGTCGTGATAGCCATCTTGCTGCTGCTGAAATATCCGCGCCCCGTGAGCAATCCACTCTCATCTTCAGCCGCAACTTTGTGGATCCGGCTGTAAGGGATCGAAACTACTGCTTTCATCTTTCGCATGAATGACTTGTCATAGATGATGATTCGTTTATCCGTGATCCCAAGAAAGCCTGTGCCTCCACCTTTCATATCGAAAACCGCGTAAATCGTCTCGCCTGGCAATCGTCCAGAGTCGATCTTTGCGAGTTGTTCTTTCTTGTCGTAGATGGGATATCCCTGCGACACTGCGGGTCACACCCCTGCAGGCGTCTGCCCAACATCACAAGATTCGAAATCAAATGCAGCACCTTATGGTACCTACCCGTGCTGGAGACGCAATACCGTACCAGCACTCTGTTGCAATCAGCTCGGTTCCGAGTCACGCGAGGCATTATCCCTCACCCACATGAGCAGGGCAGACGACCGAAGCCTTACCAAGGAGCAGCCCGATATGTTTGGTTGGGGGACGGCGGGAGATTCCCAACTCCGTTAGCCGGCGAGTCGTTCCTTGATCCAGATGCGCGCCAGTGTCGAGGGTCCGATGCCCATCTTCTCGGCTTCGGCGTTCAGACGCGCGCGATCGGAATAATCAAGCCGCACAGAGATCGGCGCAGCCTTTTTCGCTGGCGTGTAGGTTGCCGCCGACAGATCGTCTGCAAAGTCGATCGTGTCATGCGTATCCCAAAACTCCACTTCTTCCTGAATGCTGTTGAAGGCAGGAACCTGACCGCGCGGTGGGGTCGGATATCCAAAATCATTCTGTCGATTCTTCGACTGCTTTTCGCTTCTCTTGTTCATAGAACGCTCGCTCCTTGCGTTTCGCTGGTCTCAAACTGAGACGTAGTAGAGATCTATCGTCTGGTTTGGAACGCGCCCTAAAATGACAGCAAGCATCCTTCCGTCTCGAGCTGGGCCAAGAATGACGTCGCGATTCTTATAGGAGGCCGTGTAATAGACATGCTCACCAAAGCAAATATGCCCGGCGTCCGCGGGTGAATATCCATGCTTCCGCACATGGGGCAAATTCCAATCGTCCCAATCAAGATCATCGATCTTCATGTAGCGAATTGTAATACGTTAGGCTACGCAGGGGGGGGGGGGCGGTGGATTCGCTACCGGCCGCGGAGGCGGGGGTCGATGATGCCCTGGAGCTCGTCGCCGAGGAGGTTGATAGCGAGAATGATGCCGGCCAGGGTGAGGGCGGGGAAGAGCATGGTCCAGGGAGCGAGTTCCATATACGTTTTACCGTCGCGCAGGAGGGAGCCGAGAGAGGGTTGCGGGGGCTGGACGCCGAGACCGAGGAAGCTGAGGGCGCCTTCGGCGATGAGCGCGACGGAAAGGGAAAAGGTGGTTTGCACCAAGAGCGGGCCGGTCAGGTTTGGCAGGATATGGCGAAAGATGAGGCGGCGGGTGCTGGCGCCGCTCACTCGGGCGGCGATGACATACTCGGCGCTTTTCAATCCCAGGGTCGGCCCGCGCGCGACGCGCACGAAGATGGGCAGGGTCACCACCAGGATCGTGACGACCAGGGACTGAATACCAGGTTCCAGCACCATGACGATCAGGAGGCCAAGCAGCATGGTCGGGAAGGCAAAGAGGATATCGGCCAGACGGCCGATGATCTCATCGACGATGCCGCCGGCGTATCCCGAGACCAGTCCGATGGCCGCGCCGATAACAGCGGCCAGGCCAGCCGCCAGGAGCGCGATCAGCAGCGAGACGCGCATGCCGATTGCCAGCCGAGCCATCACGCTGCGGCCAAGATAGTCGGTTCCCATGGGGAATTCGCGCGATGGACCGGCAAAGACCGAAAGCGGGTTGATCTTCTCCGGGTTGCCAGTTCCGACGAACGGACCGATCAGGGCAAATGCGATTGCGAACAGGATCACGAAGAGGCAGAACGCCCCGAGCGGGCTCTTCCGGACAAACGCGGAGAAGCCGCGGGGACGGGGGCGCAGTCCATCCCCCGTCGATGAGGTGGCCGTCGTTGCGGCTGGGGACGCAAGGGCAGAATCGGTCATTGGTAGCGAATCCGGGGATCGACCCAGGCGTAGAGCAGGTCGACGATGAAACTACTCATGACGAACATCGCGGCCCCGAGGACCACGGTTGCCTGCGCAATTGGATAGTCCCGTTGCAAGATCCCCTGCAAGGCATACCGGCCCAAGCCGGGCAGGGCAAAGATCTCTTCGACGATGACGGCGCCACTGAGCAGAAAGCCAACGTTGATTCCGACGATTGTGATAACGGGGATCAATGCACCGCGGATGACATGCCGCCGGGTGACATCCCGCGGACTCAATCCCTTTGCTCGCGCGGTGACGATATATGGCTCGTTGAGCACTTCCGCCACGCTGGCTCTGGTCACCCGCATGACAACCGCGGTGGTGATCAGCCCAAGTGAGAGAACCGGCAGCACCATTGCTTTCAGGTTGCCGGCAACGCTCTCGCTGAGTGAGACATAGCCGGAGACCGGCAATGGGATACCGCGGGTCGACACGAAATAGATCAGCAGGGTGCCGAGCACGAAATCGGGGATCGAAAGGAAGAGGAGGCCAAGACCGCGTACCCCGGCATCGGTAGGCGTTCCCCGTTTGACCGCGGCGATGATGCCAAGCGGGACGCCGACCCCGACCGAGATCAGGGTCGAAAGCAATGCCAGCTCGATCGTGACCCCGGCGCGCCGCATCAACTCATGTGAGATAGAGGAATGGGTACCGAGCGATTCGCCGAAGTCGCCGCGCAGGGCGTTTTTCAACCAGACGCCATATTGGACGATGAGCGGATCGTTGAGCCCATACCGCTCGTTGAGCTGGTCGACCAGCTCTGGCTGCTGCGCGCCTTGCGGCCCGAGCATGGCCGTCGCGAACCCACCCGGAACCATGCGCATCGCCACGAAGACAATGAGCGAGATGCCCAGGAGCACGACGACTGCCAAGACGAGCCGAGTGACGATGAATCGAAGCATCGAGCGTCGCTACCGATCGAGTCGAGGGCCGGCCGCTGGACACTCCAGCGGCCAGAACCGCTCTGGTAACCCTACTACCCCGCGACCGAAATGTTCTCGATCACATGCCAGTACGGCAGCCCGAAGCCTTCGGCCGATGCCAACGTGACGCCCTCGAGCAGGTCGTTGCGCCAGGCAACGAAGTTGTTGCGGGACGCGAGGAACTGGAAGTACGCCTCTTCTCCCATGAGGTGCTCGATCTGCGTAAAGCCTGCCTTGCGTTCTTCGAGGTCGGTTAGCCCAGACACCTGTTCCAGCAGCGGATCGATCTGGGTCGTTTCGGTCGCACCGACCGAAGGACCGGTGGCGGTGCTCGTGAAGTTCAGCAAGAAGAGATAGGGATCGCTGAAACCCGCATACCAGGTAATGGTCATCATGGCGGTGAAATCGACCGCATATTCCTGCACGAAGGTGGCGAGATCCTTTTGCTCGATCTCGATTTCGATGCCGATCTCGGAGAGCTGCTCCTTCATCAGCTCCGCCATCGGCACGGTCACCTGCAACAACGGCAGAATGAGGAGCCGGATCTTGAGCGGCGTTTCGACGCCGGCCTCGGCCAGGAGGGCTTTGGCGCCTTCCGGATCGTAGGCATAGTTCGGGATATCGGCTACTGGAGACGCGAGCTGGGTGAATCCGGCGGGAACCGGACCAGTCAAGTTGGCCATACCCGACATGGCGAGGCTGACGATCTGGTCGCGATCGATGCCTTTCGAGATCGCCTGGCGTACCCGCGGGTCGGCCAGCTCGGGGTGAGCCGAGTTGACGAACATCAGGTAGGTGTTGGTGGTCAGCTGCTGCTCGATGGTGATCGTGTCGTCACCCTGGGCCAGATTGAGCATGAGGGGGTTTTCGAACGCGGTGATGTGGATGTCGCCGGAGCGGAGCGCAGCAACGCGGGCCGAATCGTCCGGCATGATCTGCCAGACGAGCGAATCGACCATTGGCTTGCCATCCTGCCAGTAGCCTTCGTGGCGACCGAAATCCCAGCGCTGGTCTTCGGCGTGATCGACAATCCTGAACGGTCCGGTGCCCATCAAATCGGTGTTCAGATCGACCTCGCCCGATTCGATCTCGACCGACGGCACGATCGACATGACCGTCGGTGAGAGCGCCTGCAGGAACGCGCCATAGGGTTCGGTCAGGGTGGCGGTGACTTCGTACGGTCCGATGACCTCGAACGAAACGCCGACCCCCGGAACGGCAGCAACCGGGGTTCCCATGGCAACCGCGGTGGCATCGGCGGCAAGCTGCTCTTCGGTGGGGGCGGCCGGCGGTCCGAGGCGGGGACGCCACCAGGCACCGGTGGCGGGATCGAGGACCCGGTTCATGGTGTAGAGCACATCGTCAGCGGTCAGCTCGCGGCCGTTGTGGAAGGTGACGCCCTCGCGGATCTTGAAGGTGTAGGTGAGGTTGTCGTCCGACACCGTCCAACTCTCGGCCAGACCGGGGATCGGGTTGAATTCACCATCGAGGAAGACGAGCGGTTCGTAGACCAGCGCGTGGATTTCCCAGGCGGTTTGATCGGTGGCGGTGTTGACATCGAACGAGCTGAGCTCATACAGCTTGCCAACGATCAACTGGCCGCCGCTCGCCTGCATGGCAAGAGCGGCTTCCGGAGCGAGGTAGAGCTGGCGCGCCGCAACCGTGGCCGCGACGGCGCCCGTCGCGCCTTTGAGCAGAGAACGCCGCGAAACATCCCGGCGCAGGCGATCGTCCAGACCCGTCATGGAACTACTCCTCGGTACTGATCGAGCGACCGGCGTCCGGCCGCGAATCGAATCGGTCGGTTCTCACTGGTGCGAGATTCACAGGTGCGGCACCTATCATTGCTTGTGCCGGATTTTCGTAGTATTCCTATAAACCTACAAACTTCTCGTAGATTACCGAGCAGTCAATGCTGTGTCAATGTGACATTTGCCCAATGCATGGTGCGATGGGGGATGGGGGAAGGGCCCTCATCCATCCCCCCATCCCCCTTCCTTCTCCCAATGCTGGGAGAAGGAAGGGGAGCTTTGCCGGTGCGGCGGCTTCGCAAATGAACGGGGCTGGTGGTCGAGCAATCGCCTCACCCCCGGCCCCTCTCCCTCTGGGGCTCACGTGCGGACAGTTTGTGAGCGTACGCTCGGGAGCGATCGCTTTGCGCAGCATTTCGACCCTCACTCCACCCCCAACCCCCTCCGCT
>JAMLHN010000039.1 GCA_023957115.1 Thermomicrobiales bacterium
CACTTCACTGAGCCCTGGGTCCTGCGCCGGTCCGGGCGGCTGATGTCGGGGCTTGGTCCGACGGATTCCGGGGCAGTCCAGCGCGGGCGGAGCCACGTCGTCGAGTTTTCAGACACTCCCCTCTAGCGCAGTCTAAAACGGGAGCCAATGCCGGCTGTGTCGTAGCGAGCATGGACCAGAACGTGAACCGCGCCCAATGTGCGCGGTCCCTATTGACTCCCACATTTGCCCGGATTATGCTGTAGCCCATATTCGTAACTCAGTTGCATATCGTGAAACTCGAAACCAGCGGCGGTCCCGATCGATCACCAACGGTTAGCCATACCCGGGAGGACGCGATGAACCAGCGCGAGATTTACGACATCCTGTCCGAGAAGCTCGACAGCGGCAGGATTACTCGCAGGCAGTTTGCCCAGGCAGCCGCCTTCTTCGGCATCGGCGCAGCCGTCATGCCTGCCGCGGTTTCCGCCTCTCCGGGCGGCCAGGCGAAACCGGCCCTTGCCCGCACGCAGGCGGAGGGCGAGGTGCGCTTCCTCATTGCCGAAGCATTCTGGGCCGACTGGCACCAGTACCTTTCGACGGCGCAGAGCCAATGGCGTTTGGGCCGGCAGCTCTTCGATACGCTGGTCATGCTGGAAACGCCCGACGTTTCCGCATTCTCACCCGGCTTGGCTGAAAGCTGGTCGCAGATCGACGACACGACCTGGGAGTTCACGCTGCGCCAGGGTGTCACCTTCCACGACGGACAACCGTTCACCGGCGCCGATGTCAAAGCCTCGGTGGAGCTCGCCACCGGCGCAACCGCGGAAGAGACGACGACGGCATCGCGATGGGTTCCCACGACGGTCGAGGTGATCGATGACACGACGGTTCGGCTGGTGACCGCCACGCCGTTCGCGCCCACGTTGATCGAGCTGGCGCAGCTTCCGATCCTCTCCGCCGACGACATCAAGCCATCCGGAGACCCAGCCACGCCATCAGCCGGCGCCGATGCCCTCAAAGCACATCCAAACGGGACCGGCCCGTTCAAACTCTCGAACGACGAGCAGAACGTGAAGACGATGGTCGCCAATCAGGAGTATTGGGGCGGCGCTCCCGCCATCCAGACCCTGGTTTGGGAATACATCCAGGATGGCCAGACGCGTTTGAACGCCTTTCTCGCCGGGCAGGCGCAGGCCATCGACCGGGTTCCGCCGGAACACCTGCCCGTACTGGCTGCGACCGAGGGTGTCGAGCTGATTTCGGTCACCGGATTGGAGAACGTCAACTCCCTGGATGCGGCAAGACGCCGCCGCGCCATGGGACCCCGCCAATCTCAAGCTGCGCGAAGCGGTGGCCTGGGCGATCGACCGGCAGGCGCTGGTCGACAGCCTGGTGGAGGGCGCCAGCCAGGTTGCCCTGTCGCACATCCCCAACGGCGCCGTCTATGCCGTGCCCCAGGAGCCCGCCTATGGACTGGATCTGGATCGCGCGCAGGCAGCGCTTGCCGAGGCGGGCTTTGCCGAAGGCGAAGGGCCGACGCTCCCGATCTGGGGCGTGACCGGCTTCCTGCCACGCGGTCCCGAGGTTTGCCAGGCAATTGCCGATTCACTCGGGCAAGCTGGGTTCAATGTAGAACTGCAAATCACCGATATCGCGGCATTGATCGATGCGCTTTTCGCGGAGGACAAACCGGGGCTCTTCTTCCATGTGAGCTGGAGCAGCAACGGAGACCCGAACGCGGCGCTGGCGACACTCTACAAATCGCCCGGCGCCTGGGTGGGTATCAACGATCCGACCGTCGATGAGCTCCTGGAGCAGGGTGTGACAACGACGGACACCGACGCCCGCGCCGGCGTCTATGCGGAACTGCAGGAGTACCTGTGGCAGAACGTCATTCACGTTCCGCTCTACAACAGCGATTTCACCGTTGCACATTCGTCGTCGGTCCAAGGTATCAACGTGCTCCCGAACTTCGATACCGTTTTCGCCAAGGCAACGCTGACCTAGGACGTGTTCGAGAACCGGGTGAGGGTCCAGCGTTCGATGTCCAGGGTCCAGAGCGAGCGTTCCTGGTATGTTCTCTGGACCCTGGGCTCTGGACCCTGGACGGTCGAAAAGACCTTGCGACCAAACCTTGGGAATCGCGGTTTCGATCCCGTACCCGCCGTGCAGCGGCGGGTACGGCCCGGCTGAACCATGCTCGCCTTCGCGCTCCAACGCACCGCTCAAATGGCACTCGTGATCTTTGGCGTGATCACCTTGACGTTCTTCGCGATCCGCCTGGTGCCCGGCGATCCGGCCCGTCTCATGGAGCCGCCGGGAACGCCGGAGTCGGTGCTGGACCTCACCCGGCAGAAGCTCGGCACAGACAAGCCGCTCTCCCGGCAGTATCTCGACTTTCTCAGCCAACTGGCTCGGGGGGATATGGGCACGTCGTTCCGGGGAGGTCGCCCAGTCGCATCGACCGTGCTCGAATCGGTGCCGAACACGCTGGCCCTTGGGGCGATTAGCATGGCGATCACCACCCTTGTTGCATTCCCGCTCGGTATCGCCGCATCACGTAAACCGAATGGCTGGCTCGACCGCGCGACATTGGCGCTTTCCTCGATTGCGCAGGCAACCCCTGGATTCTGGTTGGGGGTGATGCTGGCATTGCTCTTCGCGGTCAACCTGCGCTGGTTTCCCGCCATCGGCAACGCGGGCTGGAAGAGTTACGTCCTCCCCGTTGCCACCCTGGTGATCTCCCTGTTTCCATTGCAGATACGGGCGGTGCGGCAAGCATTCATCGAGACCATGGGCGAGGGATTCGTGCGCGCCGCCCGCGCACGCGGGTTGTCCGAGCGGCGTCTGTTGGGGGTCCACATCACGAAAGTCGCCGCAATTCCGCTCATCACCATCATTGGCCTCCAGGCCGGCTATGTCCTCGGCGGAGCGATCGTGATCGAATCGATCTTCAATTGGCCGGGTATTGGGAATCTCACCTTACAGGCGATCTCGCAACGGGACTTTCCGATGATTCAGGGAACCGTGCTCATCACGGCGGTGGTCTTTACGCTCATCAATTTTTTCGTCGATCTCACCTACGCGGCGCTCGATCCGCGCGTACGGCTCCGATGATCGCGGACCCCACTCTTCCTGAGACGACCACGGTTGCGTCCAGCGCCGGAGCCGGCGCACAGCCGTCGCTCCGCCGCCTGATGGGTGAGATCCGCCAGCGAAAGGTCGCGACCGCCGGTCTCCTCGTCTTTCTAGCCATTCTGCTGATCGCGCTTCTTGCTCCGCTGCTGGCGCCGCACGAGCCGTTGAAGCAGAACCTGGGAGACAACTTTCTGCCACCGGCGTGGAAAGACGGGGGTGACTGGACGTATCCGTTCGGTACCGATCCTCTGGGGCGCGATATCCTCACGCGGCTCATGTATGGCGCCCGCTCATCGCTCATCATCAGCATCGGGGCCGTCTTCGTCGGTCTGGCGATCGGCCTGGTGACGGGGCTGGTTGCCGGGTTCTATGGCGGATTCCTCGACACGACCCTGATGCGTCTGGGCGATATCCAGCTCGCGTTTCCCTTCGTCCTGTTCGCCATCGCCATTCTGGCCGTCTCGCCCAATCGCACCGTTTGGCATCTGATGGCGGTGCTCGGTATCTCCAGTTGGGTCATCTACGCCCGGGTGGTGCGCAGCCGCGTCCTTTCCGAGCGAAACAAGGACTACGCCCGCGCCGCCCAGGCCGTTGGCGCCTCTCGCTGGCGTGTGTTGCGCCGCTACGTGCTTCCCAATGTGTGGCAGGCAATGGTGCCGATTGCCCTGCTCAACCTAGCCTACTTTGTGGTGGTCGAGTCGCTGTTGAGCTTCATTGCCCTGGGACTCAGCCCGCCCAACCCCTCCTGGGGATCGATCCGGGCGGACGGCCGCCAGTACATGATGGTCGATCCCTGGATGGCGCTGTTGCCTGGCTTTGCCATTGTGATCACGGTCCTTGCCATTGGGCTCGCCGCCGATGGATTCGCAGACATACTCGATCCAAAGTTGACCCAAGGCGCGTTCCAGCGGCAACCATTGACCAGTTCCATGCCGGACTCAACCATTGCGGAGGAATCGGAAAACGACCTGCTCCAGGTGCGCAATGTGTGCATCGACTATCCCGCCAAGTCGGGTACGGTGCATGCCGTCCGCGATGTCTCGCTGGACGTGGCTCCAGCCGAGGTAGTCGGCATCGTGGGGGAAAGCGGTTCCGGTAAATCGACGCTCGGGTTGGCGATCATGCAGCTGCTCGACGCGCCCGGCCGCGTGACGGATGGCGCGCTTCTCTTCGAGGGAGCGGACCTGGCGCGTGCCAGCAACAAGCGCATGAACCAGATTCGGGGTCGGGGTATCGGGATGATCTTTCAAGACCCCGGGAACTCGCTCAATCCCGTTCTGACGGTCGGATACCAATTGGCCGAAGTCATCCGCGCCAACCGCGCCGCCAGTGGTGACGGTATCCGAACGCTGGCACGGCAATCGCTGGCGGCGATGAATATCGCCGATCCGGACCGGGTGCTCCGCGCCTATCCATTCCAGCTGAGTGGCGGTATGCAGCAACGCGTGATGATTGCACTGGCCATGATCGCGAAGCCGCGCCTTCTGATATTGGACGAACCGACGTCGGCGCTCGATGTCACGACCCAGGCCCAGCTCCTTGCAGAGCTCGAATCGCTTCGAGCCGAACATCGAACCAGCATGCTCTTCATCTCGCATGACATTGCGCTCCTCGCCCAAATTGCCAGCCGAATCGTCGTGATGTATGCCGGTCAGGTCATCGAATCGGGACCGCGCGATACCGTCGTCGCAAACCCGCTCCATCCCTACACGCGCGCGCTGATCGGCGCGGTCGAACGGGTGGATGCCGCCGGTGAGGAACGGCTGGAAGCGATCGCCGGAGATCCGCCCGATTTGCGTATCGTGCAACCGGGCTGTCCCTTTGCGCCCCGCTGCCCGCTGGTCATGGATCGCTGCTGGACCGTAGCGCCGCCACGCATTGCGCGGGAGCCGGGGCACGAGGTCGCCTGCCATCTCTACGAGTCGCCGGGTTCCAAGGAGATTGCGGCATGAGCGTTCCCCTGCTCCAGGTCGAGCATCTCTCCAAACACTATCCCATTCGTTCCGGGCTGCTTGGCCGCCGCGCGACCGGCACGGTTCGCGCGCTGGACGATGTGTGGGTCACGCTCGAGCAGGGAGAAACGCTGGGCGTGGTGGGCGAAAGCGGGTGCGGCAAATCGACCCTGGCCCGCACCATGCTCTGGCTGGACGAGCCGACCGGGGGCAGTGTGCGGTTCCGGGGGGAGACGATCGGCAAGAATGATCTGGCTACGCTGCGGAAGGAGTTCCAGATCGTCTTCCAGGATCCCTACACCTCCCTGCCTCCCCGCATGCGGGTACGCGACATCGTGGCCGATCCACTCGAGATTCACGGGCCCGTCGATGGGGAGACGATTCCGCAGACGGTCGAACGCCTGTTGCGCGAGGTCGGCCTCGATCCGGCTCGTGCAGGGCAATACCCATTCCAGTTCAGCGGCGGCCAGCGCCAGCGAATCGGCATTGCCCGTGCGCTGGCGGTGAATCCGGCGGTCGTGTGTCTCGATGAATCGGTCTCCGCCCTCGATGTGTCAGTACAAGCGCAAGTGCTGAACTTGTTGCGCGATCTGCAGCAGCGTCATGGGCTCGCATACCTCTTCATCTCGCATGATCTGAGCGTGGTGCGCTATCTGAGCGATCGTATCGCGGTGATGTACCTCGGCCGAATCGTCGAAGAGGGCCCCGCTGACGCGCTTGCTCGGCGTCCCCTGCATCCCTATACGGTCGCGCTCCTGGAAGCGGCGCCATCGCTCAAACGGTCGGAACCAGCGCGAATCGCGCTCAAGGGTGAGCCGCCGTCGCCCTCGAATCCGCCGGCTGGGTGCGCATTTCATCCTCGCTGCCCGATGGCCGCCGATCTCTGTCGCAGCCAGCGTCCAGAATTGGCGGAGTGGCTCCCAGGACGACGATCTGCCTGCCACTTTGCACTCGATGTTCCCGCGATTCTTGGCAAGGCGCCAGTATGACCACGCACCAGACCGAACCGGAGCTGGCTCCGCGATACCGCATCGGTGTGCTCAACAAGGCGTTCGACCTCCTCGATGTGCTCGAACAGAACGACCCGCTTACGCTCACAGAGCTGAGCAAGCAATTGGCCACGAACAAGGTCACGGCGCTCCGAATTCTTGCCAATCTGCAAGCGCGCGGCTATGTCGAACGGGACGACCTCGGCCGCTACAGTCTGGGATTGCGGCTCTTAGAGCTCGGCTTGCGCAAATCGGCCGCAACCGACCTCCGCTCGGTTGCCCATCCCATCCTGCGGGAGCTTCGGGACCGGTTCGACGAGACCGTCAACCTCGGCATTCCCGATGGCGCCGGCATCCTCTACATCGATATTCTGGAGAGCTCGCTCGGGTTGCGGATGGCCGCGACGGTTGGGGCGCGGGACGATATCCACTCCACGGCAATCGGCAAAGCCATCGCCAGCAACTGGGATGACAACCGGCTGGCACGTGTCCTGTCGATGCCGCTCCATCCCAAGACTGCGCGCACGATTACCAACGCGGCTCAGCTCTCGTTGGAGCTCGATACCGTCCGCGGGCGCGGGTATTCAGTCGATAACGAGGAAAACGAAACCGGCGCTCGCTGTATCGGAGCGCCGGTGTTCGATCATACCGGTGACTGCGCTGGGGCGATCAGCGTGTCCGGCCCGACCATCCGCATGACCGAGGACCGCTTCCTGCACATTGCCGCTGAGGTTCAGGCGGCCGCGGCACGAATCAGCGAACGGCTCGGATTTCGCCCGTAACTACGGCTGGCCTTTGGCCATCCATTCGAGGGCGTGTTTGCGGTCGATCGACATTGCCAGCAACAATACTGGCAATGGTGTTTATCACGTTGCAAGTGGGGTTCGCAGGGGTGGAACTGTCCATTTCGGTGAACACGAGCGGTGTTCGGGACGTGCGCCGCAGCCTAGCGATTCTGCATCCTTGGATCAAGTACATCTCGGAGTCCATCGCCCAGCAAGTTGAATCCTAGCACCAGAATCGCAATTGCTAGTCCTGGAAACACCGCCATCCAATAGGCCCGGTTCACGAACGCACGTCCATCATTCAGCATTGATCCCCAGCTTGGCTGAGGCGGCTGAACCCCAAGTCCCAGGAAGCTCAAGGATGCTTCGATGATAACGGCTGCCGCCATCGTGTAGGAAGCCATGACGAGCACCGGTCCAAGCATATTCGGGAGAATGTGCCGTACGATAATGCGCGCGTCGCTCGCTCCCAGGGTTTGGGCCGACAGGATGAATCCCCACTCCCGCAATGCGATGACCTCACCGCGAACAATTCTCGCAAAACCAGCCCATGCAACAAGCCCAATGGCCAACATCGCGCCTGATAGGCCAGGCCCCATCACGGTGACGAACAAGAGCGCAACCAGGATCAGCGGGAATCCCCACACGAGATCAATAAGGTAGGAGAGCAAGAGATCGACGAATCCGCCGTAGTAGCCCGCCAGACAGCCGATCACCAAGCCAATCACCATCGACACGCCGGTAACCACCAAACCAACCTGAATCGAGACCCGCGCACCCCACATGATGCGGCTCAAGGTGTCACGTCCAAACTGGTCGGTGCCCAGCACGTGTCCATCGCTCAACGGAGGCAGAAGCGATGTCATCAGATCCTGCTGATCATATGGATACGGAGCGAGATAGGGCGCGAGCACGCCGATAAGGATGAGCACTCCGATGAACACGAAACCCACTGTGGCAGAACGATTCCTAAGGAGCTGGCGCAACGTATCGGCCCAAACACCATGGGTTGGTTCTTCGAGACTGGTGGAGCTTTCTCCAGAGACCGGAGACGACACGCGGCTGCCCGTCGACTGAACGTTTCCCACGATACGACTCCGGATGCTCAGCGACTTGCGTGCCGCACTCTAGGATCGACGAGCGCATATAGGACATCGGCAATCAGGTTCGCCAAGACAACCGAAATTCCGAGAAGGACGAGGACTGCCTGTACAACTGGATAATCTCGATTCAGAATTGACTCCACTAGGAGACGTCCCATCCCTGGCCATGCGAAAATCTGTTCGACGATCACCGCCCCACCGACAATCCAGCCAAGGCGTAATCCGGTCAAAGAGATGATCGGGATCATTGCATTCCGCAAGGCATGACCCCAGATAACCTTCCGCTCGTTCAGCCCTTTTGCGCGCGCCACGCGAATGTAGTCCTGCCTTAGCACTTCCAGCGTTGCCGATCGGGTCAGTCGAGCGGTGAGCGCGGTGCCTTCCAACGCTAGTGCGAATGCGGGCAGGATCAGATGGCGCCAAGAGTCGGCACCGATCGCGGGGAGCCAGTTCAGGCGAACTGAAAACACCAGGATCAGCAGAAGGCCCAACCAGAAGGCCGGAATGGCCATTCCAATGAGAGCGAACATCATGCAGAACTGATCTACAAACGTGTTCTGCCGCAACGCGGATAGAATGCCCATCGGAATAGCGAGAAGGTACGAGATTGCCAGCGCAACTCCGCCGAGCATGAGCGTGTATGGAAGCGCATGCAGTATGAGATCGGTGACGGGTTTGCCGGATCGTGTGGAGAGACCAAGATCGCCCTGACCAACATTTTTGAGATACAGTGCATATTGAACATAGACCGGTTTGTCCAAACCTAGTTTCTTGGTTGCGAGCACCTTTTGCTCCGGAGTGGCGAATGGCCCTAGGACGAGGCTAGCGGGATCCACCGGAATCAGCCGGATCGACCAGAACACGATTGCCGACAAGACGAACGCCATCGGAATCAAGAGCAGCACTCGTCTGATCAGAAACGCCGACATACACTCAATCTCCTTCGATCAGATTTCCGCGAATGTGCTGGTGACAAGGGGCCGAGATGCTCCCCTTGCCACCGAGCACGTAACGATCGATTGGAGTTGACGCTTTGGTGCTTATGCCAACCAGGTATCGTTCATGCGTGGATACAACGTGAAGGCGTTGGGCTCATAGCCTCGTACGCGGTTACTCATGACATAGATATCGAGTGGGTGATAGATTGGAACCAATGGCACGAGATCACCGTGAATCGCTGCTTGCAGATCCTTCACGACCGCATACCTGTCTTCGAGAGTGGCCGTATTCCGCATTTCCTCGATCAACTCATCGATCGCAGGGTCACTCAAGCGGGCCGCGTTGGTGGTGCCGATGTTCGAAGAAAGAAACCACCATTCATACATTGTGTCTGGGCCATCCCAGAGGTAGAATCCAGTGACAAGGTCGAACTCACCGCTGCTCTCACGTGCGCTAAGCGACTCGAGATCGATCTGGGAAATGGACAACCTGATGCCGATTTCGGCGGCTTGCGCCTGCATGACCTGCGCAAGTGTCACCAGTTCGGTATCCGTGGACACAAGCATTTCCGGTTCCCATGAGTTCCCTTCGAACTCGACGAATCCATCACCGTCTTCATCGACCAGACCAGCCTCAGCAAGCAGCGCGCGTGCTTGCTCGATGTCGTACGGGAAATACCCGGTGGTTTCTTCGAGGAACATATCCGGGAAGATAGGGGGAACGAGGCTATGAGCAGAGACCCCCTGTCCGAAGAGCAGACGCTCGACGATGGGATCGCGTTGAACCGCATGCGCGAACGCTTGGCGAACCAGCTTGTTGTCGAACGGTGCCTGCTCGCAGTTAAAGTTCACGACCCGGCACGCCGGCTGGGGCTTCGAGACAACGGTGAGATTCGAGTTCTGGGATAATCGTTCGACATCGGCGAGATTGGGGCCGACCACAATGTCCAGATCGCCGGCTTCGATCGCCGCACTCCGTGCAGAAGCATCGGCAATATACCGATACTCAACCGCATCAAGATATGGCGCTTCCTGGTTGGCAACGAACTCAGCCGGCCAGTTGAAAGCATCGTTCCGCACGATGACAAGCTTGTCTCCGGGCGTAAACTCTTGGAGCTTGAATGCGCCAGTTCCGTCGACATCTTCGATACCATACGCATCGGCTCCCAGTTCTTCGTAGGTCGTGGGATTATGAATCGATGAGTAGACGGTATACAGCATGAAGAGTATTGCCGCATCGGGGTGACTGAGTGTGACGACTACCGTTTGGGGATCCACGGCAGTGATCGTTTCGACTGCGGAAAAGCTCCCCTTGAATCCGTAGAAGCCATCGGGGTCACGAGCTTGCTCGAACCACCAAGCAATTGCGTCGGACGTCAACGGGTCACCATTGTGGAAGGTGACACCTTCACGAATCTGGAACGTCCAAGTCAGGCCGTCCTCAGAGATCTCCCATGTCGCTAGCTCCGGCACGTAGGCGCCGGTCTCCGGATCACGGGTTACCAGACGACTGAACAGATGCTGGGTAGCGTCGGTCATCCAGGTAGTGTTGAGTTGGTTCATCCGACGCGGTTCGACGTTCAGGCCATACCGCAATGTTCCTCCGCTTGTGGGAGCTTCATCCTGGGCAGTAGCGTGACCCATTCCCACCGACGCAGTTGCTCCTATCACGGCGGAGGCGCCGACTCCCTTCAGCAGAGTCCGTCGATCGAAATCCCGGTCGAAGCGTGATCGTTCCATTCCTTCTTCTCCTGACCTCGTATGGCTGTCATTCCGGAGCCGACTAGGCTTAGACAACTTGCTCACCGCGTCCGTGTCCTCCTTCACTCATGGCTCTCGACCAATCCTTGCGAACGTAGGGACTACCCTCGAGGTCGATTTCGGCATGCACTCGAGCTTCTGTCAGTGTTGTTATCGTGTCCACCCTAGTTTCGATCCGGGCAGCTGGCCGATCGAGCGTCCACTCCGTATGGGTGCGCGTGTTCGCTCGGCTGGGATGGTCGGCGTCCACTGACAGCACAAAATGCTGACTGATCGAAAGCGATGCGTTCGATTCGACTTGGATTGTGCTTGCCCGTAGGCCCTCGAAGCTCACGACACGGCTACTAATCTCTTGATGGGTCCAGTACCGATCGACCCCGCCCTGCATCTCGGCAATTGGCAATCCCCCCACTTCTGCGAACGAGGGGGGAGGCAGCTTGGCCTCTTGCTCACCAACAATTGGCAAGCGCACCCATGAGCCCTCTGATCCGGAGCGAATCTGCAAGGAATAGTTGAACGGGGTAGGCCAAACATAGGGGAAGTTGCTTCCGCTCACCGAGAGCCGCAGCGCATGACCCGCAGCAAAGACGTAGGAGGTGGGCCTCATAGTGAATTCGATTCCCCAGTAGGGAATATCATCGATCTCACCCATCGCGATTGCGTGGTCGCCGCGTTCGACCTCGAACGTCACGAGATCCGAACGTCCACTGGGATAGACATCGCAAAGTTTCGCAACAAGGTGAATGGCAGATCGTTCGACGTCTGTGGCGAAGACCAACCGAATAATCGGCGTACCGGTCACTTCGAGTGCTGCGGACAATGGAGCACTGGTATACGTTACCGAAAGCAGATCGTCAGCCGACTGGTCCTGTGGATACGGAACCGATGGAGTGCAGGCATCGTATGCCACCGACTCCAGACCCGCACGCGCGTCATATGTGTAGGTTGTCCAGGCTCCATCCGGAACATCCGACGACAGAGCCCCACCTGCGGCAAGAAACAAAGTCGACGGGACTCCACGAGCCGGCGGCCACTCGCGCTCGCTTCGCCATTCGTCGACGCCTTGCACGAAAATGCCAACTGGAGGTTCGCGATCTACTCCGTTGTCGATACCCTTTAACCAACGATCCCACCAGCGATCTACCAGCGCCAACGCATTCGTCGGCAGGTGCCTCGAATGCTCAGGCATAACGTGTTTCCACGGACCATAGAGCAGCCGCTTCGGCCCTCGGAGTTGGCTCCAGTACTCGTCAACGCTGTCAGGGTAGGCATCCTGCCAGCCACAAATCACAAGCGTTGGCACGTCAATTCGAGCCGCATCGATACCTTGTTCGACCCAATAGCGCTCGGACGGAGGTGCTCCGTACCAGTCGAAGATCCAAGTATCCTGTTCCAGTCGATCACGCCAGAGTTCCAGCGCTTCCGAATCATCCGCGTCCCGGAGAGGGGGCATCAAGTTCGAAGGAACCATACCCGCTCCCCAGTGAGGATCGGGCCAGAACATCAGTCGGCATCCACGATGAACGATCATCGATTCATAGTTGTCAGTTGGCGCATGGATTGGCACGATAGCCTGGAGACTGGGAGGACGAGTTTCGGCAATCGCCAGCGACGTGATGCCTCCGTAGGAGATTCCCCAAGCCCCAACCGCGCCAGTACACCAATCCTGCGCCGCTACCCATTCGACCGCAGCAAATCCATCGAGACGCTCGCGACCATCCATCGACCGCATCAGCGATCCACCAGAACCACCAGTGCCGCGAATATCTAGGTGGAGCACTGCATATCCGCGGCTGGCGAAATGGCGATGATAGGCATAGAGGAGTCCATTTCCCCCACGGCCATCCTTGTGATACGGAATAAGCGTGAGGATCGCCGGCCACGATCGATCGAGATCCGCATTTGATGGCAGATAGAGATTGCCGGCAAGAAACGCACCATCTGGCATCGGCACACGAACATCGAACTGGACGTTCACGTCGTACAGACTAAGGGGCCCTATGCAGTCAGTCATACGGCTTTCTCCATCGTCAACATCACGCCATGTCCGATCCACTCAGCTCTCGTGATGAGAAAGACCAAATTGGTCGAAATAGGGGGACCCGATCAAAGGAGGATCACCTGCGATGTCCTTGGGCCACCAGTACTGAATGAGACTCCAGCCGATCAGCCCATTGACGACTTCGGACTCGTTCTCGAAGCCGAAGCCCGTATCGGCGCTCCCTTCATTCATGACAGCAAATGCAATCGAAAGATCGCCCGGCAACGTGATCAAACCAGCATCTGCGCGCAACCCGGGAAGTGCTCCTGTCTTGCAGCCGATCCAGACATCTTGGGGTTCACCGAGCTCTGGTCCATATGAGTTGTATTGGACATATCTTGGAAACTGGTTGAGATAGTGCTGGCGGCCAAGAATACCCAGCATTGCGTCTGAACTTTGTTGTGACACAACCTCGCCTCTTGCCAGTAATTGCATGAGGCGAGCCAAGTCGCGTGGAGAGGAAACTGCTAGCCGGCGCCCATCGTCTCCGATGAAGTCGAAGTCGATCCTCGAGTTGATTCGGGTGTCGGACATGCCCAAAGCGTCGATAGTTGCATTGATTCGCTCTATTCCACCCACAAGGTCGATGAGCATGTTCGTCGCGGTGTTATCGCTAACAATGATCATCAACATGACCAAATCGGCGAGTGTCAGCTCCGCACCGGCCCGAATGTCGCGCAGAATCCCAGAGCCCTTCACAATATCACCCGATTGCAGCGTTACGCGCTGACTCAGGTCGAGCAAACCTGCTTCGTACTGGCGGTATACCTCGACCATGACCGGTATCTTGAAAACGCTGGCTGTCGGATAGATTCTGGAATCGTCGAACTGAATCGATTCCCCTGTTGCAAGGTTGTGGGCCGCGAATGAAAGTTGCCCACTAAATCGATGTTGAATGGAATTTAGGCGCTCTTGCAGGTACAACGATGCGTTGTCGGACAAGGCCACGTACCCCCCGTGGTGCAGTTATGCCCGGCCGCCAGCCGGAATGCCTCAATCAACCTGTCTCACTATTCGCAACCGTGTTTCGCATTATGCTATCATCCGGACTCCATGATTGCAACGGCTTGCCAGGAACACAACGAAGATCAACGCAGTTGATGCGATTCGAAAAGATGGGTCCGGGAGTCAGAGAGGAAAGCGACGCTTGGTAACTTCGACCAAAACGGGAGAAGACAGAACGCTTGCTTCCACTTCAGCAATCCAATCTGTGCAACGGGCCCTTGGACTGTTGAGCTTGTTCGCTCCCAGCCGCACGCATCCGGTGCCACAGCGGAAAGAATGGTCTGTCACAGAGTTGGCAAAGGAATCCGGGTTGCACAAGAGCGTGGTTGCGCGCCTAATGGCAACCATGGCTCACGATGGATTCGTCATTCAGAACCCAACTACGCGGCGCTACAGCATTGGCCCCCAGGCGTTCGCGGTGGGCAGTTCATATGAGCCCCTGCGCGTACTCGATCAGATCGCCCGGCCAGCGATGGAAGCACTGACTGAAGCATGTGGCCATGCGTCGTACATCGGCGTACCGGCAGGGCGGCACTACGTCTTTCTCATTGCCGTCGAGAGCACGCGGTCGGTGCGCGTCACCATCGACGTGGGCGAGAACCGCGCGTACCACTCCGGTGCGATTGGCAAAGTGTTACTTGCCGATCTCGACGACGACGAGGTGATCGAGCTCACGGGCACAGCCCCGTTCCCACAGCTCACCCCGAAGACCATCGTATCGCCCAACGATCTCCTCAAAGAGATCGCTGAAATCCGCCAGACCGGAGTTGCCTTCAATCGGGAAGAATCGATCCTGGGCGCCAGCTCGATTGCTGTCGCGATTCGCGATAGCAACGAACGGGCCGTCGCCGGGCTGGCAATCGTCTTCCCAAGTCATATCGTTGACGATGAAGAAATCGCGAGATTCGTACCGCTCGTCCAAGCTACTGGACGGGAGATCTCACACCGCCTCGGGGCGTTACACCTGGATTCATTTGAGGGAAATTCCACGTGAGTGAACGACTGATTTTCGGTGGTACGATCGTCGACGGAGCTGGCAACGCGAGGATACAGGCGGACATCCGTCTGCGTGGCGATATGATCGCCGAAATTGGCGACCTCACGGCCAGATACCAATCCAGTGCAATCGAGCGCATCGACGCACAAGGCAAGATCGTGGCGCCCGGGTTCATCGATTTGCACACGCATTCAGATATCGCGCTGCTCGGTGATCCCGATCTTCTCTGCAAACTCAGCCAAGGAATCACCTTTGAGCTCCTGGGGCAGGATGGCATGTCGGTGGCTCCACTGACCGATGCTACTGCAGCTCAGTGGCGACAACATTTGCAGGCATTGGCCGGCGATTACGGAGTCGAATGGACGTGGCGATCGTTTGGAAGCTACCTGGACTCGTTTGGACCGACCGCGGCAAATGCCGGCTCGCTCGTCGGTCACGGCACACTCCGACTCAATGTCATAGGCATGGAGAATCGATCTGCGTCAGCGCACGAAATCGACGCGATGGCCGATCTTCTTCGCGAAGCGCTTGATGCCGGCGCCTTTGGTTTGTCGGGCGGATTAGTCTATACACCCGGATCCTATGCGCATTTTGATGAACTGGTCGCTCTCAACCGCATCGTGGCGGATGCAGGCAGACTCTGGGTCGTCCACATCCGATTCGAGGGAGACCGCATTCGCGATGGCATGGATGAGATGTTCAGGCTCGTCGATGAGACCGGGGTCAAACTCCATATCTCACACTTCAAAGTGATGGGCCGCGCAAACTGGGGGCGTGGAGGCGAGCTCGTTCAGGCGATCGAAGAACGCCGAGCTGCCGGGTACGACGTCTCGTTCGATCAGTATCCCTATGACGCCGGGAGCACCATGCTTACGGCGGTCCTCCCCCCCTGGACGAACAAGAACGGAGCAGAAGGTCTCAAGCAATTCCTTACGGATGAGTGCGCTCTGGAATGTATGGAACGCGAAATTCAGTCGGGGACTCAGAACTGGGAAGGTTTCGTTGCGCTTGCTGGCTGGGAGAACATCACCATTGCCGACGTTGGCGCCGACGATCGACTCGATACGGTCGGAGCAACGGTTGCTGAGTTGGGCGAGCAGTGGGCAATGACACCATTTCGGGCAGCCGTTCGACTCCTCCTTGAATACGACCTTGGCGTGGCCATGGTTGTCCACGCCATGAGTGAAACCGATGTGATCGAGATTCTCAAATCCCCAGCCAGACTTGGCGGAACCGATGCGCTTCTCGGCGGCAAGCCGCACCCGCGAGCCTACGGCTCCTATCCTCGTGTTCTTGGTCGCTATTGTCGGGAGCTGGGTGCAATCCCGCTGGAGCTAGCCGTCCATCAGATGACCGGCGCGGCCGCTGTTCGGTTGGGAATGCACGACCGGGGCGTCATCGCTCCCGGGAAGAAGGCCGATCTCTGCATCTTTGACAAGGACCTCATTGCAGATCGCGCTACGTATGAGGACCCTTGTCAACTCTCAGAGGGTATCGAATGGGTTTTTGTGAATGGTGAGCCAGTGCTTCACCAGAATGTCCTGACTGGACACCGGCCGGGCACCATTATTCGCGCATAACCGAGCGCGGCACATGTGGTGTACTCTGCGTGGTGTGGTGGCATAGAAACGCGAGTGACCCGGCCCCGGCTTTCCGTTGTAGATTCAGCCCCGTTTGAGGTAATCCCTTACGGCTGGCCTTTGGCCATCCATTCGAGGGCGTCGCGACGGTCGATCGAGACGACGTCGTGATCGATGATGCGCGCCTTGAGCGAGCCGCGGAAGGCCGCGGTCAGGATGGTATCCACGTCGATACTCAACAACCGGGAGAGCTCCTGCGGGGTCAGGGTCTCGGCGGTCATCAGCTCCTGCATCGACTTCTCGGAATCCTCGTAGATTTCCAACCTCTGCTTCCTCCACCTGGTCGTTCTATCTGCCGTTTTCGCTTCACAGAGGATACTCGACCGTACCTACTGGCCGGCCAGCATCTCCCGGGCGATCTCCATGGCGCGTATCTTGTCGCCTGGTTCGAGCTCCCCGTCGAGAACCATCTCGCGCAGGCGATCCTTGATCTCTGCGATCCAGCGCCCCGGTTTGCGATCGAACGCGGCCATGAGCTCGTCGCCATCGAGCGGGCTCTTCCATTGGTCGAGCTCGCGTTCCTGCTCCAACCGCGCGATGTGCGCGCGCAGTCCGGCAATTCGCTGGGCGGCAGCCTGCTGGCGAAACGCGCGTGCCGAGGTGACATCGACTTCGGCCAGATCGAGCAGGTCGCGCAGCTCGTCACCGGCATCGAGCATCAGGCGCCGGACCGCGCTATCGGTCCAGTCCCGCTCGTACGTTCCCGGACGGCCATGCAGCTCGACGATGCGGCTGACGGCTTTGATGGTGGTCTTGTCGGCGTGGATGCCCTCCAGCACCTTGCGCGCTAGCAGCGCACCTTCCCGTTCATGCCCGATGAAATGAATCTCGCCACTGGCATCGTAGCCGCGCGTCATCGGTTTGGCCGCATCGTGCATCAGCGCGGCCCAGCGGATGACCGGGCGCTGGGGAGCCTTGTCGACCACCTTCTTGGTGTGCTCCCAAAGGTCCTTTTCGCGATGAACCGGCCCGCGATCGCCCGTCTCCAGCGAGAGCGGTTCGAGCAACGGCATGGTCAGCGTAAGCAGCCCCGTCTGCACCAGGGTTTCGAGCGCATGGGATGCGTAGGTGCCGGTCATCAGCCGGGTGAGCTCAGCATAGACGCGCTCACGGCTGATCCGCTCGATACTCGGCGCCGCATCGATCATCGCGTCCAATGTCTCGGCTTCGATCATAAACCCGAGCTGACTGACGAAGCGGGCCGCCCGCAGCAACCGGAGCGGGTCTTCCCCGAACCTGAGCACCGGATCGCCCACCGCGCGAATGATCCCCTGATAGAGATCGGGCTGCCCATCGAAGGGATCGACCAGCTCGCCACTCAGGACGTTCACGGCCATTGCATTGATGGTGAAGTCGCGGCGGGAGAGATCGACGATCAGATCGGCGCCAAACTGCACTTCGGGATGCCGGCTTTGGTCGAGATAGTGTTCGGAACGGTAGGTCGTGATCTCGACGGTGACCGGTTCGTCCAGCTCGGCTTCCTGAAAGACGAGGCCGATCGTCCCGAACCGGGCGCCGATATCGTAGGAGGACGACGCGCCCGCGCGTTGCCCGATCTCCATGATCGCTTCGGGCCGGGCATCGGTGGCGAAGTCGAGATCGACCGGTGGCTGGAAGCCGAGCAACGCATCCCGCACGATTCCCCCGACCAATGCGAGCTCGTGCCCCGATTCGGAGAACGCGGCCGCCAGACGCTCGACAACCTGGGCATGTCGAGGCCGGAGCATGGCCGCCAGCGGCGTTTCACTCGGAACAGGAACGGTCATCTCGTCGGGAGCTCTGATTGGGTCGTCAGGTCCGGCACCCCTCGCCGGGTACGATCGGCCAGTCTAACGCATCGGACGAGGTTCAGGGATTGGAGTGTTTCGAGTCCAGTGCCCAGGGGCCAGAGCGATAGGCATGTGGGCCGGGGATGCCAGCCAGTGTTTGGCGCTCCGGACTCGGAACCTAATCGCTGGACACTGGACTCCGGACACTGGACCGTCGTTTATGCCGTTGGCGTGGCGTCTCCGGTGACCGTTTCGGCAGTGCGGAGGGTTTCCAGCACGGTTTCGAGGAATGCCGTCACACCGCCGTAGCTGACCGGGAAGTCGCGGTTCCACAGGCCAACCTGTCCTGCGGCGACTGCCGGCATGGTCGCGAAGACCGGCTGGGCAGCAAGATCTTCGGCAGTCAACAGCTCGCTGTAGACGTCGGAGTAGACGACATCGGCTGGATAGAGAAGTGCCTGCTCGACGCTGAGCTCTTCCCAGAACTCGGTGGCGAACTCCGAATCGGCGTTGGCAAAATTCAGCCCCAACGAACCGAGCCAAATCAGCTCGGAAACATCCTGCGGGCCGGCCACATAGATAAGATCGGAACCGAAGTTCACCCAGAGCGTGGTCAGATCGGATTTGTCGGCCGCGACCTGGGCGAACTCTTCGACCTTGGCCTCGTACGCCTCGCGCGCCGCGACGACCTCGGGAGCGTCCATATCCGCCCCGAGCGAGACGCCGAGCTCGACCAGGCGGTCGACCAGGACATCGGTGGAGGTCATATCGGTGACCACCAGCACCGGCGCGATCGCATCGATCCGCTCGGCCAAATCGGGGAGGATCCCGTTGGTCAGCGTCGGATCGGTGGGATCGAAGGTTTGGGTCAGGACGATATCGGGATCGACGGTAAGGAGTAGCTCTGGGTCGATATTCCCGTCGACATTGCCAACATTGACGACCTCATCGACCGCAATATTGCCCCAGGCAATGTGATTGCCGTCGGCATAGTTCGAAACCGTCCAGTCGAACACGCCGACCGGCTTGATGCCGAGATCCCAAAGCGCCGCGGCCGTCACGATATTGGCAACGATGCGTACCGGCCGCTCCGGGAGGGTCACGGTCGTACCGAGAACATCGGTATAGCTCCACTCGCCGGCGGCGGGAGAGGCATCTTGCGCCCCAGCGAGACTGGCGACGGCGGCGTACCCGGACGCGGCGGTCACGGCGCCCAGCAACGTGCGGCGTGAAAGGGAGACGGTACTTGATCGGGACACGAGGGCTTTCTCCTCTGATCGAATCTGGCTGAACGACTGCGCCCACTGGGCAGCCGCCATATCCTACTAAATTTGTCTGATATCGACCGGCGTTATCGAAACTTTTCCCTGCCGGTGCCCGGTGTGGTAGACCCGAACGATGACGACCTTCTTCTCCTTCCCGTACAAATGCTTTTTTGCCATCGCCACCGGAGCACTCCTGTTCGGTACGTCATCGATGGCGGCTTCGGCCCACGAGCGCTGGTTCGTTCCCAATGACGAGCAACCAGGTACCGACTGGGGAGCGCTTCTTTCCCTGCCCACGCTTCTGGCAGTGCTGGCAGGGGGAACCACGATCGTTGTGCTCCGCTGGCTGCAACGGCGTCTTGGCGATCCCCTTTGGCCCCGTCCCGCGTTCTTTCAACGGATGGAACCGGCAGCTCCGGCGATTCTCGGTGTGCAGGCGGCGGTCACCCTGATTTTCGAAGCCAGCCGTCTCGATCTCTTTGCGCCAAATATCGAGCTGCCACGCAATGTTCTGGGGGTGACCCTGGCAATTCTGGCGGTCGTGGCAGCGTTCTCATTCATCACCGGCATGCTGACTCGTCTGGGCGCCGTCATCATCGGATTTCTTTGGCTCACCTGCTTTGCCTTCGTATCGCCGATCGAAGTGTTCGAGCAAACCCTCTGGCTCGGCATTGCGATCTACCTGGCAGCCGTGGGGCGGGGCGTGGTGCGTTTCGACGGTCATGCGGAAGAGGATCGCACCCAGCTCACCGATCGACTCCTTCCGTGGGCGCTCCCGGCATTGCGGATCAGCGTCGGAATCTCGGTGCTGGTGCTGGCATTCTCGGAGACGTTGCTGAACGTCCGCCTCGGCGAGCTCTTTCTGGACGAATACCCGCGGTTCAATGTCCTCGGATGGGCCGGTATCGGCTGGTTTACCGATGCGCGCTTCATTCTCCTGATCGGCATCATCGAAACGATGGCTGGCTGTGCGCTGATCGCCGGGTATCTGCCCCGGCTGGTGATCCTGGGACTCTGGATTCCCTTCAATTTGGGCATCGCCTTTCTGCCCCCACAGGAGCTCATTGGCCATCTGCCGATTCTGGCGGCGATGTACGTTCTGCTGGTACGCGGAACCGAAGGAGTGCCGGGACCGGAGGTCAGCGAGGAACCAGCTCCACCCCAACGACCCGCGGCTGAAGCAGCTTTTCCGGTTCAGCCCGGGGTCCAGTGATTCGGTCCGAAGCCCGGGGGCCGGAGCCCCGAGCTGCCCCGCTCGGCAATCCAATTGCAGGGGCCGCGGGGTTGAGAGAACGAGGCTACAATCCTGGCTGGACTGGATGCTTCGACCGCTTTCACCGGGTCACGAGCCATGACTGCCCTTCCGCCTGAAGACGTGTCCCGCGGCCCGATCGTGACCAACGATTCCCCCTTGCTGACCGTGGACGGTGTTTCGGCCACCTTTGTCGAGCAGCGACACCGGCTACCGGTGTTGCGAGATATCGCGTTTGGTCTGCAGCGCAATGAATTCGTCTCGCTCATCGGCCCATCCGGGAGCGGCAAGACCACGCTGCTGGATATCATCGCCGGGCTCTGGACACCGGATAGCGGACAGATTCTGCTCGATGGCATCCCTACCACGGCGGCAGAGCGATTGGGCACATCGGCCTACATGCATCAACGCGATCTGCTGCTGCCCTGGCGTAACGCGCTCGACAATGCCGTGCTCGGCCTCGAGGTGCAGGGCGTGGCCAAATCGCGGGCCCGCGCGATTGCCCGGGAGCGTTTTCCGGCGTTTGGATTGCAGGGGTTCGAGGATCGATATCCCGCCCAGCTCTCCGGCGGTATGCGGCAGCGGGTTGCCTTTCTGCGCACGATGTTGAGCGGGCAGGAACTCCTGCTGCTCGACGAGCCGTTCGGCGCGCTCGATGCGATGACCCGCGCGACCAGTCAGAACTGGCTTCAGGAGCTGCTGGCCGAGCTTCCACGGTCGGCCTTGCTGGTCACGCATGATGTCGAGGAGGCCATCTTTCTCTCGGATCGCATTCTGGTGCTTTCGGCCCGGCCGGGCCCGGTCCAGTACATCGAGACGATCGACACGCCCCGACCGCGATCTCGCGGTTTCCTGGCATCACCCGAGTTCCTCGCCATGCGTTCCCGCCTGCTCGGAGAGCTGGGACTGATCGACGAGCCGGTGCCTTCATGATCGAAGATGAGCTGCTGCCAGCGGAATCCTGGCTGACGCGAATCGGGCGTTGGTTGTTGCCGGCCGGGTTGATCGCGCTCATGTTGCTCGCATGGGAGATCTGGGTTCGGGTGCGTGACACGCCCCGGTGGTATCTGCCTGCACCGAGTGCAATCTGGCGCGCGCTCATCGACCATTGGGGATCGATCCGATCGGATGCCTGGGTCACCCTGCAAGAGGTGCTGGTCGGATTCGGGGCGGCCGTGCTCGTGGCGGTTCCGGTGGCGATTGCGATCGAACGGTTCACGATCGTCGAACGTGCACTCTATCCGATCGTGGTGGCCACGCAGGCGATTCCGCTGGTGGCGCTGGCGCCGCTGCTGCTGATCTGGTTTGGGCACGGGATCATGCCCAAAGTGGTGATGGTGGCGTTGATCTCGTTCTTCCCCATCGTGGTCAGCCTGGTCGACGGTCTGCGTAGCGCCGACCGGGAAACGCTCGATCTGTTGCGTACGATGGGCGCGAGCGGCTGGCAACGGTTCAAGCTGGTTCAGGTTCCTTCTGCCCTGCCGTCGTTCTTTTCCGGGGCGAAGATCGGTATGGCAATTGCGGTCATCGGCGCGGTGATCGGAGAGTCGGCGGGGTCGCGTGCCGGGTTGGGCCATGCGATCTCACTGGCCAGCGCCTCGCTCAAGACCGATCTGGTATTCGCCTGCGTCCTGGTGCTGGCGGTCATGGCGATCGGGTTGTTCGCCCTGATCGCGCTGATCGAACGGCTCGCCATGCCCTGGCGGGCGTGGGTGGTGGAGTGAACCTGGGTCCTGGGTCCTGAGGAGACCGATTGATGAGGGGTCGGAACAGAACTCCCCGGCCGTGTCGGTACGATCGCCGCCGTGCGCCGATCTCGTTGGTTTTTTCGAAGACGCCGTGGAAATGCTGGTTACTTCGACGGACCGATCAGATCGAGTAACGCGTCACTGATGAGATTGATCGAGATCACGCAGAGAACGATCGCCATTCCGGGCATAAGTGGGTACCAGAGCTTGGTTGCGATGTACGGCCGGGCCTCCGCCAGCATGCCGCCCCAGGTCGGAGTTGGCGGTTGCACGCCGATTCCGAGGAAGCTCAGGCTCGATTCCGCAACGATCGTGAACGCGAAAAACGTCGTTCCGCGAATCAGCAGCGTTGCCGAGATATTGGGAAGCACATGTCGCAAGAGCAGCCGGTGGGGCTGCGCCCCAAGCGCAATGCCGGCGGTCATGTAATCCATCCGGCGGACGATGCGGGTCTCGGCCCGTGCCTGACGCGCAAAACTCGGGATGTAGACGATGACCAGTGCGACCACCACGCTGAGCAGCGAGGGGCCGAGCACGCCCATCAACGCCACGGCGAGGAGAATAGATGGGAACGTAAAGAGCGCGTCCATGATACGCATAAGGAACGAATCGACCGCCCCGCCGGCGTACCCCGCGACCAGACCGATCAACGTACCGATCACTCCACTCACCAACACCGTGGTCGCTGCGACCGCCAGCGAAATGCGTCCTCCCCAAATGAGACGGGCAAGGATATCCCGCCCAAATGAATCGGTTCCCAGGGGGTGGCTCCACGACGGCGGCTGTACCGGGGAGAGTGGATTCATGGAGAGCGGATCCGCAAACCGAAGTACAGGTGCCAACACGGCCAACACCACCATGACCGCGATCACGATGCACCCAAGAACTGCCCCCCAATCCCTGAGAAACATCCGCAACCGTCTCGACCAGAGCGATGTCTGCGGCGCTGTGGGCGTCGAACGGTCGATCCTGATCGGATTCGCACTCATTCGCTTCGGCTCCGGGGATCGAGCCAGGCAATCACCAGATCGGCGATAAGACTGCTGACGATGAAGACCAGCGACGCGACCAGGGCAATTCCCTGGATCAGAGGAAAATCCCGGTTCGTCACCGCGGTAAAGAGCAACCGGCCGAGCCCCGGAATGGCAAAGATTTCTTCGACGATGATCGCGCCACCGAGCAGATAGGCGGCACTGATTGCAATCGAGGTAACGACAGGGATGAGTCCAACCCGAAACATATGGCGATTCTGAACGGTTCGCTCGGGCAGCCCCTTGGCTCGCGCGGTCCGGACGAAATCGGCACGACCGACCTCGATCATGCTGGCGCGCACCAGACGGGAGGTCAACGCCACATAGAACGTCGTCAAGGTGATGACCGGAAGAATCAGATGGCGAATGGCATCGACGGGGTCTTCCAATGGGCTGACGTACCCGGAAATGGGGAGCCAGCCCAATCGAATGCTGAACCATGAGATGAGCAGGATTCCAAAGAGGAAGTTGGGAATCCCAAGACCGAGACTGGTGAGCACCATGGCCAGCCGATCGGGAAGGCGACCGCGAAACCGAGCAGCCACCACCCCGATCGGAATCGACAGCACGACGAAAAAGACGAGCGAACTGAGCGCCAGGGCCGCGGTCGGACCGGCGCGGTCGAGCAGCATGGTCGTGACCGGTTCCCGGGTCAGAATCGATCGTCCCAGATCGGCCCGTGCCACGCCACCAAGCCAGGCCAGATACTGGATCGGCAGCGGTCGATCCAGTCCATATTCGTGACGCATCGTGGCAACCGTTTCGGGTTGCGCCTGCGCTCCCAACGCCGACTGTACCGGATCGCCCGGTGCGAGATGCATCAGCAGGAAGATCAGAATCGACGCGAGCAGAAACGTGAGGATGAGCTCGGGAATTCGTCGAATAACGATTGCGAGCATGAAGGTGCGCGGCTAGAAGGGACGCGCCGGGCGCCGTCTGAGCCCCATCGAAACGATCACCCGCAACATCTCGACCATGCTCTCTTCGACATCCGACGGTATCCCATCGACGCTCATCGATTGCATTGCGGTCGCGCCATCGATCCCCCCGGCCCGGACACAGGCGTCGATCATCCGGTGCACCTCCTCACGACACGGAATCAGATCGACTCGGTCGATCAATCCAGCAATCATGGCCGTCAATCCGTAGCAACCCCAGTTCGAAACGGTGGCGACGATGAGATTGTCGGTGGCGTTGACGCAGGCCAATCCACGCTCACATTCGCATTGGCAGACCCGTCCAAAGGGTTTGTGCTCGCGGACGGCGTCCGCGATGAGACCAAATCCCACCTCGTTCCCGTTGTCTCCAATCGCGACGGTGTAGATGCCTCGAGCCTGCGCCGCTTCGATCAAGGTTTCGATGCGAAGCCGTTTGGCATCGAGTCGCTTTCCCGTCGAGGTGTGGGTCACGCCGGCTTGATTGACTCCGAGCTTTTCTGACGTGACGATCGCGGACGGAGAGAGCCGATCGAGCAGCTGCCGGGCTTCCTCAGGAGCACAGGCGGGATCCTCCGTGAACTCTTCGATCACGACCGCGGTTGCGAGGCGTTGCGCGCTGTCGTAGGAACGCACCGGCAAGCCAAGCGCTTCCACCGTATCCCGTATTGGCCCTGCGGTCTCCCTTTCACAGAGGATGACTGGCAATGCACCCAGTCCATGACTCAGGATCGAGCAGAGGGCCGCGATTCCCGGCGGTCCATCGCTCTCTCCGACGGGCATGAAATCCGGAATCACGATACCGGTGGACAACACCACGGTCGATCCCGGTTCTACGACCTCCACGAGCCGCCTGGCGGCGATCAGGATGGGGGAGCCCCCCTGCGCTTCGACGGCGGCGTCATAGAGCGGCCGGACGATGCCTCGCCCAGGGCCGATCGCCGTCATTTCGACGGTTGTCAGGGTATCGATGCTTTCGGCAAGAATCTCGAAGTTATCCCGCCACGGAAAGGTTGGTGTATTCGGCGATGCTTCGATGCTTTGCTGAATCACCCGTGACAACCCTCCTCATTCCGCAGCGTAACGACCGTACGGCAACCATGGATTTCTGAATGTTAGCATGTGCAAGAAAGATTCTTTCTTCCACGATTTTCCCGACTTGGGGAAATCGTAGCTGGGTCCGAGCCCGCCTCGCTGGCGTGCGGGTTCTCGCAAAGGAAAGGTGTTGTTCAGGAAATGGAATGTCGAGACCGTTCACTGAGCCGCCGCAGGCTGCTCGCCACGTCGGCAGCACTTTCTGCGGGCGCTGCATTCACCACCGGCATCGAACGCGCGCCGCACGCAAACGCCCAGGACGCCACTCCCACGGCTGGCGGCGTGCTGCGGGTCGCGCTCTATAGCGAACCAACCGCCTTGAACTTTCAGACAATGACCGGTATCCCGTCGTACCAGGTCACGCGGAACATCTTCGAACCCCTGGCACGTTGGGACAGTGCAGCCGGGGAGCTCGTACCGGCGCTGGCAAGCGAGTTTTCGCAGGAATCCGAAACGTCATGGATCTTCACGCTGCGGCAGGGGCTGACCTTTCACAAGGACTATGGTCCAGTCACGGCCGAGGATGTGGCGTTCAGCTACAACAACATCATCGAAAACACGCTCGCGCAGAATTGGGCGATGTCGTTCATCGACCACGTCGAAGCGGTCGACGAGCCCACCGCCCGCTTCGTCCTGACCGAGCCGTATGCTGCTTTTCCGATCGTCTCGATCGCAGGCCCAATTGGCATCCTCTCCAAGGCCGCGTACGACGAAATGGGCGCCGATACCTTTGCCCGCACTCCCATCGGAGCCGGTCCATTCGAATTCGTCGAATGGGCATCGGGTGAGCGTATCGAGCTACAGCGCTTCGACGGCTACTGGCAGGAAGGACTCCCCTATCTGGACGGATTGACCTTCCAGATCGTTCCCGACCCGTTCATTCGACAAAGCCAGCTGACCCAGGGGGAGGTCGATTTCACCGATATCCCCAACTACACCGAGCTTGCGACGCTTGCCGCGACCGACGGCATCGTCGTCGAATCGATCCCGGGTTGGGGTTGGGACTATCTGTCATTCAACACGACGCTCGAACCGACCGACCAGGCCGCGCTCCGTCAAGCTATCTCCTACGCCATCGACCGCCAGCAGATCGTGGACGCGGTCTACGCCGGTCATGCTGCTCCTGCCGATCAACCGCTGCCGGCAGGATTTCCCGCCGGAAAACCCGAACTCCTCTGGCAGTATCCCGCCACCGCTGACCAGGAGACGGCGAAACAAATCCTTGCCGATGCCGGTCTGAGCGATGGCGTCACCGTCTCGGTCATTACCTACGACTCGGAGGCGCTTCGCCGCGAGCTCCAGATCATCGGCGAACAGCTCCGGCAGGTTGGCATCACGCTGGAGATCAACCAGGCCGACCGACCGACCTATAACGAGGCGGTGAACAACACGGGCGCGGAGATGCCGTACAACGCGGAGTTCGGCTATATCTCACTCATCGGACCAGATGAGGATACGGCGCTCTATTGGTTCCAACACACCGACACGCTGCGCTGGCACGGTTGGGACGACGCGGAGAAAGACACCCTGCTCGACGAGGCTCGGTCGAGCCAGGATCGCGAGGCTCGAATCGAGATGTACACAACGGTGGTGCAGAAGATTCTCGACGATCAGCCATATGTCTATGTCAACCATCCCAATGTCGTCCGCGCCATGAGCGATCGGGTCCAGGGCTTCCGCATCGATCCCAAGGAATGGGAGACCAACTTCTACGAAGTCTGGCTGGCCGAGTAGCAACGGCAGATCGCATGGACCTGGCTCACGATCCACTTTGGGCACGTTGCCAACAGTTGGGCGCCGAGCTCAGCGTGCTTGGAACCGACGAGCATCAGCTCCCGATCTGGTCAGCAACACGACCAGGCGATTCAGCCCAGCCCCCCATTCTGATCACCTCCGGGTCCCATGCCGATGAAACCTCGGGGCCAGAAGCCGCGGTGCGGCTTCTGGCCAACCTTCCCACGGAACGCACCGTCATCGTCATTCCCCATCGGGATCCGCTGGGCGCGCGCGGCATTCCTGCGGCGCTCCTCGCCTGCGGTGGCGATGACGCCAGCGGGCTCCACACCTGGAACGACGTCCGGCAATGGCTTGCCGAGCGTCATCTCCTTCTGGCGGAAGATGGTTCGTTTGCGATCGGCCTCGCTGGCGACCTGGCGATCGCCGGGATGGAGCCGACCGGTGACAGCTTCGGCACCGAGAAGATCATCAAATCGCTCATGTTCTGGCTGGAAACCCATCCCAACCATCGTGCAGCGCTGAAGGGTCGCTGGATCGTCATGCCGGCGAATGCACCCGGCTGTGACCGGAGGGGAATTCTCGAATGTGGATACTCCATCCGCCTGACGAGAGACAATTTTGTCGGGCACTACAACCGGTTCTTCGGTCATCCGGAGGCCCCACGTGGCGTTGCCGTCGTCCAGGCGTTCATCGACGATGTGCAACCCGGGCTGACCATCGACCTCCACGAAGGTTGGAATACGCGCTCGTATTGGTTCGTGTCCGATGAGGCCAGCGCGTTTGCATCCCGTTCGGAACAACTCGAGCAGCACGTCTGCGATGCATTGGACGCTGCGGGGCTGCCAATGTCCACACTGTCAGAGCTGGTTCCGAATATGCCGGCCGAACACCTGCTCCGTTTTACCCCGAAATCCCATGGGCGGCTCGTCTGGCGCTGGCCCCCGCATCAGGAGTCTCCCTGGGGTGTTGCGCTCATGCCGTATGCAGCGCAATACGGCCCGGCGTTCCAGACCGAAGTCGGGCGCTGGAATTCCTGGGAAGATCGCCTTGCGTACCAGCGCGTACTGGCGGAATCGCTTGTTCTCGCGGACCGTCACCTCGGTCGTCGCAGTCCATCGAGTTGAGAAGACCGGCATCGGCTGGGGTGAAGACATCGTCATCGGTCCAGGTCCGCATACGGAACACGGTCTGGGTGCCCAGCCGATCCCGCTCGATTCCCCGAAACGGCCAGGAGCCCGGTTGAAACCGGGCTCCTGGTTCGAGCTAGTGCTGACGGTCTAACGCAGCGACGACTCGATGTCCGCGATGGAGGCTTCCAGGCGGTCGATTTCCGCGTTGTCGCCGGCGATGCTTTCCTGGAGGGCCGATATGGTGTCCTGAAGCATCGTGGCTTCGTCACCGCTGGCAGCCGCCAGTTCGGCCTGAGCTGCTGCCAGCGCGTCCTGATTGGCAGCAACGCTGGCCTTCAGCCCATCGAGCTGCTCCCTGGACTTGAAGACCGCCTCGCGAATCTTTCCTTCCCAGGTGACGGCGCGGCGCGCGCCCTCGGCTGCGGCATTGACCTTGATGTCGCCGAGTGCCTTGCGGATCCGGCGATCGAGCTGATCCTGCCGGTCCTTGCGAATCGAGGGAAGTGCGTCGTACTCGCCTTTGAGCCGGGTCGCCTCGTCCTGCGCGGCAACTGGATCGCCGGAATAGGCCAATGCCTCGATCGCCTGGACGATCTGCTCCTTGCCCTTGACCGCTTCCCGCGCTTCCTGCTCACGGCGAGCCTGGGTTTCGAACCGTCGATCGAAGAAGGCGTTCTGGGCGCCACGAAACTCGTTCCAGAGCTTGTTGTCGAGATCGCGGTTCCCCGCGGCGCCCACGGTTTTCCAATCGGCCATCATGGCCTTCATCTCTTCGAAGGTGGCATCCCAATCCTCAGAGGTCGAGAGCTCCCGGGCACGGGCGACGAGCGCTTCCTTTCGGGCCTTGTTGTCTTCGTAGAAGGCAGCCCGGCGATCGTAGAAGTGCTGTTGCGCCTCGCGGAACTGCTTCCAGAGCTCTTCGTCCTGCTGGCGGCCGGCACTACCAACCTTCTTCCAATCGGCAAAGAGATTGCGCAGCGCTTCGCTGGTGGGCCGCCAGTCATCCGACGTGCTGAGCTCATGCGCCTTGACGATGAGCTCCTGCTTCGCCGCGGCGTTGGCGCCCCATTGCTCCTGACGTTGCTCGAAATGCTGCGATCGACGCTGATTGAAATGCTCGCGTGCGCCGATGAATCGGGCCCAGAGCGAATCGTCCGATTCCTTGCCCGTCGCGCCGACTTGCTTCCATTCCTCGAAGAGGGCTTTGTACGCCTCCCCGGTCGCGCGCCACTCGGTCGAATCCTTGAGCTCTTCCGCTCGGGCGATCAGCGATTCCTTGGTGAGCTTCTTCTGCTCGATCTCTTCGATCAGCTTCGCTTCGAGGGAGCGCAGTCGTGAGAAAAGCGCATCGAAATCGCCCAGGGCGTCTGCCTTGCCGGCCGTGGCCTTGAGCTTCCGAATACGGCCCAGTACGCCGACCTTGTTCTTGGCCGTCTCGGCGTCAGATTCGATCAGATCGGCGTCCTTGACGAACTGGGAGAAGTTCTTCTCCAGATCGGCAATTTGATTCTCGGGATTGTCATAGGCCTTGCCGACGACATGACCCCGATAGTGCTCGGTCGTGTTCTGATGGATCCGGCGATGCTGGTCGATGAATCCAAATGCCAGCATCTCGACCGGAACGGCCGGTTCTTCTGGCTCGGCGGTTTCGGCCGCACGCTCCTCAGCCGCGGCGATGATCGCATCGGCTGCGACCACCGGCTCGGATGCGGCGGCTTCGACCACCGGCGCCTCGGTCAACCCAACCGGCGCTTCGGTTTCTGCCTGCGCGGCGGGCGCGGCGTCGTCGGCCGGGGCAATCTCGGCATCCGGCGCAATGCGCTCGGGCGCTTCGGGCAGCTCGGCCTCGATAACCTCCGGGTCGATCACGGCGGCTTCTTCGGAAGTCTCAGGCGTGTCGACCGCTTCCACGAGGGGCGCTTCCTGCTCGGCGAGCACGCCAGCGTTCTCCTCGACCGGTTCCGTAACGTTGTCTTCGATTTGGTCGATCACAGTATCTTCCATAGAGCTCACGCGTAACCTCCGATGCGTCGGAAGAGTTTAGCGGTTTCCGCGCACGCGTGGCGACCGATTCCTCAAAAGTTGGGGGGCGTATCGGAAGATGACCGCGAGATTACGCGTTCCAGGCGGTTTCGAGCAGCGAAAGATAGTCGGCCTCGGTCATCTCACGGGCGTTACTGGCATTGGAGAGATTCGCAACCGACGCGGACGCAATCCACGGGAAGTCATCCTCGTCGATGCCGGGCAGCTCGCGAAACCGGGGAATGCCGATCGTCCGGCCCAGATCGACCAGGAAACGAGCCGCCTGCTCGGCAGCGTAGCCAGGCTCGTCGTCTTCGGCAGCGACCCCAAGCGCCACCGCGACATCGGCATGCCGCTGCGGATCGGCCGGCGCGTCATGCGCGAAGATCCACGGCAGAAACGTGGAGTTCGCAATCCCATGCGGCGTATCGTATCGCCCGCCCAGGGCTTCGGCAATGCAATGCACCGCGGCGACATCGGCGTTGCTGAACGCCATCCCGGCGATCGTGCTCCCAAGCATCATCTGTTCTCTGGCAACGCGGTTGGATCCGTCTGCAACCGCGATCGGCAGATTCGGACCGATGAGCCGCATCGCCTGGAGCGCCATGCCGTCACTCAATGGCGTGGCCCGCCGGCAGGTATAGGCCTCGATCGCATGCGTCAGCGCATCCATCCCCGTTGCCGCGGTCAGCAGTGACGGCAGTCCAAGCGTCAGCTCCGGATCGACGATGGCGATCCTGGGGGCGATGGTCCAATCGCGCAACGAGACCTTGATCTGACGAGCCGTGTCGTTGATGACCGCGCTGCGCGTCACTTCGCTGCCGGTTCCAGAGGTGGTCGGCACCGCGATCAACGGCAACGGCGATGTTTCAAAGGTTCGCGGAGCAACCCAATCGAGCGCGGTACCGGCATTGGTCGCCAAACCGGCGACCGCTTTGGCCAAGTCTATGGGACTTCCGCCACCTACGGCGACGACGGCCTCGGCGCCGGTTTCCCGGGCCAGCTCGGCCGCCGCCAGACATTCGTAGTCACGAGGATTGGGACTCACGGCGTCGTAGATCGTAAACGCAATGTCATGGGCGGTCAGCGTCTGCTCGATCTGACCGCACATTCCAATCGCGCGAATTCCGGGATCGGTCACGATCAGGACACGTTGCGCACCGAGTGATCGCACGAGCGCGCCGGTCTGGCCAGAAATGCCGAACCCAAAATGGATCTCGGGAGCGACGCGGAAGGTCCCGCTCATTCGGTCACGGCCCCAAACGGATTGTCGAATGCCGGAACCGTTTTCGCGCTCGCGGTGGCGGTTGGACTCACGATTGCGTACGACTGAAACGTGTTGCCCAGCAGCTGCGCCGAAAGATCCTGCGCCGTCTCCCCGCCTTCCAACCCGCTCTGGGCGGTCGCGCCGGCCTGGAGCGGCAGCGAGAGATCACCAGCCTGAAGGGTCAACCCGGTTGCGTCGGCCGCCGGGACGAAGACCAGCACGACTTCCGCCCGCTCCCCCGGACCGACCTCACGCGCATCTTTGGTTCCGTTGTTCCCGGAAACACCAAGGTAGGCGGCCACGGAGCCGGTTGCAGCATCGAGATCGAGCGTCTCGCCATCCGCGGTCACCAGCTTGAATGCGGACATCTCGAGGGTGGCGACATCGTCACCACGGTTGATGACGTCGACCGTCGCAACCACCCAGCGCTCGTTCTGCAGCGGCCCCAGCGTCAGCTCGGGTAGCGAAGCGCCCATCTGCAGATCGGCAATGGTGAAATCGAGCGTTCCGGTCGAGGCGGCCGGTCCGGACGGTTGCTGGTCAGTCTCCTCGACTGGAACAATCGTCTCCTGCTCTTCGACCGGAGCAGCCGTTTCGGTTGGATCGTCTTCATGGGGCTGGCTCTTCCGTAGGCGTTGGAGGTACCGGCGTCTCGGTTGATTCGGGCGGCGCGATCACCGGTTCCTCGGTACTGGCCGGCTCGGCCGGCTGCTCCTGCGCAGCGTTGGTATCTTCACCGGCCGCGCTGGGATCACCACCACCAACCCCCAGGGCAATCGCGGTCTGCTCCGCCGGACTGTAGGTCGGTTCGGACTGGGTCGAGCTCGGTCCGTCATCCGAGGCTTCGGCTGGCGTCTCCGTCGCCGCGTTTTCGACCGACTCCTCTTCCGGAACTGCGGTTCTGGTCGGCGCGAGATCCGCTTCCGAGGTCGGCGATGCCGGCAGTTGGGCTATCGTGTGAATCTCAGGGGAATTGTTCTCGAACTGGCCGCGAATCTCCGCGTAGCTCGGCAGCACGCCACCCTGCCAGGCGCCGACCCCGGCGATGGCCAAGAAAAGCGCGGCAAAGCGCAGCGCCCAGGCCCGCCGGTTCCGGCGTTCCCGATTGTCCATACCGTCGAGCGGTTTCAGGTTCCAGTCGTTCTGGCGTGGGATGACATTCGCCTCTGGACTGACGGCGGCGCCCCCTGCCAACTGGGGGGTGCCGGACCAATCCGGCATTGGATCGGGAGGGGGAGCAATTGGCGGAAAATCATCGTCATCGAGCGCGGCATAGACCGGAAACGCCGGGAGCGGATCGACCGGCGCCGGGCTATGCTTGCGCTCGTACGGTGCGGGACGAGCCGAAATGATCGGTTCTTCGTCCAGGAACATGCTGGAGTCCCAGGTCGGGAACTCCGGTTCGTACCGTTCCTGTGGGTTGAGCACATCGACCAACTCGGCCGCGGCCAACCTGCCTTCGCGAATGATGAATGTGAGCGCTTCGGGAAGACGCTGTCCCGGAGTCTGTACCTGCAAGCCGATGGTGCCGGTACGGCGCAAGGCAGGAGGCGCAACGAGCCAGTCGTGTTTGATGTCGAGCGCAACCGCACCACCGCGAACGAGCGCTAGCCGGTCGTTGGTCACGATCAACAGGCAGGCAAGATCGGCGCCGCCACCGGCGACCAGGATCTGGCCCTCCCACAAGATGCCTTCGCTCTGGAGTTGTCGCCAGGCGCTGCCACGGGGGCGGCCTACGATGGGCAGATCGTCTGACATGAGTGGTTCCCTCTCGAGCGGTACCAAGCCAACGTGTTCCAGCACACACGTTGATGACGGGTTACGTTTCCGGCAACCGTGGGGGACGGGGTACCGGCTCGGGCGGGAACTGTGACAAGCCGTGACAATCAGGCATACGTACACAGTGTACGTACAGTCTAGCATACCCTCCGGGGCTGTTACGAGTGGGAATAGCCGGGAATTTGCTCAACGGGTTCTGGGGAGTTAGGAGTTGGGGTTTAGGAGTTAGGAGCGACACGGTCCTGCGTCCTGAGCCCCGGGTCCTGCGACGATTTGGACGGCTGATCTTGGGGCATGACCGAACGGATTCCGGGCCAGTCCAGCGCGGGCAGAGTCACGTCGTCGAGTTTTTGAACACGCCTATCGATCTACGGTCGATCGTGCAGGACGCGGAGGCGCCTGCGCTACGATCGTTGACGAAAGGTTTTCCTAACTCCTCTAAATCCCAACTCCTAACTCCTCCTACGGCGTCGGAGTGCCGGCTTCCGCAGGGGTGTCGAGGCTGCGGAGCATGGTGACCGCATCCTGGATCTTGGTACTGGCTGAGCTGAGCAACGATTCATCGTTCGTAGTCAATGCCTGCGCGATGTCGGCGGCGGCGCTATCCAGCAACGACAGCGCTTCGAGGTATCGACGGTCGAACTCCTCGTAGGCCGGGGGAGGACTCACTTCGTGCGCGACCCGATAGAGGAGTTGCCAGAGGAAGAGCTCGCCGCGGACCTGATTGGTCCAGACGCTGTCTCCTGGATTTGGATCGGCGAAAAGCGCGTCGATGCGTTGCAAGCTTCCGACCAAGATCGTGAGCTGGCTGCTGACCATCGAGGAATAGGCCGCGGCGCTCATCGTCGTGGGTTCGGAACCGACGCCTGCGGGCGCCGCGCCGGTGACGGCGAGGAAGGTCGAAATGCCAGTCTCCCCGGAGTTGGCGGCATTTGGCGCCAGATACGCGATGCCACTGAGCCCAGAATCGCCGACCGGCCGCAGGCCAATGGAGAGGGCGCCATCCGCCCCGGGAACGCCACCAACCTCGCCACATGCGACCGCAGCATGGCTGACCGGGTCGAGCACGAAGAGAGCCGCCGGTGAACCGGTCAGCATATCGAGCGAGACGGGCGCAATCGAATACGACGCAGCCGCTTGGGCAGCTCCTGCCGCGCCGACTGGAGGCGAATCCGCAAAACTGACGTCATCGAGCTGGGCAATGCCGTCTCCCGGTGCATCGCAGGCACCGGACCGCAGTTGGACGAAATAGCTGGCGGGCGTTGTTTGCGCGTTGCCAAGCGACCAACCCTGCGCTCCCAGCATTGCCAGGATGCAAACCAGGGTCAGAACGAATCGTTTCATTTCAGCTTCCTTCCGTTATGGGAGCGGGATCCGAAACTGCGGTTGTGGGGCGAGATAGATGATCTCGCCGGCTACCGTTGCTTCCGGGACGGTGAACCACACCCAACCGCGCGAACGCTCGCCGGGATTGAGATTACGGGGATTGATCGTCGGCTCCATCCCAATGGCACTGCCGCCCCGGTATTCGATCCCATCGTCATCCCGCAGCCGAATATCGATGGGCGTAAAGGCAAGCGGCTGATCGGAATCGTTGACGATCTCGACCTCGGCCGCCGTGAATCGCATTCCGGCTGGTTTTTCCTGGGGCGCCTGGATCTCCCCGGAATAGTTCTCCTCATACGTGTGCAGCACGACACTCCAATTGGGCGTCGTCGCGGTGCGCCCGGCCGCGGGCGCTTCGGGCGTACCCTGGGCGTGCGCGTGCCCGACCCGCAACGCGGCGACGGCCATTCCGGCCGCCATCGTTCCGATCAGCTCGCGACGGGTCGATCGAGGGAACTGTGGTGTTTCCATGCTGTCTCCGCTCCCGGGGCCGGGTTCCGGCCCGAACTGTCTTGTCGGTTGAACCACCTGGCGACCGTTCGGCTTGCGGGGCCGGAGAGAGAGGCTCCAGCCCCTAAAGCGCAATCCAAAATGGTTGCCAGCGTCGAGATGGCTGCTGGGTGCGTCCGTTATCG
>JAMLHN010000004.1 GCA_023957115.1 Thermomicrobiales bacterium
GAGCGGGCCTGGGAATCGCATTCGGGCGTTGCGGACCGCGCGCGGTCTTTCGCTGGCGCAGGTGGCGAACGCGACCGGGTTGTCCGTGTCGTTCCTGAGCGCGGTCGAGCGAGGGACGACGAGCATCTCAGTGGCGAATCTGATCAAGATTGCCGACCTCTTCCAAACCTCGGTGCCGGGGTTGATGCAGGAATCGACCCCGGCTCCGTTTACCCTGGTCAAGCCGGTCAACCGGCCCCGCTTCACGTCGGAAAACGGTCTGATCACGATCGAGGACATGATTCTGGGGGGCGGACATCTGGAGGCGTATCGCTACGAGATCGAGCCGGGTGGCAGTAGCGATGGAATCTATACCCATCACGGCGAGGAGTTCGTCTATATCCTCTCCGGATCGCTGGATGTGACCGTCGACGACGAATCGTTCCGGCTGACGACCGGAGATTCGCTCCACCTGCAAAGTCATCGCCCGCACCAATGGGCAAATTCATCGACCGAACCGTGTCGCGCGATCTGGATCAATCTGCCGATTGCCCTGGCCTCATCGATTGGGGGAAAGGGCGCCGCGATTGAGCCCCAAACTGTCTGGCAACGCCGGAGCGGAAAAACAGGAGAAGCTGTCACGATGCCGACCAACGAAGATCCCGCCGCATTGGTTCTCCGGCGGGGCTCGAACGATTCGATCGTCGATGTGCCGGGAATCCGGGTGGGACACTACACCCATCCGGATGTACTCCGCGGAACGACGGCAGTACTCTGCGAGCATGGCGCGACCGCGGGGGTGTCGGTACGCGGCGCGAATCCGGGCACGCTGCACACCGACGCGCTTTCGTCCGGCTCGCCCTGGGGAGATGTTCACGCCATAGGGTTGACCGGAGGGAGTCTGTTTGGATTGCAGGCGATTTCGGGGATCACCGAAGCGCTGGTGCGCAAGGGAGTAGGGATTCAGGCGGGAACGACCAAGCTGCCGCTGGTGGCCGGGGCGGTGATCTACGATCTGATCTATGCCGATCCGAGTGTCCGGCCAACCGTCGAATGGGGCATTGCGGCGGCCGAGGCTGCGTCAGGCGAACCGTTCGCCCGAGGCGCAATCGGCGCGGGAGCCGGAGCAACGGCGGGGAAAGGGTCCGGTTGCGTGCCAACCAAGGGCGGTCTGGGGACGGCCTCACTGCGGCTTCCCGGCGGTATCGTGGTCGGCGCCATTGTGGTGACCAATCCGCTGGGTGGGTTAGTGCATCCCATCACGGGGGAACTCTACGCGTCACAGGGAGGGTTCGACACCGCCCTGCTCTACCAGCCGACCGATTGGGTGGAAGAAGCGCGGCCCGATCTGACCAATACGACCATCGGCGTTGTCGCCACCAACGCGCAGCTCGACAAGTATCAGCTCATCAAGGTGGCCGACCTGGCGCATAACGGGTACGCCCGCGCGATTCGGCCGATCCACACCACGCTCGACGGCGATACGATCTTCGCCCTTTCGACGTGGGAGGCGCCGGTCACGCTGCCACGTACGACCGGATCGAATATGACCGACATGATCGGCGCGGCGGCGGCGGATGCGATGCTGCTCGCCATCATGGACGCGGCGGAGCAGACGGCGGGTGTGCCGGATTGGCCATCGGCGGCCGAGGCGGGTGCGGCGATCAAGGGGCAAAGATCCGAAGGCCGGGGTCCGGAAGCCGGAGAAACACGGCCGTACTGAGGGATTGCGCCTCCACGGTTCGCGGCTCAAGTACACAAAAACGGCGTAGTGCAGGACGTACTGTTCTGCTATGGGTTGAAGCCACCAAACCGGACACGGAGGTCCGGCACTACGCCGGTTCGATTTCGAGCACGACGGCGGAGTTACGCTGGGTCAGTCGGTGACCAATTCTGGATGTTGTGCCAGTAGGGAAGACCGTAGCCGTCGGCGGGTTGAAGCTCAACGCCGTCGAGCACGTCGTTGCGCCAGGCAATGAAATTGTTGCGGCTGGCGATGAATTGCAGGTGGGCTTCGGTGGCAATCTGCTCTTCGATGGCTTCGAGAATGACCTTGCGGTCGTCCGGCGCGGACGCGACCGAGAGCTGGCTCAACAATGGATCGATCCCCTCCCCTTCGGCGCCGACGATAGGGTTGAACGATTCGCTGAGGAAGTTCAGCAGCATGAGATAGGGATCGGTGAATCCGGCAAACCAAAGCAGCGTGAGCTGAGCCGAATGATCGACCGCCCAGGCTTGTACGAACGAGGCGAGGTCTTTCTGGACGATCTCGACCGTGATGCCGACCTCAGCGAGCTGCTCACGGATCAACTCGGCCATGGGAACCGTGACCGTGAGCACGGGGAGGACCATCAGGGTAACGTCGAGTCCGTCTCCGTATCCGGCTGCTTCGAGAAAGATTCTGGCGCTCTCGACGTCCCGCGTATAAAGGGGCTGCTCCTCGACGGGAGTGGCTTCGGTTGCGAAGCCGACCGGTACCGGGCCGGTCACCGATGCGCGTCCGGAAATCCCAACCTCAACGAGCTGCTGCCGGTCGAGCGCCAGCGAGATCGCCTGGCGAACCTGCTTATCCGCCAGTTGGGGATGCGCGGCGTTTACGAGCATCAGATAGGAATTAGTCGTTAGCTGTTCCTCGATGGAGATTGCCGGATCGGCTTGCGCGAGATCGAGCATAAGCGGATTGTCGAAGGTCGTGATCTGGAGATCGCCACTGCGCAGGGCAGCCAACCGGGCCGATTCGTCGGGCATGATCTGCCAGACGAGCTCATCGGCCATTGGCTTGCCTTCCTGCCAGTAGCCGTCGTGCCGTGCCATGATCCAGTGTTGATCCTCGGCGTGATCGACGACTTTGAAGGGACCGGTCCCGACCATCTGGGTGTTCAGATCGATTTCTCCCGAGGCGACTTCGGCTCCCGGAACGATGGCGGTGACCGTTGCGGCCAGCGCTTGCAGAAACGGTCCGTAGCGTTCGGTCAAACGGGCAGTGACCTCGTACGGTCCGGTGGCTTCGAAGGTAACCCCGACGTCTGGAGCCGCCGGTGGAACGGCAGATGTGGATTCGACCGGTGGACCGAGCCGGGTGCGCCACCAGGCGCCGATTTCCGGGTCGAGCACCCGATTCAGTGAAAAGACCACGTCTTCGGCGGTCATTTCGCGACCGTTATGGAAGGTGACCCCTTCATGCAGGGTGAAGACGTAGGTGGTGTCGTCGGGCCGGTCGATGGCGGCCGCCAGTCCAGGGACCGGTTCGAAGACCCCATCGACGTAGTCGAGAAAGATCAGACTCTCATAGACAACCGCCTGGAGCTCCCATGCGGTCTGGTCGGTCGACGAATGAGGATCGAGCGTACGCAGCTCGTACGGTTTCCCGATCGTGACCCGTCTGGCTTGTGTCCCCTGAGCTCGTCCCACTGTTCCATGTGCCAAAAACCCTGTCGCGGCCAACCCGGCCGCCCCCATCGTGCCCAATACCTGGCGTCGTGTTGTTTTCATGTGCTCCTCGATCGCAACGAGCTCTCCTGTGGGTACTGTAGACCAATGGTCGGGGGGTTCGCTTGAAGAGGAGTTGGGAGTTGGGATTTCGGAGTTAGGATTTCCCCTGCGATTCGAGCGGTTTAGTGGCTCGACTCGCTGCGGCGAGGGGGTCCCTCGGCTTCGCTCGGGACGACGGGGAGATCAGGGGAGGTAGCGGCGGTGGGTGAGCTCGGAGCGGAAGCGGTCGTAGCCGTGGCGATAGAGGTCGGTCAGGGTATCGGGCTCGATGGTTGATTCGAGCTCGACCATGGCCTCGACGGCGGTGATGAGATCGGAGTACCAGTTCCCCGAGGCGGCGATCATGGCCGCGCCGGTGGCGGCATTGGCGTTGCGGACTTTGCGAATGGGACGATCGAGCACATTGGCGCGGATACGCAGCCAGGTTTCGCCGGCGCTACCGCCCCCGGCTGTGTTGACGGCCTCGACTCCTTCGCCCGAAAGCTCCTCGACCAGATCGAAGGCCATGCGTTCCAGATAGGCCACGCCTTCCAGCCCGGAAGCGTAGCGAGTCAGATCGTCTGTGTTCTGGTCGCTAAATCCGGTTGCCGTCGCAGAGACGAAGGGGAAGCGCTCACCAGCGCCGAGCAGTGGATAGCTCAACCGGCCGGTGGGAATGACGGTGGCGGCCTGGCGATCCAGCTCGTTCAGATCGCGATCGGGAAACCAGGCGGAAATCCAGGCCGCGCCGGTGTTGCTGGCGGCGCCCGGCATCCAGGAGCCCTGGGGGTGCCGGTGGTTATAGATCCGGCCGAGGGGATCGACGATCGGCTCCATCGTGGTTCCCTTGATGACCAGTGTGGTGCCGATGGTCGAATTCCACGCTCCCGGACGGACCGCCCCAGCGCCCACTTGTGAGGCGCACCCATCGGTCATGCCGAGCATGACAGGGACGCCGGGTCGCAATCCGGTCGAATTTGAAGCGGCGACGCTGACTCGGCCGGCAATCCGACCCGACGTTCCAATGGCCGGGAGCTTGGCCAGGTCGATTTCGAGCGATCGAAGAGCCGCATCCGGCCATGACCAGCGGGCGGGATCGAATCCAGATTTGAGCGCGGTCGTCTGGTCGGTCAAGGTCCATTCACCGGTCAGACGTCCGATCAGAAAATCAGCCGGGTGCCGCCAGGCGTGGATCTGGTGAGCCAGCTCGGGATGGGCACGTTCGAACCAGACAATCTTGGGCAATCCCCAGGAGACATTTGCGCCGAGCTCGGGGAATTGCCGGTCGATATCCGCGGCGACATCGGCAGAACGACGGTCACCGTACATCAACGCCTGAGCAACTGGCTGCCAGTCGGTATCGAGCGGAAGCACGGTGCCGGAGGTCGAGGTCACGGAGATACCGGCAACCTCCCGATTACCGAGCTGGTTTGTCAGGCGGGTAAGGACGGCGGTAACCGCCGTCCACCAATCGCTGGGGTGTTGCTCCGGACCGGACCAATCGCCAGCGAATCGTTCGGATTCCGAAGCGACCAGTCTCCCGGTCGAATCATGCGCGACAGCACGGGCTCCTTGCGTACCGACATCGATGCCGATGACGACCGGCTGGGCGCTCATGCCGGATTCGGCTGGGCGAGCAGCTTCTGCCGGAAACGCTCGGCTTCAAGATTCAGAATCGCCGCCGAATCGGCCGGGGTGAGGACCTGCGGTGTGCCAACACTGCGTGCAACCCAGAAGATGCGCGCGGCTTCCTCGATGACTTCGGTGCGGTAGTAGGCCTCACGCACCGAGGCGCCCACGGTCAGCAAACCGTGATTGCGCATGAGCAGCGCGCTCATGGCCGGATCGGCGATCTCCGTCCGCACGGCGGCCGCCAGCTCCGGCGAGCAGGGAACGACATAGTCGATCGCGCCGATGGCGCCGGCGATGGCGACGAAATCAGGAAACATCGGCGGAATCTCGCGAATTCCGGCGCTGATGACCCCGATGGTGATCGGTGGATGGGTGTGGACCACCGCGTTCACATCCGGCCGGGCGCGGTAGATCTCCAAGTGCATCTCGAACTCGGACGAGGGGCGCGGTTCAGAACGTTCGACACGGCCAGTGGCGATGTCCATTGGCACCCAGTCCGTCTCTCGATCATGTCGAGCGGATAGCCCTTGGGCGAGATCGAATACGGTTGCCCTCACGCGCCGAGATGTTGCCCCCAGGACCGGCCTGCAAGGTCCGCGATCGACGATGCGGGCCGCGTACCGTGCGAGCTCGGAAGCAGCATGGACCGGAACGATCGGGATCTTGCTCATGCCGCACCACCAGTCCAGGCTGTTCGCAGTAGGTTTCGTAGGCGGATTGCCACCGAGCGATGTCAACTGGATCGAACCGCTGGATCGAACGGTTGCCGGCGACCAGCGCCGCACCCTCTTCGATCGAGGCGATCTCGCCGGTTGCCCGCATCTGGAGCAGGAGATTGCCGATCGCCGTCGCTTCGGCCGGACCGGCCCAGACCGGGCGCCCCAGGGCGTTTGCCATGGCCTGGCAGAGCGAGGTGTTCTTCGAACCTCCACCCAGCACATGCAGACCTGGAAATCGGATACCCGCCGCATGCTCGATCGATTCGAGCACGTACCGGCTCTTCATGGCGAGACTGTCGGTGACGGCGCGCAGAATGGCGTCGGTCTCGTTGGGATCGATGCCGGCGAGCGCGCCGATTGCTTCAGGGAGATCGGGTGGATCGATCAACCGCGGGTCATCGGGATCGAAAAAGCCGCGTAGTGGATCGGCTTCGTCAGTCAGACGCACCATCTCGGCATGGTCGAAGACGATATCCCGCTTGCGCCAGGCGATCCGGCATTGTTCCAGGAGCCAGAGGCCCATGATGTTGCGCAGGAAACGCCAGGTGCCCCCGACTCCACCCTCGTTGGCGATATTCGCATGGAAGGCGTCCTGGGAAACGATCGGCCGTTCGACCAGGGTACCGAGTAATCCCCATGTGCCGAGACTGAGGAAGGCGACCCCGGGTTTGCCGCCGGTGGCGATCATGGCGGAGGCAGTGTCGTGCTCGGCAATCGCGATCGCCTCGATCGGTCCGACGCCGAGCTCCTGCTGGATCGAGGTGCGCAAGGTTCCACCCGGTGTTCCCGGTCGAACCACCGGCGCCAGCATGTGGGAGGGCAGTCCCAGTTGTTCGAAGAGGGTCGTATCCCAGTCGCTGGTCTCGATCGAGAGGCATTGGGAGGTCGATGCGATGGTGTATTCGTTCTGCTTTTCTCCCGTCAGGAAGAAGCGCAGCAGATCGGGCGTCATCAGCAGGGTACGTGCGTTTTCCAGCATCCAGGGTCGTTCGTCCTGCATGCGGAGGAGCTGATTGAGCGTGTTGAAGGGCAGGCTCTGGATGCCGGTACGCCGGTAAAGCTCGGATGGCGGAAGACGTTCCTCAAGTTCGGTCTGCATCGTTCGGCTGCCCATGTCCCGATAGTGATAGGGATTGCCAAGAAGCTGGTCCGAGGCATCCAGCAACCCAAAGTCGAGTCCCCAGGTGTCGATACCGAAGGTTGTGAGGGGATCGGTTGTCTCCCGAGCGGCAATGCCGATAGCGTCTTTGATCTCGCCCAGGAGTCGGAGCACGTCCCAATGGATTCGGTTTCCGACCCGAGCTGGCGGGTTCGGGAACCGGTGCACCTCACGGATTTCGAGCGCGTTGTTACGCAGGGCGCCGAGCATGGCTCGTCCACTGGTGGCGCCGAGATCGATCGCGAGGTGACTCACGGGGTCACGTCCTCGGCATCGATGATGGCGAGCATCGCCTCGGCCGCCGGCTGATCGGTCACCAGCACGTTGATGAGTCCCGAGCGCGCCGCGCCGATATTCGGCAATGCCTTGGCGACTCCGGAGCTCGCCCCGACTCGCAACGGGGCTTTCAGCATCGCTTCGGCCGGTAACGCGACGGTGCGGCCATCGATCTCCAATGGACAGGGGGATCCATCGACGCGGAAATAGTGCCCGCAGATATCGCCCACGGCTCCTTCCGCCTCGATGTAGAGCAGGTCTGAGTCGTTCAGGTATCCCGCGCGATACAGTCCCGATTGCCGGCTGACGGCCCCGACCCCCACCAGCAGCGCATCGGCCCGACGACCGAGATCGAGCGTCTGGCGTATATGTTGGTCGCGTAGCAATCCGGTACGCACCGCGGCATCGGCCACCACCATCGGCGCATGCAGATAGGCAGCCTGGGCCCCCAGTGAACGGGCGAGGGTGTTGACGATACGCGCGCCGTCGATGTCCTGTGTTGCGCCACCGACTCCTCCCTGGATCTGCACGATCGTCATGTCGCGCTTGTTGGCAACGTATCCACTGCGAACGACATTGTCGACCATGCTCCCCCACCCCACCCCCAGGATGGAGCCATTCGGGACGACCTCGGCCAGATAGCGCGCCGCCAGCGCTCCAACACGTTGCGTCAGCTCACTCTCTCCATTGGTCTGGGTTGCCGCCAGGACCAGACATGCGTTCAACCCGAGCCGCTCCTTCAACACCTGCTCGAGCTGGGGGGCAGTTTGGTAGGGATGGTGAATCCGAATCTCGACGATGCCCCGGTCGCGCGCTTCTTTCAGCATGCGTGAAACGCGAGAACGGGAGACGCCGGCTCGCTGGGCAATCTGATCCTGAGAAAGCTCGCCCTGATAGTAGAGCCGGGCGATCTCTGCCAGAAGCAATGGATCGTGCGGCAGGGAATCACGCGCCTGCATAGCCAACAGCTCCATTGGTCTGGGCGAGAACGATCACGACTGGTCTCCCGGCTCGAACGTGCCTGTCAGTATAAGGATGGCTGCACACGTATGCAACAACTACGCTCTCTATCACAATACGACGGCATTCAACGAGATAATTTCACAACATTGTGCACATATGTGCATGTATTGCACGTATTTTCTCTCCGCACTTGACGCGCCATCGACAACGTTGCTAGCATGACGGGGCCATTCCGATGAGGCAACAAACCATGAGCGACGCGGCGATGCAGGCCGCAACGAAAGGATGGAACCATGTGTGACGACATGTGTATGGAGATCCGACGCAGCCGCCGTGGGCTGATGAGTGGCGGTCTCAAAGGTGCAATGGCGGCTGCCATTGCCGGAGGGATGGCCAAGACCGGCGGTCTCTTCACCCCGTCGATTGCGCACGCACAAGACGCCGTCACCGTCGATTGGTGGGTTCAGCAGGATGACCCGGACGATACGCTCGAAGAATTCCGCGCAACACAAATAGCCGCTCCTATCAAAGAAGAACATCCGGACATCGATCTCATCTTTACCGCTCGCGCGGACGGCCAGAATTTCGACCGTGTGCTCGCGACCGCTCTGCAGTCGGGCGCCGGACCGGACATTGTGCCGTCGCAAGGACCCGGACACGCCGGAACATTGGCGAAGGCTGGTCTGCTCCTCGACCTTCAACCATATGCTGACCAATACGGCTGGGGAGACAAGATGCTCCCCTGGGCACTGGCGACCGGCTATCAGGGCGACGCCCTCTACCTGCTCCCCAATGAGATGGAATGCACCATCGCCTACTATGGGCAGCAGCTCTTCGACGAAAAGGGCTGGACTCCACCGACAAACCGCGCCGAGTTCGAAGCCTGGGCTGAGGAGGCGAATGGTCAGGGAATCATTCCGGTGGCCGGTGGTATCGCCGACTGCGGACTTTGCACCAACTGGCTGATCACGATCTTCTTCAATACGTATGCCGGTCCGGATGCGGTCTATCAGGCCCTGACAGGGGAAATCCCCTTCTCCGAGCCGGTCTTCGTCGACTCGGTCAATTTGCTCAATGACTACATGCAACGTGGTTGGATTGGCGGAGGAGTCGAGCAGTTCTTCTCGACGAGCTTCGATACCGTTCACACCATGCTGGCTGATGGCGAAGCCGGCTTCGCCTGGGAGGGCACCTGGTTCCTCTCCCGGTTGAAGAATTTCTTTGGTGAGGACGCCGGCAACGACAACTCATGGGGTTGGGCGCAGACCCCGGCCTGGACCGATGCGGTCACCTACCCAACATATCCGCTGGCGCTTGGCTCGACGCTTTCGATTGCCGCAGACAGCGACGTTGCCGATCAAGCGGCAACTGTGCTCGACTGGTACTACACCGATCCGGTGCGGGTGGCCGAGCGTATTGCCGCCTACCCTGGCCTGATGACCTTGCCGCTGCCATTCACGACCGACGATTTCCCGGAGGCAATGGATCCGCGCGTTGCAGAGATCCTGGTGAATCTGGGCGAAGCAACGTCGCAAGGAAATTTCGGCTACGCCGCGTGGACCTTCTGGCCGTCCAAGACCCATATCTGGCTGCATGACGAGATCCAGAAGGTGTTCACCGGCGATATGACCGCGGAGGCGTATTGCCAAGGCATGGCCGATCTCTTTGCTGAAGAGCTGGCTGAGGGCGTCGTTCCAACGCCAATCCCCCGAGACGTCGCATAGTGGCGTCGATGCTGCAGTCCGGGCCGGTGGCAATGCCATCGGCCCGGGTGACGGAAACCCGGCGCAGGCGTTTGCGCAGCCGGCATCTGGCCGGTTGGCTCTGCCTGCTCCCCTTCCTGGCGGTCAACTTCATTGTGATTCTGGGACCGTCTCTGTCCACCTTCTACTACAGCCTGACCGACTGGAATGGAATCGGACCCGCCACCTATATCGGACTGCAGAATTTCCGCGACCTCACCCACGATCACAACTTCGTGGAAGCGTTCCGGCACGTCATCATCTGGACCTGTTTCTTCCTGACCGTGCCGATCGCCATGGGGTTGCTCGGGTCGTTTCTGCTCTCGCAGATCACCCGGGGCCAGATGCTCTTCCGGCTGCTCTATTTCATCCCGTACACCATCGCCAGCGTCGTCAACGCGTCGATGTGGAAGAACATCTTCGATACCCGCCGGGGCATCTTCGCCCAGCTCGACAACCTGGGCGTTCCGGGCATGGACAACATCTCTATCTTCGGGAGCACCCGCAATGCACTCTGGGGAGTTGCCTGGGTCGACAACTGGCACTGGTGGGGATTTCTGGTGGTCGTCTTCCTGGCGGCCATGCAATCCGTCGACCAGGAGCTGTATGACGCCGTGAAGCTCGATGGTGGTGGCCGGTGGCGCGAATTCCGCGATGTCACCATTCCCGGCATCCTGCCCACCCTGGTCTTCATCCTGCTGCTGACGATCATCGCGTCGCTGCTGGTCTTCGACTACATCTACATCATCACCCAGGGCGGACCGGCGGGGTCGACCGAGATGGTTGGCACGCTGCTCTACAAGACCGCGTTCGAGATGTTCGAAGCCGGCTACGCGGCCGCCATGGGCGTCACCATGACCTTGCTGAGTGTGCTCATCATGCTCGGATATCGCACGCTCCAGCGCCGTGGGTGGGAGGTCTAGTCGTGTCCGCGATCATGCCACCACGCACCGGTTCCGCGAAGAAACGGTCCACCGAGCAGTACATCTTCTATGCGGCGTTGCTGGTGCTGGCGTTCATCGCCGTGGCGCCGCTGGCGGTGCTGGTCTTCAATTCACTCAAGACCTCGGTCGAGTTTGGCCGCAATCCGCTCGGCATTCCGACGAACCCGCAGTTCGGGAACTTTCGGGAGGCGTGGAATCGGGGCGACTACCAGATTTCGATCCGGAATAGCTTGATCTACTCGCTGGCGACGGCGCTCGGCGTCTGCGTGATCTCTGGTCTCGCGGCGTATTCGCTGAGCCGCCTGAATGTGCGCGGTGGGAACCTGCTGATCGCCTATCTCTTCATGGGCATCACGATTCCGCCACAGCTCTATGTGATTCCGCTTTTTTCGCTCTGGGTACGGTTCGACCTCATCGATTCGCGCATCGGGTTGATCATCATCTACTGGGCCATCTTTTCACCGTTCGCAACGTTGCTCTTGCGCTCGTACATGCTTTCGCTGCCGCGCGAACTGGAGGACGCATCGCGGGTAGACGGCGCAAACGAGCTGCAAACACTGCTGCGCATCGTCCTGCCCCTGGCGCTCCCGGGTTTGATGGTCGTAGCGCTGGTTTCGTTTCTTATGTCGTGGAACGAGTTCTTCTTCGCGATTACGTTCATTCAATCGGACGCGCTCAAACCGGTCACGATTAGCTTCCTCGCATTCCAGGGACGATTCGACACAAACTGGGGGCTCACCAGCGCGGCCGGGATCATCGTCATCCTTCCGGTGATGCTCCTCTTCCTCTTGCTGCAGCGACGCTTCATCTCCGGCCTCACCGCCGGCGCGCTCAAGGGCTAATCACATGGTGGATGACATCGTTGATGCTGGCCGCAACCTTGGTGCTCCGGATCGTAGCGCAGGCCACAGGTGCCTGCGATCGCGCGCCAGCGCGATAACCCACCGTGCCGGCAATCCGGTTTCCGGTCGGGAGGCGTCGTGTTTGGCACGTCCGTTATCGGGCTTCGCCCGATCGCAGGGCACAGGTCCCTGCGCTACGTCCGGCGGGGAGTTGCAGCCCGCTCGTTTCGAGGAGATACACACGCGATGACGCGGGTTCAGAACGTCAACCAGACCGACATTCCGGATGCAATCCGTCTGGCAACACGGACGATGCAAAATGTCTTCGACGCCGACGACGACAACACGCCTTTCTTCCATAGTCTGGTGCGGCCGACCGCGAACCTGGAGTTCTTCCATTCGTTCAGCGAGGCGCACGTTCCGGGCCGGCATCTCAATGCGCTGCTCAATGCCGAGGACGCCATCGGGGCAGAAATTCCAGAATGGGCGATCGAGAACCACGCGCGTGCCGCCTTCTCTTCCTACAGCGGACCGGTGGCGCTGCCGCTCAACCGCGATCGCATCGGGGGCACACTGAAACGTTTTCTGCCGCACAACCTGCGCGAGGGGTTCCATGCGCTCTATGCCCTGACCGCCTTCCGCGATTCGGAAGAAGCGCAGTCGATTGCCGAGCAGTCGATCGCCGATATCGACCGCTACTGGAACGAGAACGACGGTTGGGATCGCGCTACGCTCGAGGGCAAATACGGGCTCGAGGTAATCGAATGGGGCGGCCCATTCATCACCGGCATCGCCCGATCGATCGGTCCGCTGGTGAAGTACTCCAAGGTCACCGGCTCTCCGGCGGCGCGCGCGTTGATCGACCGTCTGGCTGAGAAAACCGTCGGTGATTACTTCACCGAGGACGGCTCGTTCGACTACTCCCGCTGGGGATCGCACACGCATTCGACCACCTGTGTCATGTCATCGCTCGCCCAGCTTGCCGCGCTGGATGGCAACGACGCTCTGCTGGAACGGGTAGCGATCTTCTACGACAACGGACTGCGCTTCATCAGTGACGATCTGGGTTGGTCGATCGAGAACTGCGCGCCCGACGCCAATGCCGACCGCGGCGAGGCCAACAACACCGGCGACATCCTGGAAACCGCGCTGATTCTGGGCGCCATGCGCGACTCAAAATACTTCCAGGACGCCGAGCGTATTCTGCGCGGACACCTGCTGCCGTCCCAGCTGCGCGATGTCTCGTGGATCGTCGATCCGCCCAATCCGGACGGCATCGATGGGTTGCGCGATGTGGCCAACCGGCATCTCGGCGCGTTCGGATTCCCGGCGCCGTATGGTCATGCGCCCCTCGACTACGAGGAAATCCGCTTCAACATGGATATCGTCGGCGGCGCGACCGGTTCGCTTTGCGAAGCCTGGCGTTCAACGGTACGCGAGGTCGACGGCGTTACCCGCGTCAACATGCTCTTCGACTATGACGACGACTCGATCCGGGTGGAATCTCCCTACCCATCTGGCAGGTTGCGCGTGACACCTGGCATCACGCAGCCTGTTGCCATACGTCTTCCGAGCTGGGTCGATAGAGACAGCACCGTCGCCGCCGTGCCCGGGAGCACCTTCGACCCAGCTGGCCGTTGGTTGCAGATCGAGGCCCCGGCACCCAATGAGCCAATCGACATTCCCATTCCGCTCACCGAAGAAACCATCATCCTGCGACATCGGACACGAGAGATTGGCGTCCAGCTCGCCGGCGATGCGGTCGTTGCCATGGACAATTTCGGGGCGGACCTCACCTTCTTCCCGGACCGCTAGTCGATTCTCCCTCGTCGGCACGTGTCGAGCACGAAATGGCACGATCCTGTTGATACGTCGTCCGCTGGTCGTGGCATCCAATCGCGGTCACGATTGCAGTACTATGATGCTGTCAACTCCTGGGGTGCAATATCGTTTTACTGTCCGGGCGGTGCTATGTCTGGATCGATTCCGCCACTGGCTGAACTTCTGCGGACGCATCGGGTTCGCGCGGGGCTGAGCCAGGAAGCGCTTGCCGAGGCATCCGGGGTCAGCGTCCGCACGATTAGCGATCTTGAGCGCGGGCAACGATCGAGCGCGCATCTGGAAACGGTTCGCCTGCTCGCAGAGGCGCTGAACCTGACCGATGACCGGCGACTGCAGTTCATGGAGACGCTACACACCGTTCGCTCGACCGCACCCACCGGCGTCGACTCCTGGACGAACGCGTCGGCATTGCCCATACCAATCACCTCCCTCGTGGGGCGAACGCGGGAGCTCGACGATCTCGACAAACTGTTGAGGATGCGGTCCGGCGCGATCGTCACCCTCACCGGCACCGGCGGGGTGGGCAAGACGCGTCTGGCAGTCGAGGCTGCCCACCAACTGGCTCCCGGGTTTGCCGATGGGACGGCGTTTGTGGGACTGGCAACCGTGCCCCAGGCCGAGCTCGTGCCTTTTGCGATCGCCCGAGCGTTCGACGCTGCGACCACCGAACAGCTCATGGCCATGCTGGCAACGCGCGAGCTCTTGCTGGTGCTCGACAATCTGGAGCATGTCGTGGACGCGGCTCCGTTCGTCGCGCAGCTCGACGCCGCCTGCCCCAACCTCACCATTCTCGCCACCAGCCGGGTGCCGCTACGGATCTCGAACGAGCGCGTCGTTTCGATCCAACCCCTTTCCGTCGCCGAGTCAAACGCCCCGTTGGACGAGGTGCGTTCGAGCGGCGCGGGCCAGCTCTTTGCCGAACGCGCTCGACAGATCGATCCACAGTTCGCGTTGTCGGAGCAGAATGCTTCAGTGGTCAATGCAATCTGCCAACGGTTGGAGGGAATCCCGTTGGCGATCGGGCTGGCGGCGTCCCGCTTGCGGGTGCTGACCGTTCCCGCCATGCTGGACCGCCTGGACCGCCGGTTGCCGATGCTGACCGGAGGTGCTCACGATCTCCATCCACGGCAGCATTCGATGCGGCAGACGATCGCCTGGAGCTACGATCTGCTCGATCCCGCGGCGCAACGCGCACTGCGTTGGATGTCGGTCTTCGTGGGTGGGGTGTCGCTCGAATCGGTGGATGCCGTGGGGCGGGCGCTCGGGCATGACGCCGATGCATCGCTGGAACTGGTTACGACGCTGCTCGAAGCCGGCATGCTCTACCGCATCGGGACCGCGGACGACGAGCCTCGCTTTCAGCTCTTCGAAACGATCCGGGAGTTCGGGCTCGATCGACTAGATGTCGATGGAGAGCTGCAGACCGCGCGCCAGTTCTACGCAAATCATTTCCTGGGGTTAGTTTTGCACGCTTTCAAGGTTCCGTATCAGCCGGTCGATCCCGTATGGCTCGGCCAAGTCGAGTCCGAGCACCACAATCTTGTCCAGGCGTTCGATATTCTCAACCAGCCCGAAACCGTCGAGCTGGCAGTGCAGTTCGCGGCGCCGATGGCATGGATCTGGCGAACTCGCGGACCGTTCTCTGAGGGACAAGCACGCATCCTGCGGGTTATTGGGCTGGCGCCAGCCGAACCATCACTGGCGAAAGCGGACATGCTCATTTCGGCAACCTATTTCATCGGACTGATGGATACCCCGTCGCTGAGCTATCAAATCGCGCATTCGGCGGTCGAGGTTGCAGAGCAGACCGGCTCGGAACTGTACCGAGCAACCGCACAACAGGCGCTCGCCTTTGTGGAGGAGTACAACCTGCAATTCGACCGGGCACGTTCGATCTACGATGAGATTCTCCCCATTTGGGAACGTGAGGAAAACGAGATCATGCAGGCGATCTGCCTGATGTTGCTCGGGGGGATCGAATACGCCTCCGGAAATCTCGATCGCGCCTATGCAAACGAGCAGCGAGCAGTCGAATTGTTTCTGCGGGTTGGCGATCTCAGGAACGCTGCTGTGTCCACCTGGTATCAGGGTATGTTCGCGATTGCCCAGGGACGGATGGACCATGCCGCGGAAATGTGCGACCGAGCGTTGCGGATGTGGCTGGAGGCGGATACCGAGCGCATGTGGTTCAAAGCGTTTGCTAGCCTGGCCGATGTGGCCGCAGCGATCGGTCTTTTCGAATCGTCCGCTCACTTCCTCGGGGCAACCGACCAGATGCTGCGCGAGCTCGGCGCCGAGCTCATGCCGTTTGACAAACCCGGCTACGACCGTGCCTCTACGGCCACGCTCGCCGCGCTCGGCGCAGACCGGTTTGCCACCCTGAAAGACGAGGGGAGCCGGCTTACGCAGGCCGACTTGCTCGCCGAGTCGAGCGCGATCGTGGAGGCGGCACGGGCGTTCGGGCATGAAGCGGGTCCTGAGTCAGTTTCGGAAATAGGAAATGGGATCAGATAGGTGCCGGCGGTGCTTCGCCGGCACGGGGCCGGCGCCTACATCATGCTCGGTTGGAGCGGCGGTGAGCTGATCGTGCCTCATCCTGTTGTGTTCACCCGGAGCCGGTATCAGGACCCGGTCAAACGGGTAAGCAGGAGCGAATCTGGAGCCGGACAACGCCAGGCCACACTCCCGCCTGCTCACCGTGCGCGGCGTCGTGGTCAACCTGGGTGCACACATTCCAATGGGGTTGCCGGGAGGCAAGCGAGCCGTCCATTTTGCCCAAACAGCCACAAACCTTGTTAAGAAGGGATCGAAGCGCCTAGGCTTTGCTCCCGTCTCCCCGGCAATCCAGTCTCGATGTGCCTGTTGCGACCACCGCATACCCAGTATTTGCCGCACGAATCCAGCGAACCACACCACCAGCTAACCACCTCCCCACCGACTGCCCACCGGACCATCATTCCGCGCCGAAGGCCCCGGATACGAATGCTATGCTTCAGCCAAGTCTTCTCTTGCAGTTTCGTTCCACCCCACGGCGACGTCATGTCTCCATCGAATCAAGCGCAGTTGGGCGAGCTCCTGCGGACCTACCGCGTACGCGCCGGTCTGAGCCAGGAAGCGCTTGCCGAGGCATCCGGGGTCAGCGCGCGCACGATTAGCGATTTGGAGCGCGGACAGCGGTCGAGCGCGCATCTGGAAACCATGCGCATGCTGGGCGCCGCGCTTGGTTTGTCGGACGACAATTTCCAGCGGTTTCTTACGTCCGCACGTCCAGACATCCGCCCAGAGGATGGGCGTCCCGACGAGCTTCCCCCTCGAATCGGACCGGGAAGCTGGAGCGCGTCCCTGCCAGGACGGCGGGCGCCGCTTGTTGGGCGCGAGACCGATGTGACGCGACTGGTCGATCTCATCCAGCCAGCATCCGGGCAGATTCTCACGCTGACCGGTCCCGGTGGCGTCGGCAAAACCAGTCTCGCCGTCGAGGCGATGCACCAGGCCGCACCTGCGTTTGCCGATGGGGCGGCCTTCGTCGATCTGACAACGGTCGGCCGGGCCGAGCAGGTTCCATCGGCAATTGCACAGATTTTCGGCATGTCGTCATCCTCCGGCTCGGCCGCCGAGCAACTGATCAGACTGCTCGAAACCCGCGAGCTGCTGTTGGTGCTCGACAACGTCGAGCACGTGGTCGATGCCGCATCGTTCATTGCCATGCTCGCCGCCGGGGCGCCGCGGACCCAGGTGCTCGTAACCAGCCGGGTGCGTTTGCGCGTTTCGGCCGAGTACGAGTTTCCCGTTCAGCCCTTGCATGTCGCTGAGCGACGTGCGCCACTCGAGCAGATGCGCGCCAGTAGCGCGATCCAGCTCTTTGCCGAACGCGCTCGGACCGCCGATCCAGACTTTGTCCTCTCGGAGCAGAATTTGCCGGTCGTCGCCGAACTCTGCCAGCGCCTGGACGGTCTTCCGCTGGCGATCGAACTGGCAGCATCGCGCCTGCGCGTCTTGTCCGTGCCGGGCTTGCTGGAGCGATTGGACCGCCGGTTGCCGTTGTTGACCGGAGGCGATCGCGACCGCCATCCGCGGCAGCACTCGATGCGCGAGACCATCGCCTGGAGTTACGACCTGCTTTCATTGGAGGAGCAGCGCTTCCTCCGGTGGATGTCCGTCTTTGCCGGGGGGCTCTCGCTCGGATCGGCTGAGGCGCTTGGGCATGCGCTCGGCCTGGATCCGGACCGATCGCTCGACACCGTGACCGCGCTGGTCGAAAGCGGACTCGTCACACGCTCCACACCCTCGCATGCCGAAGGGCGCTTTCACCTGTTCGAGACAATTCGCGAATTCGGGTTGGAGCAACTCTCCGCATCGGACGAGCTCGATGCAGCGCGGATGGCCCACACGCTGCATTTTCTCGAGTTTGCCTGTGCGGGCGCTCCCCGGCCCTACGACCCGATACCGGTCGCCTGGGTCGGCCGCCTCGCCACGGAATACCCCAACCTGCTGGCCGCATTCGATTTCCTGTGCATTCCTGAGACCGCGGAGCAGAGCCTGCAATTCGCCGCCGCCATGGGACCGTACTGGCATACGCGGGGGCCGTTTTCCGACTGGCAGCCGCACCTGAGCCGCGCGCTCGACCTTGCCTCGCCAGAACCAACGGTCCTCAAAGTACATGTGCTCTTCTGGATGAGCCTTATCCAGGGAACGTCGCCCAATCTCTCAGAGGCGCTGGCCACCGCCAGCCGGTGTGTCGACATGGCGAACGAGGTCGGCACCACAAGCGACCGGGCCGCGGCGATCCAGATCATGGCCTGGGTTCAGGACTGTCGCCAGCAATTGGAGATTGCACGCGAGCTGCGCGAACAGGCGATGGCGCTGTGGACCACGGTCGGAAATTCCTATATGCATGCGATGTGCCTCTTCCTGAATGCTGGCGCCGCATTCGCGCTCGGAGATCTCGACCGGGCACAACGTGAGGCGGAGCAGGCCGGAGCGACGTTCCGGGCATTGGGCGATATCGACTGGGGCGCGGGAGCCGCCTGGCTCCAGGGTCTGTTAGCAGTGGCCGCCGGTCGGCTCGATCTGGGCGCGGCGTATTACGAACAGAGTATTCGCACCTGGCTACAAAGCGAAAGCGCCTCACGCTGGTACCGCCCCCTGATCGGGCTGGCAGACATCGCCACGGCAATCGAGCAGTACGCGACGGCCGCTCGCCTGCTCGGCGCCGCTGATGAAATGCTCATCGTCGGTGAACGGGAGCCGACCTCATTCGACCAGCCGGGGTATGCACGCGCCGAAGCTTGGTGCCGGGAGGCGCTGGGTGATGCCGGTTTCGAAGAATACCGGCGCGCCGGGCGCGCGATGACCCCGGATGCATGGCTGGTGGAGGCTGAAGCGATCGCCGGGCAGGCGGCGAGGAGTTAGGAGCTGGGAGCTGATTAAGAAGGCCTGAGTCCTGGGTCTTGAGTCCTGAGAAGTGGAGTGCACCCCTAAATGAGGACCACATCCAAAGTCCGGTTCTCGTCCCTGCCGTCGGGATCCAAGCGGTCCTCGAACTCGCAGGGTGGGCAATAGCCCAATCCGGAATGGAGGCGTTTGGTGTTGTACACCTCCTCGATAAACTGGCCGAGCTGCGATTCCGCCTCGGCAAAGGTGCGGTACTCCTGCAGAGAGACCTCCTCCCGTTTGAGCGTCTTGAAGAACGCTTCGTAGAAACGACGGGTCCCGGGACCACACAGTCTCCCAGTCCCTTCAGCCAGGTCCCAGCTCCCAAGTCCCACCCTACTCAGGACCCAGGGCTCAAAACCGCTCCAATCATCCGGATACGGAAATGAGCGTGAGGAAACGACTCCTAGCTCGTCAGGTTGCGCAACGTCACCAAAGCCGCTGCCCTGGACCAGCCAGCACAATTCGCCTCGATCTGGGCCGATCCCGCCCACGGCCTCCGGCCAACGATTCGCATCCAGCTTCAGAGACCGTTCCGTTCGGGATGGCCATCTGGAGGACACCCCTATCGACCACAACCAGACTGGCGGACCCGGCGGGCTGCTGGAGATCGAGCGTTCTTCCTGCATGCGGGGCGATCTGGACACTCGATGCTCAGTTTGCAGGCCGCGGGTCGTGCCAGAGCCCATTCCAGAGCAGGGTAACCGGCGCATCCTGTGCGATGGCGTTGCTCCCCCATCACCGGTGCGCAGTCGACCGCTGCGATTCAGTGGTGTAGAGGAGAAGCCGGGCGAGCGGACCGCCGCATTCCAGAGCCGCACGCGCATCCCCGGATCGATCGCCACAAATCCCACCGCTTCCCCCTTTGATCGTCGCGGGACCGGTCGTTCCGCAGGGTGGTTTGCACGACAACCGATCCCTGATTCGACGAGCAGGATGCCAGCGCCAGTCCGAACGCCATTCCGCTTCGCTCGGTCCGGCCAGCTCGATACGCCGCAGCGTTGCGGCGGCGTCCCGGTCATACTGGAGATTCTCACTGGGCCATCTATCATCATAGAGAGCCCGGGCGGAAATCCGCTGGACCAGCGATCGATCAGCTTGCCACGTGCTACGCGGATGACCTCGTACCGGGGGGCCGAAGCGCCAGCGGCGGTTCGATCCGCAATGCCGCCACTTCGATCAGTCCCAGCACCACCAGCGGATCACACGATCAGCGTGTCGCCCACCGCATCGAGGCGAGATCACCTCCAGGCGAATGCGCTGCAACGGGCGCCCAACGCCCGCACCTCGTCAGGAACTCTGTCCCCGTTCGGCTGGTCCCGGTTTCGGAATGGCGATCGACAAAAATCGACGAGAGCAGATGCTCCAGCGGTTCTGGAGACGCCCCGGCCAGCGCCGCATTCAGGGCGGTGTAAAACGCCAGGGCTGTTTCGGTGTTGGGTGTATCGGTCCTGGATTCACGCGCCAACGGCGCCACGTCGAACATCGTCAGGAGGTGAATCCGGCAAGTACTACAATGGCGAGCGAAGCAGGAGACGTGCCGTGTCGCATACGGATCCCCTCCTTCGTGCTGGAACGACACCGGGCGAGGGCATGATTGTCTACCATTCAGGTCCATTCCCCATGACGATTGCTCGTTCATTCTTGCGCTCTCCAGGCACCGGACGCACCCACGCAACAGGCCCACCGTTTTTCCCACACCGATCACGCACCGAATCGAACGCTGGGCAACGTCACGAGCGTTGTCTCGCTCGGTATGCTGTAGCAAACCGGCCGATGACCCTGCCAGCAGGTCGTCCTCTCCCAGTGAGCGAGATGCCATCGCGAAACAGATCAAACCTCCGTTGTGACGTTGCGCCGTATGACCTCCAGCACCGTTTCGCTGTGCTCGGTCGGTGGACTGAACTCCACGAATTCCGCGTCGGTTTCCACCAGTACCGTATGCCCAGGCGGAAGTAGAACAAATCTCCGGCGTCCAGCAGCTCTGCGCCATCCGGTACGTAACCCTGATGCGCCCCGAGATGACATATCCCCAGTATGAGACATGGGCAAACATCCCCGAAGGCTCTTCAGCAGCAACGCGGCCCAATATCAGTTCCAGCCGGCAATTTTATGATCATCGAGCGCTGGCCGCCTGATCGGCCCCACAGTCACGGCTTGATCGCCGCCAAAAAGAATGGGAAGTTCATCATACGTCGCGCACACGGACCTCCTTCGACAATCCGGACGTGCCGGTCGCGTATTCTCCCCAACCCCATCATCCAATCGACTATCCAGGCTGCGCATCCGCCACGGTGGATTTGTCTAATGTCGGTAAAGGTACTGAGCGCGATGAGCCGGGCGCCGCTGCGACCTTCCGCCAGCAGCGGGCCGACCGTGTGCGGTGAATAGAGTTGCAGTCCAGAAACTGACCACGGCGACGCCTCTGCGGCAGCGGCACGCCGATCGGACACATCAAGCTTGGTGAGAATGCTGCCGACATGCGACTGAATCGTGCCGTGGACTCACGCGAGCGCCTCGGCGATCTCCTTGTCTGTTGCCGTTCACGCTGGCGCCGACCAGACCTCATGCCGGCTCAAGCCAGTCGCCGCCATTCGCATCGTGTCCACCGGTCGCTTCACCATCCAGCCACCGGAGAACGGTCTGGTCCCCATTCCGCCCGCCCTGCGATGCAGCCGCGAACCCAATTCCCGGACGATTCCTACACCTATTCCACGGAAGTGCCTCGAGACGCGCTCGTTGCCAATGCCCAACAATTGGCCTCCGAAGCCAGCAGCGATTTGCTCCAACGATTTAGGGAGTTAGGAGCTAGGATTTAGGAGTTAGAGCGAATTTCAGAATGGTTGACCCTCCGGCGGAGTCGGGCCGCTGCGGACCACCCGCTGCGGCGGGGAGATGCTTCGTTCCTCAGCATGACAAGCGGGTATTGCGGGGACAACCATGCTGAAAACGGCTGTAGAAACGACGGGTCCCGGGACCTGATCTCCCCAGTCCCTTCAGCCAGGTCCCAGCTCCCAAGTCCCACCCTACTCAGGACCCAGGGCTCAAAACCGCTCCAATCATCCGGATACGGAAATGAGCGTGAGGGAGAGCGGCTCGCTCGTCAGGTTGCGCAACGTCACCAAGCCGCTGCCCTGGACCAATCCGGCACAATTCGCCTCGATCTGGGCCGATCCCGCCACGGCCTCCGGCCAGCGATTCGCATCCAGCTTCGAGACCGTCCCGTTCGGGATGGCCATCTGGAGGACACCCCTATCGACCACAACCAGAACGGCGGACCCGGCGGGCTGCTGGAGATCGAGCGTTTCTCCTGCATGCAGGGCGATCTGGACCGCTCGATGCTCGGTTCCGGGCCGCGGGTCGTGCCAGAGCCCATTCCAGAGCAGGGTAACCGGCGCATCCTGTGCGATGGCGTTCACTCCCCCCATCACCGGTGCATGATCGACCGCTGCGATTCGATCGGCGGTGTAGAGGAGGGCCGAGGCAGCGGACCCCGCCGCGGTCCAGAGCCGCACGCGCATCCCCGGATCGATCGCCACAAATCCACCGCTTGCCACGATCGTCGCGGGACCGAGGTCGTTCCGCAGGGTGGTTTGCACGACAACCGATCCTGATTCGACGAGCAGGATGCCGGCGCCGGTCGAATGCCATTCCGCTTCGCTCGGTCCGGCCAGCTCGATACGCCGCAGCGTTGCGGCGATCCCGGTCGTACTGGAGATTCTCACTGGGCCATCTATCATCATAGAGAGCCCGAGGCCAGGCAATCCGCTGGACCAGCGATCGATCAGCTTGCCACGTGCTACGCGGATGACCTCGTACCGGGGGGCTGGCGCCGGCGGTTCGATCCGCAATGCCGCCACTTCGATCGGTCCCAGCACCACCGGCCGGATCCCCACGATCAGCGTGTCGCCCACCGCATCGAGCGAGATCACCTCCAGGCGAATGCGCTGCAACGAGGCGCCCAACGCCCGCACCTCGTCCAGGAACTCCGTCCCCGTTCGGCTGGTCCCGCCTTCGGAATGGCGATCGACAAAGATCGACGAGAGCAGATGCTCCAGCGGTTCCGGAGACGCCCCGTCCAGCGCCGCATTCAGGGCGGTGTAAAACGCCCGAGCTGTTTCGGTGTTGGGTGTATCGGTTGTGGATTCACGCGCCAACGGCGCCGCGTCGAACATCGTTCTGGAGGTGAATCCGGCAAGTACCGCAATGGCGAGCAGAAGCAGGAGACGTGCGTGTCGCATACGGATCCCCTCCTTCGTGCTGGAACGACACCGGGCGAGGGCATCGATTGTCTACCACTCGGGTCCATTCCCCATGACGATTGCTCGTTCATTCTTGCGCTCTCGAGCGCCGGACACCACGCAACGAGCCCACCGTTTTCCCACCGATCACGCACCGAATCGAACGCTGGGCAACGTCACAGCGTTGTCTCGCTCCCGGTATGCTGTCGCAAACCGGCCGATGACCTGCCAGCAAGTTCGTCCTCTCCCAGTCGGCAGGATGCCATCGCGAAACGGATCAAACCTCGTTGGCGACGTTGCGCCGTATGACCTCCAGCACCGTTTCATGCTCGGTCGGTGGACTGAACTCCACGAATTCCGCGTCGGTTTCCACCAGTGCCGTATGCCCAGGCGGGAGATAGAACAAATCTCCGGCGTCCAGCAACTCTGCGCCATCCCGGTACGTTACCCTGATGCGCCCCGAGATGACATATCCCCAATGCGGACAGGGGCCACGCTGACCAGCTTTTGCAGTGCGCTCATCTCATACTCGTCCCATCTTGACAGGTGACCATATAGTCACCTATTATGCGGGTGCGATGGAAGATATGGAGCCCGTCTTTCGGGCGCTTGCCGATCCGAACCGACGTTACCTGCTCGACTTGCTCCACGAGCGGGACGGGCAAACCCTGTTGGAGCTCCAGGGTCATTTGCCGATGACCCGGTTCGGCGTCATGAAGCACCTGAAGATCCTCGAAGAGGCCGGTCTGGTGGTCACCCGCCGATCCGGACGGGAAAAGCTCCACTATCTCAATCGCGTCCCGATTCAAATGGTCTACGACCGCTGGGTGCTGAAGTTCGCCCAGCCGGTCGCCCAGTCACTCACGCTCCTGAAATACGGTCTGGAGGACCCTTCGATGATCGAGTCGCCTACCCTCGTTACAAATGTCTATGAGGTCGTCATTCGCACGACCCCGGAGAAGCTTTGGCATGCGCTCACCGATGGCAGCATGACCAGGCAGTACTACTTCGGCACCGCAGTCGAGTCGGATTGGAAACCGGGCTCGCCCTATCGCATGGTGACTGAGGACGGTTTCAACATGCTCTCCGGCGAGGTGCTGGAGATCGATGAGCCGCGCAAGCTCGTCATGACCTTCCAGCCGCATTGGGATGAGGACGCCGAGAAAGCGGGGTACACCACCCGCGTGACCTACGAGATCGAGGCGCTCGGTCCGGAAATGGTCAAGCTCACCACCGTGCACGAAGGGCTCGACCCATCGCTGAAGGTCACCGCCGGGTTCCACGACGGCTGGGTGCTCATCTCATCCAGTCTCAAGACGCTGCTCGAAACCGGACAACCGTTGCCCTCGGTGCCAGGCGACATGTAGACCGTTTCCCAGGCAGCGCCACGCCCACAACGAATCCTCTCCTCGGTAAGGACACGTCGGACCGGTGCATCGGTCTGACGTGTCTGCCCAGATGTTCCGCTTCTCGTTCCGGGACAGCGCGCTGCGCAACCACGTCGTTGCCGATATCCTGTCGCAAGCGAACGAACACGATCTCGAGGAGCAGCAATGTCGCAGGAATCACTCTCGTCACGTTGGGAACGCCTGGTCCTTTGCGGAGCGGTTGTCTTCGCACTACTGGCCGGGGTCGTCGGATTTTCGATGGAGGACGAACGACCGGTCTCCGCCTCGACGCCGGGCGCGTCTCCTGTTGCGGAATCGGCGACGCCACCGGTCCGGGAGGTCCTGGTTGCCGGAGATCCCAATGCGGCCGATGGGCAGGTGCTCCAGTTGGTGCGGTATCACATCCCGGCCGGGATGACGCTGCCGATGCACACCCATCCGGGAATGCAGATTGCCTACATCGAAGCCGGTGTGCTGACCTACACCGTGGTGACGGGTGGGGAGATTCCGATCACCCAAGGTCCGAACAGCGACAGTCCCGGCGCAACCGAGCTGCTCGGACCGGGCGAGACGACCGAGCTGCATCCGGGGGACGCGGTCGTGGAGGTCGACGGCGTGGTGCATTTCGGCGCGAATCTGGGCGCCGAGCCGGTGATCATTCTGGCCTCGACCTTGCTCGATCCGAACCAACCCGCGGCGGTCGAGTACATCGAGGCGGCATCTCCAGTCGCGTCCCCGATGGCCTGATACAGCATTCGGGGTAATGACGCAGGCGTGCCAGCCCCGTGTCCTGGAGCCAGCGGACCGCCCGGGGCGGACGCGTCCCACCATGGAAACGATGTTCACGTCGAGTCTATATATTGACGAACATCTATATATGATGCTACGCTCTGGACATGAATTCAGGCAAGCTGGCCGATGACTGCGCGATCCCGACGCAGGGCGCAAGGCAGTGGCCGATCGACACGGCGTCGCGGCATTTCCACACCTGTTTGGCCCGGTGGCTCTCCTGGGGTCATCCGCCACCTGATCGTTTTTTTTCGAATCATAGATAGACCGTCGTCTATATTGCACGAAGCGGCGACCGCCTCGATAGAGGAGCTCGTCACCCGCCCGGCCCTCCCTGGCCGGCAGAGGAGAACACTCCGGTCATGGCAACGGTATCGCAACCAACGATCGACACGGCTTCGACACCGGCGAACCGGCTGTCGGCCATCGATCGATTGCTACCGCTTTGGATTCTGCTCGCCATGGCACTTGGACTCGCCCTCGGCAACGTCTTTCCGGGAATCGGCGCACAGCTCAACCGCGTGACCGTCACCGGCGTCTCGTTGCCGCTGGCGCTCGGCTTGCTCTGGATGATGTATCCCGTGCTGGCCAAAGTCCGCTTCGAAACGCTGGGCCGGTTTCAAGGGCGGCGCGAGCTTTTTGGTCTTTCGATGGTGCTGAACTGGATCGTCGGTCCAGTGCTGATGTTCGGATTGGCCTGGGTCTTTCTGCCAGACGAGCCCGCGTATCGCAACGGCCTGATCCTGATCGGTCTGGCACGCTGCATTGCCATGGTGTTGATCTGGAACTCGCTGGCCTGCGGCGATGGCGACGTGGCCGCTGTGCTGGTGGCATTCAACGCGGTGTTTCAGATTCTGATGTATTCCGTGCTGGGCTGGCTCTTCCTGACGGAAATTCCCGGCTGGTTCGGCGCGGAAACCACGGCGCTCGATGTCTCGATGTGGGAGATCGCGAGGAACGTGCTGATCTTTCTCGGCATTCCGTTGCTGGCCGCCATCGTCTCGCGCATTGTGCTGGTGCGCTCGAAGGGCAGCGCCTGGTACGAGGACCGCTATCTGCCGAAAATCGGTCCCACGGCGCTGCTCGGGCTGCTCTATACGATCGTCATCATGTTCGCCATGCAGGGAGATCAGGTGCTGGACAATCCGTTCGACGTGCTGCGCATCGCCCTGCCGCTAGTCGTCTACTTCGGAACGATGTTCTTCATCGCGTTCTTCAGTGCCCGGCGAATCGGCCTGGACTATGAGGAGACGGCGGCCGTCGCGTTCACCGCCGCCGGCAACAATTTCGAGCTGGCGATTGCGGTCGCAATCGGTGTCTTCGGTGTGACATCGGGTGAAGCCCTGGCAGGCGTCGTTGGGCCATTGATCGAAGTCCCGGTCCTCATCGCGCTGGTCTACGTCTCACTCTGGCTCCGCGGGCGCTATTTTCCCGCGGCGCCGGCCCAGAGCACCATGTCCGTTTGACGGGATACCCCAGGAGATCGTGATGACCGTCATTTCACCGAGTGGCAAGCCGAAACGCTCGCTCCAGTCGATGAGCATCGAGCGCCGGTACCGCAATGCGATCCGTCTCTTTCTGGCGGGAGAGTTGCCGAACTTCGATCACCAGCGTCATGTCGATATCGCCAATATCCTGCATAACCTTCCCTTCGGCCGCGAGCTGATGCACCTTGGATTGCAAACCATGGCCTACCGCAACTTCGTGCCGGACAAGTACAGTGCCGAGATCACCAATTTCCACTGGGACCGATTGGACGGCACACTGCCCGATCCGGAGCGATTCGCCGATCTCCCCGGCGGCGCGGCCGGCGAGCCACACGCGGCTGTCGCGGAGACTCGACCATGACCGCTCCAGCCCGCGTGCTCTTTCTGTGCACCCACAACAGCGCGCGCTCGCAGATGGCGGAAGGATTGCTGCGAGCCGCCTATGGCGCGCGCGTCGAGGCGTTCAGCGCCGGAACGGAAGCGTCTCACGTCCGTCCAGAGGCCATCGCCGTGATGCGTGAACTGGGCATCGACCTCTCCGGGGCAGAAAGCAAGACGCTCGATCGCTATCTTGGTGAGCCGTTCGACCTGGTCATTACCGTGTGCGACGACGCCAACGACGCTTGTCCATTCTTCCCGCATGCACGGCAACGGCTTCACTGGAGCTTTCCGGATCCGTCGGCGGTCACTGGTCCAGAAGAAGAGCGCCTGAACGCATTCCGCCAGGCTCGCGACGCAATCGGCACCCGGATCGATGCCCTGGCCCCGACCTTTGGCGCAGTGCAGAACGGCTGACACACGAGCACGCGGGGACCGGCGCCGCCGGTTCTCGGCCTGCGGTCGATTGCCCGGCACAGCGCCTGCGCTCCAAGCCGCCGGGGCGTTATCGGCCGCTTCGGGCCAGCTCGTCCAACGCGTCTTTGAACCGAAGCTGCGCCTCGGGACTGGATATCTGAAGCAGGTGGCCCAAGAGGCCCTGAATCATCGAGAGCGGCGCGACGAACGAGCGAATTGCCGTCTCTCCTTCGGTCACCTGCACGAAGACCGCATCCGCGGCCCGGGCCGTGGCCGAGTACGCAGAGTCGGTGATGGCTGCGGTAAAGACCCCCCGTGACTGCGCCCAGGCAATCGTCTTCGCGAGCCCGCCTTCGGATTGACCGAACTCGATGGCAATCAGGCAATCCCCCGCTCCAAGCGGTGCGATTGCTTCGACAAGATCTCCGCCGCCACGCAGCTCGGTAAGCGACCGAAATCCCAACAACCGGAGATAGTGGCCGAGCAAAAGCGCAATCGCCCCGTCCACTCCATTCGCCGCCACGACGACTCCGGATGACGCCGCAATGCGCCGCGCCAAATCGATGATGGCCGACCGATCGACCATCAAGGTGTGCAACGACCGTCGCAGATTATCGATGTCCCGGTGGACCTGACCCTCGAAGATATCGCGTCGCGACCGCGACAGATTCTCCAGCGATTCGAGCGGGCGGAGCGTCCGAAGATACGCCGCGCGGACGACCTCCTGGAACGCAGGGTAGCCGGAATACCCCAATGCCTGAGCGAACCGAACGACCGTGGCGGTGCTCATCTCGACGCTTCGGCCGATCTCCGAAGCCGAGGCGAACGCCACCACGGACGGGTTCTCGGCGAGGAATTGCGCCAGGCGTTGATGGTTGGGACTGAGGCGATCGAACTGCTCAACAGTCAGGGGGAGCCCCGCGGGGGTCTTCGGAAGACTCACGTCGACGGACGGCACACGTACTCCTATCTCGGTCGTCTGGACCCTCGTGTCTGTGGACTCTATCAGAATGGCACCCCCCTTGCAAAGATCATTGCAATGCATATACCCTTGCAAAGACCAGTGCACCACCATCTCGTGGACAGACAAGCAATCTCCGGCGAGCCAATATCGAAACCGACGGCAATACGACGTTTCATCTTTCCTGACCGGCAGGAAACAACGACAGGCCCTCCGAATATGGCGACTCGGCAACTATACGCAATCCAAAATGGCCGCGCTTTCGCGAGTGCGTTCCCAACTTTTCACGCCATGACGCGCCGCTTACTGAGACCAGCGCGATTCTGGAGGAGCTCATGGCTCGCTTCATAACGCGCCGGCTAGCTCAAGCCCTGGTGGTGCTCTTCGGGGTGAGTATCGTGGTGTTCGTGCTGGTGCGCATCACCGGAGACCCAACCGCGCTGCTGGTTTCGGCCGATGCGCGTCCCGAGGATATCGAGCGCTACCGCACGTCACTCGGGTTGGACCGGCCATGGCACGAACAGTATCTCCACTTCGTTGGGCATGCGCTTCGCGGGGATTTCGGCAACTCGTTCCGGCATCGAGAACCTGCAATTGCGCTGGTGCTCGAGCGGATCCCAAACACGCTCATGCTGACGGGAGCCGCGATGCTGCTGGCCTACTCTCTGCCAATCCTGGCGGGATTGCTCTCGGCCATGCGTCCCAATACCGCGCTCGATGCATTGATTCGAGGCATCGCAATCTGCGCGCAGGCGGCCCCCTCGTTTTGGCTCGGTCTCGTGCTGATGATGATCTTCTCGGTCCGGCTGGACTGGCTCCCGCCGACCGGGTCGAGCACGCTTCGGGGCATCATCCTCCCGGCGATCACCCTCAGCGCCTTTTTCATGGCCACCAATGTCCGCCTCTTGCGTTCGTCCATGCTGGAGGTTCTGAGCCGCGACTACGTGCGAACCGCCCGCGCCAAGGGCTTATCGGAATCCCTCGCGATACGACGTCACGCATTCAAGAATGCAGCTATCCCCCTGGTGACGATGGCCGGGATTCAGTTCGCTTCCATGATCGGCGGGGCGATCGTCACCGAGACCGTCTTCGCCTATCCCGGGATGGGTCTGCTCGCCATTCAATCGATTCAGTCGCGTGACTATCCGGTCATCCAGGCCTTCGTTCTCGTTTCCGCCATCACCATCGTCGTCGTCAATCTGCTGATCGATCTGGCTTACGTCTGGCTCGACCCGCGTATCGGATTGGAGGGTTGACGTGGCCATCGCGGCGAGCTCGACAGACTCGACCCTAGCGATCCAACGTCCAAGCGCGGTCCATCGCTGGCTCCAGCATTTGACCGCGCGTCCCTCCGGTCTGCTGGGGTTGGTCATCGTCGTCACGTTCGTTTTGCTGGCAATTCTGGCGCCGGTCGTCGCTCCCCACGATCCGTTGCAGCAGAACTGGAAGGTCCGGCTGGAGCCCCCGCTCACCAGCGGCGATGACGGTCAACTCTACATCCTGGGCACCGACTCACTGGGACGAGACATTCTCAGCCGCCTGATCTTTGGCGCCCGAATCTCGATTGCCGTCGCGGTGCTGGCGGTGGCGCTTCGCAGCTCGATGGGTGTGCTCATCGGGCTGGCCGCGGGGTACTACCGCGGACCGACTGACGCCGTTCTCATGCGTCTGGCAGATATTCAGCTCGCCATCCCATTTCTCGTGCTGGCGATTGCGTTGATGGCCATCATCGGGACAGGGTTCAGCAAGATCGTCCTCGTACTGGGTGTGACCGGCTGGGTGACCTACGGGCGGATCGTGCGCAGCGAGGTGCTCTCTGTCCGGGAACGTGACTACGTCGAAGCCGCGCGAGCCATCGGCGCTCCCAATCGGACGATTCTCTTCCGCCATGTCCTCCCCAACGTCAGCTCCAGCATCATCGTGATCTCCACGCTGGAGATCGCCTTGATGATCACCGCCGAAGCAACGCTCAGCTTTCTCGGACTCGGTGTCCAACCACCCACGCCGAGCTGGGGCGTCATGGTCGCCGACGGCCGGGACCTTATCTACGGCCAATGGTGGGTTTCTGCCTGGCCCGGTCTGGCCATTTGTCTTGCGGTTCTCGGGGTCAACCTGCTCGGCGATTGGCTCAGAGACGTGCTCGACCCAACGACGAGAGGAGGAGCGCTTCAACGACGACTGTCGAAACGCGATGCGTAGGCGGTTTCCGGAAGGTCCGGTTGCTGCGCGGATCAGAAAGGAGTGGTCATGACAACGAAGCGAATCAGACGAATTCCGTTCTTGTCGTTTGTCCTCATTGCCGTTCTGGCCCTGGGCGTTGTTGCCCAGAGCTGGGTTGGATCTTCCGTCGAAGCCCATCTACAGGACGCGGAGACGCCGGATCAGATAACGATCGCGTTGGCCTCGGAGCTCAACACGCTCGACCCGGCGTTCTTCACATCGTCCAACGAGCAGAGCATCTACTACGCCGTGTTCGACACGCTCGTTACGCGGGATGCAGACCTCAACATCATCCCGGGACTCGCCGAATCGTGGGAAACCATCGACGACAACACCTGGGAGTTCCGACTCCGGGATGGGGTGACGTTCCATGATGGCTCTCCGATGACTGCCGAGGACGTCAAGTTCTCCATCGATCGCATCATCGGCGACTTCATGGAAAATCCGAGCCAGAGCAAGCTGGCGACGATCCAGGAGGTCCAGGTCGTCGATCCGCTCACGGTGCGGATCATCACCACATCGCCCGATCCTATCCTCCTTTCGCGGCTCGCCGGCATCGTCGGCTGGATCGTTCCGAAAGCCCATATCGAAAGCACAGGTTTCGAGGACTTTGCCACCAATCCGGTCGGCACGGGGCCATACAAATTCGTCAGCTGGGTCAAGGATGAGGAGCTGGTGCTCGAAGCCAACCCGGACTATTGGAACGGCGCGCCTTCCATTGGACGGGTCGTTTTCCGTCCGGTTCCCGAGGCATCAACACGCCTGGCGTTGTTGAAGAGCGGCGATGTCGACGTCATTCAGGATGTTCCGACCGATCAGGCACCGGCCCTGGAAGGTGACGAGAACCTCGAGATCATCGCCACCCCGTTGCTTCGCTCGATGTATTTCATTCTTCGCTCCGACCAGGAAGGACCGCTCGCCGACGTCCGCGTGCGACAGGCAATCAACTATGCCGTCGACAAGGAAGGCATCGTCAACGAGCTTCTGAACGGCTACGGTATCGTCTCCCAGGGTCAGACGATGGGACCCGAATACTTCGGATTCGCGGACGATCTGGAACCATACCCTTACGATCCGGACAAGGCTCGGGAGCTGTTGGCCGAGGCCGGTTTTGCGGATGGATTCTCGATCGAGATGCTGACGCCGGCTGGACGATACCAGGCCGATGTCACGATTGCCGAAGCCGTGGCGGGCCAGCTTAGCGAGATTGGCATCAATGTCGAGATCGAATCGGTCGACTTCAGCGTCTATGTCACGCGCAAGCTCGACCGCACTATCGATCCGATCACCCTTGGCGCATGGTCGCAGGCAGTCTACGACGCGGATGGGGTGGTCTATCTCCTCTTCCATACCGACGAGCCGTGGGGCGTTCATTACTCCAACCCCCGGGTCGACGAGCTCGTCGAGGAGGCGCGTTCGACGCTCGATCAGGAGCAGCGGCTGGAGCTGTACCGCGAAGCACTCGAGATCATTCGCGAGGATGCGCCGGTGCTCTTCATGCATCAGCAAACGCTGCTTTCCGGCGTAAAGACGGGAACCCCGGTTCTGACCATGCCGGATGAGACTTTTATCGTCTATCCGAAGTGGTAGCCATCCCTGTGCGCTAGCGGTCCCCGGGCTTCGTCGGGATTCTGACGGAGCCCGGGAAACCGATTCGCACAGCGACCGCACCGTCAATCAGGAATGAACCATCGAGCCACGCCCACCCCCCGCGCCAGCGCGGGGTGCTGGCTACCCTCACGCGCAGGAGCCAAGAGATGCCTTTAGTCGAGCCTCGATCAACGGACGTGGATGCGGCACAGCTGCATGCAAACGCCGTCGTCATCGATGCACTCACGACCTCGCGACTCACGAGCGAGCAAGCGAGTCGCATGCGGGCCGGCGGGGTCACCGCGACCAATCACACCGCCGCCAATTTCGCCCACCATTTCGATGACGCGGTCGTCGATATCGTCAATACCCGCCGCCAAATAGCCGCTCAGCCAAACGACTTCCTGCTCATCGAGCAGGTCGCCGATCTCGATCGCGCGAACGCCTCCGGGATTCCGGGGGTGATGCTCGGCCTCCAAAATGCCTTGCCCATCGAAGATCGGCTGCAGTATGCGGATGTCCTCTATGCGCTCGGTATCCGCATCGTGCAGCTGACCTACAACGACCGCAACTTTGTTGGCGATGGGTGCACGGAACCGGACAACGCCGGATTGAGCGTCTTCGGACGTTCACTGGTATCGCACCTCAACGAGCTTGGGATCTTGATCGACTTGTCCCATTGCGGCTATCAGACGACGACCGACGCCATTCTGGCCTCGAATGCTCCCGTCGCGATCACGCATGCGAATCCGCTCACGCTCTCGCCCAGCCCACGCAACAAGCCGGATGAGGTGATCAAGCTGCTCGGCGAACGCGACGGCTTCTTGGGCGTTTGCGTCTGGTCACCGCTGGCGCATCGAAATCGCAATCAGCGTCCTCAGCTGAGTGACATTCTCGATTTCATCGACTACATCGTCGAGCTGATCGGGGTCGACCATGTCGGTATCGGAACCGATCACGGCGAAGGGGTCTACACCCAGGACGCATGGGATGCCAAATGGGGACCGAAGGGTCTCTATCCGAGCGTGACCGGCACCCTGGGGGAGTGGTACGGATTCCACGCACGGTATGCCGAAGGACTCGATTCGGCGACGCTCTTTCCCAATCTGACCGCAGGGTTGCTGGACCGGGGGTATTCCCCCGATGACGTGCTCAAGATCGTTGGAGGCAACTTCCGCCGGTTGCTCACGAACGTCTGGAAATAGGGACACCGAGATGGCATACGTATCGGATGGATCCGTCGCCACCATGCCCAGGGTCAACCACACGATACAGACCCTACCGATCACGGTCGATCTGAATGGCGGCCGCGTGGCATTGACGATCCATGAGCTTGCCGGCCAGGTCGATGGTCCAACGTTGGCCATCGTGAGCACGGTCCACGGCAACGAATGGTTCTACATCGAGGTGGTCCGGCGCCTCATCGCGGAATTACAAGGGGAGGCAGTCCGAGGCACCGTCCTGCTCGTTCCCGTTGCCAACCCCACCGCATTTGGGCAGATCACGCGCACGACTCCTGACGATTCGGACACGCCGGACTTGAACCGGGCGTTCCCGGGACGGTATTCGTCGATCACCGAACGGCTGGCCGCGACCATCGAGCAGGAGATCCTGACCAGATCCCAGTACCTCATTCAATACGATTGCGGTCCCTGGGGCTGGGCAATCAATGAGGTGATGTATGGGACCGACTATCCCGATCCCGGTGTGGTGGATGCCTCTCATGCGATGGCGGTTGCCTACGGCTGTCCACTGATTCGGGCGGCCAAGCTGGTCACCGAGCATCCTGGCTCGAGATCCCTTTCCGGGTATGCGGGATCCACGTACCGCCTCCCTAGCATTCTGGCCGAAATCGGCGGATCGGGATTCGACCATGCCATCGAGGAAGGTTGGATCGAAGCCAATCTCATGGGGACCAAGCGGGTCATGCAACATCTCGGGATGCTGGAGGGGCCGATCACGCCGGTGGCCCCCCAATACATCTGCCCGGTACGGGCACGGGTGAATCCGACGGCCGGCGGAATGCTGGAAGCCCATATCGGCCAGGAGAAGCTCGGCGCGGAGGTCCACAAGGATCAACTGCTGGGATTGGTACGCGATCCCTATACCCTGGAGGTTCTCGAAGAGCTCCGATCGCCCGGCGATGGATGGCTTTTCTACCTCTCCCGATCGAAGCCGGTCCGCCCGGGTGATTTCGCGATGGGTGTGATCCTGCGTGAAGGCGCAATCGAAGTGAAAAACCGCGAGGAGAAGAACGCGTGAACTCAGTGTCTCGATTTCTTGTCGGGGTCGATATCGGAGGCACGTTTACCGATATCGTCCTCCTCGACCGGCACGCACGCCGGTACACCGTGCATAAGCTTCTGACGAGCACCGCGGATGCCTCCGAATCCGTGGTCACCGGAGTTCAGGAAATTCTCGCCGAGGCCAACATCGATATTGGTGCGGTCGACTACGTGGTGCACGGTACGACCCTGACGGCGAATACCATCATTCAACGAGAAGGCGCCGAAACCGTTCTCTTCGTGACCGAGGGGTTTCAGGATACGCTCGAACTCCGGAACGAGCAGCGGTACGACACCTACGATCTCTTCAGTAAATTCCCGGCGCCACTCGTTGGCGTCGAGAACCGGATTCCCGTCCGCGAGCGGATGATGAGTGACGGGCAGGTGCTCGTTCCCCTGGACGACACGCAGTTTCGCGGGCAACTGAGCTGGCTCGCGGAACAACCGCCGGAAGCGATCGCGATCTGCTTTCTTCATTCCTATGTGAATCCCACGCATGAGGAACGGGCAGCCGAGCTGGTGCGGGAGGTCTTCCCAACTGTGCCGGTAAGCGTCTCATCCGAGATCGTCCCGCACGCGGGTGAATACGGACGCATGTCCACCACCGTTGCCAATGCCTATGTCCAACCTGTGCTGGGACACTATCTGCAGAATCTCAATCAACAGCTCCAGCACCTGGGCCTGCAGGGCAATCTCTACCTGATGCTCTCGGACGGCGGGATGGCGCCGGTTGCGACCGCCCGGCAATTTCCCGTGCGGCTCTTCGAGTCCGGGCCGGCCGCCGGTATCACGGCCACGGCCCGGCTCAGCAACGACACCGATCTCCGGCACCTGATTGCCTTCGACATGGGTGGTACGACCGCCAAGATCTGCATCGTCGACGACGGCGAGCCGTTCACGACCTGGGATCTGGAGGTCGACCGCGCGGAGCGGTTTTCTTCCGGTTCCGGTCTTCCTTTGAAAATTCCCTCGTTCGAAATGATCGAGATCGGCGCCGGCGGAGGCAGCCTGGCGCACATCAACGAGCTGGGGTTGCTGAAGGTCGGTCCCTCCAGTGCGGGCTCGACGCCGGGGCCGTGTTGCTATGGGCGCGGTGGCGATCAACCAACGGTGACCGATGCCCTGCTGGTGCTCGGCTATCTGGACCCGGGGTATTTCCTTGGTGGCAGGCTGGCGCTCAACCAAGCAGCGGCCGAAGAAGCAATCGGCCGCCAGGTCGGATCGGTGCTGGGAATCTCTGTCGAAGAGGCCGCCCTAGGAATCTATCGAATCGCGTGTGGGCAAATGGCGGAAGCGACGCGGGTGCAGCTCGCCGAGCATGGGAAGGATCCACGACGGTATTCGCTGGTCGCCTTCGGCGGAGCGGGACCGGTGCACGCGTGCGAGGTTGCCCGGCAGCTCAAGCTCCCACGGGTCATCGTTCCACCAGCGGCAGGGATCATGTCCGCATATGGACTGCTGATGGCCCCCCTTGCGTTCAGTCTGGTGCAGAGCTATCCGAGCGTGCTTTCCGAGGTCGACCGATCGTCACTCGACGAGCAGTTCGCATTGCTCGAGGATCGTGCACGCGCCATGCTGCTGGACGCCGGCGTTCCCGCCGAATCGATTCAGCTCCAGCGACGATTCGATCTGAAGTACACCGGGCAGAAACACACCATCGAAGTCGAGCTCGACGCGACGTATTTCAATGCCGACTTCGACGCGGCCCTGCTGGAGGAATTCGAGCGACTCTATGTCTCCCAGCATGGCCGGGCAAACCGGGGACTCGAGCTCTACCTCGAATCGATCAAGGTTCGTGGGCTTGGGCAGGTCGAAGCATCCGCCGGGCTCATGCGGGGGGCCGACGCGAGTCTGCCGGACGCGATCGATGCCACCCGGCCGGTGCGGTTTCTTGGGACGCCGGCACCGGTGCCGGCTCAAATCCTCCGACGGAGCAGTCTGAATACCGGTATTCGTTACACCGGACCGGCAATCATCGAAGAACCCGAGACCACGACGGTCATCGGCCCGCTCGACCAGTTCGAAGTCGACGACCGCGGCAACCTCGTGGTCTTCATTGGAACGTCGTCTACCAATCACACGTTTGGTGACACAGCACAGGAGGCCCAGGTTGGTTTCACGCGTTGATGAAGTAACGCTCGAAGTTCTCTGGAACAAGCTCGTCTCGGTTTGCGACGAAGCGGCGACCGCCCTCTATCGAGCGTCGGTTTCGGTCATCGTTGGCGAAGTGTTCGACTTCAGCGTCGCGCTGACCGACCGGCATGGAGATGCCATTGCGTTTCCCACGAAGAGCATGCCGATGTTCAATGGCTCGGTCAGTCTGACCACCAAAGAAATTCTGCGGCGCTTTCCGCTTTCGTCGATGCAACCAGACGATACGTTCATTACGAACGACCCATGGATTGCATCCGGGCATCTCCCCGATGTTTTCCTTGCCAGTCCGATCTTTCACGACGGTGAGGCAGTTGGGCTCGCCGTCAGCATCGCGCATGTTACGGATATCGGCGGTTCCCTCAAACGTATTGGAAGCGGATGTCTATGAGGAAGGTCTGCGCATTCCGCCGATCCGATTGATCGCTGGCGGAAAAGAAAACGCCGACGCCATCGAGTTCATCCGCTCCAACGTGCGTATGCCGGACATGGTGCTCAATGACTTCTTCGCCCAGGTCGGCGCGCACAAGGTTATCGAGCGGAGAGTTTCCGAGCTGCTTACGGAGAATACGGATGTCACGCTCGATGAGCTGGCGCACGCGATTCTCGACCGCTCGGAACAGGCGATGCGCAACGTGATCAGGGAGCTCCCGGGCGGGCGGTTCGAAGCCGAGGCATTGACGGACGGCTATATCGATCCGGTTCTGATCAAGGTTGCGGTGTCAGCAGAAGAGAACGGCGATCTGATCGTGGACTTCGCCGGATCCGCGCCCCAAACGACCCAGGGAGCGATCAACTCGCCCTATGCGTGCACCTATTCCGAGGCGGTGAGCATCGTTCACACGGTCCTGTTGCCCCGCGTTCCGGCGAATGCCGGTTGCTTCCGGCCAATCAAAGTGGAGGCGCCTTACGGCAGTATTTTCAATGCCGCCCCTCCCGCGGCCGTCAACATCCGGACGCGGGCCGTCTTCATGGCCGATCCGGTCATCATGGCTGCGCTGGCTCATATCGTTCCCGATAAGGTCATGGCGGCGCCGGGGCAAGCCGGAGGCTACCAGCTCCACGGTGAATACAATGGAAAGTCGTTCCTCGTTCATTTCATGCAATCGGGCGGAATGGGCGCTTCGGCGCACGGGAATGGAGCCTCTTGCGTCTTCTTCCCGGGCACAATGTCGACCGGCTCGCTCGAATCGATCGAGCAGCATGGGCCGATTCTGATTCGCTCCAAGCTGATTCTGCGGGACTCTGGTGGAGAAGGACGATTCCGTGGCGGCTGCGGGCAGGAGGTCGTGATTACGCTCCGTCCGGACTACGAACACACCGTCACGGTATCGATGCATCCGCATATGCTGGAGTTCCCGGCGATGGGGCTCTTTGGTGGCCAGGCTGGCGAGGTTGGCAAGATCTATCTGAACGGTGAGCGTATCGATAAGTACCGACTCAATACGCTCGGGGGCGCCGTTCAATTGCAGAGCGGGGATGCACTGACCATTATGACTCCAGGCGGAGGAGGGTTTGCGCCGCAGCTGGCGTAGCGTAGGCCCGATTCCCCAACGTTGAAACGCTGGGCTCATACCCCTGTGGTGCGTGCGTACGCGACGGAACGGCGTCGTTCATCCTGCGTACGCACCTGCTCGTCGCTTGTCAGGACACGGAGGTCCTTCACTACGCTAAGAATCGGCTTGTTTGGGTTCTAGTCGGCGGCGATGGTGCTGAGCTTGACCGGGTAGCCGTGGGCGGCGCGGCCGACGTTTCCTTCGAAGTCGTAGGTGGTCTTGAACCGTTCGTGCTCGCCGGTGGCCGCGGCGGCCGATCGGGCGAGGATATCGGTTCGTTCGGCGCCGGTCAGCGGTTCGAAGTTCCGGGCAATGTCGAGGTTCTGATGCATCACCTCGATACTGTCCATCCCGGAAACGACGGTGGCCACCGGAAGACTCATGCTGTAGCGCAGCGCTTCGGCCGGTGTCAGATCGGTACCTTCGAAGATGTCGCCAGAGGCGAACGACTTCATGCCGATGACCGCAATCCCCTGCTCCTGGCAGATGGGGACGATTTCCTGCTCGAAGCTCTTGTAATGCGCATCGAGGGCGTTGAGCGGCATCTGCACCGCATCGAACGGGAATCCCTGGGAGAGCATCCGCTTGTGAATCGCCGGGTCTTTATGTCCTGTAAATCCGATGTAGCGCACCAGACCTTTTTCCTTCGCCTTCAAGAGCGCCTCGGCTGAGCCACCTGGCGCGAAGATCCAGTCGACATCGTCTTCCCAGACGACCTCATGCAGTTGCCAGAGATCGAGATAGTCGGTCTGCAAGCGGCGGAGACTGTCCTCCAGCTTCCACATGGAATGGTCTGCTCTCCGGTCGTGGGCACAGTCCTTGGTCATCAGGAAGGACTTCTGCCGGTAGCCGTCCATGGCGAGCGCTTTGCCCATCCGCCGTTCCGACTCGCCGTCGTTGTATTCCCAGGCGTTATCGAGGAAGGTCGCGCCGGCATCGACGCATTCATGCACGATGCGGATGGCGGTCGCCTCGTCGCATCTCGAAACCCCCAGGTGCGCACCGCCGACGCAAAGGAGACTCACCTGCTCGTCATACCGTCCAAATTGCCGTGTCGGAATCGAGCCTGCCATTTGCACTCTCCTTGTCACTGCCGTGTGTGCGTCATTGTTTGCACGATACCCGCACTGGGCCGGTGCGTGCAATTCCGGATCGGTTCGATTACGGCATACTAGCGAATTCGCCCCATGATTCGGGCAGCACCGCATCGTTCACGGAATGGAGGACTTTCGGGCCGATGGTATCCGTACAACGTACCTGGAGACAACGGCTGAGAGACTGGGCAATTGTCATTGGTATCATGACGCTCGTTCTCCTCTTTTCCGTCTACGTCTGGTTCAACGACGAAGCCAATCCTGTCCAGCCTGGAGCGTTCTACACGCCGCCCGATCCGCTTCCGGCCGGTGTTGCTGGAGAGGTTCTCCGTTCGGAAAAGCTCACCCGCGATCTTCCCGAGCATGCCGAAGCGTGGCGGGTGCTCTATCTCTCGACGGATATGAACGATCGGCCGATTGCAGTCAGTGGGATCGTGATCACTCCCACTGAGGCAGTCGATACGCCACGCCGGATTTTGGCGCTGGCCCATGGCACCCAGGGGATCTATCCCGCCTGCGCGACCAGCCAACTCCCGGACGCGCTCTCCCATATCGACGGATTGCAAACGATGATCGACCAAGGGTTCGTGGTCGCCATCACCGACTATCCCGGTCTCGGCACCCCGGGGGTGCATCCCTACCTGATTGGCAAATCGGAAGCTCAGGCCGTGCTCGATTCAGTACGTGCCGCGCAGAACCTCGTCCCCGATGCTGGATCCGAGTTCGCGATCATCGGGGTCTCCCAGGGCGGGCATTCGGCAATGTTCTCAGCGCAGCTGGTATCGACCTACGCGCCCGAGCTGACCTTGACGGGAACCGTGACCCAAGCTGGTGCCTTCGATCTGGCCGGTATTCTGCAAGCGCGGATGGACGATCGGGTAGGCGGCATTCTGCTCCCGTTCGTTTTCTATGGCTGGGCCAGCAACTACCCCGATATCGATATGGACACGGCGGTCGTACCGGAGTATCAGGAGCGAGTGGAGCAGCTCGCCCACACCTGCACCAGCACGCCCCTCGCCTATCTGAAAGTACGGGGTATTCCAGTTCCGGCTGAGTTCCTGGCCATCGATCCTCTGACCACTGAGCCGTGGATGAGCATACTCGCCGAAAATACTCCCCACAGCCCGGTCGATACACCGCTCCTGCTGGTGCATGGAACCGCCGACTCGGTGATTCCGTTCCAGGGGTCGGTCGACGAAGCCGCCCAACGATGCGCCAATGGAGAGGACGTCACCTTTCTTCAGTACCCCGGCGTCGAGCATGCGGCCGCCAAGGAGTCGTTCCTGACGGCCCTTGGTTGGATCGAGGATCGGTTCGACGGCAAGCCATCGACGTCCAATTGCGCCAACCGTCCGCCGCCAGGGCTGGCAACGGCGGCATAGGATCGGATCCTGAGTCCTGAGTCCTGAGTCCTGAGCAGGATGCGGTCCTGGGCAGGAACGATTGCTGGCGCACTCCGCAGCCATTGTGGTTCGAGATCGTGGGTTGGTGAATGACGCTGAACCGGCGCGATCTTGTGGCTCGGGAAGGACTACACTTAGGGTGACACGAGCGTGTCCGAGTACGCTCGTTGCACGGTAGGTAGCATGTCCACGGTCATTCGGCTGATCACACTGCTGACCATCGCCGCCGCCGGGTTCGCGATGCCGATGTCGTGCGCCCAAACGCCAGTAGCCGCAGCGAACACGGTGGTCGAAATTCCATATGCTCCGTCTTTGGAGACGCGTACCGACACTGATACGGGTGCGCTTCCCACCGAAGCCCAGACGACCGAATCGTTGACCCAGCAGCTGCTCGACAGGCTCCCGCTCGACTGCGGGGACGAGGTCACCCCAAGCGCCAGCGAGCATCTTGGCACGGTCGATACCCAACCCTTCGTCCCCGGATTCCTCGTTTCCACCACCGAGGTGAGCGACGCCGACCGGGCAGACATCGCTCCACCTCCGGTTCTGGCGCCGGTCGAGAGCCGCGCCGGACCACCTGACGCACCTCCGCCCAAATCCATCAGCTGATCGCATGGCATCCGAATGGCTCGTGCCGTTCGATGTTGTCACGCGATCGAGACGAATCACCGTTCCACCGGGAACGGTCTCGTAACATTCGCACGCTGGTGGAAGGCATCCCATGGCATCGAAGAACGACAAACGAAAAACACGCGCGCAGGTGCGCGCCGAAGCCGAACGCGCCCGCAAACGTCGTCTGGCGCTTATCGGGGGCGCGGTGGCACTGGCCCTGATCGTGGCCGGAGGCTTGATCTGGACCAATCGAGATTCCAGCAATCTCCCCTCCCTGCAGGTGGCCGAGGCAGCCGCGTTCGAGGGTATTCCAACTGACGGCCGAGTCATCGGCAATCCCGATGCACCGTTGCATCTGATCGAATACGGTGACTACCAGTGTCCAGCATGTGCTGTGTTCGGCACGCAAGTTTTTCCGGAATTGCTTTCGGACTATATCGCGCAAGGAAAGGTCAGTTTCGAGTTCCGCGATCTGGCGTTCCTCGGCGACGAATCCGTGACCGCCGCGGAAGCGGCCGCTTGCGCCATCGAGCAGGGTGACTTCTGGCTCTATCATGAGACGATCTATCTCAACCACTACGGCGAGAATCTTGGCGGTCTGAGCAAATCACGCCTGCTGGAGATGGCCGAGCTTTCCGGACTGGACAAGGACGCGATGAAGAGCTGTCTCGATTCCGGAGCGACCTCGAGCCAGGTTCAGGAGATGCGCCAGGAAGCTACGCAGCTTGGGCTCAACAGCACGCCGTCGTTCGTGCTGAACGGCGAAGTCATTTCCTGGCAAGGTTGGGACGCACTGAAGCAGACTCTCGATGCAGCGCTTGCAGACAACTAGCCGGTTGACCGCGATCTCGCTGGGGCTTGCCCTGGCCGGGATCGCGGTTTCCGCCTACCTGACCCTGGTTCATTATCGGGACGATCTGCTCGTCTGCGCCGTCAGCGGCTGCCATACGGTGCAAAAAAGTCCCTATGCGGAGCTGGCCGGAATTCCGGTCGCGGCCCTTGGTTTGGGCATGTTTGCGCTGATCGTGTTACTCGGAGCGCTTCGACGGGCACGGCCGGATCTGTCGGACAATCTGACCCTGGCGATCTTTGCGATTGTCCTGGCGGGCTCGGTGTTCGCGATCTATCTGACGTGGCTGGAGCTCTTCGTGATCGACGCCATCTGTCAATGGTGCGTCTTGACGGCGTTGTTGATCTGGGCATCGACGATCGTCGAGGGAACGTTGGCCTGGCGTGCCCTCAAGCCGCCCGATCTCGATGACTACGAGGATGAGGTTGCCACCTGACGACTTCGGCCGGCGAGTCGCACCCACCGTAGCATTCCTTCGGGACACCCGGACGTTCCTTACCGGGAGGAGCAGGAATCATGGCAATCGAAAAGCGCGACGATGTCAATCCGGACCGTGGAGAGCACGAGTACGGCGATGTGGCCTTTGCGGATCCGACTAACAACAAGTATCCAATCGATACCGAGGAGCATGTACGCGCGGCATGGAGCTATATCCACATGCCCCGGAACGCGAGCGAATACGACGCCAAGGATCTGGAGACGATCAAGAACCGGATTCGCGAGGCCGCCGAGCGGTATGGTATCGAGCTGAAGGCGGACTGATACAGAATCCGGTGAACAATTCGGGACCGGTCACCGGCGCCCTGTATCGATCCCACAGGTAACCGAAGTTACGCGGAAACCCGGGGCACACCCGACCGATCGCGACGATGAAGGGCTCACTGCGGCGAGGAGATTCTTCGATTTCGCTCAGAGTGACGGGGGCGCGTAGGCGATTGTCATCAGGTCCTCGATATCGGCGCCTTCGAATTGGTTGAGCGGGTAGGACTGCGCCGGGTCCCGCTTCCTCCACGCGTAGTCTCCCGCGGTGCTGCCCCAACCTGGTCCGTCCAGATCGATGAACCCCGCCGCGCCGGTATAGTGGAAGCGCTGCTGGTTGACTGATTTGGTCGACACGATGCGATAGTCGTACGGTTCGATCCCAACCGATCGATAGACCGTTCCTTCGGTTGACATGACCGGCACCGAGGTCACCACGACTGTGACGGCGGGCTCGATTCGAACGACCGCTGTCGGTCCCATGGAGCGATTGCTGACTTCCAGATGCCCCGGCATCGGTTCCCGGCTCTTCTGGATCGAACCGTCCGACAGGGTGACGACCGTGGCATCGACCTCGATTGGGCGGTACCGATCTCCGCCCCAAGTCCCCCCGAGTGGTCCCGAGACTCTTCCGCCGATACCAGCCTGCAGTGCACGTTCCACGAAGGTCGGGTCGGTCAGGATATGGCAGGTCGGGTCCGTTACCCGGTTCTCCAGCAGCGTCCCGATAAGCGCCGGGCAATCGCCGGGGAAACCACCAGTCACGGCATCATTGGGATCGGCGATCACCACCGTCCCCGGCGGCATCGAACGGACGAGTGCCAGCGCATCTGGCAACGGCGTCAACGGACGGCTCTCGGTGGTGGTTCGGTCGCGCTGGTTCCACGCTTGCGTTATCAGCCGCTTCCCGATCGCAACAGCCGCATCGCGATCCCCATTTGTCACGACAACGGCGCTCAAGACACGAAAATCGGGAACGTCCAGATACGGATGCGTAGGCATGATCGAGCAGCAAAGCGCCGCGCCGTCCGATTCCAGGCTTACGCCCTCCTCGATCAGCTCCTCCATGAGCGGCAGCGATCTGAGATTCATTGGCGCCGATACGGTTGCCACAACCGGCGAGATCTCACCGGTCGCCGCCCCGATTGCAATGCGCGCGGCTTGCTGCCCACGCTCGACAAAGTCGTGGTGGGGATACGTCTTGTAAGCGACCAGCGCATCCGCCGCCTGGGTCATCTGCGCCGTCGGATTTCCATGCATGTCGAGCGTTGCGGCAATCGGTACGCGTGGGCCGACCTGGGCCCGAATACTCGCCAGGAGCGTCCCACAACAGTCGTCGTCGTCTTCGGCAAGCGTCGAGCCATGCAACGAGATGATGACGGCATCGACGGGCTCCTGGGCTCGGAGCGCCTCGATCATACGATCGTGGAGCTGATGCCAAAGCCCGGATTCGAGCGGGCCGCCACACGATGCCTGGGCGGCGAGCAGGGGAACGATCTCGATAGCCGGGTCTTGCCCAAGGATGTCGAGAATCCCACCCAATTCGGTGCGGGTTCCCGTACCGAATTCCAGGACGTCCTGACCTTCGACCAACGCGCCAGCTTCGAACATCGAACGATTCGTCAAGAGCGGGGACATGGAGCTGGACTCGGTCCAAAATCTCCCAACCGCTATTCGAAGCGGCTTCGGCGTTGCGGTCTCACTGCCCATATTTGATCTCGTCTCTCTTTCGTTCGATCTTGCCCGCACGCGCCAGCTCGACCACCTCATTCAGGTCACTGAGATATTGCTCGATGAAGGGCGCATGTCCCGGAGAGAGCATCAGGTGAATCGACGGGGGGATGCGCTCCATATAGACGAACCAACCGCGATCCTGCATGGCGTCCCCAATTGCGACCATATCGAGCGTATGGGAACCATAGGCCACAAGGCTCATATCGGGCTCCCCGACGACATAGAGATCCGGAATCGATTCGATCTCCTCGAGCAAGTGCTCGACAAAGTCCATCGTCTGTTTGGTGCGATCCAGATAGCCATCCTCGCCGAGATAGTTCATGACCGCCCAGGCGGCGGCGATTGCACCGCCGGGCCGAGTTCCGGTGAGGGTCGGCGTGCGGTACGATCCGCCCGGCCAGTCGGCAAAGTGGAATCCCATGTAGCTGCCGATCTCGTCGTCACGACAGGTCAGGGTGGAGGCTCCCTTGGCGGTATACCCGAACTTGTGAAGATCGGCGGAAATGGTCGTAACCCCGGGATTCCTGAAATCGAATGGAATCCGGGAATATCCCAGCTTTTCGACGAAGGGCAGGAAGAACCCTCCAACGCAGGCGTCGACATGGAAACTGATGTCCCGGGCGCGGGCGAGCTCCGAGAGCTTCGGGATGGGGTCGATCATCGTGTAGACGTAGTTTGGGGCCGATCCGACGCAGAGAATCGTGTCGTCGGTAATCGCTGCTTCATACCGGTCGACATCGACCCGGTATCCCGCGCCAGTCGGCACCCGAATCGGTTCGATGTCGAAGTAGTAGCCGGCCTTATTGAAGGCCGGATGCGCGGTTTCCGGGAGCACCATCGTTGGCGAGGTGATATGCGGTGAACGCTTCCGCGCACGCTCGCGCGCAATGAGCACCGCCAGCAGAATGCTTTCGGTGCCGCCGGAGGTGATCGCGCCAACGGCATGCTGGGCATTCAGCATGCCGGACACCATGTCGATCACGTCGGATTCGTACTTGCGCAGGCTGGGAAAGGCCGTTGGCGCAAGTCCATTGGTCGAGAACCCAGTCAGGTAGGCCTCTTTGGAAACCTGGGTGACATCCTCGCCCGCCATATAGACGAGCGCGGCAACCCGGCCAAGCTCCCATTCGACATCGCCGGTCGACGCGTCATCCATCAGATCGCGAATTTGGTCCGCGGGTATCCCCTCCCTGGGCAACGTGAATCTTGACAGCGGTGACCCGAGATCTGGCACGTCTTTCCTCCTCGACGGGCCCGGCCAGGGACCCGTTGTGCACTGGTCGTCCTGCCGCGTTGCCTTGACATCCAAAGGAAACGTCACTAGCATGAAGTAACGACGTTACCTCTAGCGACAGATGCTGCAGTTTAGTGACTCCGTCGAAAGGCTGTCAACGACAATTCACGGGATTGTCGGCATACCTGGAGGACGGTGAGAAATGCGCAACGTGGAGAGCAGTACGATGCCCGCTCAGGAGATTGGGTCCGAGACGGTTCCGCGCTCCGGGGGCACGAGCGCTGCCGGTATGGCGGCGGTCGACCGAGCGTTGCTCGTCCTGGAGTTTCTGGCAGGAAGTCCACATGGACTTTCGGTAACCGAGCTCAGCTCCCGGCTTGGCATCAACAAGGGCTTGACCCATCGGATTCTGACGTCGCTGGCCGCCCGAGGATATATTTCGAAAGAGGAGACGACCCAGCACTACCAGATCACCACCCGTTTGATCGCGCTGGCATTTCGCCATCTGCGGGTTCTGGATATGTACGATGTGCTGCTCCCAATCCTGCGCAAGCTGGCGAGAGAGACCGGAGAGCTTGCCGAGCTGAACTGGGTGCAGGTCGACCGGCTCGTCACGGTCGCCAAAGCCGACAGTCCGCGCCAGCTCAGAATGGTCAGCTATCTCGGCGAAGAGCAAATGCTGCATGCAACCGCGGCCGGCAAGGTGTGGCTGGCGAGTCTTCCCGAGGATGACGCCCTCCGCCGCGCAGTTGCCCTCGGAATGCCCCGGCAAACCGAGCGAACCATCACCACCGTGATCGATTTGCAGCGCGAGCTGGCGCTGGTCCGAGAACGTGGCTACGCGGTCAACTTCCAGGAATCCGGGCTCGATGTGACTGCCCTGGCCGCGCCCATTCGATCGACTGAAGGCGACCGCCAGGTGGTGGGGACCGTTGGCATCGTCGCGCCGGCGTTTCGAGACGTCTCCGAGAACGAGGAAACGATTCAGATGGTGCTGAATGCGGCACGGGAGATCGAGGAGGCGTGGCCATTTGTCAGTCTGGACGGCTGACGCTCCGTGATGGGTTCTTTGTAGGAAAGCGATACGGCACGCAGCCGTATCGCCAGGGTTCATTCGTTTCGGAAGGAGTCGCAGCATGACCAGGAAATCCGCACCCCAGCACCGATTGACTCGACGACAGGCGCTGCAAGCAGGCGCCGGCATGGGCGCGGCCGGCGGTCTGCTGGCGCTCGATTCGTTGGGGGTGAGTGCATCGTCCGGATCAACTGGCGCGCACCTGGAAGCCCGCGCGATCCAGGATGCGACCCCTCGTCCGGGCGGCAACCTTATAGCGGCGGGAACCGGCGAAATTCGGTTCGACCCCTATTTCAACTTCGTTCCGGCGCGCTTCGTCTACAGTCAGCTGTTCGGGGCACTATTCGACTATCGAGGCGAAGATCCTCTCATCCCACACCCGCAGCTTGCCGAAAGCTGGGAAGAGACTGAAACGGAGCTCGTCGTCACGCTCAAGGAGAACATCTTCTTCCAGAACGGTCGTGCGATCGTTGCTCAGGACGTGGTGGACAATATCGCACGCGCCAAGGATCCGGATATCGGGCACTATCTTTTCGCCGTTTTGGACGCGTCCGTCGAAAGCGCCGAGGCCATCGACGATCGAACCGTTCGGATCGCCTATAAGTCGGTGCATCCGGTCAAGCTCGACGATCTCGCCGCGCTCTTCCTCATCCCGGCCGAGGCCATGGAAGATGTCGACACGGCGCCGGTCGGAAGCGGTCCGTTCGAGTTCGAGAGCTACGACTCGGGCGATGCGCTGGTGGTGAAGCGATTCGACGAATATTGGGAGCCGAACCTGCCATATCTGGATTCGGTAACGATCAAGATCATTCCCGATCCGGCGGCGCGCATCGCAAATCTCCTCTCGGGCGATGTCGATGCGGTCGATGCGCTGGCTTCCTCGGATGTCGTCCGCCTGCAGGATGACGACCGCGTACAAATCGTGACGGTCCCCCCGGGTGGTGTTTGGTATGCCAACGTCCTCAACAGTGGCAAGCCACCCTTCGACAACAAACTGGTTCGGCAAGCGATCAACTACACCGTCGATCGCGAAAAGATCAATCAGCTGGCGTACTACAGCCTGTCTCCTGTCACCCAGACCCGCTACCTGCCCGATGTCTTCTGGTTCAACGAGGAGGCCGAGAATCTCTATAGCTACGACCTCGACCGGGCACGCGAGCTGCTGGCCGAAGCGGGGATGCCCGATGGGTTCGAAACGATGATTGCCATCAGCGAGACGGTCTTGCCCGGTTCGCGCGCGATGGCCCAGGTTTGGCAGCAGGATCTGGCCGAGGTCGGCATCGAGCTCACCATCGAGGAGCGAGAGCAGGGTCCGTTCTACGATGAGTACTTTGCGGGAAATTACGATATCCAGGCCTATGGGCTCGGTGACGGACGAATCGATCCCGCAACCTACCTGCTGAGTGGATCGCCGTATCGACCGAATGACAACAAGGCCTTCATCGACGGCCAGCCGTTTTTCGACGAGTATGTGCAGCTCATTGCGGACGGCGCGAACTCGATCGACCCCGAGGTTCGCAAGCCAATTTACGATCGAATCCAGATGATCATCGCGGAAGAGGGTTGGGTGATCACGACGGCGTTCTGGCTGACATTTACCGGGCTGAGCTCCCGCGTGCAGGGCTATCGTCCGACGATTGCCGGCGGCCACTACTTCGGAGATGCCTGGCTCGCTGAGTAGCCACCACGACGTATCTGATTCCAAGGCGGATCGGCACTTCGATGAGGCGTCGATCCGCCTTGGCCTCCGCGGAATTCGCCCACGGGGAGGGTGATCTATGGGCTCCTATATCGTTGGACGGTTGCTTCAGTCCATTCCGGTGCTCTTTCTGACCAGCGTTGTCGTCTTCCTGATGATCCGGGCCATTCCCGGGGATCCCGCGTTGATTCTCGCCGGGCAAAGCGCCACCGAACAGCAAGTCGCGGCCTTACATCAGCGATTAGGGCTGGATGAGCCGGTCCTTCGACAGTACATCAATTGGGTGGGCCGATTGCTGCACGGGGATCTCGGAATGTCGTATGTGACGAATCGTCCGGTATCGGAGCTGATCCTTTCGCGGATTCCGGCCACACTCCATCTGTCGATCGGGGCAATGCTCGTCATCACGCTTTTCGGGGTACCGATCGGCATCCTGAGCGCGATCCGCCCGACCAGCATCTTCAGCAAGGTCGCCATCCTGGCGAACTCGCTGCTCATCGCGGTGCCAAGCTTTTGGCTGGGCATTCTCCTGATCCTGCTCTTCGCCGTTTCGCTCCAATGGTTGCCAGCGTCCGGATACGTGCCGATCTGGGAAGACCCCGTCGATTCGATCGTGCATCTCATTCTGCCGTCGTTCACGCTCGGCGCCTATGGAACTGCCGTGATGATTCGCTTTCTCAATGCATCGATTCGCGAAACCATGGGCTCCGACCACATACGGACCGCCTATGCCAAGGGGCTGAATGAACGAGGCGTGGTCGAGCGGCATGTGTTGCGCATCTCCTTGCTCCCGGTCGTCACGATCATGGCCATTCAGTTTGGCCAGTTGTTGAGCGGAGCTGTTGTCACCGAGGCGATCTTCGGCTGGCCAGGTATCGGCCGATTGATCGTGGACTCGGTCGGGAACCGGGAGTACCAAATCCTGCAAAGCACAATGCTCATCTTTGTCTTCATGTTCATCGTGCTGAACATTCTGGCCGACGCCTGCTACGCATTGCTCGATCCACGCATTCGGTTGAGCTGATCGCGAAACGAGGCGACGATGATTTCGAACGTCAGTACAGATCCAGATGGGCGGGATTGGTCGTTGCAGACGGATCGTGACCAGTCGCTGCTTACGGCCCAAGGCTCCCAGCGTCATGGAATGCTGAGGACGATCGTCAGACGGATCGTTCGATCGCCTGGAGGAGCATTCGGGCTGCTGGTGCTGGCGATCCTGATCGTCTCTGCAATCCTGGCATCGCTGCTGGCGCCGTTCGATCCATACCGAATCGGCGCGGGATTCCCGTTCGAGGCGCCAACATCCACCCATCTGTTTGGAACTGACGATCTCGGCCGAGATGTCTTCTCACGTGTCCTCTATGGCGGGCGCATTTCGCTGACGATCGCCATTGCATCCGCGATGGCAGCGTTCGCGGCTGCGGTTCCGCTCGGCCTGTTGGCAGGGTATCGCGGAGGATGGGTCGATTCGGCGATCTCTCGACTTTTCGATACGATCTTTGCGTTCCCCAGCATTCTGATCGGCATCGGTTTCGTGGCCGTGTTCGGAGCGGAGCTGCGAAATGTCGTGATCGCGGTTGCCATCATCAATATTCCGGCACTGGGCCGGTTGACCCGCGTTTCGATTCTGAGCCAGCTGAATCAGGAGTATGTCGATGCGGCCCGTTCGATGGGGGCAACGAATCGACGAATCGCCGTTCGGCACATCCTGCCCAATGCCCTGCCGAGCCTGATCGTCCAGACGGCCATCGTGATGAGCGAGGCCGTTTTGCTCGAAGCGGCGTTCAGCTTCCTGGGTCTGGGAAGCCGTCCCCCTACTCCGTCTTGGGGCGTGATGCTCAATGAGGGCCGAGCATTTCTGGCACAGGCATGGTGGCTGGGACTTTTTCCCGGAATTGCCATAACGGTCATGGTGCTGGCGTTGAACATGCTGAGCGAGGCATTGCGCGCGGCGCTCAGCCCGCGCAACCGGTGACTTTTCCATCAATCAATGACGCCTGTCGCAAGGAAGGTTCGAAACCATGGAACGACTCGAGTCTTACCAGGAGAGCAAGCAGCGGGGGGTGCAATGGCTGCTCGAGCAGCTGAACCCCGATGGATCGATTGGTCCGGTCGATGTTGGCTTCAACTACTACCGTCTTCCCTGGACATTCATCATTTCCGGTGAGACGCGACATTCCGTTCGGTTATGCGAATGGGTGCGTCACAATCAGTTTGCCGAAAACGGTGACTTCACCGGCGTTTCGCCACGGGGGCTCGAGGCGTATGCGTATGAGAACGCCGTGTTCATCTTCGGAGCGCAGATGGGACGAGAATTCGATCTCGCCTATCGTGGCTATGACCGCCTCCTGGCGCATTTCGACCCAATCTCCGGTGGTTTTCGACATCTGCCGGAGGGTTCCGGAATTCCTGCTGACGAGAACATTCCCACGGTCGCCCAATGTGGCAAGACCGCATTGATGATGGGAGACATTGAAACCGCGAGGTGCGCCGGCGCCTGGTTTCAGCGGGTCTGGGACGCACAGCCGGAACTTCCCGACCGTCTCTATTATGTTTGGTCGGCCGAGACGCAATCGCTGGTACTCGAGTATCCCCCTGACCGTGCCGGCCAATACGTCGTGGAGGCCCAGGGCGAACGCCAACGCTTCACGTGTGGAGGAATCGCGGCGGCGTTTCTGGTACGCCTGTATCAGGCGACCGGGACATCCGAGTATCTCGACCTTGCGCGGGCGTATCAGACCTTTTCGATGAACTCGACCGAACGGCAGTTCGAGGTTCCCCAGGTCTGCAAGACGGGATGGGGCTCATCGCTCCTCTACGAGGTCACCGGTGAGGAGATCTACCGAGACTGGACCGTTCGGCTCGGAGATTTCTATCTTGCCACCCAACATGCCGACGGTCATTGGGAAAATCGCGCTCCGTTCGATGACTTTGCCAATCACATCACGGTAACCGCGGAGTTCGTGATGCACCTCGATACGTTGATTGGGGCGTTGTCCCGTCCGCAACCGGCGTCCCCACCAGCATGAAGGTTCTCATTACCGGCGCAGCAGGTCGTATCGGCACGCACCTCACTCGATACGCACTCGAAGCCGGACACGAAATCCGGGCTTTCGTACTGTCTGATGATCCAAGGGCGAAGTCGATCCGCCTGCCTGGAGTCGAGATGGTCGAGGGCGATCTTCGCGATCGGGACGCCTTGCAGCGTATCGCGACCGGGGTCGACGCCATCTTCCATCTGGCCGGAGCACTCACGTCGCGCGGCAATACCGACCGTGAATTCATCGATCTGAACGTGAACGCGACGTTCGATCTACTGGTTGCTGCCCGATCCGGATCGCCGAATCTGCAACGGTTCGTTTATGCCAGCAGCGATGCGGTCTATGCCAGTGGCGGAGCGCCCGTTTCCCTGCCCATCGACGAAACTGCACCGGTTCAGCCCAGCTCGGTCTACGGAGCCAGCAAAGCCAGCGCGGAACACCTTTGTCTCTCCCTTTGGCGCTCCGAGCGGTTCCCCGTCACGATTCTGCGCTTCGGCGCCACATGCGATGCGGATGAGCTGATCGATCCGCAGAGCGTTTTCGCCCGGTGGCTCTATCTCGAGGCGGCACGATCCTTCTTGTCTGCACAATCCCAGCGCTCGCCAGCGCAGGACGCGACCCTGCGCATCTTGATGGCGCTCGGTACCGGATCGGACCACCTCATTGCGCTGACGGATTTGAACCAGCAACCAGAGATCCGGCAATGGGGAGACGCCCGCGATGTGGCGCAAGGCTGTCTCCGCACCCTTGGACATTCCGCGGCGGATGGTGAGACCTTCAATCTTGGCGGAGGAGCTCCATTTACGACACTGGAGCTGTCGACCTATATCAGTCAGCGTACCGGAATGCCGTCGATGAACGCACCGGTGCCAACCGCCAGACCGCCCTGGTATCTCAGCAGCGCAAAAGCCACCGCTACCCTGGGATATACCCCGCACTCGATCTTCGACATGGTCGACGACGCGCTTGCGGCTCGCGCTTGAGTCCTCTCTGACTCGGGCACAGGCGGACACGGCACATTGAATTACGCAGTCCAGCTTTTGGGGACCACTTCAGGGCCGCCCTGAACTACGTCACATCGGCTCCAGGCAGTGGGAGGCCGCGCTCGTTGGGCAAATCCTCGGGGTCTCTCATTGGTAGCGCTGTGCCGGCTCGATCCAGCAACTCTGGGACTTTTGGCGCTCCGACCGAACGTCGCAGCTCGTAGTGCAGGGTTTTCACCGTCGATGGGATGGCGCCGGCATGCTCCATCCGGCGCAGGGCGGGCGCGGTATTCGGCTCTTCGCTGAAGAGCGCGTCTTCCAATAGGAAGACGTCGTATCCCATTTCCAGGACCCCGAGCACCGATTGCAGCACGCAGACGTCCGTCTCCCCCCCAGCAACCGCAAATTGCCGCACCCCCATGCCGGCGATCGCCGCGCGGATCTCTGGCTCACCGGTGCAATCGAAGGTCTGCTTGGTGAGCTTGCGGGCATCCTTGGGGAACCATGGCTCCAACCGGCCGGGCAGCCACCCTTTCGTATCGACCGGCTGCTCGAAGGTCGCAATGGTGGGCAGGTGGTAGGCGGTCGCGAGCCCGAGCAGATGCTCGATCCGGGTCATGAACGGTTCGAACGCACCGGCCATCCACCCTTCCAGAAAGAACGGTTGCACGTCGATCAGCAGAATTCCGATCGAGCTCGAATCGACTCGTTTCATTCGCTTCGTCCCTTCTGCACATCTTATGAGGTCATTTTTCCAATGCTACACTCACCATGTAGTCACACTTGTGGCCACATGCGGAGGCGCCCATGTCATCAGTTGGTGTACGAGAACTCAAGGAACACGCAAGCGAGATCGTCCGGCGGGTGCGCGAGGATGGAGAGACGATCGACATCACATATCGCGGAGAAATCGTAGCGACGATCGTTCCGAAGGAGCGACCTTCTCAGCAGGAGCTCGATGAATTCTGGAAACGGCAAAAGCGCCTGATTCGGGATATTGCAGCACATCTGGGCGATGAGCCAATCGATGTTGTGGCTCTCCTGGAAGAGGAACGCAGAGAGTTTACTCCTGACGAGATGCTGCCACCGAACTGGCGTCCCAGCGAATGATCGTAGTCGATGCAAGCGTTTGGTTGAGCGCGATTCTGGAGTCCGATATCCATCATCATGAGACGTTACCCTGGAGAACCAGCATCGAACGCACTGGGGAGCAGATCGCCGTTCCGTCACACTTTCCAGCAGAAGTGGCTGGTGTTCTAAGCCGAACCGGTTCGGACCGGCTTTTTATCACCGGTACGCTCGACCTCATTGGTGCAGAATCCCTCTTTACGATCTATCCGATCGACGTGCAGTTCGGCTTGGCATGTGCCGAGCTCGCCAATTCGGCCGCTGTCCGAGGTTCCGACGCGATCTATCTGGCATTGGCACGATTTCTTCAGGTTCCGCTCCTGTCCTGGGACCGACAGCAACGGGAGCGGGGAGCGCTCTTCTGCCGTACCATGACGCCAGTTGAAGCGATGGAGATGACAGCATGACGCACCCGATCCGGTTTGGCATCGTATGTGGGCAGCGGGCGAGCTTTGCCGAGCTGTCCGAGCGGATCGTCACCACCGAGCAGACCGGCTGGGACAGCTTCGATGTTGTCGACCATTTCTACGGACTGTTCGATGTCATGGAACCGACCCACGAGGCGTACACCATGCTGGCGGCGTTGGCTCCGCAGACGAGCCGGGTACGACTCGGGGTCATGGTGGCCGGGAACACCTATCGCAATCCGGTCCTGCTGCTCAAGCAGGCGATGACGGTCGACGAGATCTCCGGTGGACGGGTGACCTTTGGGGTCGGCGCCGGGTGGACCCGGCGGGAACATGAGGCCTATAGCTGGCCGTTGCCCGCACCGAAAGAGCGCGTCGACATGTTCGAGGAAGCGCTCGAGATCTGGAACCTGCTGCAGACAAGAGAACGAGTGACGTACGTCGGCACACACTACGAGCTCATCGACGCGCCATTCGAGCCGAAGTCCGCACAAGGAAAGCTGCCGGTGCTGATCGGTGGCAACAAGCCACGCATGCTGCGGTTGGTTGCCCGCTACGCCGATATCTGGAACTCGCTCGGGGAACCGGAGGATGCCGGGGCGGCCAGTACGCTGCTCGATCAGGCATGCGAACAGGTCGGCCGCGATCCCGCGACGATCGTCCGGTCGATCAGTCCGGCGCGGGTGTTTCTCGAATCACCGGAAAAGTTCGAGGAGCATTTCCACGCGTATCGCGAGGTTGGGTTCACCGACTTCCGGATTCCCTGGCCACGCAATCCAGCACAGAAAGAGGTTTTCGACGAGGTCGTGGTCGATCTTCTGCCAAGGTTGCGGGAGACAGCGTAACGAGGGACATCGACTCCCGTAGCGTCGGCATTCTGAATCATTACGAACCCGATAAGCGTCGTACCCGACCTGCCCGCCGGCCACACCGACGAGCGAGATTCTTCCCTGCGGTCAGAATGACAATAGAGCGGAGTCGCGCCATCTTTGAGTCGCTTGCTTTGGCCACGAGAGGGCAGAGCACGCCCTCACCTACGACCGGAGCGACTACGCTACGGGTAGAAGCCAGGCAATGGCTCAGACGTCTTGAGTCAATACGACCTTGGGGACAGGGAGCGGCGACGATTGGGCCATCGACGACGAAACGACGGTTCCTGAAGCTCCGGTGACCGTGGCGTTTGGGGATTCGTCGACGGTGAGCTGGAAGACGTCGGGGCGCGCGTAGTGTCCGATGACGTCGAGATCGAATTTCCCTCGGGCGATCTCTCGCAGGTCGAGATCGGCGGTCAGAATCGTTTCGCCCTCGTAGTCGGGTCCGGCGATGATCTCTCCCAACGGGTTCACGATGCAGCTTCCACCCCGGCTATAGACCGTATCCGGATCGTCGCCGAGCGCGGTGTCATAATCCTCCGGATAGTCGCTGCGGCGCGTGAACTGATTGCAGGAGAGGACGAAACACCGTCCTTCGACGGCGATATGGCGCATGCTGGCAAGCCAACTATCGCGAGCATCCGCGGTTGGAGCGCAGTAGATCTCGATTCCCTTGGCGTACATGGTGGTCCGCAGGAGCGGCATATAGTTCTCCCAGCAGATGACCGCGCCAATATTGCCGATAGGCGTGTCGAAGACGGGCATGGTCGATCCATCGCCCTGTCCCCAGACGAGCCGTTCGGATGCGGTCGGCATCAGCTTGCGATGCTTCCCCATGAGCGTGCCGGCAGGATCGAAAAAGAGAACCGTGCAATAGAGCGTTCCGCCGTCTCGTTCGATGACTCCGATGACGAGATAGACACCGTTGTCACAGGCAATGTCGCTTAGGGTATCGACGGCTGGACTGGGGATTTCGACGGACGATTCGGAGTAACGGCGAAAGAGGTCGCGTCCATCCTCGGTACGAGATCCGACGACTGCACCGAACCCCGCGCCGCGTGGATAGGCCGAGACAAACGCTTCCGGGAAGAGTACGAGCTCGGCGCCCTGAGCGCGTGCCTGGCCGGCAAGCATGCGGGTCTTGGCCAGGGTCTGCTCCAGATCGAATGCGACCGGGGCCGCCTGGACGACTGCAACACGAGTGGTGTGGTCTACCGGCATCCAATACTCCTCCGATGAAACTGGGGACCGTGGGTCAGCGCACGCGGCGATTCGTGTCCACGATCAGCCTGCGGGCGTTGCCGCGGGAACCGGGGTGCCCGCCGGCGCGGCGGTTGGGCTTCCGGGTGGAACAGCCGCTGGAGCCTTGTACGGCGCGGCCCCCTCGCACATCCCGCCGTCGAATGTCGACAGATCGACGGTGAGATTGGATGCACTGGCAGGGATGCGCAGGATCAGCCCGGACTGTGCGTTCTCCCCATAGGCCGGCAGCGAGACATAGAAGGCGCCATCAGGACCGATGCGAAGGTCGATTGGGAACTCCAATCCATAGGCGACGATGTCGTAGCTGTCGACTCCCGTCTGCTTCAGCAGGCGTCCGGTTCCGGGACGCATGCCGTCCGGCCCTCCGTTGCCGGTCGCCATTTCGAGCGCATAGAGCTGGTTGTTGCTATCGAGCGCCAGACCGGTCAGGACGGTCAGATTGGTCCAGACCCGCTGGATATTGCCTGTACGGTCGATGCGCACGACCTCGGCCGCGCCATCGGCATGCGGCGCGGGGGTGAGATTGCCGACATAGATACCCCCCTGTCCGTCGAGGGTCATGGCCGCAAGGATGGGATGCCCAAGGGAGAGATCCGCCACCCGGGTGATCGATTTGTCCATGGCGATGAAGAAGACCAGACTGCGGTTGGAATCGATCAGCCAGAATCCATCGCCGTCATAGAGGAATCGATAGGGCTCGGCCAGCTCATTGGCATCGCCCGGCATATCGATTGGTGGATAGGCATCGATGTACGAGGTCAGGTCGAGCCAAAGTGAGACGGAACCGTCCTGCCCGGCGGTGTAGATACCGTTCGGCATCGGGGGGGTCGGGCTTCCGTGACCGTAGAGTCCGGTGGCCGTCTGCAATACATACATCTGCGGTCCGACGAACTGCACATCCATCGGACCGAGCACGTCCTTGAAGGGGTCGAAGGTGGACGGGAGCCCGGTGGCGGCGGGAACGGGACAGCCATCGACAATTTTCACCACCGACGAGGCTGCTCCCACCGCGGCTTCGGACGAACCGGGTCCCGATTGGGCGACATAGAGCACACCGTCCGGTCCCCAGGTGAATCCACGCGGCGCGGAGAGTCCGGTGGCGACCGCGGTGATTTCCGTATCCGTCTCCGGAGTGGCAACCGGCGACGCGTCCTGCGCCGAAGTTGTTGTCATCGAAACCAATGAGAGGGCAAGCACGAGCGCGAGCGCAGCGGCGGTGCGCAGGGACGAGAAAAACGACATCGTTGGCTCCTGGGATCGAAGTCGGAATCGTTAGCGCGATGGTACCGGGTTTTTGGGGAGTTGGGAATTGGGAGCGAGGAGTTAGGAGTTGGGATTTAGGAGTTAGGAATGATGGGTATCGAGTCCAAGCTCAGGAATCCAGAGAACATAGTGTTGATTGTCTCGGGTGGAACTGGAAGGGCTTTCTCCCCAGATGACTGTCCTCACTTTCTTGACACACACCAGGTTCGTTCCTAGCTCCTAAATCCCAACTCCTAACTCCTCACAAGTACTCCTCACAAATACCGAACGGGCAGGCGCGTGGCCTGCCCGTTCGATGCAGCTGTGTGTTGTCGAATCGTTAGCTGAGCCCGAGGAACTCGCCGGCAACCCAACCGTAGTAGCCGCCGCTGTACTCGATCTGCCACCAGGTATAGCCATTGGCCGAGACCGGGCCGTCGATGACCACCGCGGCGGTCCCGTACGACAGGGTGCTCTCGATGGCATAGCCGGTACCGGCGCCGGAGCGGACGTTCACCGAATCGGCGGCGATATAGACCGACGAGCCGATCGTGATTCCGGTCGAGACATAGCCGAGGAAGTCGCCAGCCACCCAGCCGGCATAGGCGCCACCGACGTATTCGATCTCATACCAGGTATAGCCATTGGCCGAAACCGGACCATCGATGACCAGACCGTTGGTGCCATAGGTGATGACATCTTCGAGCGAATAGGAGGTTCCCGGACCGGAGCGTACATTGAGGGTATCGCTGGTCACGTAGACGGTATCGCCAATCGCGAATCCACCTCCCGAGGTCACCAGGGCAAGGAAGTCGCTGGCCACCCAACCAGCATATGCGCCACCCACGTACTCCATCTCGTACCAGACGTATCCATTGGCGCTGACCGGACCGTCGATGATGTAGCCATTGGTCCCGTAGGAGAGAACATCGATGATGGAGTAGCCGGTACCGGCGCCAGAACGGACATTGAGACCGTCACTAGTCACGTAGACCGTATCTCCAATGGCGAATGGTCCAGAGGAAACGACTGACAGGAAGACGCCGGCGACGTATCCGACGCTGCCGGTGGCATCGACGTAGACCTCCCACCACTTGTAGCCGTTGGCGCTGAAGGGACCGTCGAGCACTTCGACGTAGTCGCCAACGGCCAGAAGCTCGATGACCGAATAGGATGTGCCGGGACCCGAGCGGAGGGTCAACGGACCATCGGTGACCACAGCGGTCGCTCCGATATAGAGCGATCCGTTATTGATATCGCCGCCGCCGGACGCACCGGCGCCGATCGGCGCCGCGCCAATACCGGCGACGAGCAATGCCGCGATGAGTACGAGGCGGGCAAGCCCTCGTCGTGTCAATGCCAAACCGTTTTCCTTCATACCTTCCCCCCGACAACACGCGTGCGGCGCTCCTGATATAGAAGCGATTCGAACCAATAGGTACGCCCTGCTCGTACGGGACTCGGCAGGCATGACAAAAAACGCTTGCTCCGCCGGCGATGCGTCGCCTCAGGAGCACGCTCGGATTCGTGGGGAAAACCCGAGAATTCGCGGTAACGGGGTACTGTTAGTTTCTCATGGGCAGGGGCATTTGTGAATTGACTTTGCGTCAATTTCGGCCGTTTTCGGGCGCGAAGTTCGCTTTGGCCGTACGTACACCACTGCTCTGGTGTGGTTCAGGGAGGTTCGAACCGTATGGCCCGACCAGAACGAGGTGGTTGGCGTGGGGTTCAAGAGCTCGGAACCCACTGAGACCCGGCCATGCTGGAGTCCGGTGGACGCCTCGGCGCATGCCATGCCCGGGCGGCCCCGGTCGCCCTCCATGCCTACATCATGGCACGCTTCCAGCCACAGCATACAAAGGGGAAGCGGGATGTCGATCGCGAAACGCCTGGAGGGACGAATCTACTACGGGTGGGTGATCGTCGGAACATTGGCGCTGACCGAGACGGTTTCCTGGGGAATCCTCTTCTACATGTTCTCGGTCTTTCTGGTGCCGATGCGGGATGAGCTGGGTTGGTCGGACGCGACGCTGACTGGAGCGTATTCGCTTGGCTTGCTCGTTTCCGGGTTTGCAGCGCCGTTCGTGGGACGGTGGATCGACCGGCGCGGACCGCGGTGGTTGATGACGGGTGGATCGCTGCTGGGTGTGGCGCTGGTGCTGGCATGGTCGCGGGTTGGAAGCGAGCTGGGCTGGTATCTGATCTGGGTCGGAATGGGTCTGGCCATGGCGGCTACGCTCTACGATCCTGCCTTCACGGCAGTTGCGGCCTGGTTCGAACGAGACCGCGCGAAGGCATTCTTGCTGGTGACGATTGCGGCTGGATTCGCAAGCACGATCTTTCTGCCTCTGGCCGCCTGGCTGGAGCGTGTGCAGGGGTGGCAATCGGCGTTGGTGACGCTGGCGGGGATCCTCTTCGTGTTAGCGGTGCTGCCGCACGCGATCTTCCTGCGGCGACGGCCGGAAGATTTGGGGCTTTCCCTGGACGGCAGAATGCGGGATTCATCGCCCAGCGTCACCTCCGCTGCTGCGGCGCCGGGCGCGGAATTGCGGGAGGTCTTGCGCGATTCGGCATTCTGGTGGCTGGCGCTTGGGTTCGCATTGGGCACCCTCTCGACCGTAGCGGTCGCACTGTATCTGATCGCCTTCCTGACGGATCGCGGGGACAGCGCGGAATTTGCGGCGTTTGCGACCGGCCTGATCGGAGCAGCACAGGTGGGCGCCCGCATTCTGGCAACACTGGTGGGGAACCGCGTGTCGCATGTGACCCTGGCAGCGATCGTCTTTGGCGTCCAGGCGCTCGCGGTGGCGATCCTGCTCGAATGGGAAGGGACCGCCGGGGTGCTGGTGGCGGTGTTGATCCTGGGTATGGGACGCGGGGTGATGACGTTGTCACGGCCGGCGGTGCTCATCGATTTCTACGGCCGGCGCAACTTCGGCGCGATCAATGGGTCGTTCGCATTTACGCAGAATATCGCGCGGGCGCTTGCGCCGGTGACGGCTGGGCTGGCGTTTGGCGTGTTTGGAGGCTACCGGCCGGTCTTCTGGGGGCTCGGGGCCACCGCGCTGGTCGCCGCCGCCCTCATCCTCGGCGCGGGACGACAGGCTGAACGGTCACGGGGTGCGTACCTGAGATGAATTGGGGCGTCCTGGGAAGCCTCGTCCTGAACTGAAGCCACAGGGCTACTGAACCAAAGTCTCGCTGGGATTGCGAACGATTCCCTGCGGCCGATCGCCGGGCAAAGACGACCAGCGCTCCGACCACGTTCTGGCGATTGGCGCCGACCGGCAACACACCCTTTACGAGAGCTGATATGCTGCGCGTATTCGCCATCTTTGGCGATGAGCTCGTCGTGGGTGCCATGCTCGACGATGCGGCCCCCATCGAGCACGTAGATCTGGTCGGCGTTGCGGATGGTCGAGAGGCGGTGGGCGATGGCAATGGTGGTGCGGCCATGGCTGGCGGCATCGAGTGCGGCCTGAACCTGGGATTCGACAACGGTATCGAGGGCGCTGGTCGCTTCATCGAGAATGAGAACGGCGGGGTCCTTGAGAAAGATGCGTGCGATAGCGATCCGCTGCTTCTCTCCACCGGAGAGCCGGTGACCGCGTTCCCCAACGATGGTGTCGTACCCGTCCGGAAAGCCAGCGATGACATCGTGGATGGAGGCGGCACGGGCGGCGGCTTCCAGCTCCTCCTGCGTCGCATCCGGTTTGGCATAGCGCAAGTTGGCGGCAATGGTGTCGTGGAAGAGATAGGTCTCCTGGCTGACGATACCGATATGGCTCAGCAGACTTGCCTGTCGCAACCGGCGGACATCGGTACCGGCAAAGCGAACCCTGCCGGAGGTCGCTTCCTGAAATCGGGGAATGAGCGCAGCCACCGTACTTTTGCCTGCCCCGGAGGGACCGACAAATGCGGCGAACTCCCCGGGCTGGATCGTGAAGGAAATGTCGTCGAGCGTTGGGCGCGCGTCGGGCGGAGCGTCCGAATATCGAAAGGTGACGCGGTCGAACTCGATGTGGCCAAGCCGGTGGAGGTCGACATCGACCGCATCCGGGGCATCGACGATCGACGGGCGAAGATCGAGATATTCGAAGATACGAGCGAAGAGCGCGCCTGAGGTTTGCAGGTCGAGCGCCGACCGCAGCAGTGTGATGAGGGGAAAGGTGAGCCGGGCCTGAACGGTGGTGAAGGCGATCAGCGTTCCGGCGGTGATGGCCGTATCGCCATCCGAGATGAGCCAACCTGCAATGAGATAGACGATGGCGGGAACGCACGAGAAGAAGATCGTAAGCACCGCGAAGAACCCCTGACCGCTCATCGCTTCGCGGATCTGGAGCTTGATCTGCTCCTGATTCTCGTTGGCGTACCGCTCGGTTTCCTCCTGCTGCCGGCCAAACGACTTGGACAGCAGAATCCCTGAAATGCTCAGGGATTCCTGGGTGATTGCCGTCATGCGGGAGAGCGATTCCTGCGTGCTGGCGGCGATCCGCGCCCGGGTCTGACCGATACGTTGTTGCACGAATGCCATGGCCGGCAGAAGAAAAAGGGCAACGACGGTGAGCTGCCAACTCAGGAGCACCATGGCCACGACCGATGCGCCAACGGTGACGATATTTCCGATCACCTGGCTGACGGTATTGGTCAGTACGTTCGAGACGCCGCCGACATCATTCTGCAAGCGCGACTGGATGACACCGGTCTTGGTACGGGTGAAAAAGGAAACCTCCATGGTCTGCAAGCGCTCATAGAGCTGCACCCGGAGATCGCCCATGACGCGGCTCCCCACCCTGGTCGTCAGCCAGGTTTGGGCGATACCGATGACGGCCGAGACGACGACGATGAGGAAGGTGAGTCCGACCAGTTCGCTCAACAGCCGCATATCGGGATGCCCAATGGGAGGGAAAAGAGCTTTGTCGAAAATCGCGCGGGTAATCAATGGCAACGCCACGGTGAGCGCGGCCGTGATGAGCACGAGCACGATGGTGATGACCAGCTCGCGTTTATATGGAATGAAGAGACCAGCGATCCGGCGGCGGAGATGCGGAATCCTGGGAGCTTGGGCATTGAGCTCGCGCTGGCGCGCGTTGTCGACTCCCGTCGTTCCGGCCAGCGCCGCCGAGCGCCCACCGCGCATGACCATGTCGCGCCCCTCTCTCTGCTATTCCGCGCTCAGACGGTCGAGCAAACGTGCAGCGACCCTGAGTATTTCGCGTTCTTCGGACGAGAGCCGCGCCAGCATCGCGACCGCCAGCCAGCCGTCCTGCTGAGAACGGAAATCGTGCAATATCCGCTCGGCCCTGTCCGTGAGGGAGAGGATGATCTGACGACCATCGTTGGGATCCGGCTCGCGCGCAAGCATGCCATTGTCGACCAGGTCGCCAACCGTGCGCGCCATCGATTGTGGGGTGATGCCATCGGCGGCGGCGAGGGCGCTGAGCGTAGTTGGGCCATGACGACGGATGCGCATAAGAACGCCGATCTGGGCAAAGCTCGCGGCGCCAGGCGGATGCTCGGTGCGCAGACGGCGGAGCATCCGGAACATCGACAAACGCAACTCACCGGCAATCTCGGTGGCTTCGGGCGTGGGAACGATGAGGAGGTCGGATTCGAGGGTCATGGATTGGACTCATTCGACGATCATTTCTTCAGCAAGACTGAAGACTTGAACGAGTCTAGCAGATGTTGCCCCGTTTGCCCGGTTGGAGCACGTTGGGATCCGTCGCCAACGGCAGTTGCTCCGTAGCGTCGCCATTGATGGCGACGCTACATGGTTTCCCGAAACGCAATCTGAGAACACACCCTGGGCACTACGCGTTGGAGTTGGATTCTGCGCGGATTTGCCCTACGGCCTTTCGCACCGAGGGAACGATCTCGATGGCGATCGTGCGAAGCAGCGCAGGATCCGGGGGAACGCCGAGGACGAACGTGTCGAAGCCGACCGAGGTGGCCAGATGGGTGAGGAAGGCGATCCATGCGTCTGGAGCGCCGGAGAATTCGCCGCTGGTTTCGTCGATGGGCACAGGTGGGGCATCGGTGAAGCCGCCCCAGATGTTATAGACGCGCCGGATATCGGCAGGATTCCGTTCTGATGCGACTGCAGCAGCGTCGATTTTCTCCATGGCCGCGCGAGCAGCCACGGGCGGGACGTACGCAAGCGAGGGAACCCATCCGTCCGCCTTCCGTCCGGTCAGACCGAGTGCCCGCGGGCCATAGACGCCAAGCCAGATTCCAATACGGTGAGCGGGCGCTGGGCCCGGTCTCCAGCCGTGGATCTGATAGATCTGACCGTCGTGCGAGACCGACCGGGCACCGTCGAAAGCGGCACGCAGAATATCGATGGCTTCGTCCAGGGACGCCCAGGCTTCGCCCGGCGAGCGCCGGGGGCCGCCCATGGCGACGATGGCGTCCCAATACGCACCCGAGCCGAGACCGAGCTCGAACCGTCCATTGCCGAGGAGATCGAGCGTCGCTGCCTGATTCGCGAGCATGGCGGGTGGGCGCAGCGACAACGTGGCGACATCCGGGAAGAATCCGACCTGCCTGGTACGCGCCAGGCCCATAGCGATCAGGGTCATGGTATCGAGCTGGGCACGGTTGTAGGGATGGTCCTGGATACCGATCCAGTCATACCCCAGCTCGTCGATGAGCTCGATCGTCTCCAGGATCGTCGCGAACGATGCCGCTGCGGGCTCGAGAAAGATACCGAATTCGATCGGTCGGCCGTAATCGGGCATGGGACAACTCCTTACGCGTTGCCGGACCGGGCTCGGGCAAGAAGGTTGGCGGTTTCAGCGTTCATCAGATACCCGAGCTGCCCCTCGGTCCAGGGACGCTTCAGCCCCAGGGCGGCCGCGGTTTCGCCAATGGAATAGGCCGCCAGCGCAACATCTTTGTGCTGGGGAAACTGGAGCGCCGCCTGCAATGCCGTACTATCGATCCGCGTATCCGGATGATCGATCAGATAGTCGAGCAACTGCCGTGGCTGACCGAGATCGACCAGTCCATAGAATTGGGGAGCCAGGGTCGGCTTTTCCTGCAGGGTCGTTGCCATCAGCTCGTCTCCTTCTGAATCTCTCGTTCCTGTTCGCGCACAACATCGTCCAGGTGAATGTACCGAATCCCGAGTGTTTTGGGTTGCCATGCGCGATCATTGCCAACGATAGCGATGGCCCCGGCGACGCGAGCGGTGGCTATGATGGCGGCATCGGGAAATTTCAACCGCGTTTCAGATCGAATGGCTGCTGCTTCGAGAACATGTCTTCGCTCGAAGGGGACAAGACGTATCCTGCCTGACTCGAGGAGACTGGCCAGGATATCTTCAGCAAAATCGCCGCCGTATGTCTCTACCGTTCGCACGAGCGATTCTGAAACCGTAATTGCGGAAACGACAAACTGTGCGCCACTCTTCAGGAGTTCTGTTACGACTCCTGAGTGCGGTTCCTCGCCAGCAAGGTACGCAATCAGCGCAGAGCTATCGAGCGAAATGGATGCGTCTTCATGGATAGCTCGGTCGCGAATGAGCTCCAGTTTCGTCACTCATGCACCTGATTGGAGAGCGGAACATCCTCCAACTCCGGATGGTCGTCCCATTCGTCGCGCAATTCTCTAATATGTTGCTGGATATCGTCCCAATCTCGGTAAAGTGGTCGCAAGATTCCACGTAGTTCCTCGAGGGAATAAATCCGTGGCTCACGAGCGGGGCGAAGCTCGGCTTTTTCCCCTTGAATCTCAAGTTCTATCGTATCCCCCACTTCGATGCCGAGCTGGCGGCAAAGCTCGGCCGGCAGGGTGATGGCGTGACGACCAGTGACCTTGGCGCGATAGACCTTGCTGGTAGCGGTTTGTTTGGATTTGGGGTAGGTTGCAGTCATGATCGTTCTCCGGATTCGGGGCAGATACCGATAGTACGCCAGCCGTCTGGAGTTTTCAATGAAGGCTTCATTGAAAGAAAAGGTTAGAACTCCGGCAGGTAGGAATCGTGCGCCCCATCGACCAGCAAGGTCTGCCCGCTGGTGAACCCACTTTCCGGGAGGCAGAAGAAGAGCACCGCCGCGGCGATGTCGTCTGCCTTGCCGATGCGGCCGAGCGGAATCTTCCGGGCGCCACGGTCCCACCATTCGGCGTACGACGATCCGGGCCGGTCAGCAATATTGCCGGGCGCGACGCAATTGACGCTGATGCCATACGGACCAAGCTCATACGCCATATTGCGGGTCATGACTTCGACCGCTCCCTTGGCCGCATCGTAGACGAGCGCATCGGTATGGCAGGCTCGGGCCCCGATGGTGCTGATATTGACGATGCGGCCCTGAATTCCCTTGTCGATCATGTTCCCGGCGATACGCTGATTGAGCACGAACGGGGATCGCCAGTTGACATTGAGCTGGTACTCGAACTGCTCGGGCGTCACCTCCCAGAACGACTGGCGAATACTCATCCCGGCATTGTTGACGAGGATATCGAGCTCCGGTGCATGCGCCAGCGCTTCGGTGGCGAGTCGCTCCGTATCGCCCATGACGGCCAGATCGGCGGGAATCCCGAACGCGTCGCTTCCCAACGCCTGGATCGCGCGAACTGAATCCTCGACGGCATCTGCGTCCCGACCGGAGACGATGATGCGCGCTCCTTCACGCGCCAGCCATTCGGCAATGGTGCGCCCCAAACCGCGCGTACTCCCGGTGACGAGCGCGGTTTTGCCGTCCAAACGTCGCGAAGTGTTATTCGTCATTGGCGGCTTGCGATTCCTTTGCTACTGGCTGAGCCGATGCATCGATCAGTTCCGGGAAGATAGCCGAGACGTCGAGCTCGAATCCCTCGAGCACCGCAGAGCACAGGGTGTCACCCCGGCTGTATTCCCCAGCGAGCACATAGCGATCGCCCTCGAGCGTCTGAACACTGACCGTTTCGCCATCCGGATTGACGATCCAGTATTCCCGCACCCCGCTCCGCTCGTAGAGTCGGGACTTACGCAGGAAATCGTTCTCGATCGACGAGGGTGAAAGGATCTCGATCACCAGATCGGGCGCTCCGACAATCGCGGACTCCTGGATGATCTCCTGATGCTGACGAAGCACGACAAAGCGATCAGGCTGTACGACATCGCTTGGAGAGAGGCGGACATCCATAGGCGCCGAGAATCCGTACCCAAATCCCGTTCCTTTCAGGAACGCATAAAGTGCGCCTGTCAGCTCGAACGCTACCCTCTGATGCCGTGTATTTGGCGACGGCGACACGATGAGCTTTCCTCCAATGATCTCGTACCGATTGCCGTCGTCAGGCAGCAACGCCAGATCCTCGAACGTGAGGAGCCGGTGAAGCGCCTGTTCCTGAAGTTGTTCGTATGACCGGTGCTTGGATGCTGCTGTCACCATGGCGGTACTCTGTCTTTCTGAGAACGGCTACTCCGCTTCGGCCGTTGCCGTGTGTTCGGACGATATCTGGGTTGCTCCCTCCTGAGAAATCGAGAAGATCAGACCGAGGTCAAGTGTGAATTCCCTCAAGAGCGTGGGGCGGACCATGTGATCTCGGCCCAGTACATCCTCGAGCATGAATCGTCCATCGGTTAGTCGCTGAATGCTTATCGTCGCTTCTACAGGATCGACGATCCAGTACTCCTTGACCCCGTATCGCTCATAGAGCTTTGATTTTCGCAAGTAGTCAACTGATGCCGATGACGGAGAGACGATTTCAACGATGAGGTCGGGTTACACCACATCGTTCTCAGACAGGTGAACAACCATCGGCGCGGCGACAACGACACCGAGGTCACGCTCTGTGAGAAAGGTATCCAAAGCATGCCCCAGTTTCATGGAGATGAATTGGTGTCGAAACGTTGGCGAAGATGACACGAAGAGTTGTCTCCCGATGATCTCGTAGCGGTTTCGGTCATCGGGGAACGCCCGCAGATCATCCACACGCAATGGACGCTGGAGCACTATCTCGCGGAGCACCTCTGGGATTACATCGAAGTTGGCAACGGTCATCGTGGCAGCCTGCCTTTCCAGACGTCAGCATCACAATTCTATCTGCTTCTGCAACGCCGGGCGTGCGAAGAGCGTGCTCGATCGGCGCGCAGGGCTCCCATCTTTTTCCAGATGGAACTAGACGTAGGCGAGCCGGTAGAGTCCCTCGGCCAGCACCTCGATTCCCAGAACGATGTCGTCGATGGACGAGAACTCGGCAGGGGTATGGCTGCGGCCGTCCTTGCTACGGACGAAGATCATAGCGACCTCGGCAATCGAGGCCATCTGCTGCGTATCGTGCGCGGCGCCGCTGGCCATCGTTATGGCGGGGATACCTCGATCCCGCGCCACGTCTTCCAAGAGCTGGACGATCTCGGGACTGCACGGGACGGGTTGATGCTCGCTCGCATACGTCACCGTGTAGTCGATGTTTCGGCGACTGGCAACCTCGGCAATCAACGCATCTTGTTTGGCATAGAGGCAGGCGCGCGCGTCTGGATCGGGATGGCGCGCGTCGATGGTGAATTGCACACACTCGGGAATGATGGCCGGAAAATTCGGCTCCGCCACCATCCGGCCAACCGTCGTAACCGCCGGTCGTCCCATGCGATGGGCCGTATCGATCACCCCCGAGATGATCTCGGCGGCGGCAGCCATGGGATCGCGCCGGAGATCCATAGGGAAAGCGCCGGCATGGTTGGCCGTGCCATGCAGGGTGACGGTGGCATGCCGAATACCGGTGATGGCATGCACGATGGCCACCGGCACCCCCGCGTGTTCGAGGATCGGTCCCTGCTCGATATGGAGCTCGATGAAGGTGTCGATGTCATCGCGCCGGGCGGTCGCGACCAGAGCCGGGTCGAGCCCGATCGCCCGCATAGCATCGCCGATCGACTCGCCGGCAAAGCCACGAACCTCTTCCGCCCGCTCGGGCGTCAGGAGTCCGGTGATCGCCTGAGATCCCCAGAATCTCGCGTCGGGGAAACGACTCCCTTCTTCTTCGCAGAAGGCCAGCACTTCGATCGGCCGTTGCGGCAGACCGAACTGCTCGTTCAGAGCCGTGACTGCGATATACCCGGCGATGATGCCGAGGGCGCCATCGTACCGGCCACCTGGTGTCTGCGAATCGATATGCGATCCTGTGACGATCGCTTTGCCACCTCCGGTGCCATCCAGCCGTCCCCAGACATTCCCGACCGCGTCGTGTGTGACCCTGAGGCCGGCCGCTTGCAACCAGGCGCCCAGTTCTTGCGTAGCCCCGATCCATTCCGGCGAGTAGACCGTACGCGAGACGCCGGTTTCACCATCGGCGCCAAACTCCGCCATTCTCCAGATCGCACGCTCCACGCGCGCCGGATCGATTTGGACGCGTGCATCCGTCTTCATACAGGGACTCCATCACGAGGATCTTTCCGCGGGGCTTGCTCGCCCAGCCAGCCGGCACGACTGTAAACCAAACGGCGTGACTGGATTCTTGACCGCTTGCGTTTGCCGGGTCCGGCTCATAAGATGGAACGCGGCGACGTCGAGATTCGCCGCAATGTCCCGGATTCTCTCCGGGCTAGAAACAGGACCGTTTGATGACCACCATGTTGATCCTTGTCGCAAACCCGGGGACGGGGGAGTAGGCGTTCGCGTTCCACGATTCCAATTCGTTTCCGCACACATTCCTCCTCCTTTGGTCATGAGCCAGCGCGCATGACCGGATGACGCCTCGTTTTCCCCAGCGTCATCTGTCCCCAGAAATTCGGTAACTCATTTCATCGTCGAACCAGCCCCACCGGCTGGTCATTGGTCATGACCGCAGAGCCGGTCGAGGCGTCGCTGTGCATGCCGCCCGCCCGGCCTGAATTGGAGGAACCCATGGCAACCGTCCTTGTCCAGCGCGTGAGCGCAGAAGCCTATCTGTCGTCTTCGAAAGCTGGAGTAGACCGAGTTGTCTCGATCAAAAAAGAAGAATTGGAACCACGACGATTATGCTGACGAGCTGGCCCCATTACCTGGCCGGTCGTCACGCCGGCAGCCGAAGAAGCCGTACCGTGCGCCGTCTCGTCGCCAAACCGAAACCGAAGCGTTCAAATGCGGTCATTGCAAGACCTTTGTCGGTCCGCCGATCAGCGGCGGGCGGCACCGGAACCATTGCCCGCTCTGTCTCTATTCGAAACATGTCGACTGCACACCGGGTGACCGGAGGAACGAGTGCCGGAGTCTGATGAAACCGGTCGGCACGGCCTTCCGCCGCAATGGCGAGCAGGTCATCGTGCACGAATGCCTCGGCTGCGGTGACGTGCGCTACTGCCGGGCAGCCGCGGACGACCATCCACTGGTCTGCATGCGGCTCCCGCCGATGGAGCTCCCGGTTCGCGCACAGGCCGAAGCGCGCGACGAAGCGATCGCCTGAGCGCACGGGCGCATTCCCCTTTTCCGTTCAGGAGGGGGAATGCGCTCCAACCGTCGTTTTTTGCGCAACGACCCGCTCGACCAGGACGATGAGCTCGTCGATATGATGGCGCATCGCCCGCTCGGCACCGCTGTCATCCGCGACAAGAATCGCGTCGGCCACTTGGCAATGTTCTTCGGCAAACCCGAACTGAGCGCCTGCCTCGACGGTGATGACATCGAGGAGCGTCATGAATGGATCGTCCGCCGATTGGATCAGCAACTCGACGGTTGTCTGCACGATTGGGCTATGCGCCGCCTGGGCAACGGCCAGATGAAAATGGAGTGCGTCCGGCTTGCCGTCTTCTCCGACTGCTACGTGGCGTTCGTGGTGGCACGCCAACGCACACAACAGTGCGCGTTCTTCATCGCTGGCACGAATTGCGGCCAGACGCGCCGCCTCGCCTTCGACCGCGCGCCGGAGATAGAGGATGTCGGCCAGCTCTTCGGCATCGCTGGCAGTCAGGCGACGCACCAACGCTGAGCTTTGCTCATCGAGCCGCTCCGCCTGACGAAGCAGCTGCAACTGCCGCCGGCCCTGCTCGGTTATCAACCGTCCCCGCCGTCCGACCCGATGCGTGAGTCCACGCTCGTCCAGACTGCGCAGAAACCGGCCCGCGGTCGCCTCGGCAACCTCGATTCCCTTGGCCTGAAAGGCCGTGACCAGCCGGGGAGAACCAACCGGCTCGGTCTGCGCATCGAGAAGCGCGAGCGCGACCAGCTCCATTTCACGTGCGCGCGGTGCGTTGGGCATCTGACCTGACCCTCATGATGGTGGCACGGGCGCGCCAGAGAGCGTCTCCACAGCACTCTGTACTGTACCGGTGTCATGCGATCGGCATGGTATTCCGGTGGGATCAACCATTGCGCTTGCGAACGTAGCGCTCGATCCCCATCGCGGCCATATATGCCGGCGTGGCCATTTCGTAATTCGCCAGAACTTCCGGATCCGCGCCCCCCAGATCGGCGGTCATCTGCGCGGTCAGTGCCTGCCGTACGCGATCCTGATCCGCCCCTCGTTCGAAAAGATCGCCCCCAAGTCCAATGAATTTTTCGACCTCGGGCATGACCTGACTCAGGTGATATCCGGGATCGTAGACCGGCCCGAAATGGGTCAGGCAGAGACGGCGAGGATGCAATGCTTCCATGCGGGCCACGCTGTTTGCCCAGGCGCCCGGATCGAGATCAGGCGGTGGCGTTGGCGCGCAGACGTAAGTCTGCCCCGGCATACGCACCCCGCCGACATCGCCGGTAAACAAGGTACCGGTTCCCCGGTCCCAAAACGCCACATGGTGCCATGCGTGTCCCGGCGTGAAGTAGACCTGTATGTCACGCCCAGCGACGCGCAGAACCTGCTCATCCTCGAACGGAACGACCTGGTTTTCCGGAATCGGGGCGAACTCGCCCCAGAGCGGTCCCATCTGGTCACCGTAGATACGGGTGGCGCTGTTGATCAGCTTGGTGGGATCGACCAGGTGGGGCGCACCGAACGGATGCACATGCACGGTCAATGCCGGATTCTCGCGTGCCAGGAGCCCAGCCGCCCCAGCGTGATCGAGGTGAATATGCGTGACGAAGATGCGGGTCAGGTCACGCGAGGTAAAGCCGATGCGTCTCATCGCCCGGCGGAGATGGTCGATCGTGGAACCAGGGCCCGTTTCGATCAGCACCAGCTCGTCATCGCTGACGAGCAAATACGCGGCAACGACCTGCTTTCGGTTTTGGAATCCGAGATCAAGCAGATAGAGCCCATGGTCGAGCTCGTCGACTGACGCTTCCAGCGTCCATTCCATTGTCTGACTCATGATTGAGATCCCCCCAAGATCAATCGATGATTTGAGCATACCCCAGCCACTCAACGACTGAGCCGATGCCGAAGTTTGGACGACCGCCTATAATGGCGGCCGGGAAGGTTCGGGACATGCGCCGGTTTCGCCCCCGCCGGGCCGGCAGCCGCGCAGCCAACAGACGGAGGGAGTCGTGGACGGCGGCGAGTTGCTGACCGTGGCAGATGCCGCGGTTCGTCTAGACCGATCGACTGAACAGGTGCGGCGTTATTTACGCGAAGGCCGCCTGGACGGGCGACGTATCGGCGGCCAATGGTTCATCGAACAACACGCATTGCACGCCTTCGGCGAGCAAAAACGCGATGGCCGCGTTTTTCTCGACCGGGTCGCCTCGGCCGCAATGACCGATCCACTCGGATCGACGATCGGCATCGTGGCGGGCGGTGGGAGCAACCTTGCGGAAGGCAAACATGCCTACCGCCTGGCGACATTGCGGAGGCGTTAAATGGTTACTCCAATCCGCGCGCGCCAGCGCGCCGCATTCGTCGACTCCTCGGCATTGATCTCGCTCGTAGACCGGGACGATATCACGCACCGCGCCGCGGTGGATGCGTACGAATCGCTCAAGCTGGACGGCTACCGCCTGTTCACCAGCAACCACATGGTCACCGAGGCGTACGACATCCTGGCGGGATCGCACGGCCACGAGATTGCGCGGACCTGGCTCGACCATATGGAGCTGCCGGTCTATGTTGCCGACTCGGGCGATCTGGAACAGGCGCGGGATCGCGTGCTTTCGTCACGGAACGCCCTGAACCTCAATGACGCCCTGAGCGTGGTCATCATGCAGCGTCTCGGCGTGGAGGACGCCTTCGCGGTCGACCCGGATTTTCTGGCAGCACTCGATTAGCGAGTCCTGAGTCCTGAGTCCTGAGTCCTGAGTCCTGAGTCCTGAGTCCTGAGTCCTGAGTCCTGAGTCCTGAGTCCTGAGTCCTGGGGGATTGTCCAGGATCCAGGGCATCATTTCGCTCCGTGCCGCGAAACCCTGACTCCTAAATCCCAACTCCTGGCTCCTAACTCCTCAAATCGGCCTGTACGGTCAGCGTTTGCATCGGTGCTTAGGCATGGTGAACAAGATGTTGTCGTACACAACTACGGTAAATGCGACAACATTGGAGGAGAACTGCACGAACGGACCATTTCGAATATCCGTTCGGACCGTTCGCGGGCCTGGGGGTCGGCTACTATTTGTTCAAGCCATTCCGGCTACACCGCCAGCCACGGTGTAGTTGTCCCCCTTCCCTCGAGTGGTGAAAGATACGGCGCGGGGCCAGCAACACCGCGCCGTATCACTTTTTTCAGGAATTTTTCCGCCGGAATGCGCTCCTCGCTTGTTCAGAACCGGCTACGATATACGCGAACAGGCAAGGCGGATCCACCGGGGATTCCAGGCCACCCGCAACCAGTGAGACGAACATCCCGCCGATGCGTAGCTCCTACCACCTTCTGAACGTGCGTGGCATTCCCATCCGGGTCCACCTGACGTTCCTCTGGTTCCCGCTCTGGGCGGCGTTCATCTGGAGCGCACGTACCGACAGCATGCTTCGCGGCGCCATATTCGGCATCATCGCCGCGCTCCTCCTTTTCCTCTGTGTGACCTTGCACGAGCTGGGGCATGCGTTGATGGCCCAGCGTTTCGGTATCACCGTCGAGGACATCACCCTGCTTCCCTTCGGCGGTCTGGCCCGCTTGCGCACGATTCCACGCGAACCGAAGAAAGAGCTCGCCATCGCCGTGGCCGGTCCGCTGGTCAATGTAGTGATCTTCTTTCTCCTCGCGTTCGTCGCCGGGTATGTCTATCGCAACGAAACCACGATCACGCCCGAGTATCTGATGGATGAGCTCGACCGGGGCGATGCGCGTGCGATGCTGATCTATCTCATGCTGGCAAACATCATCCTGGTGCTCTTCAATCTGCTCCCCGCCTTTCCTTTAGATGGCGGTCGTGTGCTCCGCGCGCTCCTGGCGCTCAAGCTCCCATGGAAGACGGCAACGCGCATCGCCGCAGGAGCCGGGTTGGCGTTTGCGGCGATCTTTGTCATAGGCGCTGTTGCCTCGCGCGATTTCTTTCTGGCGTTGATCGGTTTGATCGTCGGGTACGGCGCCTGGCAGGAACGCTTGATGGCCGAAGCGCAACCAACCGAGAAATGGGTGCCGAAAGACCCGTCTCCCATCCCAACCGCACCCGATCTGCGCACAACCGTCGAACGGGCCATGACTGCTCCGCCCCCGGCTGTTTCGATTATGCAGCGGGTCCGCGAGGTGGCCGATCTAGCCCCGGCCGCTTCGATCGCCGGGGCGCTCCCGGTCATGGACCGTGACGGGTATGTGGCCGGCACGCTGCCGGCCATGCGCCTGGCAGAGGCATTGCGCGAGCGGCCCGATGCGCCGGTCCTCGAGCTGATGCGCCGCACCTTCCCGATCGCCCGGCCGGACGAGCCACTCGCCGAGCAGTGGTACAAGACCACCGCCGAGGATCAGCATTATGTCGTGGTGCTGAAGGACGATGGGCGCCTCGCCGGCTGGCTCACCCGAGCCGATATCTCGAACGGTATTCGCACCGGTCAGGGAACCACTCCCACGCCAGACGGCAATGCCTGGCACGAGCTCGACCGTGAGTTCGTCTAGTCCAGCTCCCCGCTTCTGATGGTTGTCCCGTCTGGACAGCGCTGCAAGTTGCTCCATTCTCGGCCCGCGCTCCGACCGTTCGCGTTCACCGGCACAGGGTGTGGCTACACCATACGTTGCATTCCCAGCCAGCCGCCCGGATTCGGTGTTATCGCCACTCAACCATTTCGCCCTCGATAAATTGATATTGTTGATAAACTACTCCCTAATTGCCGGTCAACGATCGTGCGGCGGTAGGAGCGCTTCGAACGACATATGGGTACATCGATTGTGCAGTGGGCGTTCCGACCCAATTATCTTTCCTACACCGATCTGCTCGGATCGTCGCATCAGCATCGATCCTGTTGCCCTATGCTTGTTTCATTCCCTCTCGTTTGATCCTCTTCACGTCACGAACACCTTTCGTTTTATCGACTTCATTTCTACGGAGGACTAACATGTCTCAATCGAACGATTCGACCGAACTTCGCGCGCTCGTGGCTTCGCTCGACTCCGGTCATCTGGACCGGCGTGCATTTTTCGCCAATCTCGCCCGGCTCGGTATCGGTGGCGCGCTGGCCACCACCCTTTGGCAGGCAGGATCGAGCACGGCAGGAGCCGCTTCGGCCGGGAACGCGGTTGCGCCCCGCTTCTCGTTTCAGGATGGAAAGACCCTGATCGTCGCCATCCCCCAGGCGACCGTACAGCTCGACCCGGCCGTCGCGGGCACCAATGGCTATGGCGACATCATCCCCATCAACGAAAACATTGCCGAGGGGTTGACCCGTTACAAGAACGGCACCTCAGAGATCGAACCCGCGCTGGCCGAGAGCTGGACCGTCTCCGATGACGGACTCACCTATGTCTTCACAATCCGGCAGGGCGTCACCTTCCACGACGGCACCCCGCTCGATGCCACAGCCGTGGAGACCAACTTCCTGCGGCAGCTCGATGCGGAGCACCCGCTTCATCAGGACAATTTCCCGTATACGGAGATCGTTTTCGCCGAGGTCGATTCTGTGGCTGCCACCGGCGACTACGAGCTGACCATCACCCTCAGCCGGCCGATCACCCTGCTTCCCGCCAATCTGGCGGTTTTCGCCGGTGGCATCGTCAGCCCGACGGCGTTGGAAACGTACGGCCCTGACTACAGCGACAACGCCGCGGGCACCGGCCCATTCAAGCTCGATTCCTGGACCAAGGATGTGGAGCTGGTGCTGGCCGCCAATGACGACTATTGGGGCGGACGACCGGCGTTGGACCGGGTGGTCTTCCGCACGATCGCGGACGACACCGTGCGCATTGCCGAGCTGACCACGGGCGGGATCGATATCGCCAACCAGATCGACTTCAAGGATGTCGCCTCGGTCGAAGCCGATCCGAATCTGCAGCTGATCACCGGCACCTTCTGGAATGTCCAGTTCCTCGGGTTCAATCAGAGTGTGGCGCCGTTCGACAACCCGCAACTCCGCCAGGCATTGCAGTACGCGATCAACAAGCAGAACGTGGCCGACGCGGTCTTCTACGGCAACTACACCCTGGGCGCGGGTCCGATCGCCCCCGGATTGCTCGGGTACGACGAGAGCCTGCAGGGCACGTTCACCTACGATCCGGAGCAGGCCAGGAGCCTGATCGCCGAATCAAGCGCAACCGAGCTGACCTTCGATCTCTACAACCGCACCAACTCGTTCTGGCCAATCGTGGGACAGCTGATCCAGGCAGATCTGGCCGAGGTGGGGGTGACCGCCAACCTGGTCTCGCTGGAAGATGCGGAGTTCTTCGATGCGCTCAACACGCCCGGTGAAGTAGGCGCCTTCCTGAACGACTGGACGTGGGACAACGGCGATCCGGATAACATCATCTATTCACTCTTCGCATCGCCACGCGCCGAAACCCGGCTGGGTCTGCACAACGAGCAGGTCATCGATCTGACCGCACAGGCGCAGGTCGACTCCGACCCAGCCACGCGTGAGGAGTTGTACAAGCAGATCCAGGGCATTCTGCTCGACGATTCGGTGAGCGTCTTCCTGGGGTATCCGAGCCGGGCCATTGGCACGGTTGCCGGGGTCAGCGGATTGGTCCTGTCCCCGATCGGCAATATCGTCCTGCGTCCGGTGGATCTCGCCTAGCCCAGGGTCCCGAGAACGATCGCATGGTAGGGGCGCCTCCTCGTGGCATGCGTTCCGACAAACACCCCTCATCCACCCGCCGGGACTCCGATCCGCGGACGATTGCTCCGATCGGCGGCACGCACGCCCACTGGACCGACCCATCCGGATCGTCACCAGGTCGTCCGGGGTGGGATGATGCGCTTCGGGACCGGGATAACATACTGGACGCGACGTGCCTTGCGCGAAGCCCCGGGGTCACCGGCAATCCGGCGATGATCCCGACGATATCGTCCTCCCTCGCCGCACCACCTGCGGCAGTTCGCTGCAACAGGGCCAGCGAGACATCGACCAGGTCGATCCCGGCGCGCAGGGCGATCTGTTGTCGCAACGCACTGGCGATCTGCGCAGTAAAGCAGCACGCGCCCAGACCTGGGTCAGGATCAGCTCCCAATGTACAGAGCCAGACCACCCCGAGTCCCAGATGCTGCTTGAGGCTCTTGAAGGCCAGCTCGATATCCCACCGTCGGCCATAGAGCTGCACCACATCGGCCGCCGACAACAACCCGGAATCGAGCACATTGGTCAGATAGACGTAGGGGGTTGTGGTGATGGTGACGGTGATGCGCCGGACCAGATGCCTGGCTTGATCGGCGCGGTAGGCGCCCAGCAGATCAACTCGTCGGTCAAGCCGGGTTGGTCGATAGGTATGGACCACGGTGGCGCTGGTGCGACGCGGCTGCTTGGAGATGAACCAATAGCCGTCGTCGCTGAGCTGATCGAAGAGGGGAAGCTGAAATACCCCAGATCGACGAGGAACAGACTGGCCGGTGGCAACGCACGATAAAGTGCCGGGGCGGCGGCTTTGGGATTCTGATGCGGCAGCTCGGTTGGTCGCACCTGGGCAAAGAGTTGGCGGCGCACATCGAGGCGACCTTCAGGCTTGCCCGGCAGCAGCACATCGGCGCTCCGCTCCGTCTCGCGGAGGCGCGGCAGGTGACGGGCCACCTGCGCCAGCGAGGTGTCGTCGAGGGCGTAGACCCCGGTGGCAAATGGGGCCAACGTCCTGATCGCCGGACGAGTCGGCGATGAGCTCGGCGGTGACCTGGGTAAAGACGGTTTCCAATTGGGTCGGACCGCTCCGCAGCAAGCGTTTGCGCACCTTCGGCACTGATTGGCACCAGTTCGATGGTGCCACAGGCAAGCTGCCCTGGCTCAACAGCGCCAGATGGCCAGTTGACTGCCCTGGCCGCGCACGATACAGACCAGCATGCCGGTCCACAGCAGGGCGGCGCTCAGGACTTCAGGGCGTCCGGTGCGTGCGGGGGCCAACGCCAAGCGGGGCAGCAGATCCTGGAGGGCCGCTTCGATGGCGCTCAGGCGTTCGGCACCTTGGTACGGGCAGACATCAGAACTCCTCCGGTCGGGAACGACCCGGTGCCGGGGTGCACCGGGACTCCGGACGGTACCGCACCCCCACTCCGACGGTCCACCACCGCCCCCAGCGGGCGGAGTTTGTCGGAACACATGCTCCTCGTGGGCGCCCCTCTTGCCCGCCACCATGTCGGGTTTCGAACACCATGGCGTTGGGCCGACTGTGCGAGGGTTCGAGCGGTAACACGAGCGAGATTCTTCGCCGCCGCTCAGAATGACGTGGGCAGGATAGTGCTTTCTGCCACGAACGTCGCGATGATAGGATGAATAGATGCCGCTTTCTGATACGAATGCATGTGCGCGAAACGCCTCCGCGATGCCAGTGCGCGGCGGTGGCTGATCTGCTATCTCGATCATGCCATCCGATTCGCCTGCGCCGGAACGAACGCGGCGCGTAGTCGTCGAACGAGCCGAGCTCTTGATGAAATCCGCTCGCTCAGGTCCGTAATCGTGAGGACTATCTTGCCGATGCGAACCGGCTGCTGGCCGGCAGGTTGAACACGACGCCGGACCGGTTCGCCTATCTGACCAACGTCGCCGATACCACCGCGGCCATCGCAAACGGTATCGCCTGGCAACCGGGCGACAATGTCGTGCTGGTCCAGGGGGAATACCCGTCATTCGTTCTTCCCTGGACCCGGCTCGCACAACATGGCGTCGAAAGCCGTTTTGCCCGGTCTCAGGGAATCGAGACCGATCTCGATGCAATCGAGGACGTCATCGACGATCGCACCCGCGCCGTGATCATCAGCCATGTCGACTTCAACTCCGGCTATCGCAACGATCTCGCCGCAATCGGCACGCTGGCGCATGCACATGGCGCCCTTTTCGTGGTCGACGCCAGCCAGTCGCTGGGGGCAATTCCGGTCGATGTCACGGCCTGGGGCATCGATGCGCTGGTCTGCGTCGGCTACAAGTGGCTGATGGCATCCCACGGCATTGCAGTGCTCTACGTCAGTGAACGCGCGCAGGAGCAGATCGTGCCGACGGCGCCCGGCCGGTACAGTGTCCGGTCCGGCTGGCCTTTTCCCGACTACGATCTCGACTGGGCCGGCAGCGCGATCCGCTACCAAGGTGGCGCGCTGAACTGGATCGGGGTCTGCGCGCTGGCCGAGTCGCTCACGTTGCAAGATGAGATCGGAGGAGATGTCATCGCGCAACGGGTCATCGAGCTGACCGATCTGCTGATCGACAAGCTCGACGCGTTGCCCGTCGAGATCACGAGCAGCCGCGTCCCGGAACATCGTTCGTCGTATCTCACGTTCACACTCGGCTCGATCGAGCGGGACGACGCTCTGGTCGATTCCGGCAAAGCCGCCAACGTCTTGTTCGGCCGCCGGGGCGGCGGCGTTCGCGTCGGAACGCATTTTTGGAACGACGAATCCGATCTCGACCGGCTGGTCGCCTTGATCGAACAGGCAGCGAGGTAATCCAATGAGCCGGGAGTGGTATTCCGGGACAAACCGGTGGGAGCGGATCCAGAACGCGATCGAGCGTCACAACCTCGATGCGCTGCTCGCCCTTACCCCGGAGAACGCACACTACCTGGCCGGTTTTGGCAGCTATGTCGCCACCCATTGGCGACTGCCCGGGCTCTTCGCGGTGGTCATTGGCAAAAATGGCAAGAAAGCGATCGTCTCCGGCGAATTCGGTCGCGATCCAGGCGCGCCCGAACCCGACTACACCGTCTTCCCGTACACGAGCTGGACCGAATCGGTCGACGTTCGTGGGCTGACTGGAGGCTCGATAGCCGAACGCACGCAGCAAGCCCGGCCGTATGCGGTCGAGCGGCCGGCACAATTCGACCTGGGCGAGGTCTTCGACCGGGTGGGCGATGCGATCCGGTCTGTCGCGCCGAACGCCAGGAATGTCGGGGTCGATCTGGATCTGATCGACGATCGGTCGGTGGGCTATCTCGTCGGTGTGCTCGGCAACGCGCTTGGGCTGCCCTGGGATTCGATCTTCGACGATCTCCGTGCCATCAAAGACCCGGACGAGATCGCACAGTTGCGGCTCGCCTGCGAGCTGGCGGAACTTGGCATTGGCGATGTGGTGAAGGATCTCGAGCTCGACCAGTCCGCGCTGGCCGTGAATAGTGCGTATCACATCGCGGTCCATCGCGCGGTGACACACGATCCGCGGTTCGCCGGGTTCCGGCAGTCGGAGGGATTGGCGACGGTCGGTTTGGGAACCGACGCTCCCGGCCACGTCGTGCCGGGACAGACGATAAAATTCGACATGCAGGTCGATATCGCCGGATATCACAGCGACGTCGGGCGAACCTATGCCATCGACCCGACTCCCGACCAGCAGGCGACCTACGATGCGCTCCTCGGCGCGCTGCACGAGATGACCGCGGCAGTCGCACCGGGGATCACCTTCGCTCAGCTGTACGCAATCGGCGCGGGCGCGATGCATCGGGCGGGTTTCGCGAACTACAGTCGCGGCCATCTGGGACACAGCGACGGTCTGACCCAGCATTTCGAGGAGGCGCCGTTCATCGCGCCAGCGGAACACCGTCCACTGACGCCGAATATGGTGCTGAGTCTGGAGATGCCCTATTACCTGTATGGGGTCGGCGCGTTTCAGCTGGAACGGATGGTGCTCGTGACCGAGGATGGGCACGAGGTGCTGGATTCGTTGCCGTTTCAGCTGGCGGTGGATCGGTAGGACGTTTGGTATGGATTTTGAGTAGTGGGGAATGGAGCTCCGGGCGATCCCCACGGGCACGCCCCGACCCCAATCCCAGAGCGGGCGGCCAACCTATGGCCCGCTACATGCTGCAACGCATCCTCATCGCAATTCCGGTCCTGATCGGAGTGTCGATCGTTGTCTTCCTGATGCTCCATTCGGCCGGGGGCGATCCAGCGCAGCAGATCCTGGGACCGCGGGCCGATGCGGAATCGGTGGCGCGGTTGCAGGAAGAGATGGGACTCAACCGCCCGCTGGCGGTGCAGTACGCCGATTTCGCAAAAGGCGCGATCCAGGGCGATCTCGGTCGCTCGTACCGGTCCAACGCCACCGTCACCAGCGAAGTGCTCACCCGCTTTCCGGCGACCATCGAGCTCGCGCTGGCTGCCATGTTGATCGGCACCACTATCGGGTTGATCGCCGGAATCATTGCTGGGGTGCGGCGTGATTCGTTCTTCGACTATTCCAGCACGCTGGGCGCCTTGATCGGAATCTCCATCCCCACCTTCTGGCTGGGCATGATCCTGATCATCGTCTTTGGGGTCGAGCTTCGCTGGCTCCCCATCTCCGGCCGGGTCAATCCCCGGTTGGGCGCCGATCCCTCGGCGCCGTTTCTGGTGATCAATTCGGCGTTGCATGGCAACTGGACCGTCTTCCGCGATTCGCTGGAACACCTGATCCTGCCAGCGTTGACCCTGGCAGGCTGGCCCGCCGCGATCGTGGCACGTATGACTCGCGCCGCCATGATCGAAACGATGGACCGGGAGTACATCCGCACCGCCCGGGCAAAGGGACTGACGGAGTCCCTGGTCGTCAAACGCCATGCGTTACGCAATGCGTTCATCCCGGTCGTGACCGTGGTTGGGCTGGAACTTGGCGGACTGCTGGGTGGCGCTGTGGTCACCGAAACCGTCTTCTCCTGGCCCGGTGTCGGCAAGCTGGCCGCCGATGCCATCCTGGCGCGTGACTATCAGGTTGTGCAGGGGGTGGTGCTTCTGCTGGCGGCCATCTTCATCGTCCTCAATCTGCTGGTCGATCTGATCTATTCGTGGCTCGACCCGCGGATCCGGTACGCCTGATGGATATCGTCGTCACCAAGCCACTGCTCGCACGTTCTCCCCGAGTCAGCAGCCGCTGGAACCGCATCCTGCGGCAATTCACCCGCAACCGGTTGGCGGTCGCGGGGACGATCATTCTCGTGTTCCTCGGGGTAATTGCCGTGTTCGGCCCGTTTCTGGTGGCCGATCCGCGCGCCCAGGATGTCCCCAACCGTTTCGAGCGTCCGAGCTGGGAACATTGGTTCGGCACCGACGAGCTCGGACGCGACATCCTTGCCCGCACGGTCAACGGTGCCCGCATCTCGCTGGCGTCGGCGCTGGCGGCCGTCGCGGTCGCCCTCACAATTGGGACCACCATTGGGTTGATCGCCGGGTATCTGGAAGGGAAGGCCGGTCTCTGGCTGATGGCGCTGATCGACCTGCTGCTGGCGATTCCGGCCATCCTGCTGGCAATCACGCTGGCCGCCCGGCTCGGACCCGGACTGACCTCGGCCATGATCGCCGCCGGACTCGTGGGGCTCCCCGCCTATGCCCGGTTGGCCCGCGGCGCGGCATTACAGGTCAAACGACAGGAGTTCGTGACTGCGGCGCAGGTTACCGGGCTGACGCGCGCCGGCATCATCCGCACACACATCTTCCCGAATATCCTCACGCCGGTCATCATCCAGGCAACCATCGGGGTCGGCAACGCGATCCTGCTCGTCTCCGCGCTCGGTTACCTCGGGGTCGGAGCGCAACCACCGACCCCGGAATGGGGCCGCATGCTGAGCGACGCACAGAAATTCATCCTCACCGAACCCTACATCGCGATCTTTCCGGGCGTGGCGATCGCCCTGACGGTTATTGGTTTCAATCTCGCGGGCGACGGCCTGCGGGACGCATTCGATCCGGTGGTCAAACGATAAGTCATCCCGGACATACCACGAGTCCGAGCGGTCACAACCCTTTTTCCGGATATAGTTTATTTCTCAATCGAGTAATATAGTATCTTGCGCCTACTGCGCGCGTTCCGTCCAGTGCCGCAAACGCCCCGGCCAGATGACGAGCGCGTCAGGATCGAGTCGATTTCCGCCTAAAACCCGGTCACCTCGTGAGGGAGCCCATGCAATTCAACTACTTCATCCCCAACATCACTGAGGGGCGCCTGGCCGGGATGGGCACCATCACCTGGGATGCGCTGCTGACGCGCGCGAGGGCCGCCGAGGAGCTGGGGTTCGACACCGTCGGCGTTGGCGAGTTTATCCAGACACAGCAAGATGTCGGAACGGGCTTTCCTGGCGAGCCCCCTCGCAACTTCGCCCCGATTTCCATCATGGGCGCGCTGGCCGCGGCCACACCGCGCATTCGGATATCGACGCTTGTCCTGGTGCTTCCCTACCACGACCCGCTGATCCTCGGGCGCGAGATCGCCACCCTCGACAACATCAGTGGGGGACGCATCACCCTCGGAGTGGGAATCGGCGGCGAATCGGAGGACTATCGTCGAACGCGGCAGCAGTTGGGCACCGTCAACCGTTCTCAGCTTATGGATGAGTCGCTCGAAGCGATGCGCCTGCTTTGGACCGAACCATACGCGTCGTTCCACGGCGACCATTTTGCGTTCGACGATCTTCAGACGTATCCCAAACCCATTCAACAGCCGTTTCCCGTCTATCTCGCCGGGAATACCGACGGGTTGATGCGCCGGACCGCGAAGTTCGGTCAGGGCTGGATTCAGATGACCGCGGGTCCGGAGCTCATGCGCCGGCAAATAGATCAGCTTCGTGCGTATACGGAGGACGCGGGTCGTGATCCTTCAGAGGTCAGGATCGTACGGCAGTGCTTCACCAGCATCGCCGCGACCGATGACGCTGCCTGGGAAAACCAGCGCACCGCCGTCCGCCCGAAAGCAACACCAAGAGCGCGGAAAGGCATCGCTCAGGCGCAAAGCGAACAACACGAGCGGCTCTTCGTCGGTTCACCGGATACCATCCGGCGCCGCTTGCACGCCTTTGCCGAGATCGGGGTCGACGAAATCGGCTTCACCATGTTCGAAGCGGACACCGATGCAGCACTTCGCCAGCTCGAGCTGCTTGCAACCAAGGTCATTCCAGACTTCCGCAGTTAGGGCGTGTTTGAAAAGGGTCCGGCGTCCGGAGCCCGGAGCCCGGAGGAGACCGAAGCAACGAGGTTCGGAGTCTCAACGGCATGAAGCACCCGAAACGCGGCGCCCATCGGGCCGCACGATGGGCTTTTCAAACACGGCCTAAGCGTCGCTGGGGGTTCTGCAGAGCATCGATGCCTATGCCGAAGTGTGTATTGGCACAATAATTGATTTTTGTATCAAGTACTATGTAATTTAGTGAACGACACGGACGGGTCATTTCGCCAACCTAGACCCGCACGTCGGTTGCAAAGCGCAGTGCCGCGAGCTGGCGCGGTAGGTAGATATCCAAAGGAGTTTCGAGTGAGTTCGTTTCCCTACGCTGAAACCGCTCGTCCGGCCCTGACTCGCCGTACGTTGCTCAAATGCGCATCGGCACTCGGTTTTTCCGCCGCACTCCTGCCCAATGCCGTCGCAACTGTGCGAGCCGCCGAGCAGGAGCTGACGATCGGTCTCTCAATCGATCCAGGGGGAACCGTCGACCCACGCTATCTCTATGATCTGACCAGCATCTCGACCGTGAGCGATGCCCTCTACGACGCCCTGGCCTGGCGATCCGAGACGGCTGAGATCCAGCCACTGCTGGCGGAGTCCTGGGAGTGGGCCGATCCACTCACATTGACAATCAAGCTGCGGCAGGGCGTGTCCTTCCCGAACGGTGAGCCGTTCGACGCCACGTCCGTCAAGGCGACCTTCGATAGCTACTACGATCCGGATACACAGGCGCCGGTGCGGAGTTTGCTGCCGGTTGGTGGGCATGTGGAAATCGTCGACGACTCCACGGTGAACTTCGTGCTGGAAGAGGCCTATCGTCCCCTCCCCACCCTGCTCCCGTGGTTCAAGATGCTGCCGGCTCAGGCTCTGGCCGACGGTCACAACCTCGCCACCTCGCCGATCGGCACCGGCCGGTATACCCTCAAGGAATATCTCCCCAGCGAGCAATTGGTGCTCGAGAAGAATCCCGACTACTGGGGCGATCTCCCGCTACTCGACCAGATCACCATTCGCTACTTCCCGGAAGACAGCACCCGCGTCGCGGCATTGCAGACCGGTGAGGTCTCCATGATCAACAACGCCCCGCCGGATCAGCTCGAGCTGGTCGAGAGCGATGCGAATCTCGAAGTCCGCATCGCGGACACGTTGCGGATTATGAATCTCACCATGCAATGCGACCAAGCACCGTTCGATTCCATTCCCGCACGGCAGGCCGTTTGCTACGCCATCGACCGCGACGCGCTGGTTTCGAGCATCCTGGGCGGCTACGGCACCGTCGCAAACTCGGTTCTGAGCCCCTTCGCCCTCACCTATCGCGACGACCTTCCCCCCTATACCTACGACCCGGACAAGGCACGATCCTTGCTCCAAGAAGCCGGAGTCGCTGAAGGCACGAAGATCCGCTTCGGCACATCGAACGGCCGCTATCTGATGGATGACCAGATCGCCGAAGCCACGGCTCAATACCTGCGAGACATCGGATTCGACATCGAATTCGATGCACCCGAGTACAGCGTCTTTACCCAGCGCTCGCAGGACGGTGAATACAACATCTACTTGAGCTCGCGCACCGGATCGACGACCGCGAACGATCCGGCCGTGCTCAGTGACTTCTACACGCCCTATTCGTCGCAACGATTCAAATACAGCAATCCCCGGGTAGACGAACTGATCGAGCAGGGTCTTGCCGCTGTCGACGCATCCGAGGAGGAGCTGAACGCGATCTACGGTGAAGTGCAAGCAATTGTATGGGAGGAGGCCCCCTGGGCGGTCCTCTACTACCTCCCCAGCCTGGTCGCCGTCAACAAGAAGCTGCAAGGCTTCGAGCCACGCGCTGACGAGATGTACTACTTCTTCACGTCACACATCGCGGACTAGGCGAGGCGGACAGGGCCATCGCATCTTATTGAGCGAGGGTGACGCCGAGCACGTGGAGCAAATAGCCGTCGTCCCAGCCAGCTTTGAGGCGACTGGCCTTGACGCCGACTTTGCGGGTGGGATCGGCACGCAGCAGATTGAGCACTAGCTTGCGCAGCAGCGCCAGATTGGCGGCGGCATGCCCCACCCGCGCTCGACTGCCATCTTCCCGAAACGCCACATCCAGCACCCAGTGCACCTGGTTTTCGATGCCCCAGTGACTGCGCACCGCATGCGCAATCGCGTGGGCATCCCCCGGCAAACTCGACAGATAATAGCGCGTGTGCTGCACGCAGGTCTCCCCGATCTGGCGCTGGCCCACCACCTGGGCAATGGTGCGCAATCCCGGCCATGCCCCCGTCGGATTGAGCCACGCGATCACCGCGGCATCGTCGATGGTGCGGCACGTGCGTGTTTCCAGGCGCCCGTGCCCTTTTTCCTTGGTCGTGGTCTGGTGCTCGGGATCAGCCAGGGCAAAACTGTCGATGACATCGCGCAGCATATCGGGCTGATTCTCCTTCAAGGCCAGCACATAGTCGCCGCCCTGGGCCACGATCTGAGCGGCAATGGCGGTTTGGCACCCCATAGCATCAATGGTGACGGTCTGGCCGGTCAGATCGAGCTGGCGGAGCAAGCGGGGAATGGCGGTGATCTCGTTGCTCTTGTCATCAACGGCAACTTGACCAAGCACCAACCGATTGGCACTGGACCAGGCGCTTACCAGATGGGGTGCCCGCTGTCCTGGGTGGCGCGCGGCCCGCACTGTTTTGCCATCGATCGCGACAATGCCGGTCGGCTCGTCCGCACCCGCCGCCTCCGTGGCCAGGAGGCGCGCCCAGCGCACCAGGCCCTGCTCCAGTTGCTCCGGATCGAGCCGACTGAAGACCCGGCCGAAGGTATCGTGCGAGGGGATGCCATTGGGCAGCTTGAGCCAGGTGCGCAGCCAGGGCAGCTTGATCTCTCCCCATTCCGCTACTTCCACCCAGCTTTCGGCGCCTGCTAACACGGCGCACAGCGCGATGGTGACCACATCCAGGAGCTGGTGGCGTTTGGTGCGCTCGATGCGCGGGTCAACCAGATCGTGAAAACAGTCGGCGATACGGGGAACGGGACACGCGGACATGCCGAGACCTTGCCTGCGGGGCGCGGGAGCGGACCAGCCCAGTCGCGGGCGGTGTCCAGCAGTATGCGGTCTCAGCCACACAAGAATTAGATGCGATGGCCCTGGCGAGGCGGATGATCGGCTTGCACGGCATTGCGCCGCGGCTTCCGGGAGCACGACGTGCAGGATTGCCTGGCCAGCGCGCCTCCTGCCGCGGACGACGCCGTCCGCTCCGTCATGACCTTGGCGCAATCCGGTTCGTACCCATGATCACCGGTCGCTATCTCCTCGAGCGGTTGCTTCAGCTCCTCGTCACGCTCTGGGCGATCTCGCTGGTTGTCTTCGTCATGCTCCGGCTGGCACCGGGCGACCCGGCGTCGATCATGATGGGCGAACAGGCGAGTCCAGAGCAGGTCGACGCCCTGCGGCGTGACATGGGGCTGGATGAACCGATTCTCGTGCAATACGTCCGGTACATGGAAAACCTGCTGCATGGGGACTTCGGGCGCAGCGTCCGTTCTCACCGGCCCGCGCTCGAGGTGGTAGCCGAGCGCATTCCGGCCACACTGCAGCTGATGGCAAGCGGTTTTCTCCTGGCGCTCGTTGTCGGTCTGCCGATTGGCATCCTCTCAGCCGTCAAGCACGGTTCGATGATCGACGCGCTGGCCAGGCTGCTGGCCCTGCTGGCGCAGGCAATCCCCGGGTTTTGGCTGGGGCTGATGATGATCATCGTCTTCTCGGTCAAATTCGGCTGGCTTCCGGTTGCCGGTCGAGGCAGCATCGCGCACCTCATCATGCCCACCATCACCCTCAGCTTTTATTTCCTCGGGTTGATCATTCGCATTACCCGCTCCGAGTTGCTCGATGTGCTGAATCAGGACTACATGCGCACCGCCCGCGCGAAAGGTCTGGCTGAGCGGATCGTGCTGATTCGGCATGGACTGCGCAACAGCATGATGCCGCTTATCACAATCCTGGGACTAGAACTCGGCACTCTGCTGGGCGGTGCGGTGATTACGGAAACCGTCTTTTCCTGGCCCGGCATGGGAACACTCACCGTCAACTCCATCTATATGCACGACTATCCGATCGTCCAGGCATCGGTACTGCTCTTCGGCGCGCTCTTCATCGTGATCAACGCCGTCGTCGACATTCTCTATTTCTCTATCGATCCAAGACTTCGAACGGCGTAACGGCGGCAGACGTGCCGAACGCATAATTGCGGACAGGATCCGAACATCGCGGCTTCGATCTCGAATCGGCTGCTCATAGAGCCGGCCAGCCAATCACTCGCGGCTGCAACGCCCTCGCGTTGGCGCCGCACCTGGCAGCGCGTCCGCCGGCAACGTCTGATGCTGCTCGGACTTGTCATCTTCCTGGCCATTATCGCAATCACCATCGCGGCGCCTCTCATCGCTCCACGCAGCCCGGAGCAGCAACAGGTGACCTGGCGCCTGAAACCTCCCGGCTCACAGAATCCCGATGGCTCGGTCAACTGGCTCGGCACTGACCAGCTCGGGCGTGATGTTCTCAGCCGAACGGTCTACGGCGGCCGGTTGTCACTGGTCATCGCCCTCACATCGGCCATCGTGGCCGGTCTGGTTGGACTGCTCTTCGGTTTGCTGGCTGGGTATTTCGGCGGCGCGATCGGCGTCATCGTCGGCCGGCTGTCGGATCTTCAGCTTGCCCTGCCGCTCGTTCTGGTTGCACTTGTCATCGTGGGACTCATCGGATCGAGTCTACGCAATATCGTGCTGGTTTTTATCGTCACGAGCTGGCCGGCCTATGCGCGGATGATTCGAGCATCGACGATGCGCGTCAAGCACATGGACTTTGTCGAAGCCGGTCACGCACTTGGCGCACGCACACCACAGATTCTGCGGCGACATATTTTTCCAAATGTGCTCACCTCCCTTATCGTGCTGGCGTCATTCGATGTTTCCCGCATGATCCAGCTGGAAGCCTCGCTCGGATTCCTCGGACTTGGCGTGCAGCCACCAACCCCAACCTGGGGAAATATGCTGGCCGATGGCCGCGGCTACCTGACGACGGCCTGGTGGATTGCCACCTTTCCCGGTATCGCCATCGTCCTCACCTCGGCAGCCGTCAATTTCATCGGGGATGGACTGCGCGACATCCTCGACCCGCGCATGACCACCTGACAAGAACTGATTCGAAGCAATGAGATCGATCGCACGCAGAAAGGAACAGAACCGATGAGTATCGTCGAGCCAACCTATAGCGCACGCTCCTACAGCATGGGCCTGCCGACAAGAACGCTGAACACGATGCGCAACCACCACATCGTGCTCGACAGTCCCGGTTTGCGAGAAGCGATCATGCAGGGCGAGGCGTTCGTGGCCGCCGTTTCCTCATGCGCGGTCGCTATCATCGAACGACGCGCTCCCGAGATGGAGATCCCGCTCGAGCGCATCGACGTGTCGATCGACGCCTATCAGAATCCCGATATCGTCTTCTTCGATCACATCGATCTGCATTTCCGCATGGTTGGTCCCACCCAGGAACAAGCCGAGGCGCTGGTCAACCGGTTCAAGGAACTCTGTGTGCTCTTTCGTACAATTTCCGCTGCTACGACCGTCAATACTGACGTCGCCGTCGCCGCCGAGTAGCGCGACACACGCAGGATCAGCTCAGCATGAATGACGAAACACGATGAGTGACTTTCCAATCGACGGCACGCTTATGCCCGGCGCCCGGCGAATCGTCTCGGTCTGCGCAGGGGTGCAACCGGGCGAGCAGGTCGTGATCGTTTCCGATACCAACCGGCCGCGTTCGGTTATCACCGCATTACTGGAAGCGGTCACCGAAGCGGGCGGGATCGGATCGGCCATTATCACCAAGCCCGTTCCGTCCGGCGCCGAGCCACCGGACGCGGTCCGGGCTGCCATCCATGCCTCCGATGTCACCTTGGCTGTCACCAGTGGCGCGCTCTATCACACACGCGCGGTGCAGGATGCCGGGGACCTGCGCTTCCTTGGGCTTACCGCGTTTATCCCCGAGGTGTTGCGTGAGGGCGGCGTGTTCGCCGACTTCCCGGCGCTGGCGCCACGTGCCTACCGGCTGGCCGAGCTGCTCTTCCGTGCGCGTACCGCCCGGGTGACCGCACCCGGCGGAACCGACCTGACCGTCGATCTCACCGGACGCGACGCCGTGCCGATCACGGCGCTGGCCCACGAGCGCGGGGAAAAGAATGGCTGTCCCGATATCGAGGCATTCATCGCCCCCATCGAATCCAGCGCCAACGGCGTGGTGTTGGTCGATGCGTCTGCCTCGGTTGCCGGTGTCCTCTCGGAGCCCATCCGCATCACGGTCGAGAACGGGCGCGCGGTTTCCATCGAGGGTGGCGCGGGAGCGGACGCGGTTCGCGCCGCGCTCGAAGCCGCCGGGTTCGATTCGGTCTACCAACTGGCCGAGTTTGCCTTCGGGCTCAATCCGAACGGCATCATCCGTGGCGTCATCGTCGAGGACGAAGGCGTCGCCGGCACCGGCCACATCGCCCTCGGCAGCAACATCCACTTTGGCGGCGCGAACGACGCTCCACTCCATCTCGATTTCGTCTATCGCGAACCGACCTTGTGGCTGGATGGGGAACAGGTCGAGATCGTCGGGTAGCGTGCCGTTCCGCCCCAGCCCAGCATCGCATGAGGTAGACGCCGGCCCTGCGCCGGCGGTGCTTCGCCGGCACAGGGCCGGCGTCTACGCTATCCCCGAGCAATCACCCGGATTCCATATTACATGCGGAGGCGGGGATCCAGGGCGTCCCGGAGGGCGTCGCCGACGAAATTGAGCCCCATAACGGTCATGAAGATGGCGGCGCCCGGTCCGAAGACGAGCCAGGGGGCATCCTGCAGGTATTGCCGCCCTTCGCTCACCATGCGTCCCCAACTGGCCGCGGGAGGGCTCACCCCGAGCCCAAGAAAGCTCAGGCTCGCTTCCGCAAGAATGGCGAACGCGACGCTCAGCGACGTCTGCACGATGAGTGGCGCCGCAATATTCGGCAGGATATGGCGGACCATGATCCGGGTGTGCTTGGTGCCAACTGTATGCGCCGCGAGCACGAACTCCTGCTCTTTGTCACCAGGACCTGTCCGCGAGCGACCCGCGCAAAGGTCGGGATATAGACCACCGCAATGGCGAATATGGGCGCCGAGATACCGGCCCCAACGACGGTGGCAACCGCAATTGCCAGCACAAGCGCGGGAAAGGCGAGGATCGAGTCCATCAACCGCATGGCGACATTGTCGACGCGGCCGCCGAAATAACCCGCGGAGATGCCGATGGCCGTCCCGATGGCGAGCGCGGCGCCGACCGCAACGATACCCACCAGCAGACTCACCCGCGCGCCGTAGATGACCCGGCTGAGGATGTCCCGTCCGAGATCGTCGGTACCAAGCCAATGACTGCGGCTCGGCGATTGCAGCGCGTTGAGGATATCGGTCTTGGCCGGATCGTACGGCGCCAGCAACGGAGCAAAGATGGCGCAGAGCATGACGAGCGCGCAGATCACGAGTCCCAGCGGCGCCATGCGGGCCTTCAAGAGACGACGAAGCACCACGAATGAGCGGCCCGTGCGCCGGGTGTCCAACACCGGAGAAGCTGCCTGTTCGAGTGAGGAGCTCATCGTCGACACGGCAATCTATCGCATCCGAATTCTGGGATCGAGGGCAGCATACAGCAAGTCGGCGATCAGATTGGCGCCGATGAATCCGATGACCGTCAGGAGCACCACCCCCTGCAGGACGGGGTAATCACGCGCAAACACGGAATCGACGATCAAACGGCCCACCCCAGGGATGGCGAAGATATATTCGGTGATTACCGCTCCGGCGATCAGGTTCCCAACCTGCAGCCCGACGACGGTCACGACCGGGATCAACGCATTGCGCAGTCCGTGCCGAATGACCACGCGGCGTTCGACGAGTCCCTTGGCGCGGGCGGTGCGGATGTAATCCTGCGCCAGCGCCTCCAGCAGGCTCGAACGGGTCATACGCATGATGACGGCGGCCAGCGCCATTCCCAGTGTGATCGAGGGCAGCAGCAACGAGCGAAACCCCTCCACTGGATCCTGGAAGATGTCGACATAGCCAGAGGTCGGCAACCAGCCGAGCCGTATGGAAAAGAAGAAGATGAGCAGCAGACCGATGAGAAAATTGGGCATCGATACCCCAAGCAGGGCAAAGGTCGTGGCCGCGGTATCGAGCCGGGAATTGCGCCGGGTCGCGGAGATGACACCGACGGGTAACGCCACCGCGAGCCCGATGATCATGGCCATCACGCTCAGCTGCAACGTCGGCTTGACCCGGGAGAGCACGACATCCAGCACCGGCTCGCGGGTGCGAATCGACTCGCCCAGGTCGCCTTGCAGGGCGTTTCCGAGCCAGCTCAGATATTGCCGGTAGAGTGGGCGGTCGAGGCCCAGGTCGGCCCGAATGCGCGCAATCGCTTCGGGATCCTGAACCTCGCCCGCCATGACCTGCACGGGATCACCCGGAATCAGGTGCATCAACGAAAAGATCGTGACGCTGACCAGCAAGAGAACCGGAACGGTTCCAATGAGTCTTTGCAGCAGAAACGCCGCCACCGCGACGAACTAGCTGAGCGAAACCGGGCCGAACCGCATCATGCCGTCAGGCACCGGCTGATACCCCTGGAGACGATTGGTCATGGCCTTCGGTTCGTCTGGATGCCAGATGAAGATGGCCGGGACCTCCTCCTGGAGAATCTCCGTCACCTGCGCGTAGATCTGCGCCCGTTCTGCCTGATCGGAGACGACTCGTCCCTGCTCGAGCAACTCGTTGACTTCGGCGTTATCGAAACCGCCGTAGTTCATCCCACCCTCCACGTGGAAGTGTTGGAAGGTGTTGCCATCGGGGTCCGGCCGGCCGCTCCATTGCGACCAGGTCGCCTCGAAGTTCTTTGCCACCGTGTCGGCAATCTGCGTGGCGGTGTCCACCTGGATCACCTCCATGGTGATCCCGACCTCGGCGAGCATCGCCTGCATCAACTGGGCGACCTGAAGGTTGCTGGGCGTCGGCTCGGTCTTGAAGGCAAACGAGAAGCCGTCGGGCATTCCCGCCTCTTCGAGCTTGGCGCGGGCGAGATCGAGATCGACGGTCCGGGCAGGGATATCGGTGGCATAGGCCCAGCTGGCCGGCGAGATCGGGCCATTTGCCGGCACGCCAATACCGAGATAGATGCCCTGAACGATTGCATCGATATCGACGGCGGCGGCGACAGCCTCCCGCAGCGCCTTGTTGTCGAAGGGAGCGGCCGTGCCGTTCAACCAGATGAACCAGACGGCAAGCGATGGAACGTCGATCGTCGTGAGATTTGCGTCTTCTCGCGTGTCGGCCACGAAACGAGGCGGCACCGAATCGACGATATCGAGCTCGCCATTCTGGAGCGCGGCAATCCGGACGGAGTCGTCGAGGATCACACGGTACTGCACTTCATCGAGATAGGGCAGCTCCGCTTCCCAATAGTTCTCGTTGCGCGCCAGATAGAGGTGATCGTCCTTCTGCCACTCGACGAATGTGAACGGTCCGGTGCCGACCGGGTTCCGAGCGAGATCTTCGCCATATTCCTCGATGGCTGCCGGGGAGATGATCATCCCGGTGCGATCGGTCAGGGTGGCAAGCAGGGCGGAGTTGGGCGCTTCCAGGTTCAGCTAAACGGTGTAGTCATCGACCACCTCGACCGAGGTGATACCGGCGACCTCACCGCGCCGCAGCGACTGCAGGTTGGGATCCATCATACGATCGAAATTGACCTTGACGGCTTCGGCATTGAAATCCGTTCCATCATGGAAGGTAACCCCCTGCCGCAGATGGAAGATATACGTTTGCGGGTCGGGCGTCTCCCACGACTCGGCAAGCCCAGGCTCGATGGCGAGGTTCTCCCCGAGTCTGACGAGCGCATCGTAAACATTGAAATAGATCTGGCGATCGAGCTTCGATCCGGAAAAGTGGGGATCCATGGTCGCGGCGTCGAGATAGAGCCCAACCCGCAGGGTTCCGCCAGGCTGGGGCGATCCATCCTGGAATCTGGCCATCGTTGCAAAGCCAGGACGCCCGGCCGCCAAACCTGAAACCGGCCCAAAGGCGGCAGCTCCGCCGAATGCGGCAGCGCCACCGAGCAGGCGCCTGCGAGAGAGTCTCACCGACTCGCCAGGGCGAGTTTGCACGTCACGATCCTCCACGATCTTTCCTTTCGTCGCGTCTACGCGGACAGAATGAAACCAGAGCATACCCGCCGGTCAAAATGGCGTCAAATAAGAATCTCCCGGCGATAAGTAACAATCTCCCGGGCCCCACGCGGACACCTGGCAATGAAGAAGACGGGGCCAGCGCCCAGGGGGCAGGCCGACGATTTCTGGCAGTTGCTCAGGACGCAGAACCTCTCGCACAACCGTACGCTAGATCCCCTCGGCCATTCCCTCGACGCGCGGATCGGATCCGCCCACGAGGACATGGCGCTCCGGATCGCGTGCAATCAACTGCGCGCCGCTAATCATGCTCCAGGCGGGGACGACATTGACGGTATGTCCGAGCTCGGCCAGCGCGTCGATCGTCGCCTGGTCCGTCTGGGCCTCGACGCGCAGCTCGACCGGGTTGCCGAGCTCAGCCGGATAGGTCGCGGGCCAGACCGCCCAACGGGGCAGCTCGGCGGCTTCCTGCACGTCGAGCCCGGCATCGAGCAGCCCGGTCAGCATCTGGAGGTTCCATTGCGGTTGCCCGTCACCGCCGGGCGTGCCGCCAACCATCACCGGCGTACCATGTTCGTCGGACACGAGGAAGCAATTAAGCGTGTGCATCGGCTTCTTGCCCGGGGCATAGCAATTGGGACTCCCCTCTTCCAGGGAGAAACAGTGACCGGCACGATTATTGAGCACGATACCGGTTTCTCCGGCGACCACACCGCTGCCAAAGGCATCCGAAATCGAGCAAATCAGCGAGACCATCAGCCCGTCGCCGTCGATGACGCAGAGATAGGTCGTGTCACCCGGCTTCAGTATCCCGGGCTGGACGTTCGGATTCGCGCGGGTCGGGTCGATCTGCTCGCGCCGCGATGCGGCCCAGTCTACGGAGAGCAAACGATCGAGTGGCGCGTCGACCACCGTTGGGTCGCCAGCGTAGGCGAGCCGGTCGGCAAAGGAGAGCTTGAGCGCCTCAGCCATGAGGTGAATACCCGGCGCCCGATCGACCCCGAGCGTCCCCATGTCGTCATTGGCAATGATATTGAGCGCTTCCAGGTTGACGAATCCCTGGGTCGGCAGTCCCGTTTGATAGACGGTATGTCCCCGGTAGGTCGTCGAAAGCGGGGCGGTCACGGTCGCCTCGTGATCGGCGAAATCCTCCGCGGTCATGGCGCCCCCATTTGCCGTCAGATAGGCGCCGATCTGCCGGGCGATCTCCCCTCGATAGAAGACGTCGTTGCCACCCTTGGCAATCGCCGCCAGGGAGCGGGCCAAGTCGGGTTGCTTCAACACCGTTCCCACACGGGGCCGTTGACCATTCGGCAGAAAGACCGCCGCCGAGCACGGAAAGCGACGAAGCAGTTCCTCCCGCATAGGGAACCACCGCGCGACCATGGGCGAAACTGGAAACCCATCCGCGGCGTAACGGATGGCCGGGGCGGCAAGCTCCGTCATCGGGCGGGTGCCGTAGCGTTCGTGAAGCGCAAACATCCCGGCCACGAACCCCGGCACCGAGGGAGACAACGGACCATGTTGCGGGAGCAGCCGGCCATCCCCCTCGGCATGCGCGCGCATATCGTCTAGGCTTGCGCCCCGGGGACTGATTCCACTGCTCAAAACCGCAACCGGTTCGGGATCGGATGGTGAAGCAACCAGCGCGAAGAGATCTCCGCCGAGCCCGGTCATGGCCGGCAGAACGACGCCCGCCGTCAACGCGCCGGCGATGGCGGCATCGACCGCGTTGCCACCGGCTGCCAGCGTGGTCAGCATGCTGCTGCTCACCAAAGGATGCGCGCTCGCAACCAGTCCACCTGTGGCAAACACCGGCGCCCCACGGCGGCGCAGCGCCATAGGGGTGGGCGCGGTCAACTCATCCGAAAAACCGATCATTGGGGAAAGACTCCTTTTTTCGCTCACGACCCTGGACGCCTCGAATCCTCGAGCAACTTACCGGATTGTGAACGCAGGTCACGCGGCACGTACCAGATCGATCCCGCAAGGCGATCACGCGCGACTAGCTCAGGTCGCGGTCTTCCATTTCCCAGGTGTGATCCAGGGTGTGGTACGCCGTGTGGCGGATGAGGTAGCGCAGCGGCCACTTCTTCGCCATCTTGCCCTCGGCATGATGGGTGCGAATGGCCGCGCAATATGCTTCGTGATAGGCACGCAGTTTTGCATCGTCGCGCCATTCTCCGGCTGGCAAGGGCTGAACTCCTATCCCTTTCCCCCAATCGTATTCCGCCCCAATGACGTGCCGCACGACGTTTTCGCGGTCACGGCCACCCCCTCGCGGACCTTTGCGCAGTTCGTCCGAAACCCGGTACCGCACCTCATCGAACAAGGTCCAGCACGCCTGCATCAGCGCCAGCTCTCGTTCCAGTTCGACGTTGGAAACAGGCTGCCGGTCGAACGCGGAAAAGGCGAACGAGATCCCCCAGAAATCGGTCGAACCAGTACCAGGGTAGGTCTCGACGACCGTGGGCTCCCCGACCGAAGCGAAGGCTTCGGACATCCCGGCCAATTGCGCGATCGTTGCATAGCGCGGGATATACGAGGTCAATCGTTCGATCGCTAGCTCAGGTGCCTTGGCGCCGCGTTCGAGTCCGGGCCAATCGGGCGCGTATGCAACGACCTTCTTCCCTTTTGGACCGATTTCCAACGCCACCCGAAGTTCGTTCGCCATGCCGGTCCTCCTGTCGATCGTATGTTCTGTTCGATGATACCCGCCAGACACAACGCGAGGTAGATTCCGGGTGTGCGATCGAGCCGGTGGGCCCTGCGTCTTGGGTACTATTCGCGCATCGACGGCATGACATCCAAGAGAGGGGACCAGACGATGCTCCAGGAATTCACCGGGCGACCGGCCGATGTGCTCAAGCAGAACGAGGACTCCGCACATGGCGGCGATGGTTGGGTGCCCCGCGCGGGAACCCGGCTGGATGAGCTGGGCACTGTCTGGGAAGCATGCGGCGTTCCGGCCGAGTGGTATCCGCTGCGTACCGTCCTGACCCATCGACCCGGTGGTGAGATCGACGATGTGCCCGACTACCGCGCCGCCCTCTGGCTGGCACCAATCGATCCAGCCAAAGCGCGCGACCAGCACGATGCCTTCATGGAGGTCTACCGCTCCAATGGAGTGAAGGTGATCGAGCTGGGGGAGATCGACGCGCCGTTGCCAAACGCGTATTTCTGCCGGGACACCTTTTGCATGACCCCCCAGGGGGCGGTCATCTCGCGCATGGCCTCGGCCGCCCGGGCCGGCGAGGAACGCTGGGCCGCGGCGGCGCTCGCCCGCGAGGGGGTGCCCATCGTCCATTCGGTCGACCGGGATGGCACCTTCGAAGGAGCCGATGTCGTGGTCACCAATGAAGATCTGGTCTTCGTTGGACTGGGCATGCGTTCGAATCGCTCCGGGGTGCAACAGGTCGCGCGGGCGTTTCGGGATGCGGGGATTGCCGAGGTGATCGAGGTCGAGATCCCCTATGGATGCGGGCATATCGACGGCACGATCAATGTCATCGACAAGGATCTGGCGATGGTCATGCCAACCCAGCTCTCCTGGGTCGTCTACGAAAACCTGAAACGACACGGATTTACCGTCATCGACCTGCCGGATATGGCCGAATCGCAGGGTGGAATGGCGCTCAATATCGTGCCGTTGCGGCCGCGCGCCGTCGTCACCCCGGCTGGCAATGCCAAGACCAAAGCGCTGCTGGAACAGCATGGGGTCGAGGTCGTCGAGGTCGACGTTTCCGAGCTGATGAAGGGCGGCGGTTCGTGCCATTGCATGACCGGGGTCGTCTGGCGCGCCTGATCGACGATATACTGATAATCGGAATGTATGACTTTCGGAGCTGATGCATGACACGATCGAACTTGGTGCGCGTGCAAGAGAAGGGGCAAGTTACGCTGCCCGCCGCTGTCCGCGAAGAGCTTGGACTCAAACGTGGCGATCTCGTCTCGGTGACGGTCACGCCCGCTGGAGCGCTTGTCACTCCGCAAAAGGCTATTGCCGCCGCGCTGCTCGACAAGATTGGGGAGTCGCTCATGGTCCAAGGACTGACGTTGGACGATCTCATCGAATCGGGACGCGCCGAGCGAGGCGATTTGCTGCGCGAGATGTATGGGATCGAACCCACCACACCCGAGTAGGGTCTTTATCGATTCGAGTGTTCTGATCGCCGCCTCGATCTCCAAGTCTGGCTATGCTCGCGATCTCGTTCTCATGGGGGTGGACGGACTCGTTCCGCTTGCCGTCAGTTCATTCGTTCTGGTCGAGACCCGGCGAAATCTGGCGCGCAAATCCCCGGCGGGGTTACGGCGTTCGATGCATTCATTGCACTGGATTTCTTCCTTTGCACGAATCCTCCTGATCGGCTCGTGAGGAAGGTTGCGCATCTTATTGAGCCGAAGGACGCAGCAATTGTTGCCGGCGCGTTAGCGGCGCAATGCCACACACTCGCCACTTTCGACCATCGTCACCTACTCTCTGAGGCACGACAAATCGAGGAGCAATGGGGACTACACGTACAGACTCCAGGCGAACTCATTCAGCGCTTGGCGCTTCGCCCAGAAAGCGGCTAACTCGTCACTCAACATCGACACGGTCGCTGATCACCAGGAGACGGTTATGGCATGTCCGGCAATTCACCCCGGTGAGATCTTGAAAGAGGAGCTCGATTTCCTGAGCATAAGCGGCGCTGATCTCGCGCGAGCGCTGGATGTTACGCCGAATCGCGTTTCCCAAATTCTCTCCGGGAAACGGGCAATCTCAACCGATACAGCATTGCGTTTGGGGTACTGGCTCGGTACCGGTCCCGAATTCTGGCTCAACCTCCAGCGGCAATATGAGCTCCGTCTCATCGAACAAACCGATGGTCCCCGAATTCGCGAACGTGTCACGCCATTGGTACGCGATGCTGCCTGAGCTCTGGAGCCAGCTTCGGTAGCGCGGGAAAGCCGTGACCCAATCTCAACAACCGTTTTCAGATTGACCGGCCCGGGGGCCAATGTTCTGGGCTGCGCCGGTTATCGACCTACGGCTGGTTGCAAGGGCACAGCGGCCCAACGCTACGACCGACGCGTAGATCATTCGTAATCCGAGATGTGGACTTTTCAAGACCCGGGACTTCTTGCATCCTCTCGATAGACTGCAACCACTCACCGGGGATGAGATCGCTGAACAACATATTGGCGGCATCCAGAACGTGACAATTTGGACGTTCTGATGCAGAATATGCGCCCGATATGGGCGCACAACCATTCTTGCTTTCGCTAGTGTCGTTTCTCGTTGCCATTCCCGTTGGGATCTGGGCGGTGCGGCGTGTTTCGGACGCACTTCGCCGGCACGATACCGCGCTCGACCGTCTCGACCAGGAACGGGTCACCGCCGTGCTGGCCCCGTACGACCGCGACGAAGACGCCCTCCAGCAAATCAACGAACTGCTCGATGATGAGGTCTCACTGATTCTCGAAATCGTCGATGAGCGCCTTCGGGGAGAACATGTCTCCCCAGAACATCACGCGCAGCTGCGCGCGATTCATCGGAAAGGGCTTGCCGCTCGACAACGGTGCGGCGATCCCATCCTGAATATCGAGGTCTGCTGGCTCCAGGGATATGGATCACTGGCCATGACGGTGGACGTGTCGGAGCTCGATCGGACCCGTTTCGAACGCGAGCTCGCGTTTCGCTCGGCCGAGCTTCGGGAGACGCTGGCGCTTCGCCAGCGACAACGGAGCCCAGCGGCGTCGTACGCACACTCCTAGGGCAAGTTCGAAAAGGGGTCCGAAGCACGTTCGGCAATGGGCAAGCGGCAAAGGGATCGGCCAGAACCTGAATTCCTCCGGCCCCGATCTCCAGAGTCCCGCCAGATCATTCCCAACTCCTCATACCGAATCCGGGTGACGACGAAGGGGTATGAGTGCAACATGCAAGAGCGTCTGGACAACGCACACTGGACGCTGAGGATGAACGACGCCGTGCTGTCGCCTACGGACGCACCAAAGGGGTGTTAGCGCGAATGTAGAAGCGTTTGGACGTTGGAAATATGGCGAAGTGTTCCGACGGGTTCCGTATCGATCCCAGCTCCCAGCTCCTCATGTCGTCCAGGCAGGCAGGACCGGTTCCGGAACCTGCGCTCGCGCGGCGCCGGGTGAAAAGCCAAGGGTTCGCTTGAACGCACGGCTGAATGCGGCTTCGGAGTTGTAGCCGATCCGGCCGGCGGCTTCGGCGGCGGTGATCCCCTCCTCCCGGAGGAGTCCAAGCGCCACCTGCATTCGCCACCAGGTGACATAGGTCATGGCCGGTTGCCCAACCAGCTCCGTAAACCGGGCCGCGAACGCCGAGCGCGACATCGCCACCTCGTCCGCCAGTATGGCCACCGACCACTCCCGTGCGGGATCGCGATGGATGGCTGTCAACGCCCGGCCGATCTTCTCGTCACGCAAGGCGCCGAGCCAGCCACCTCTGGCGGCATCGGATTCCTCCAGCCAGGAGCGGATCGCCTGGATCACCAGCACATCGGAAAGCCGGGTAATGACCGCTTCCCCGCCCAGGCGGAGCGTGCGCGCCTCGGTTGCCATGTAACGCAAGGTGCTCTGCACCCATTCCCCTTGCGCTGAGGCACCCGACTCGATCCGGAGCACCTTCGGCAGAACCCCGATCAAGTTCGCCGCAGCCGCATGCTCGAACCGCACCGCCCCGCAGATCAGATCGGTGCGTTCTCCCCCGCCGTCGATCTGGAGCAGGTCGTATCGTTCGCTCACGGCAGTGCGTGGTGTGTCCCAGAGGGAGATCGCACGACTGGAGGGATGGTTCGTCATCCGGTGCCCTGCTCCATGCGGGACCAGTACCACATCGCCAGCCCGGAGCTGCACCTCGTCTCCGTCTCCCAGATCGAGCCAGCAGCTCCCATGGGTCACCGCATGAAACAGCACGAAACCCGGCATCGCCGGGAGATCGAGCCCCCACGGCGCGGTGAACGCACACCGACTGTAAAAGAGCCCGGTCATGCGCAGGTAATAGAGGGCTTCACCAAGAGGATCGACTGGTTGCAGCATGGACGTACTCATGAGAGAAGCGGATCAATTTCTGTCAGATCGTCCAGCCGAATCGGACGATCTGACAAGAATCACGTACATTCAATCATAGATCAACCTCATCGAAGACCCCACTATGGACGCACGAACCGCCGAGCCGTTCGGCGGTCACACGATCCAGGAGGATGAGATGAGCACAACACTCGAGCGAACGACCAGCGCAGGGAACGGAACCAGACTGGGTCCGGTCTTTGTGGCAGGCGGTACCGGCAAGACCGGCCGGCGGGTGGCCGCGCGTCTTGAGGCGTTGGGCGTTCCCGTGCGGATCGGCTCCCGCAGGTCACAACCCGCCTTCGATTGGGAACAGTCCCACGGCTGGGCCAGCGCTTTGGAGGGAAGCAAGGCCGTCTATGCCGCGTATGCGCCCGATCTGGCCGTTCCCGGCGCGGTCGCCGCCATCGAGCAGCTGATCGATCTTGCAAAGCGGGCGAGAATCGAGCGGTTCGTGCTTCTCTCCGGCCGGGGTGAACCGGAAGCGCAAGCGGCGGAAGCCTTGGTGCAGCACTCTGGGTTGGATTGGACCATCGTCCGCTGTGCCTGGTTCATGCAGAACTTCAGTGAAAACTACTTCATCGACGGGATTCTGGCCGGAGAGCTTGCACTACCAGTGGGCGCCGTTCGAGAACCGTTTGTCGATGCAGACGATATTGCCGAGGTGGTGGCAACCGCTCTGACCCAACCGGGACATAACGGCCAACTCTACGAGCTTACCGGGCCGCGCACACTCACAATGGCCGAGGCAATGCAGGAGATCGCCCTGGCAACGGGCCGCGAGATTCGCTATACCGAGCTCGATCAAGAGGTCTACGAGCGTGAGATGCGCGCCGCCGGCCTGCCCAGCGAGGTCATCTGGTTGCTGCAGTATCTCTTCACTACGGTGCTGGACGGCCGCAACGCCTGGTTGGGCGATGGCGTCCAACGCGCGCTCGGGCGGCCTCCGCGTGATTTCCGCGACTATGCACGGGACGCGGCGTCCACTGGATGCTGGAACCCGACATCGTAGGTATGGTGAGGGGGAGAATCACGGTCTCCCCTCGTACTCCCAACCAGAGCGCGCAACGTGGAGGGGCCCCGCGGGTTCCTCCACGCTCGGTTTCCGAATTGGAGACCAAATCGCGGGCGGCGAGAGGGCGGACACGCCCTCAGCTACGATCGGCAAGGCAGCGCACCTCATCGGAACAAAGGATCAGGTGTGGCGTGCTTCTCAGGACCCAGAATCTCGTTCCGAACGCCCGAACAACTCTTCGCCATCGTTACCAGCAACCGGGACGAGCGCACCCACCCCAATGAATGTGCTGGCGATTCCGAAAAAGCGCAGATAACGATGCTTGACTACGATCGACAAGAGCAACGCTCCGATCCCAGCGGTGATGTTCGCGACCGGGCCGCCAATGGCGCGGCCGCGATGCTGATCGGCTGAAATCGTTTCCCCAGTGTCGTCATACAGGGTGAAGGTCCGGATCGGGGTGAGCAGCAGGGTATCCATTGGCGCCTCGACCATGCGCGCGGTGACGATATGGCCCACGGCATGGACCGCCCCGGCAGCGGCCATACCGGCGGTGAAGCAAAGTCCGCTCCGGGTTCGGCGTTTGGCGTTCCCGAAGAACCGCCCGAGCACCTGTCCGGCCGCCAGCATACCGAGCGGTTGCACCCACCATCCACGCGTCACCGCTACGTCGACATCCAGCACCTCGCCGATCCGTCTCCGCGGCTCATCCTGAATGAAGCGGTTCGCCAGTTGGTCCATACCTACTCCGATTTCGTCGTGCGCGTGCGCCCACGACCCTTTGTCGCTTCGATCCGATCGAGGGCGGCGCGAACGACCTCGAACCGATCCTCCAGAATCGCCTCGATCAATGGTTGTCCCTCAGAGTCCGGACCCGGCTCGCGCAACCATGCATCTCTGGCCGCGGCAGTGGGAAACGCGGACTGCACCCGATCAGCCAGGAGATCCAGCTCTTCGAGCCGGGCGCGGGATTCATATTGCGGAAAGCTCTTTCCCGCCTGCCAACGGGCAATCGACCGTTCCGAAATTTCGAGCGTCTGCGCCAGCTCGGCGCGGGATAACCCGAGCCGCTGCAACACCTGGTCGATGAATCGATCGAGCTGTACCGACGTATCAAGCATGGTTCGCTCACGAGTACGCGTCGACAAAACGCGCCGGGCCGTTGCGGGAAGCATGACAAACCCGGCGCCAATGGGCAATGGGCAATGGGCAATGGGCAATGGGCAATGTGGTGACGATACCGCCAATCGTCCCGAGGGCATTTTGTCTGCCCCCGGATGAGGGCTGCCCCCTCACGGCAGCAGAGCGTCCGGTCCGCACCTCCGGCCAATGGGTGCGTCTCACCGATCAGAGCGTCGCCATGATGAACGTTGCTGAGTTCACCGCCATACCGCGGTGGCGCGCCGCTCCCCCTTGTCATGCTGAACGCAGTGAAGAATCTCTCATCATCCCGGCCAATGTCCGCGTTTGACAGCCGGCGCATTGGCCGGTATGCTCGAATGAGTTCATAGAAAATCGATTTTCCCAGATGCGACAATCGATTTTGTCTCACTCGGGGAATCAAATTCGACGGATCGAAAGGGGAGCGCAGTTGCTACGCTTGGGAGTCGTCTCGGACACGATCTCCAACGATTACGACCATGCAGCCAGCCGGGCAGCCGCCTGGGGATTGCCGCACGTCGAGGTCTTCAGCGTCTGGGATCGCCCGGTCATCGAACTGAACGATGACGAGATCGAGCGCATTGCCGCCATCAGCACCGAACACGGGGTGACGGTCTCGAATCTCGCCACGTTGATCATGCGTGTCCCTGCGACCGATGCGGCTCGAGCGGAACAGCTCCAACAATTCGACCGGGCCGTGGAAATTGCCGGCATCCTGGGGCTCGACCGCATTCGCTGCTACGCATTTCTGAAAGAGCCGTCGCTCGATAGCGTTTGGGACCGAATCATCGACGCGTTGAACGCGCTTCTGGAACGAGCCCGAGGCGCCAATATCACGCTGCTGCTCGAAAACAGCAGCTATGCCAATGTCCAGATGGCGACCGAGTCGCGCGCGGTGCTCGATGCCATCGTCGATCCACGCCTACAACTTCTGTGGGATCCCGGCAACGCCTTCGCGTTGGGCGATCCAACCCCGACGGTCGAAGCCTGGCATCTGCTCAAGGACCGCGTTGCCCATATCCACCTCAAAGACTCGGTCGCCCATGGCAGCAACCACTGGGTTCCGCTGGGGGAAGGCGCACTCGACCTCGACGGTCTGCTCGCCGCGATCACCACCGATGGCTACCGCGGCATCGTCTCTCTAGAGACGTATTTCGACGATCCCGATCCCGCCGTGCGTGAGGAGAAGACCCGTATCTCGGCAGAGAACCTGCATCGGGCAATCGCCGCATGTCCCGTGGACACGGAGAGCGCATAAGGCATTCGACAGGGCGAACGCGATGGCTCCAGATTCCGTCAGCACGAATACACGGGGCAGACCGCACCGGCGACCGACGATGAGCGACATCGCCAAACAGTTGGGGATTGCGCCATCGACCGTTTCGAATGCGCTTTCCGGCCGCCGGTTCGTGGAGCCAGAGCTTCGACAACGCATTTTGGAGACCGCCGATGCGCTCGACTACCGGCCGTCGGGTATCGCCCGGGCGCTACGGTTGCAGCGCACCTCCACCATCGCCCTGATGGTCGCCGATTTCGGCAGCTCAAACTCCCTGCTCAGCGTCCGGGCGATCGAAGACGAGGCATTGCCGGAGAACTATCAGCTCATCATCTGCAATACGAGCTTCGATGAAGAGCGGGAAGCCCGGCATATCGATCTCCTGGTCGACCAGCGGGTCAACGGGGTGATCGTGATGTCCTCGTCGCTGCATGACGTCCATATCAAGCGGCTTCAGCAAGAGTCGATTCATACGGTCCAGCTCAGCCGGCGCAGCATGGATGTTTCCGCGGACTTCGTCGGCGTCAACAACTTCGCCGGTATCGAGAGCGCGCTCACGCATCTGTGGGAGCTGGGGCATCGGGAGATCGTCTTCCTGGGCGGACAACCGGAAACCTCATCGGTCACGCAGGAAAAGCTCCGCGCGTTCAATGACGGCATCGCCAAACGGGGAACGTCGCCTGCCCCATTTATCGCCACCGACTTCAGTTTCGAAGACGGTTATCGCGCCATGGTCGAGCTGCTGGAGGATCCGGACCGCCGGTTCACCGCTGTGCTGGCTGTGAACGACATGACCGCGCTGGCAGCCATCGATGCCGCGCTGGAGCGTGGCCTACGCGTTCCGCAGGATCTCTCGGTGGTAGGCTGGGACGACTCCGTCCTCGCCTCGTTGCGGACCGTGCAGCTCACGACGGTCCGCCAGCCGATGTACGAGATGGGCCGCGCCGCCGCCCGGTTGCTTCTGCAACGCCTGAACGGCACGCGCGACGAACCGACCGCTCAGATTTTCGATCCGGAGCTGATCGTGCGCGGGACGACCGCGCCACCAGCGCACTCCGCGCCGACAGCCTAACGAAAGGGGCACCATCGCGGGCACTCTGCATTTCTCCGCCGGTTCTTGAGTTACCCGACTGCAAACACGCGGCAAGACGTTCAAACGATTCGTTCGAAGAGGAGCGCACCTATGACCAGACAATTTTCTACTGGACCGTCGATCACCCGGCGCAAGCTGATGAGCACCACGGCGACAGCCGCAGCATCGATTTCGGCCATGAAGCTGGTCGATTCGCTCGCTGCTCCAAACCCGGGCGCCACGATCGCCTTTTCGCGCTGGCAGACCGGCACCAACACCTTCGTGTTGCCGGTCAATGGCGATCCGTATCGCTGGCCGTTTGCTCCAGCGATCCCGAACATTCTGTTCAACAAGACGGTCTATAGCGGGCTGATCAAATACGATCTCGACGGTGTGACCCCTATCCCGGATCTGGCCACCGAATGGTCGACCGAGGATGCCATCACCTGGACCTTCAACCTGCGCGACGATGTCACATGGCACGATGGGACCCCGTTCACGGCCGAAGATGTGAAGTTCACCTTCGATGCCATGCTCGATCCCGAAAACACCGTTACCAACCGCGGCGTGCTCGTTACGCTCACCTCGACCGAGGTGGTCGATCCGCATACGGTCACGCTGACCTTCAGCGAGCCGGTCGCATCGCTGCCGGTGGGATTGGGCTATCTGATCTTCATCCTGCCGAAGCATCTGCTGGACGGAACCGATCTCAACAACCCGGTCGATTTCGTCGCCAACCCGGTCGGCACCGGTCCGTTCATGTTCAAGGAATTCGTCTCCGGCGACCCCACCACGGTTATCCCCAACCCGGACTACTTCGGGCAGGTCGCTCAGGTCGAAGCCGTTGTCTTCAAGCAGGTACCGGATCTCAACACGCAGATGTTGCAAATCCGCACCGGTGAGCTCGATGTCGCCTTTCCGGAAGTGCAGCAGCTCGATGCGATCGAGGGGCTCGATACGGTCACGGTAACCACCTCGACCCCAATCCAGTACTTCTTCATCGGGTTCAACAATCGCCGTCCGATCTTCCAGGACAAGCTGGTGCGGCAGGCGCTGGCCCATGCGGTCGACCGGGAGGCCATTGTCGAGGCGGTCATTCAGGGAAATGCAACCCTGGCAACCGGGCCGATCAATCCGGCCATCGAATGGGCGTACAACCCCAACGTCACCACCTATGACTACGACGAGGATCGGGCTAGGGACCTCCTTGCGGAAGCTGGTTGGACCGAGGGATCGGGCGGCATTCTGGAGAAGGACGGCGAGCAACTCTCGTTCACCATTTACTCCACCGCCGGCAACAGCACACGCGAGCAGATCAACACAGCACTGCAGCAGTACTTCGCCGCCGTGGGCGCCGACGCGAAGCTCGAGTTCCTGGAGCCGAATGTCTTCGACCAGAACATGTTCTCGTTCGAGTTCGACGCGTTGATGCACTTCTCGCAGCTACAGCCGGATCCGGATCTGATCAATTACTACGGAACCGACCGGGGCAACAACTACTTCGGGTATTCGAATCCCGAAGTGGACGAGCTGCTGGCGCAGGGGCGAGCCACGGTCGATCAGGCCGAGCGCGCCGAGATCTATGGACGGTTCCAGGAGATCCTGGCGGACGATCTGCCGGTCATCTTCTTCTACTACCCGCATGAAATCGATGTGATCAACAACCGGGTGGAGAACTACCCGCCGCTCGATTTCCGCAATGCAACGCTCTATCTCAACCAGATTACGTTGAGCGACGCCTCCTAACGAGGATTTCCGATGGCGCGCTACCTGCTCGGCCGGTTCCTACAATCGATCATGCTCCTGCTCATTGTGAGCATGGTGGTCTTTGTGATCATTCACAAGGCCCCGGGTATGCCTGCTGTTCTGGTGGATCCGGATTCATCGTCCGGGGCCCAGATCGAGCAGGCGCGCGCCAATCTCGGGCTCGACGATCCGATCGCCGTGCAATATCTGCGCTGGCTCCGCAACGCCGTTCAGGGGAACTTTGGCTATTCGTATCAGTTGAAAACACCGGTCCTCGACCTGGTGCTGGAACGACTGCCAGCCTCGTTGCTCCTCTCCGGTTCGGCGTTGCTGCTGGCCACGCTCATTGCGCTGCCGGTCGGCATCTGGTGTGCCGTTCGCCCCAAAGGCATCGTCGATACGCTTTCGACGCTCGGAAGCTTTGTCGGCGTGTCGATTCCGGTTTTCTGGTTCGGTCTGCTTGCCATGATGCTCTTCTCGGTCCGGTGGGGGTTGCTCCCGACCGGGGGAATGAAAACGCTGAATACGCCGTTTTCGCTTTCCGACCGGATCGAGCATCTCATCCTGCCAGCGGTCGTGCTGAGTCTGGTCCCCATGGCGCAACTTCTGCGCTACACACGGTCGAGCATGCGCTCGGTCATGCGGCAGGACTATTTGCGCACTGCGCGCAGCAAAGGACTTTCGGAGCAATCCGTGCTCGCCCGGCATGCGCTTCGGAATGCCCTCATTCCCGTTGTCACGGTTTTTGGCTTGTTGCTGCCGGCGACCGTCAGTGGAGCGCCGGTCACCGAGGCAATCTTTTCCTGGCCGGGGATGGGCCGGCTGGCGGTCGATGCCGCGTTCCAACGTGACTATCCCGTGATCATGGGGGTCACGCTCGTCGTATCCACCATGGTCATCGTGACCAATCTCCTGGTCGACATTGCCTACGCAATTCTCGACCCGCGCATCGAGCTGCACTGATGCACGCGATGCAAACCAGCGTCACCACGGCGCACGTGAGCCCCCTGGAGCACAGCCGGCTCTCGCATCTACGCTCGATCCTGACGACATTCGCGCGCAATCACAAGATTGCGGCAGTTGCGGGCATCTTTTTGTTCGTCCTAAGCCTGGCTGTGGCATTTGCCCCGCAGATCGCCCCGTACGACCCAAATCAGATCAGTCTGCGGGACCGGCTGTTGGGACCAAGTCTCGATCACTATTTCGGGACCGACGAAAGCGGACGTGACAACTTCTCGCGGGTCCTCTACGGCGGTCGGATCTCGCTGGTCGTTGGACTGGCCGCGATGGTGATCTCGATCGCGCTCGGGACCGTTCTCGGGCTCATCGCGGGTTTCCGCGGCGGGATCGTCGACGCCGTCATCATGCGCGCGACCGATGGCATGCTTGCCATTCCGACGTTCTTCTTCGTCCTCATCGTACTGGCGGTCTATCAGTCGACCCTGACGACGATTTCCATCGTCATCGGCCTGACAAGCTGGATGGGCTGCACCCGTATCGTCCGGGGTGAGGTGCTTCGTACCCAGCATATGGAGTTCGTCACGGCCTCGATCGCTTCTGGCGCGTCCTCGGTGCGTGTGCTGGGGCGGCACATCCTGCCACAGGCCGTACCGGCCATCGTGGTGACCAGCACCTTCTGTATCGCCCAGGCGATCTTGCTCGAATCGACGCTGAGCTATCTCGGGCTCGGTATTCAACCACCCCAGGCAAGCTGGGGCAACATGCTCTCGAATGCCCAGGACTTCATTTTCACCGCTCCCATGCAGGCGGTCTATCCCGGGCTTGCCATTCTGCTCACCGTTCTCGCCTTCAACGCGCTGGGCGAAGGCATCCGCGAGGCCACCGACCAATCCGAACGTTGATCTGTCCACAGGAACCCATTTACCTATTTAGAAGAGGAAAGGAACCGCTCTCCGTGTCGATCGAAGCACTCAAGGCCGATATTGCCACCTACCAGCAGGCGTTGCTGGACGATCTCGATCGGGTGGTGCATCTCGATTCGTTCAGTACCGATAAGGAAGATGTCGACCGGGTCGGCGCGGCGTTCACGGAAATCCTGGAGCAGAGCGGCGCAACCGTCACCAACTATCCAAACGACACGTACGGCAATACTGTGGTTGCAACCATGACGGGTTCTGGCGCTGCAAAGATCATGATGCTGGGACATATGGACACGGTTCACAAACGGGGAGCGACCGACCGCTATCCCTACCGCATCGAAGGCGATATCGCCTATGGTCCCGGCACGGAAGATATGAAGGCAGCCGATCTGATGGGCGCCTATACGATGCGTATGTTGCGGGACACCGGCTACGACGCGTTCGGAACCCTGACCCTGGTGCTCAACCCGGATGAAGAGATCGGGTCCCCGAGCTCACGCACGCTGATCGAGGATCTGGCCCGCCAGCATGATGTCGTGCTGGTGCTGGAAGGACCGCAAACCCGCCGGGAGATCGTGAGCCGCCGCAAGGGCGGAGCCAAGTTCATCCTGACCGTCCACGGTCAGGCCGCGCACGCCGGAGTCGAACCGGAGCTGGGTCGTAATGCGTTGCTGGAGCTGGCGCATCAGATCATCGGTCTGCAGGCGCTGAACGATCCCGAAACCGGTACCACCGTCAACGTCTGCATCGCCCAGGGTGGCGAAGTGGCCAATGTCATTCCGGACACCGCCACCGCGACGATCGATGTACGGGTCCTGAATGCGGCCGAGGCGGAACGAATCGTGGACGCCATCCGCCAGCAGACCGAAACGACGACCGTTCCCGATGTGACCTGCACCCTCGAAGGCGGCTTCCTGCGTCCACCCATGGAAAAGACCCCGGTTACCGAAAAGCTGATCGCGCTTGCTCAGCAATTTGCCGAGGACTGCGGTTTCACGCTCGAGGAAATCACAATGGGCGGCGGCACGGATGGGAACTTCACCGCTGCGATCGGCGTGCCGACGCTCGACGGACTGGGTCCAGACGGCGGTCTGTCGCACAGCGAACGGGAATTCCTGGAGATCCCCAGCATCTGGGAGCGTATGGCCGTATTGACCTTGCTCATCAAACATATTTCCGAGCACGGCCTGGATGCCTGACGGACCGGCCTGGCTGGGACGCCGTCTCATTCACCCGTGGTGGCCACCCTCGACCAGTCGACGAACAGCGCCGGGTTCAGCGTTTCGACCAACGTCAGGCTCGAACCGGAATGTAGACAATCTGGAAAAATGATCAGGTTGCCCTCGGGAAAGCGGGTGCAGCTGGGCACGAGCATTGCTTCCGCCCGCTCCCGCGCCGCCCGGGCGATCCTGTGAGTGAGTACGTAATCCGCGGGCCGGCAGAGATCCTCCGGCTGGATGTCCGGCGTGCAGACGCGTGCGCAGTCTGATCCGGCGCAGAGCACCAGCACCGCGCCCAGCTCGAGATGGAGCTGGGAGATCGTTTGGTGCGCCAGTTTGGAAAGCGTGGCCGGGGTGGTGTGACGTAACCGTTCGCCGAGCGCGACGTGCAACGCCAACCCCGTATAGAGAGCGGGCCAGATGTCATCCTCAGAAAAGCGGTCTCTGCCGGGGTGAAAGCGTCCGGTGACCAGCAACGAACCGGTGGCATCGTCGGCGGCATAGCGTCGCCCATGGCATCGCCAGACGTCACCCGACCATGGCCGGATCTCGGCAGCCTCGAGCAATGAGCGGAGCGCGCCAGCGGAACCAGTCCGCTCGCTCCTCATCGGCCCGATAGCCTAGACGAAGATGCCGGCATCGAGTGCTTCGAGCGCCGCCTCGACACGGTCGAAACGACCGCGGAGCAACGCATCGATAGGCGCGAGCCCTCCAAAGTAGCCGCTTGGAGCATGAAGCCAGTCAATCGCCGCGTCCTCCTCGGTAAACGATTCACGCAGACGATCGGCCAGCGCGGTCATCGTTTCCAGACGAGCGCGCGACTCATGCTGCGGAAACGTATTCCCTGCCGTCCAGCGCGCTACCGAGCGCTCGGAAGCATCGAGGGCGCTGGCAAACTCTGCCCGGGAAATACCAAGCTCGGTCGTTAGACGCTCGATGAGCGGGGAAAGAGGGGCTGTAGCAATCATGTCCGATCTCCTCGAATGACGATACGGACCGTCATTCTGTCCGGCAAATTATGGCCGACAGAATGACAGCTCGCAAGTATTCAGGGTGCGGGTGTTCGACTACGCCGGGGTGACTTCCAACTCGGCCACGTCCGCGGGCAGGTCTGCCTCCGCCAGCAAAGCGCGTAGATCGAGGCGGCGATGGCCATTCATCATGTTGGCAATCGCTTCGTCATTGCTGAGATTCTGGAACTGGGGCCACTCGGACGGATCGCGGTCCCAGGCGAGCTCGATGCCGTTGAAGTCCGGATCGTGCAGATAGAGCGCGATGTGGGTGCCGTGATCGTTGTAGCCGTCGATCTGCCAACCGTTCTCCCGCAACCGCTTGAAGGCGACCGCCAGATCGCGCCGGGTTGGGTAGTTGATTGCGAAATGATAGAGCCCCGTTGAACCGCCCGCGGGCGGTTGCCCACCCGCGCTTTCCCAGGTGTTGAGCGCGATGTGATGGTGATAGCCACCGGCCGACAGGAACGCGGCGGTCCCCATGTTGTAGAGCAGATCAAACCCGAGCACGTCACGGTAAAACCAGATCGCGCGGTCGAGATCGGCGACCTTGAGGTGGACATGCCCGATATGGGTTCCGGCCGGGATGGATGGTTGGGTCATGGGTGGTCTTTCAGTCGATAGGATACGGCTCTTTACTTACGTATAGTAAGTCAATCCGATGGCAACTTCAATGCTTGGCCAAACTCATTCTGGTGTATTCAGTTCGACCAAAGAGAGGAATTGAGCGGGAGTGACGATCAGCGCCGAATCAGCCGCTCGATCTGTTGCCAGCAGTCCACGATCACCCGTGATCAAGAAGTCGACACCATTTCCAGCGGCCGCATCCAGCAAGTACTGGTCATCTGGGTCGCTACTGCGGACTGGCCAGGATGCCTGTTCCCAGGGCGGCATGCCAACTTCCTGGATCAGCTTGAGGAGAGATTCGAGCATGCCCTCTGTGATTCTCGAGCGGAAGTACGGTTTCTCACGCACCTTGCGGCGTAATTCCTCTGCGATACCTGGCGGAAACACCAAGGCAAGATCACCAGCAATCGCGCTTCGCACAACATGCACAGTAGCCGTTTGCTTGTCTGGATTGAGGAGAAAACTAAGGAAGACATTCGCATCGATAACGACGCACGTCCTCATTTATGCGACCCGCCCCTGCTCGGCGCGTCGACGTCGCTCGATTCGGTCCTCCTCGATCGCCCGCTGGACCAGTTCCTCAGCCGCCTCCGGGGTGAGATCCTTGTTCAGTTCCGCCTGTATTCGCATGATCTCTTCCAACTGTTCGAGGCGTTTCCTGCGCCGAAGCTCATTGTCGGATTCTTGCAGGCGTTGGTATTCGGCCGGCGAAACGAGAAAGACATAGGGCTCACCGTGATTCTCGACCAGCACCGCATCGACCTCTTCGCGCGCGCTTTTTACGACTGCACCAAACCGATTCTTCGCTTCCGTCGCACTCACGGTTCGATTGACCATCACAGCCTCCATATTAGCTAATACGGAAGCTATTATAATAGCTAATCGGCTTTCGTTGATCAATCACAACGCAACGCCTTCTCCTCTACAATCCTGCTCACAACTGTGACATTCCGACGACGGAGCGTAAGACAATCCAAATGACAGACATCCCTCGGCGACTCAAGGTCGGTCTTTTTCTTCCCGCGGGCGAACTCTTTTATATGGGAGGAACCCCACGCTGGGACGACATCCTCGGTATGGCCCGCGACGCTGAGGCGCTCGGATTCGATTCGGTCTGGATTCTCGATCATCAGTTGATCGAGTCGGACACCCCGGGTTGGGAGGGTGTCGAGCATGGCGCCTGGGACTGCTGGTCGATTCTCGCGGCCATTGCCGCCAGCACCAGTCGTATCGAGCTCGGTCCGTTCGTCAGCAACACGCTGCTCCGCAATCCCGCGTTGACGGCCAAGATGGCGGATACGGTCGATGAGATCTCCGGAGGGCGGTTCATCCTCGGGCTCGGTGCGGGATGGCACCAACATGAGATCGAAGCGTTCGGGTTCCCGTACGACCACCGCGCCAGCCGGTTCGAAGAAGCTGTCCAGATCATCCAGCCCTTGCTGAAAACCGGATATGTCGATTTCGAAGGAACCTACTACTCCGCACGCGAGTGCGAGTTACGGCCGCGCGGCCCGCGTCCGAACGGACCACCGATTCTGATCGGCACCAAGGGCGAGCGGGTGATGCGCGTCGCCGCCCGGTACGCTGATATCTGGAACGCCGAATGGCTGGCCACCCCGGAAGAAGCGAATCCATTGCTCGAACGGATCGATGCGGCCTGTGTCGATGTCGGTCGCGATCCCGCCACGCTGGAGCGGACCTTCGGTCTCCTGGTCGACGCACCCGGCTGGATCGCTGCCGATCACGATGACTTCGCGACCATCCACCGGCTCGGGATCAAATCAGCACTGACCGGTTCGGCTGAGGAGATCGCAGCGGGACTGAACGCGTTTGCCGATCGCGGTACGACGCACGTGCAAATCTGGCTGGGACCGAATACTCGAGAGGGAATCGAAGCATTGGCCCCAGTATTGGAGTTGCTAACGTAGCGCACCATTACCTTCTACTTTTTGCCCTTTACTCACAGATGGAGTGAATCGATGAAGATCACGAAGATGCGGCTACGGGAGCTGACCGGGACGATCGAGCATCCGGAGGGACCATTCTGGGAAGAACGGTTGATCCGGCCGGTGGATGTCTATCCCGAGTTTCAAAAACAAACCGGGGCGGAGACGAATTGGCAACCGATCAAATCGGGCGAGACTACGAGCACCATCGTCTTAATCTTCATCGAGATCGAGACCGACGCGGGGATCACCGGTCTGGGCGGTCCGGTCGATCGCGGAACGGCCGCGCATCTTCATCTCCACTACCGCAACAAGCTGATCGGGATGGATCCACTGGCTACCGAGCGCATCTGGGACATCCTCTATCGTGACGGCGTGCATGACCGCAAAGGCACGCCGATGTTCTCCATCAGCGCCATCGACAATGCCCTCTGGGATCTGCGTGGCAAGGCGATGGGGCGACCGGTGCATGTGCTCCTCGGCGGTCCAACTCGGACCGAGCTCCCGGCTTACGCCTCGATGCTCGGGTTCTCCCTGGAGCCGGAGAAGGTCACTGCCCGGGCGAAGGAATACGCCGCCATGGGGTACGCCGCGCAGAAATGGTTCCCGCGCTGGGGACCGAGTGACGGTCGCGAGGGAATTCGCAAGAATGTCGCGCTGATGGAAAACTTGCGAGATTCAGCCGGGCCTGAAAGCGACATCATGATCGACGCGTGGATGTCGTGGGACGTACCGTACACCCTCGATATGGCCCAGCGGCTCAAACCGTATGAACCGCGCTGGCTGGAAGAACCGGTGTTGCCGGACAAGATCAAGCAGTACGCCGAGATTCGCGACAAATCAGTGGTGCCGATCTCCGGCGGCGAGCACGAGTACACGCGCTGGGGGATCAAAGAGCTGCTGGATGCGCGCGCTGTCGATGTGATGCAGGCGGATACCTATTGGGCCGGTGGGATCAGCGAGATGGTCAAGATCTGCCACCTTTGCGCCGCATACGACATCCCTATCGTGCCACATGGGCATTCGGTGCCGGCCAATGTGCAGCTCTCGGCCGCCCTCTCACCGGTGGAGGTGCCCTATGTCGAGTTCCTGGTCAAATGGAACCAGATCCTGCAGTTCTTCTACAAGGACCCGGTCGTGCCGGTGAACGGAACCGTGACGGTTCCGGCCAAACCGGGTATGGGCGTCGAGCTCGACCCGGCGAAGATCGACTCGGAGCGGGAGTTCACGGTCGATTGAGGCAACACATACGATGATGAACGTTGACGCGCAGTAGCCGCACGTCAACGTACATCGCGACAGCGATCAGTTCATTTCCGCCAGCGCCTTTGTGATCTCCGGAGCAGCCCGCATGGCCAGCGCCGCAATCGTCAGCGTCGGATTACCGGTGCCGGTGGTGGGGAAGAGACTGGAACCGGCAATCCAGAGATTGGGATGGTCCCAGGTCCGGCCAAAGGAATCGGTAACGGACGACGATTGCTCACTTCCCATACAGCAGGTGCCCATGACATGCCCCGCCCCCTGGACGGCCTCGACATGCGTCAGCTGGGTGGTGCCAAGCGCATCGAAGATGGCGGTGAATTGATCGCGCGCGGCCGCGAGTGCGTCCTTGGCATAGTCATCGATCACATAGTGCAGCTCGGGCCTGGGCAAACCGATGGCATCCATTTTGTCCGAAAGCGTGACGCGGGAATTCGGGTCTGGAAGCTGCTCGCAAAGCGCAGCCATACGGACAGCCCGCACATTGAGCTTGGCGACCTGATCGTAGAGATCGGTCCCCCACATGCCTTGCTCGATCAAGTTCACCGACCAGGAAACGGGATCCATTCCCGGCCACGACCAACCATCGTTGCCGATCTCGATCCGGAATGCACCGCGAGTCGACCGCTCGTCACCGTCGCGCAACTGCTCGATACCAGCGGTCGACAAGGGTGACCGGTAGGGTCCCATCGGATCGTTGGCAAGCGCGTACGAGAGCTGGGATGGATGGTCCATCAGGTGACGCCCGACCAGGTCGCTGGAATTGGCGAGCCCGTTGGGCAGCTTGTCCGTGGCCGACATCAGGAGCAGCTTGGGGGTCTCGATCGCATGCGCCGCGACCACCACGATCTTTGCGGTCAGCGATTCGTCGGTCTTGTCGGGCCGGCGGTAGTGGACCGTGGTGATCGCGCCGTTCTCGTCCGCATCGAGCCGAAAGACCACGGAACTGTCACGAATCTCCGCCCCAGCCTGCGTCGCCAGATCGAGATGCACGGTCGCGTCGTATTTGGCGCCGATCGGGCACATGGGAATGCAAAACGCATTGCCGCAGCATTGTGGCCGTCCGTTGTACTCCGCCTCGGTGCTCACCCGGGCGGCCGGGGTGGCCAGGACTTCGAGGTCGAGTGTTCGTGCAGCCGCCTCGAATTTCTTGTCCGACCAGGTCAATGGAATCGCCGGCATCGGGAAATCGCCGCTGCGGGGTGCGCCATTGAATTGACCGGAATCCCCGGCCACGCCGATCGTCTGCTCCGCGGTCAGATACCACGGTTCGAGATCGTCATAGGTGATCGGCCAGTCGACGGCGACACCATAGGTCGACTTCATGGAAAAGTCGTTCGGGATCAGGCGAATCGCCGTTCCGAGCCAGTGCCAAGTCGTACCGCCCACCAACCGTTCGTAGTTGCTGGCGAACATATCGGGCCCGGTCTGGACGTAATAACTCTGCGGATCGAGCGACGACGGGGTCGGCGCCCAGGGGGAGTTGGGATAGGCCGCTTCGGGCAACGACGGGATGGCGCTGGCAAACGCACGCGACACGCCGGTGCTGCGGTCCATGGGCGGTCCCGCTTCCAGGATGATGACCTTCGCGCCCGATTGGGCAAGCTGCCAGCCGATCAGCGCGCCGGCAACCCCCGAGCCAACGATCGCCACATCGCAGTCGAATCCAGATTGCTGGTTGGTCATGTTCTGGGTCCTCGCTCAGCTCACGCTATTTGCCGGAATGAGTGGATCGGTCGAGGGCTCATCGGCCCAGCCGCCATAGAAGTGACAGACTGCCCAGGAAAAGGTGTACATAGCCTGCCAGGAGGTCATCTGGTAGTAGGCGCTTCCGCGGTCGGGCAGCGGCCGGCCGGCAAACAGGTCGGCATACCAGAACTTGAGGATGACCTCAGCGGTCGCCTTCGCCAGATCCGGCTCGATCGGCTGACCGGGCGCCGGTGGGTTTGCGCGGAGCTCCTCGAAACCGGATTCCAGCGCGTCATCGGTGAAGATCAACTGATAGAGCACCGTTGCCCGCTGGGTCGTGAAGTTGCCACCGCCACAAAGGGTTTGCGAGAGGTCGATAAGCTGTTGCAGACGATCAGGGTCGACCGATACCGGGGTGGCTTGCGCCGCAACCGCATCGGTTCCCAGGTGCACTGCCATTGCCGCCGAAGCAACCGATCCGAGCAAGAGGCGGCGACGAGTCAGCTCGATCGGGAGGGGCTGCGCGAAGGACAGCCCAATCTGTTCATCGTTCATCGTCCACCTTCTCTTTCGGTTTGGGTTCCCGATGACATCCAGGGCATCGCACACATCGCCCGACACGTCCGGAATAGCTACGTTCTCAGCTTCGGTCTCGCTCGGTGCATGGTACAGGGGAAGTGGTCCATTTGTCTCTGGCTCGATTTGCGGATCGGCGCATCGCCGTCTCTGGAGATCGAGCCATGCGCGAGCACGTTCAACTCAACGGCTCGGCATGCGAATCGAGATGGGCAACCACTGCCGCAAGCATGGTCTCCAGCTCGGCAAGCTGATCGCCGTCGAGCGCACCCTCCAGCGAGGTACGAATGGCCCGGCCCAACACCGTGCGGGCACGTTCCGCCAGCTCGAAGCCCTCGGGGGTCATGCGGATGAGACTGCTGCGATTATCCTCGGGGCACGTCGTTCGCTCGATCAGCCCGCGCGCCTCCATCCGCCGGAGCTGGTGCGAGAGGCGGCTCTTCTCCCAGGCCAGGCCGCATCGCAGCTCGAAGGAATGCAGTGACTCATTCGGGGTCTCGAGGAGCGCGATCAGCACGGCGGCATCGGCATCGGACAACCCGGTTTCCCGGTAGAGCGCACGGTTGATCTGCCCGGCCAGATGGCCATAGACGACCTGCAGGCGACTCCAGGCAATGATGGCGGCATCGCATCGGTCCATAGAAGCGAGTATAGCGCCGATTGTTGACACGTCAACCTCGCTCGATCATACTGGTTGACGTGTCAACTATGGAGCTTCCTGCATGCCCTACTACGGACATCGTCTTTCTTTCGGAACCCTGCTCGATCCCGTTACCGATCCGCCGGAGCGGGCGGTCGAGCTGGCGCGGCTGAGCGAATCGCTTGGCTACGACCTGGTCATGCTGCGGGACGAGCCGCACCGGCCCGATCTGCTCGACGCCTGGACCGCCCTGACCTGGATTGCCGGTCAAACCGAGCGGGTCTGGCTGGGCGCCATGGTGCAACGGTTGCACCGGCGGCTGCCGGCTGTCATCGGGCGGCAGCTTGCCAGTCTCGATCTGCTCAGCAGCGGTCGGGCCGAGTTCGCGTTCGGCCCGGTCGAATCGTTGAACGAGGTCGAAGCGCTGGATGAGGCCATCGACATCGTGCGCGCCATTCTTGATGTGGCCGAACTGGGAACAGTGACCATCGACGGTCGCCATTTCCCGGTGATGGGCGCGCAACGCGGTCCGCTCCCCCAGCACACGATTCCCGTCTGGCTTTCGGGAAGCGCCCTGCCGGTGCTGGAGCTGGCGGGACGCACGGCGGATGGTTGGATCGGAACCGCTGCCGAGCTGCCACTGGCCAATGCGGTCATCGACTCCGCCGCGACCGCATCCGGCCGGGAGCCAAGCGAGATTTCCCGTATCGTGACCGTCCAGGCCGGCGATCCGTTACTGCCACTCGTCATCGAGCATGGCGCTGGAATCATCCTGCTCGATTCCAACGATCCGGCGGTCATCGAACGCTTTGCGCGTGAGGCGATTCCGGCGCTTCGCGTAGCGGTCGACGAGGCGCGCGCTGATCTACCAGCGGTCGTACCCGCAAAACCAGCCCGTATGCGGGCAAAACGGCGCGAGGGAATCGCGTATGACGCCATTCCGATCACGCTCCAGGCGCATGCCGTCGAACCCGGCGATGCCGCCTATGCACGGTTGCGCTCCAACTACCTACGTGGTGGATCGCCTGGATTGATCCTTCGCCCAGGCACGCCGGAGGAGGTCGCCGAGGCGATCGCCTTTGCGCGAGAGCACCGGGAGCTTCCCTTCTCGGTTCGCAGTCGCGGGCATGGGATCAGTGGTCGTTCGACCAATGACGGCGGTTTGATCGTCGATCTGCGGCTGATGAACAAGGTCGAGATTCTGGACGAGACGACCCGCCGGATCCGGGTCCAGCCGGGAGCGCGCTGGATGGATGTCGCGGCCGCGATCGAGCCATACGGTTGGGCGCTGAGCTCCGGTGACTATGGCGGGGTCGGTGTTGGCGGTTTGGCAACAGCCGGCGGGGTCGGTTGGCTGGTACGCGAGCATGGCCTGACCATCGACCACATGCGCAAGGCGCAGATCGTCTTGGCGGACGGCTCGATTCTCGAAACCAGCGAAACGGAGCGCCCCGATCTTTTCTGGGCAATCCGTGGCGCCGGAGCGAATATGGGCATCGTGACCAGCTTCGACTTCGAGGTCGATCCGATCGGTCAGGTCGGCTGGGCGCAGCTCGTGCTCGACGCCACCGATATCGCCGGATTCCTGCAAGCCTGGGGTTCCTGGATCGACAACGCGCCGCGCGATACCACCAGCTTCATGATCATGGGACAGCAGCGAAGCGCACGTCAGATGTACGCGCACGTGCTGACGGTGATCGATTCGGACGATCCGGAAACGATCGTCAGCCGGTTACAGCCACTGGCCGATGTCGCCCGCGTTCTGCAACAGCGAATCTCGATCGAGACGTATGCCGATGTCATGGCCAATGCCAGCGATCACTATCACCAGGGCCAAGGCGATCCGGCGGTGCGATCTGGACTCCTGAACCAGATCACGCCCGAGTTCGCCGAAGCCGCCAGTCGCATGATTCAGGGCGGAGGCTCGTATTTCTTCCAGATCCGCTCGATGGGCGGCGCGGTGGCCGATGTGCCGCCGGAGGCAACCGCGTTCGTCAATCGCTCGGCCAAGTTCTCGGTGGTCGCATTTGGGCCGAGCCGGTCGCGGTTGAACGCCTACTGGAACGAGATGACCCCGCTATTCGATGGGCTCTACCTCAGCTTCGAAACCGATACCAGCCCAGAGCGGCTCCTGGACGCCTTTCCGCAACCGGCCCTGAGCAAGCTCCAGCGGTTGAAAGAACACTACGACCCAACCAATCTCTTCCGCGATAACTTCAACGTGTTGACGGGAGTTAGGAGCGAGGAGTTGGGAGTTAGGTAATCGTCAAATTGGTGTTTGCGTCTTTCAGATTGCTGACTGCGGGCTGCTGACTGCCCACTTTTGCCTCTTGCCCATTGCCCTCTCCACCAAGGAACCCACCTATGACCTACAACCACGATCTGCAGTTCGGCGTCTTCGTCAGCCCGATTGCCGAGCCGGCACACCATGGAGCCGAGCTGGCAATGGTGGCGGAGGCCGCTGGACTCGATCTGATCACCTTCCAGGATCATCCGTACAATCCGCAGTTTCTCGATACGTGGACATTGATCGCCTACGCGGCCTCGGTGACGAAGACGATCCGTCTCGCTGGCAATGTGCTCAATCTGCCCTTGCGCGATCCCGTGCAACTGGCGACGGCGACCGCGAGCCTCGACCGGTTGAGCGGCGGCCGGATCGAGCTGGGGATCGGCGCGGGCGCATTCTGGGACGGAATCGGCGCGATGGGCGGTAAAAAGCTCACTGCTGGGCAATCGATCGAGGCACTGGGGGAAGGGATCGAGCTCATTCGTGAAATCTGGAAGGCGGATGAGCCGACCTCACTGGCGACCAATGGCAATCATTACCGGGTCGAGGGGGTCGCCCGCGGACCGGCGCCGGCGCATGAGATCGGTATCTGGGTGGGAGCGTACAAACCGCGCATCCTGCGGTTGACCGGGCGATTGGCCGATGGCTGGCTCCCCTCGCTCGGGTACCTGCCCGATGGTCCAGCCAGCTTGACCGCGATGAATGCCGAGATCGATGCGGCCGCCATCGCTGCCGGGCGCGATCCGTCCGCCATCCGGCGCATGCTCAATATCAACGGTCGCTTCATGGAGTCCGAACGCGGTCTCTTCCAGGGTCCGGTCGATTCATGGGCACGCCAGATCGTCGAACTGAACCGCGACTACGGTATCTCGACCTTCATCCTGGCCGCGGACGACCCGCAAACGATCGCATTGTTCGGAACCGTGGTCGCGCCATTGGCACGGGAGCTTGCCGGAGAGATCGTCCGCGCCTGAGCGCTCCTCCGTGGCGATCGAACTGCATGCGTTTCCATGGTTCGCCTGTTCATGAGAAGATGCCCTATCTTCAACCCGCTCCGCGGCAGATCGGTCGTAGGCAAACGAGAAGGACCGGAGAAACATGAGACGTAGCTTCTCAATATCGAGCCGGTCCGCTCGTCTCAGCAATCCGGGAGAGAATCATTGAAACGTATCGTGCTCGTGCTGACCATGATGCTGACGCTCGCCGGAGGTCCAATCACAGCCGCTCAAAACGCAACACCGGTTGCTGGACCGGACTTTAGCGGCATTCAACCGGTTCTGAACGATTGCTCGTTTCTGAACCGCTCGGGCGCCAATCTGGTGACCGACGACATTGGCGACATCGTGTGTGGCACGATCACCGTGCCGGAGAATTGGTCGATTCCTGATGGACGGCAGATCGAGATCAGCTTCGTTGTGCTCGTCAGCCCCAGTGAGGAATCCCGACCCGACCCGATTGTCTATCTCTCGGGCGGACCTGGAGAGAGCACGCTCTCCGGTATCGGTGGCTATGCCACCATCTTCCAGGAGCTGCGCCAGGATCGGGATATCATCCTGTTCGATCAACGCGGCACCCATTTTTCGTCCCCGCTCCGGTGCAGCACGTTCGCGCTCGACAGCTCTATCGCCCAGCAGCTCGGAACGCCAGAAGCCGATGATGACGACAACGACGATTCGACGTTCGGGCCGTTGCCAGATGCCGCCACCCTCATGGATCAGGCGCGAGCGGCTGTCGCAGAGAACACCCAGCGTTGCATAGACGATCTGACCGCAACCGGTGTGGATCTGAGCCAGTACAACAGCCACGCCAGCGCGAACGACACGATTGCGTTGATGCATGCGCTGGAAGTCGACCAGTTCAATCTCTACGGCATTTCCTACGGCACGCGCCTTGCACTCGCCATCATGCGCGACCACCCAAATGCCGGCATCCGCTCAGTGGTGCTCGATTCCACCTTCCCGCCAGAGATCAACGGGTTCGAGCGATATCCCGCCGAGATCCACGAAGTGGTGCTTCAGGTGTTTGCCGCCTGCTACCGCGACAACGCGTGCAATACCGCCTACCCGCATCTGAAGGAGCGATTCAAGGCACTACTGGAGACCCTGCGAACCACCCCGGTCATCGCATCCACCGGGGATCCCATCGCCGATGAGGACCTGGTGGAGATCGTGAAACTCGTCTCGAAGAACGCGGAGCTTGGGATAGCGATTCCGGTGATGATCGAGCAACTCGAACAGGGCGACACGACCGCGATCGAAGCCGTGGCCTCCGGTACGTTCTTCTCTGACGAAGCGGACGACGCCACACCCGAGGCCGCCGGCGTTTCGGATGAAGCCCCCGGTACGCCGGATGTGAGCGTGGAGCCGGCCGCCGTTCCCGGCGCGGACGAGGCCGATGCCTTTATGGCTGCGCTCGGCGAGTCACTGGCGACCGCCCCGATCTCGCGGCGGTCCGATGTGCTCTTCCATCTGGCGCTGCTCGACAACGGCCCCCATACCGTCGATGCGCTCGAGCAGTTCGTGACACGCGCGTTCCCCGGCGACGATGAGGCGAACGACCGCGAAACACTAACGCAGCTGATCGATTCCATGGACGCCGATGGCATCGCTCAAGTCTTTGCCGCCGCGGCGAGCTTGAGCAGCCTGATCGATCTGCAGACATTTGGACTCTCGAACGAAGTGTTCAACTCGGTCGAGTGCAACGAGGAGATCCCGTTCGAGAACTTCGCGGTCACGGTAGAAACGGCCAACAACCTCGAGATCCCGCAGATCGCCTATTCCGAAGTGCAGACGATCGCCCAGCAGTTTGCCACCTGCGAAATCTGGAACTCCGGCACCGCCGAGCCGATCGAGGCGGAACCGGTCGTGAGCGATATTCCGACGCTGATCTTCGCCGGAACGTATGACTACCAAACGCCGCCCACCTGGAACAAGAGTGCTTTCGTTGGGCTGCAGAACGCGACCTTCGTGCAATTCCCAGCGACCAATCATGGGGTGATCGTCGGGCAAAACGCGTGTGCCTCCGCCATCACCGGGAGCTTCTTCGACAATCCGGACGCGCTGCCGGACATTTTGTGCAGCGACGAAAGCCGGCCAGTCTGGATACTGCCGGATGGATCGGTAACCCAACCAAACTAGGCGCGATCGGGCCGATTCCGATCCTCACCATGCGCCACAGCAGTGCGTCCGGTGTCTCCGGGCGCATTGCCGCACATCTCGGCGCAATCCGGTCGACATTGCCTCATCCTCCGCGCGCCACATCTCCCAAATAGTGCTCCCGGTTGAGCGGATTCGGACCGGTGCGGACGCGCTCGGGAGGAATTCCTTCGACCGGACGGTACCCAGCGTGAGCGGAAAACCAGACTCCCTCACCGCGGGTAAGCCGGGGAAGTTGCTGCTCGATAATGCGCAGCTCATCGGTCGGGATGATGCATTCGATGCGCCGCAGATCTCCGTCGCCCGCGATCTGTTCGATGGCTCCCCGCGCGGCGGCCAACCCATTCACCACACCGGCGACCAGATCGAGCGGAAGCTCCACCTCGAGCCGCTCCACCGGTTCACAAACTACCGTTCTGGCTTGCCGCAGTGCGTCGAAGAGCGGTAATGGGGCGAGCTTGCGGAAATCGGCGGCGACCGTTACCGGCGACCAATAGGCCAGCGAATGGAGCGTGACTACGCAATCGGTCACCTGCCAACCGTGCACCCCCTGCGGCAGCCAGTCGAAGACCGTTTCCTCGATGGCCCGATAGAACGCGGGCGGCAACGAGCCAAGCTCTCGCTCGTAGCGAATCCCGCTTCCCAGCGGGCCTGCCTCGACGCGGAAACCCAACCCTGCCGCGAATGGATTCTCCGCACTCCCGATAATCTCGACCGCTTCGCCGGAACCAGCCACCCGCTCGATGCAGATGATGCGACTCGGACCGAAGGTGGCGCGAACGTCGTAGTCGCGGAGCAACGTTTCCGCCAGCACGTCTTTCTGCACATCGCCGAAGACGGAGACCGACAGCCCGTCGTCCGTGACGCGCAACCCGATGAGTGGATCTTGCTCGGCGAGCTGGTCGAGCGCGGTGTGGAGCGCGTTTGCCTGGGCCGGATCGATTGGCGCAACGATGCTCTCGAACGATGGAGCCGGAAAGGCACGCTCGAAACGGTCCTCACGAGCGACCGGGACGCCGATCCAATCGTCGATGCGGGCGAAGCGGAGTCCGTGCACTACGGCGATCTCTCCGGCGCGGGCACGGTCGGTCACAACCGTGTTGCCCGCTTCGAAGCGGTCGACCGCCACAATGCGTTCCTCTGACTGGACTCCCGCTTCGGTTCCGTTATCCCGATACACCGTGATCCGCTGCCGGGGCGCAAGCGTGCCAGCCTCGATCCGCGCATAGGCGAGCTTTTCTCCACGATTGGTACGCGCGATCTTGAAGATGCGCGCCGCTACCGGGGCATCATCGCAGCGCTCGATCGGAACGAGCCACTGCTCGATCCCGTTCAGCAACCCGCGTACGCCCACACCGGAGCGGGCCGACCCACAGAAAAGCGGCGACACCGCACCGGAGCCGATCTGGGCACGTAGCGCAGCTCCCAGGAACCCGTCAGATAGTTCGCCGCCGGTGCGATCGAACTCCCCGATGACGCGGTCGTCCAGCTCGGCCAACTGATCGACCAACGATCTGCGCCAGACATCGTGGGACCAGTCGACGGGCTCGACGGTTACGTCTGATTCCCCTACCCCGATCGCACGGTTCAAGGGAATCACCGAGAGCTGAAGCTTGCGGCAGATATCAGTCAACACCGCATCGGGCCGGGCGCCCATACGGTCGATCTTGTTGATGAAAAGAATCAACGGGCATCCCGCCACCCGGATGGCGCGGGCAAGCTTGACTGTTTGCGGCTGCACCCCTTCGACCGCGGAAACGACCAGCACGACGGCATCGAGCACACAGAGCGAACGCCCGACCTCGGCCACGAAGTCGGCATGCCCGGGGGTGTCGATGAGATTGATCTCAAGGTCGTTCAGGTGAAAAGCGGCAACTGCCGCTTTGATCGTGATGCCGCGCGTCCGCTCGAGCTCCAGGGTATCGGTTTGGGTGGTGCCTCTATCGACACTACCTGGAGCGGCTATGACCCCAGTTTCGAAGAGGATACGTTCGGTAAGAGTCGTTTTACCGGCGTCGACATGCGCCAGGATTCCAATGGTGACGATCGCCATGCCATTCCATTTCGTCGAAGATCTTCCGGACAACTGGACTCTTCGACGATTGGCGCATTGGAATCTCCTTCCTCAGGATCGAGCGTTGTGATGGCGACACTCGGGTGGCCGGCACGGGATGCGCAAGGGCAAACATTCGGAATTTCATTATAGAGAGCAAACGTAGGTTCCGCCATTGCTGACGGACGTTGAGGTGTAGTTCAGGTTCTAGTACGCGTGGCCTCCGAGCCTGGTCGTTGACCGCGACGTCGTCATGATGAAGGTTGCCGAGGTTGCCGAGTTCGCCGCCAGACCGCGCTGGCGCTCCGTTCTCCCTTGTCATGCTGAACGCAGTGACGCATCGCTCCACGTCTGGGTGCCCAAACGTCCTGGCGGGCCCGGCGCTTGAGTGCGCAGCGTTCATCATGGCGCCGCTACAGCGGGCATTTACCAAAACGTGAACCGCACCCCCGCCAACAGCGTCCTTGCCTCTTTCATGGGGATCATGTATCTTGGATCCAAAATACATGATCAATCTATCTTGGAGCTCAGACGTGCAGGCAACCACCGAGATAATGCCGGTCACCGTTCAGACGGCGGCCACCAATCAGATCAGGCAGTGGATTCTCGATGGCAAGCTCGCCCCTGGTGAGCGGCTTCATCAGGACCAACTGGCCGAGGCGCTCAATGTCAGCCGCATGCCGGTACGCGAGGCGATCCGCCAACTGGCGTCCGAGGGGTTGGTCACCGTCGTTGCCCACCGCGGCGCGTTCGTCGCCTCGCTCGATCCTGAGGAGATCCGGGAGCTCTATCGCGTGCGTTCTGCCCTGGAATGCCTGGCGGTGCGCTATTCCGTGCCAAAGATCACCGACGAGACTGTGCAGGAGCTTGGGCGTCTGCTCGCCGATATGCGAGCGGTCGAGTCAGAGAACAAGGAAGAGGAAACGATCGAGCTGGATCGCCGGTTCCACGACCTGCTCATGGAGCCGGCGAATATGGGCTATCTCCAGGGGTTGATCCGGCAGTCACGGCAAAAATCGGAAGCGTTCCGGCGTGCCCATACCTACATTCCCGGACGCTCGCATATCTCCAACCAGGAGCACCGGCAGATCCTGGACGCGGTGTCTCGGCGCGCTGCTCCCCTCGCAGAACAGCTCGTCGAAGAACATCTGACGAACGCCGCCAATCATCTGATCGCGTACCTGTCCAGGTAGATCGGGAGCCGTGCTGCCATGCCTCGCTGGGTAGCCATCCGAATTCTGTCGACAATCCCGACGCTCGTTGGCGTCGCCATCCTCGTCTTCCTGCTGGTGCGGTTCATCCCGGGAACCGTGGTGGAGCAGATCCTCGGGGCGCAGTTCGACATCAGCCAAGGGCAGATCGATGCCCTACGCGCCTACTTCGGACTCGACCAGCCACTCTATCGACAATTCTGGACTTGGGCGAGCGGCATCCTGCAGGGTGATTTTGGAACGTCCTGGCGGCTTGGCGTATCCGTACGCTCGCTCATCTGGTCACGTCTCCCGGTCACGCTCGAGCTCGCCTTCCTGAGTCTCATCGTCGCGCTCGCAATCGCCCTTCCCGCCGGAATCATCTCCGCGCTGCGTCGTGGAACGGCGGTCGATGCCGGCGTCCGAGCCGTTTCCCTGCTGGGCCTGTCGCTGCCGGAATTCTGGCTCGGCACCCTGTTCGTCTTGCTTTCGTCGCGCTACTTCGGCTGGTCTCCCGCTGCCCGTTACGTCCCCTTCCGTGAGGACCCTGTGCAGAATCTGGCATCCATGGCGTTTCCAGCACTCACGCTGGGTCTCGTGCTCGCCGCGAACCTCTCTCGAATGACGCGGTCGGCCCTGCTCGATGTGATGAGCCGCGACTACATCCGCACGGCTCGCGCCAAGGGGCTCTCCGAGCACCGGGTGCTGACCCGCCATGCGTTGCGAACGGCGGTGATTCCGATCATGACCGTCGTCGGCCTTCAGGTCGGATACCTGCTGGGCGGCGTGGTAGTCATCGAGCAGGTCTTCACGATTCCGGGTATGGGACGCCTGGCGGTCAACGCGATCCAGCAACGGGACTACCCGCTCGTCCAGGGCGTCATTCTCGTCAGCGCGCTGCTCTTCATCTTCGTCAATCTGGTCGTCGATCTGCTCTATGCCGTGCTCGATCCCCGAGCTCGCGTTCGCTAAATGGGAGCTCGACCGATGGATCTGACGCACACCCAGTCGAGTGAGATGAGCTCCGGATTCTCTGTACGGCCGCGGACTCGTTCGCGTATCGCGAGACTTTCTGCCTGGATCCGGCGCAATCCCCTGCTGTTCTTCGGGACGCTGACCCTCGTCATCCTGGTTTTCTGCGCGATTTTCGCGCCCTGGATCGCACCGTACGATCCGCTCGGCATCGCACCCCGCGACAGTCTGAAACCTCCCAGCCGGGCGCATTGGTTCGGCACGGACCGGTATGGGCGAGACGTCTTCAGCCGGGTGCTCTATGGCAGCCGCAACTCGCTACTCGTCGCGACAACGGCCGTCGCCATCAGCGCGTCGGTCGGCGGACTGCTCGGACTCGCGAGCGGTTACTTCGGCGGAGTACTCGATCTCACGATCGGCCGGATCATGGACATCATCTTCAGCTTTCCGGCGCTCCTCCTCGCCATCGCAATCGCCGCAGTGCTCACGCCGGGTTCGCGCAACGCCATCATCGCCATTGCGATCGTCTATATCCCCTTGTTCTCCCGTATCGTGCGCGGCCCCACGATCGCCGAGGTGTCGCAGGAGTATGTGGAAGCCGCGCGGGTCACCGGCTCCGGAAGTGGACGCATCCTCATGCGGCATGTCGCACCCAATGTGCTTTCGCCCTGGATCGTTCAGGTCTCCGTTGCCCTCTCACATGCCCTTCTGCTCGAAGCCGCGCTTGGATTCCTGGGACTCGGCGTTCAACCGCCGGCTCCCTCCTGGGGGCTGATGCTGAACGAAGCCAGCGACTTCATCGACGCCGCCCCATGGCTCTCGATCTTTCCCGGTCTTGCCATCGTGCTCGCCGTGCTGGCCTTCAACCTCGTCGGCGATGGCTTGCGCGACACATTGGATCCCGTTTTGTAGCCCCGCGTCACCGGTCCGGAGGAACCGGAGCGCGCTCTCTACCGTCGTTCAGATCGCAATCGAATCGACCGATCTCACACACAAGGAGCGCAGTTCGATGATTACGCGAAGAGAACTCATTCAAGGTTCGGGCGCCGCCGCAGGCCTCGCGCTTGCGACGCGGGTCGACGGCGCATTCGCCGCCGCCGGCACCGCCGGGACGTCCCGTCTCGCCCGGGCCCAAACGCCCACAGCGGGTGGCACGCTCATCAGCGCATCGACCTCGTCCCCCACCGGGCTCGATCCGCATTCGGTCGCGCTGCTGGCCAACTACCGGGTGACTCGGCTGATGTACAGTCCATTGGTCAATCTTTCGGCCGAGCTCGTTCCGATCCCGGCGCTGGCGGAATCCTGGGAGATGCCGGATGACGTCACATACATCTTCCACCTGCGTTCCGGGGTGACCTTCCATAGCGGCAAGACCATGACCAGCGCCGATGTCAAGTACTCGCTCGACCGCATTCTGGACGAAGCGACCGGCGCCTGGGCCCGGGGTTCGTTCGCCAGCGTGGCTTCGGCCGAGACGCCGGACGATGCAACCTTCAAGGTCACGTTGAGCTCCCCCTTCTCCGGGTTCATCGCCGCGATGTTCAACTTGCTGGTGGTGCCGGCCGAAATTGCCGATCAACCGGCCGACTACCTCATGACCAATGTCGATGGCACCGGTCCCTTCATGTTGGAGAGCTGGACCCCGGATGTCGATCTCAAGCTGGTGCGGCACCCAGGCTACTGGGAAGCGGGGCTGCCGTACCTCGACGGGGTCACGATCCGCGTCATTCCGGAAGAAAACTCGATTCTGTCCGCCCTGGAGACGGGCGAGATCGATCACTATGTGTTGGAAGACAACAAGTCCTACGCCCCACTCGAATCGGAGGGCACGCTCTCGCTGGTCACGATTCCGGCGATGGGGACGAATGTCGTCAATATCAACCATCGCAAGGAAGAGCTGCAGGACGAGCGGGTACGGCAGGCGCTCAGTCTGGCGATGAACCGTTCGGAGATCTTGCAGATCGCCGGCTCGGATGTGGGGGTCGTTTCCGGACCGATTCCCCCGACGCATCAGCTCTATTCGGTGCCCGTGGAAGAGCTGGCCTTCTATGAAACCAATATCGAGCAGGCGAAGGCGCTGCTGGCCGAAGCCGGCTATCCGGACGGCTTCTCGCTCGATATTCTCTACATCCCCACCTATCCCCTGATGGAACTCTCGGCCATCACGCTGGCCGCGCAATGGGCGGAGATCGGCATCAAGGCCGAACCGAGGTCGACCGATATCGGCGTCTGGCTCGACTTGCGGACCAAGACCTACGACTACTACATCAGCACGAATCTCGACTTCCCGACCATCGACCCCGACGTCTATCTTTTCGACACCTTCCATTCATCGAGCGCGCCGGCTCAATGGGATGCCTGGAGCGATCCGGAAATCGACGCGCTGCTCGAAGAAGGACATGCCACGAGCGATGTCGAAGCGCGGCAGGCTATCTTTGCCGAAATCCAGAAGCTATTGGTCGAACGGTGCGCGGCCTTCTGGACCTATGCCCAGAATTTCGTCAACGTCTTGCAACCGGATGTGATGGGGTTCGTTGCCCATCCAAGCGGCTATCCACTTGGATATGACCGCGTCTGGATCGAAACTGCCTGAACGCGACCAGGTCTCGCCCACCGTGCCGGGCGAGACCGCCACCATTCGACTTCAAGAAAGGACACCAATGGGAACGCGAATTCGTTTCGAATTCGTCGACGAGGGGGTTTCCGCGGTCGCGGAGCTCGATGAGATTTCCGCACCGCGCTCGTGCGCGGCCGTGCTTGCGGCGCTTCCCCAGGAGGGAGACGCGCATCACGCAACGTATTCCGGGAGTGAGGTGGCGTTTGTGCTGGACCGGGATCTGCACATTGGCTTGGAGAACGCAACCTCCAAGGTGATCCCCGGCGATCTCGCCTATACGCGTTTCGAAGGAGGCGTGATGTTTGGCGTTCCCGAGAGCTTTAGCGAGCTTGCCTGGTTCTACGACCGGGACGCAACGCCGAGCATGGCCGACGGTCCGGTGCCGATGAACATCATCGGCACGTTCGTCGAAGGCTTTGCCGAGTTTGCCCAGGTCTGCCGGGTGATGCGCCGCAGTGGCGTCAAGCACGTCAAGATCACGGTCGAGGAATAGTCCATGGCCTGGCCAAATCGGGGACTGAGTCATCGATCGGTGGCGGTTGGCGCGCGCGGTATGGTCGCCTCCGCGCATCCAGCGGCAACGCTTGCCGGCCTGCAGATGTTGCAACGTGGCGGCAATGCGGTCGACGCGATCATTGCCACCGCGGCGGCGCTCAATGTGGCCGAACCCTATATGTCCGGTATCGGCGGGGTTGGCTATCTGCTCTCGTTTCAGGCGAGCGATCGCGCATTACGCGTGCTGAACTACAACGGCACTGCTCCCAAAGCCGCGTTTCCCGACGCCTTTCGCAACCGCCGGGAGCAAGAGCACGGTCCGAAATCGCCCATGATTCCGGCGGCAGCGGGTGGCTGGTTGACCGCCCTGGAAACGGCAGGCCGGCTCGATCCGGCCACGGTCTTTGCCCCGGCCATCGATTTGGCCGAAACCGGCGTTCCGCTCACCCCGAAAGGGGAGTATTTCTACCGCAACTCGATCAACGGCGGTCATCTGGACGGTCCAACCAAAGCCGTCTTCTTTCCCGGGGATCGTGTCCCTCCGGCGGGTACCGTCATCCGGCAACCCAAGCTGGCGGCCACCTTTCGGGACGTCGTCGCGGGCGGGATGGACGTCTTCTACCGCGGCGCGATCGCAGACGAGATCGTACGGGCCGTACAGGCGCAAGGCGGTTTGCTCGGCGCGGACGATCTGGCCGAGTTCCAGCCTTTTTGGCAGGAGACGATCTCCGTCGGCTATCGCGGCTATCGGGTCCATTCGGCTCCCCCACCCTGCTCCGGAATCCAGTATCTGGAAGCGCTCGCGCTCCTGGAACCCTACGATCTCGCAGGCATGGGGCAGAACAGCCCGGAATCGATTCACCTGATCGCCGAAGCGTTCAAGCTGGCAGGGGCCGACCGAATCGCATACGCGCCCCTGGCCGCCGATTGTCCGACCGAAGATCTCCTGAGTCCTGCCTATCTCGATCGACGGCGGGAGGAGATCCAGCCGGATATGGCTGGATCGAGTCCGGGCGAACGGTTCGACGGCCGGTTGACCTCCGGAACCAGCATCACCGCGGGAGAGGTTCGGGGCAAGCACAAGGTTCCCGAATCGACCACACATTTCTGCGTCATCGACGCCGATGGCAACGCCGCCGCGATTACCCAGAGTCTGGGCGATGGATTTGGCAGCGGCGTGATGGCCGGCGAAACCGGGTTGATGCTCAACAACTTCAATTTCTGGTTCGACTCGGATCGGGAGAGTCCCAATCTGATCGGCCCCGGCAAGACGATCGAGATGTGTATGGCGCCTGCGGCGATGACCCATGCCGATGGGCGGCTCTTCGGTATGATCGGGACCCCGGGATCGTTTGGCATCGTACAAACCACCCCGCAGATGATCATGAATCTGCTCGACCATGGCTTCAGCATCCAGGCCGCGATCGAGGCGCCCCGGTTCCGAGCCTACGAGCGGACGATTCTGGAAATGGAAGCGCGCATACCGAAGACGACTCGGGATGAGCTGGCCCGGAAGGGTCATGAAATCCGGCTGATCGACGACTGGTCGTTCCTCGTCGGTGGCGGACAGGGCGTCATGATCGATCCAGACACCGGGGCACGATTCGGCGGAGCCGATCCACGTCGCGACGGCGTCGCGTTGGGGTATTGAACATGGATTCGAGCAAGAGATTCACCGGCAAGACCGCGCTCGTCACGGGAGCCGGTTCCGGGATCGGAGAAGCCATCGCCCGCCGATTTGCGGATGAGGGCGCCCAGGTCGTAGTGACCGGGGTGCACACTGAGAACACGATGGCGGTGGTGGAATCGATTCGCGCCGCCGGCGGCGAGGCAATCGGGCGGCAATTGGACGTTAGCGATTCGGCCGCAATGACTGCCGCGGTCGCGTTTGCGGTAGAACGGTACGGCGCGCTCGACATCATGGTCGCCAATGCCGGTCTGGCCGGGTCGTCCGCGTATCTCGGCCCGTTGATCGACGTCAGCGACGACGACTGGCAGCGCATCATCGATGTCAACCTGACCGGAGTTTTCTACTCCGCACGCGAAGCGGCCAAGGTCATGATTCCTCGCGGTCAGGGTTGCATCATCACCATCGGCTCGGTCAACAGCTTTGTGCCGGAGGGCGATGTCCCCGCCTATGCCGCCGCCAAAGGCGGGGTCTTGCTGCTGACCCGCAGCCTTGGCCGGGATCTCGGTCCGTTCGGTATCCGGGTCAATGGCATCGCACCCGGCGCCACGGAGACGCCGCGTCTTTCGCGCACGATTGCCGCGCATGGCCGCAACTGGGAGGAGATCGGAGCGTCGATCCCCGTGCGACGGCACGCCGCCGCGTCCGAGATCGCCTCGGTGGCGGCGTTTCTGGCGTCCGACGACGCGAGCTACGTGCAAGGGGAGATGATCGTGGTCGATGGAGGGATGCTCTGCACATGAGCACGTCGAGTACCTGGCACGTTGGATGCCGGGTTTGCGACTGGCGCGGCGCACCCGGGCTTTATCCCCATGGTTGTCCGATCTGCCTGGAACGGGGGGAGGTTCAGGCGGTCGTCGTCGAACCGCCCCGGCAGCCAAACCCGAATCCACGTACCGGCACGGGGCGCGGCATCTGGAACCGGTGGGGCAACTGGCTTCCCGCCGTTCCGGCTGAGCACCGGCGTTCCCTGGGCGAGGGGGACAGTCCGTTGCTGCGCGTCGATTGGCTCTCGGAGGTCACTGGTTGCGCCGAGGTCTATCTCAAGATGGAAGCAACCAACCCGACCGCGGCGCATAAGGACCGCTTCCATGCAGTCTCGACCGCGGTGGCCGCGTCGCTTGGTATGCGCGGAGTCTTCTCCTCATCGACCGGGAACCATGGATTGTCGATGACCGCCTATGCCCGGCTGCATGGCCTGGAATCGGTCGTGATCAGCAATCCGCGCATGCCAGCACTGCTGCAACGAGCGATCCGATTCGCCGGCGGGGTTCCGTTCATGGTCGATTCGGAGGTCGGCGCCGCAATCGCCGCCGATCTGGTCGCCACCGGCGAATGGCTGCCCGCTTCGACCCTCTGGCCAATGCCGATCGGCAGCCCATACGGCGCGGAGGGGTACAAAACCATCGCCTGGGAGATCGCCGAAGAACTGGCGACCCCGCCCGCCTGGATCCTGATACCGACCGCGGGAGCCGATCTGTTGACCGGCATCTGGTTGGGATACGAGGATCTGGCGCGGATGGGAACAATCGAGCATCTGCCCCGACTCTGCGCTTGCCAGCCTGCCGGCGCGGCTCCGCTGGTCCAGACGCTCCGGAGCGGGAAGACGACGATCGAGCGACTGGACCATGCCTACTCCATCGCACTTTCGATTGCCGATCCGATCACCGGGCAAATCGCGATGGACGCCCTGGCCGCCACCGATGGCGACGCCGTAGCGGTTTCGGATGCGGAGATTCTGGCAATGGGCGAGCTACTGGCGCGTCACGGGCTGCTGGTCGAACCTTCGTCAGCCGCATCGGTCGCCTCACTCTCCCATCTGGCCGAACGTCATCCGGAAATGCGCGATCGACCCGTCGTCTGCATCATCACTTCATCGGCCCTGAAATGGCTGGACGATTACGGCGCCGCGGCCGCCGGGGCCGGTATTCCGGTCGATACTCTCGATGACGCATGGGGGGTGATCGACGCGCGGTCGTAACGCCCCCGGGCATGCCGCGTTCAATGTCCAGGGTCCGGGGCCCAATGATGCCGTTCCAGGCTCTTGCTCTAGACCCTGTGCATTGGGCTTTGGACCCGTGGGAAGAACGGCTCCTGACGCATCCATTCTTGTACGGCGTGCACAGTCCACGAGACTGACAAACGGCAATACACAGATTGCTCACCAATTGCCTTGACCGCCCATCGGTTACCGCCTACAGTGTCGCCTAACTCCACGGGAGCAAATGGACAACGGCGCGATTTGCGTAGGGAGGAACAACCGAATGTCGGAACAGCATGCAGTGCAACAGCTTGCCTGGGAGATTTCCACGGGCCGGCTGAATCGTCGAGATCTCTTCAAGCGCGCAGCGGCGCTGGGAATCTCGGCATCGGTGCTCGGCAGCATCATGACCAAGAGTGTCGTACCGGCACTCGCGCAGGATCTGGCAGAGGTCCCGCGGGAAGACACGCTCATTGCCGTTCGCGGCGGGACCCAGGGCAAATTCACCGAAGGCGATCTCCTCTGGAATCCCTACCTCCCACTGGCCAACCATCAGTTGGCCGTGCAAATGGTCTACGAACCCCTTGCGGTCTATAGCGCGTTCACCGATACCTTCACCTATTGGCTGGCCGAGAGTCACGAGTACAACGAGGACTACTCGCAGCTGACGGTCAAGACTCGCCCGAACGTCTCCTGGAGCGACGGCACGCCCTTCACCGCCGAAGACGTCGCCTGGACCTTCAACCAGTTGGTCGAGGTCGGACCGGCCGTGAAGTTCGGTGCGGACGTGCAGATCTCGCTGCAAGAGGCAACGGCCACCGACGACACCACCGTCGTCTTCGATTTCATCGAATCAGCCCCGCGCTTCTTCGAGTTCATCTCCTACAAGTTCGATATCGGCTGTTTCATCGTGCCGAAGCACATCTTCGAGAACGAGGACTTCACCTCCTACGCCGCGTACGATCCGGTGACGACCGCTCCCTGGAAAGTGGTCTATTCCGCGCCGGAGCAGAAGGTGCTCGACCGGCTCGACTCGTGGTGGGGCGTCGACGCCGGAGTTGGCAAGCTCCCCGAACCGCTCCGCTATATCTTCCTGCCGGATCCAGGCGAGCAGAATCTCGCCGCCGGCGTGATCTCCAACCAGTACGACATCTCCACCGGTATCCAGCCGACCACCTTCGAAACCGTCTTCAACGGAAACGACCAAACCACCACCTGGAGCGGCAAGGACGTGCCGTTCGGCAATATCGACTGGTGGCCGCACTCGCTGTATGTGAACAATACGGTCGAACCATGGAGCGATCCCAACGTCCGCTGGGCGCTCAGTTACTACATCGACCGAGATCAGATCATCGAGTTCGGCTGGAACGGCGCGAGTCTGCCATCCACCCTCTTCGTGCCCGACTACCCCGGTCTGCAACCATTCATGGAAGCAGTCGAGCCGATGTTCGAGCAGTATCCCTATCTGGAATACAACCCGGAAAAGGGCGACGCGCTGCTCGAGGCCAAGGGTTGGACCAAGGACGGTGACAACTGGAAGGACGAAGCCGGGAACGATGTCTCCCTCGAGATCATGAGCTTCTTCGACTTCACCTCGGTCGGTCCGGTGGTGGTCGAGCAGCTGAAACGTGCCGGCATCGATGCCACCTACTCCGAGCCGCCCGACTTCTTCACCCGTTTCTATGCTGGTGACTACACAGGCGCCCTCTTCGGACACGGCGGAAGCTACAGCTCGGACATCTACTACTCGATGCGGCTCTACCAGAGCGCCTCGACCGAGATTCCGGGTGGTCACCTGGCCAACTTCTCACTTTGGAAGAATTCCGACTACGACGCGCTGGTGGACCAGCTCTATACCACCAGCCCGTCCGATATGGAGGCAACGATCGAGATCTGGAAGCAGGGCATGGAGCTCTGGTTGCCGGACTACCCGGACATCCAGCTCACCCAGGGTATTCACCGCCTGCCGATGAACCAGACCTACTGGACCGGTTGGCCGACCCAGGACGATCCGTATATCAACCCGGCGCACTTCCACCTGACCTTCCAGATGGTCATGCACCGGCTCTCGAAGGCCGCAGCCTCGTAGAAGTTGGGGAGTTCACGGAATGCGGAGAGCGCGAATCGTGCTCTCCGCAAACCCGAACGGAAGCTCGGCTTTGCGTCACTCCACGAAGAGAGATCCTTCACTTCGTTCAGGATGACAACAGGCAAAACGCCTCAACCCACCGCATTGTCATGCTGCGCAACGCGAAGAATCTCGCTCGTTCCGGCCCACACGAATTGTCTCGGTAAGCAGATACGTTCTCTCGCAAACATCCCTAGCAGGTATCGGTCATGACCCTTTCCTATGCCCTGAAACGTATCGGCATGTTCCTCCTCGTCGTCTGGCTGGCGGCGACCGTGAACTTCTTCCTCCCCCGGCTTGGAGGGGGCGATCCGGTTCGCCAGAAGATGATGCAAACCGCGGCCCTGGGCGGAAACGTGCAGGGCGGCATGGACGAGGTGGTAGCCGAGTACAACAAGAAATTCGGCCTCGATACCCCCCTCTGGCAACAATACGTCAACTACCTTTGGGATCTGCTCCACTTCGATTTCAATTATTCGATTGCAAATTACCCGGCCCGCGTGATCGACATCATCGGCCACTCCCTTCCCTGGACGGTCGGATTGCTCCTGACGGCAACCCTCATTTCCTGGATCATCGGGAGCATTCTGGGCGCCTTTATGGGCTGGCCACGTTCGCCGAAGTTCCTCGCGTTCGTGATGCCGCCGCTGCTCTCGTTGAACGCAATTCCGTTCTTCCTTTTGGGTCTAATCCTGATCTATCTCTTTGCGTTCCGGTTTCCCTGGTTCCCGACAACCGGCGGGTATTACGCGGGGACCTTTCCAGACTGGTCGCTGGAGTTTGCCTGGAATGTGTTCAAGCATTCGGTGCTCCCTGCCCTGTCGATCATTCTGGTCTCCATTGGCGGTTGGGCATTGACCATGCGGTCGGTGATCATCACCACGACCGGAGAAGATTATGTCACCTTCGCCGATGCCAAGGGGCTCAAGAACCGGACCATCTTCATGCGCTATGCGGTACGCAACGCGCTCCTGCCCCAGGCTACGGCGCTCGCCCTGGTGCTCGGGCAGATCATCGCCGGAACGGTCCTCGTGGAGGTCATCTTCTCCTACCCCGGTATCGGCACCACCCTCTACTACGCCATCCGGGGTTCCGACTACACCCTCATCCAGGGCATCGTCTTCTTCCTCATCCTTTCCATTGCACTGGCCACGCTGATTCTCGACCTGCTCTATCCGTTCATCGATCCGCGCATTACCTATACAAAGGCGTAATCCGTGAGTCTTGTCGTCGGTCAGCAGACCGCTCCCACCACTGTTCCCGCTTCAGCTCCCACGCCTGTACACGTGGGGCGTGCTGCCCGGTCCTGGGGCTATCTGCGCCGCAACCGATCGCTGCTCGTCGGGGTCACATTGCTGGCCGGGCTGGCGCTGTTTGTGATCATCGGACACCTGACCGTCGATGTGCGCGATTCGGCGCCCATGTCCACCGGTAGTCTGAAACACCCCTCGACTGCGCTTCCGTTTGGAAGCGACAAGCAGGGCCGCAACCTCTATGCCGTCATGGTGGAAGGCACGCCGCTCACCCTGCGGCTCGGCTTGATCGCCGGGTTCATCGGATTGATGATCGGGGCAATCGTTGGTTTCCTGGCGGGGTACTACGGTGGCTGGGTGGACGCTATTCTGCGTGTGATCATCGATGTCGGGCTCACCATTCCAGCATTGCTGATCCTCATCATTCTGGCCATGCGATCGCAAGCCGGCATGACGGTCGATCAGATGACCTTTGCCATCTCCTGCCTGGCCTGGCTCTATCCGGCGCGCATCGTTCGCGCTCAGGTGTTGACGCTGAAAGAGCGCGGCTACGTGCAAATTGCCAAGCTCTCCGGTATGACCGGGCGTGAAGTCATCGTGAAAGAGCTCTTGCCGAACCTGCTCCCCTATCTGGTCGCCGGACTGGTCGGCTCGATCTCGGCAGCCGTGCTGGCGGCAATCGGATTGGAAATGCTCGGGCTCGGACCGTTCGAAGCGCCGACCCTGGGCATGACCCTCTATTGGGTTAACTACAACGCGGCCATCATCAACGGCTGGTGGTGGTGGTGGTTGCCACCCATCATCATCATCGCGATGCTCTTTACCGGGCTTTTCCTGACCGCCGTCGGACTGGACGAGCTGGCGAATCCGCGGCTGCGCAATCGGGTGTAAGGGCCGGAGCGCGAAGAGTCGTCCAGAGCCCGGTGCCCAATATCCAGTGCACGCGTTCTTTGCAACCTGCGCGATCCTCCTATAAGGACGTGTTCGGCTTCTCAAACACGATCGTCCCTACAAACCGGGCTCCGGGTCATCGTGCTCCTCATGCCTTGAAATTGGCCTCATCGAGCTTCTCCGGACGCCGGGCTCCGGCCCCCTATTGCGAACACGGTGCAACTCTCAAGCGGGTGCGGTTCGGATTTCCGTTGCTTGCGTCCATCCCGGATTGTGCATATCCTACCTATTGAGTCGGATATCCGTCTCTTCACTATTTGGGAGAGGAAGATCACATGACCTCATGTACACGACGCGTCGCAATCCGATCGACGGCATTGGCTGGAATGGCTGCACTCATTGGCACGAGCGTTCGCGCCCAGGAAGCATCCCCGGCAGCAACACCGATATCGACCGGGTTTCCTATCACCGTAGTGACCGCGAACGGCTCCACGGAAGTCTCCGCCCCGGCCGAACGCGTGGTAGCGCTCTCCTACCCCGATGTCGATACGGTTGTTGCCCTGGGGGTCACTCCGGTCGGTGTGCAACGGGATGTCTTCACGGAATCGGGCATCCCCGTGTGGCTGGAGGGAAAGATTGCCGCGGAAGATACGGTCGTGCTGGAGATCCCCGAGGAGGTTCCGATCGAGGAGATCGTCGAGCTGCAGCCCGATCTGATCCTGGACACCCTGGGCACCCGCAGCGCCCCGATCTTCGACCGGCTGAACGGAATTGCGCCCACTGTTTCCGGAATGCCTGAGCTGCAACAGGACCTGGTCTCTGATCGAACACGGCTCATCGGGGCTCTGCTCGGCAAATCCGAGGAAGCGGAAGCCACACTGGCCGCAATCGAGGAGGAGATCACGGCATTTGCGGCCGATCACCCACAGTTGCAGGGCAAGACATTTTCCTTCGGCTACACAGGAGCGGTCGAAAATATCGGTGTGATCGTTTCTCCCGATCACTTTGTCGTTCAGCTCTTGTCGCGTTTTGGACTTTCGGTGGCGCCGGCGTTGCTCGACTCCGATCTCCCCGCCCGCGGAGCGCCCGGTAGTGTTTCGATCAGCTGGGAACAAGTGCAGCTACTGGACGCCGATATCATCATGCTCGGATTCTCCAACCCAGAGCTGCAACAGCAGTTCGAAGAATCGCCGCTCTTCGGAAGCCTGGCGGCAGCACAACGCGGAAACTTCCTGACCATCACCTCAGAAATGGCAACTGCGCTCAATGTCCCCAGCGCGGGCAACATTCTATGGACACTCGATCAGCTGCGCGACCTGTTCCAGCAGCTCGATTTCATTCGCGAGGCCTGATTCACCCCCTCCGCTAGAAAGGACTCCACATGAGCTCTCGGCCGACCCGCCAGGCTCGCATGGGCACCCATTTCATGTCTCCACGCTGGAATGCGGCCGGTTGGCGCCTCTACAAAGGGGACCAGGATCCGGTCATGGATTTCGAACACTACCGCGCGATGGCGCCCTTGGCCGAACGCGCGCGTTTCGATTTCGTCCTCCAGTCTGACATCCTCGCTCTTCACGATCTCGAGCCAGACAGTTTTGCCCGTTCAGTCAATCGCTGGCCGGAACCAGTCACCCTTGCCAGCGCGCTCGCGGTGATCACCTCCAATATTGGATTCGTCGTGACCATGTCCACCACATTCCAGGAACCATTCCATGTGGCCCGCATGATCGCCTCCCTGGATCATCTGAGCAAAGGCCGCGCGTCCTGGAATGTAGTGACCTCGAACGACTATCCGGATGGACCGAGCTTCCGTCTGGATCAGCGGCCCAAGCCCGAACAGCGGCCCGAGCAATCGCTTGAGTTCGTGAACGTGGTCAAGGCACTATGGGACAGCTGGGACGATGATGCGATCGTCTTCGATAGAGAAAACGGTATCTATGCCGATCGCTCCAAGGTACATGAGATCAACCACAACGGAACATGGCACACCGTGCAAGGGCCGTTGAATGTGTCGCGCCCGCCGCAAGGACACCCCGTCATCCTCACTGCCGGCGGGTCAGCGGATTTCCGCGAACGTGCCTCCAAAATGGCCGATGTGCTCTTCACGGCATTCGATACGATCGACGACGGTGTGCGTTTCACGGCCGATGTGCGCGAGCGCGCCCAAAAGAACGGCCGGCAGCCGGATGATGTGCTGGTGATGCCGACATTTGCCGCGATCATCGGCGAAACCGAAACCGACGCGCAGGCAAAATGGAAAGACTTCCAGCGGATCGCGCCGCATCATGCCAGATTTCGGGGAACGAACATCGAGAAAGCCGGACGTATCGGATCGTATCGACAGATCGCCGATCAGATCGAGCAGTGGTGGGAGGCGGGGGCAGTCGATGGATTCGTCTATGTGCCGCTCGAGCTGCCGGTGGATTTGCAGCTCTGGGCCGATCTGATGGCACCCGAGCTGCAACGCCGCGGAGTTCTCCCCACGCATTACGAGGGCTCCACACTCCGAGAGAACCTTGGTCTCCCCCGACCGGCAGTCGATCGGAGCGGCAAGCTCAGTCTGGCGTAGGGCTCGGCACGGCTAGCGAGTATTGAGATCCAAAGAAGCCCGGCGATACGCCGGGCTTCTTTGGAATCGTCGGGATTCGCAGACATTCGAAACTAATCCGCGGCCGAGGCCACCGTTCCCTGCGTAGCCTCCAGCACCTCGTCCAGGCCACGGTTCCCGAGTACGGGATTCTCCTTATAGAGGAAGCAGGAGACCGCGCGGCCTTCGTCGGTGCGGTAGAGCGGTGGCGCCTGCTGGCGGCAGATGTCCATCACATGCGGACACCGATTTGCGAAGCGACACCCCTGGCTGGGAACCGACGCGACCGATTGGGATTCGTCGTCCAGCTTTTCCTTTTTCCAGGTCTGCGAGAGATCGATCACCGGGATCGACTCGATCAGCAACTGGGTATACGGATGAAGCGGTTGCCGCACCACCAGATCCACATCGCCGACCTCGGCCACATCGCCCCGGTAGAGCACGATGATGTTTCGGCTGATCTGATAGGCCGTCGTCAGGTCGTGCGTGATGTAGAGCATGGAGATACCGAAGTCGTCGTGCAGCTTGCGCAGACTCTCGAGGATCGTCGCGCGGAGTGAGGCATCGACCATGGAAACCGGCTCGTCCGCAATGATCAACCGGGGCCGAATCAGTAACGCCCGGGCAACCATGATGCGCTGGCGTTGCCCGCCGGACAGCTGATGCGGATGCCGGCCGAGGGTATCGTCCGGCCGCAAGCCAACGGCGCTGAGCGATTCCTCCATCAGGGTCTGCGCCTCGGCTGGGCTCTTGGCCAGCTTGAACTTTTCGATCGGTACTTTCAGGACATGATCGACCTTGTAGAAGGGGTTATAGACTTCGTATGGGTCCTGCATGATCGTCTGTACGTCACGCAGAAACTGGATCTGCGCATCCTTGGACAGCTTGCGGATGTCCGTGCCCCGATAGAGCACCTCGCCGCTAGTCGGTGACGTCAGCCCGAGCAGCAACCGTACCAGCGTCGTCTTGCCAGAACCCGACTCTCCCACCACCGCCGTGATGGTCGGCGGAGCTTCCTGCACGGTCATCGTGAAGTCGTTCAGCGCCACGGTGGACTGTTTCTGCTTGCCAGTGATGGTTTTCTGACCGAAGATTTTGCTGGCGTGGCGAATCTCCATGAGCTTGGTCATCATCGTCCTCCTCTAGTAGAGATGACAGGAGACCAGCCGGTTCGGCCGGATTTCGCGCAGCGGCGGCTCTTCCGCCTCGCAGCGATCGAAGGCAAACGGGCACCGTTGCCGGAAGGCGCACCCCGAGGGCCGGTCGAGCAACGATGGCGGCAGCCCCGGAATCCCCTTGAGCGTTCCCTTATGCTCGATCGAGGGGAGACTGTTGATCAGCAGTTGGCTGTACGGATGCAAAGGATCGCTGAAGAGATCGGCCGATTGCGACACTTCGGCGAATTCCCCCGCGTACATGATGCCCACCCGGTCGGCTACCTGGGCCATCAAACCCATGTCGTGTCCGATGAGCAAAATCGAGGCGCCAAGGTCTTCCTGCACCTTCAGCAAGGTATCCATCACCTGCCGCTGAACCACCACGTCCAACGCGCTGGTCGGCTCGTCGGCAATGATCAGCTTGGGCCGCAGACTGATGGCAATGGCGATGCAGACCCGCTGCTTCATACCACCGCTCAGCTCGTGCGGGTACATATCGGCCACATCCTTGCGCAGGCCGACGCTGTCCAGCAGCTCGTACACCCGGGCGTCCATCTGCTTGTCGTTCAAGCCGATGTCGTGGTCCTTCATCCCATCGATGAGCTGCGGTTTGATCTTGACGACCGGGTTGAGCGAGTTCATCGCCCCCTGCGCCACCAGCGCGATCTTGTTCAGCCGCATGGAACGCATTTGTTCCTCGGAAAGGCGCACCAAATCGGTGCCATCGAGGATCACCTCGCCCGTTTCGATCCGGCCGGGTGGTTTGATCATGCGCAGGAGGGCAAGCGCGATGGTCGATTTTCCGGAACCAGACTCGCCCACCAACCCAAGCCGCTCATGCGCGCGGATGTCGAAGCTGACGTTTTCGACCGCTTTCACCGCGCCACGGGAGGTGTGGTAGTAGACCGAGAGTCCGTTGACGGTCAGCACCGGGGCGGTGTCGATACGTTTGGAGGCCGTCTGGATATCGTCGACCGTGTTCACCATCGTTGGTGTCCTTTGCGTTCCCGCCGGTCCACGCGTGGACCGGTGCGAGTGTGTTGTACCTGGCATGCGTTGCCGGAATTCGGTGACAGGGAGAATCATAGCCGAAGATTCCGGGTCCGGAGCCCGGGCCCCGGACTTGGTACCATCCCCGAGCATTGGACACTGGACACTGGACCGTCAGGAGAACTCCCATGCCTCGTCCGCTCAAAGTCGGCGTGTTGCTCCCGGATACCGAGCATCAGATGAACGGCGAATCGGCACGTTGGTCCGATCTGGCGGCAATGGTGCGGACCGCCGAGGCGGTCGGGTTCGACTCTGTCTGGGTGACCGATCATCTGATCCATCGTGCCGACAAACCGGTCGATACGCCGGTCGAGATCGGCGGCGATCTGCGCGAGCTGGAAGGTCCGTGGGAATGCTGGTCGCTGCTATCGGGGCTTGCCGCAATCACGAACCGGGTCGAGATCGGCACACTGGTGATTTGCCAGTCGTTCCGCAATCCGGCGCTGCTGGCCAAAATGGCCGACACCGTCGAGGAGATCAGCGGTGGACGGCTCATCCTCGGGCTCGGCGCGGGTTGGAACGAACCGGAGTACCGCGCCTTTGGCTATCCCTTCGATCACCGGGTCGACCGGTTCGAAGAAGGGATCGAGATCATCACGTCGTTGTTGCGCACCAGCCATTGCGATCTTGACGGACGCTGGTATCAAGTACGCGACTGCGAGCTGCGCCCGCGCGGCCCACGTCCGGAGGGGCCGCCAATCGTCATCGGCACTGCCGGGGAGCGCATGCTCAGTCTGACCGCCAAATATGCCGGCGGCTGGAACACGTGGTTTTCGCAGACAAACAATGATCTGGAGAACTTGAAGGTGCTGATGCAACGGGTCGATGCCGCCTGCGAAGCCCAGGGGCGCGATCCGACAACGCTTTCTCGCTCATCGGCGGTCAAGGTCGAGATCGGTCCGCACGCGCCGTCAGCCATGTCAGTTGCGCCGCTCACCGGCGATCCGGAAGCCCTGGCTGAGCAGCTGCGTGCCTACGCCGCCGCGGGGATCGACCACGTCCAGCTCTGGATCGAGCCAAACACCGTCGCTGGCTACGAAGCGTTCGGGAAGGTGCTGGAACTGCTCGATCAGGGATAGGACGATTCGATTTTCAGCAGAACGGTATGAAACTCTGCTGGAGTCAAAATGATCGGTCGCTCCCATCGGCCTCGCTTATCAAGTAGATCGAGGTCGCCCGAAACCAGAATGTCGAGTTCATTGCGGGTCGCGTAGGCGAAAAGATAGTCATCCTTGACGTCTCGAAACACGCGTGGCACGTCGCCAACTATCGGCTCCAGCAGCTCGGTCACGGATTGAAGATCCTGCAGGAACGTGTCGAATTGGAGGCCGGAGATTTTGGCACGCAAGTAGGGCTTCGAGCGAACGGCCCTGTCGAGCTCTGTGATTTGCTCAGGGGGTAAGGCTGCCCGAAACGTTCCAGCGAACATCGCTCGTACGATGTGAACGATCAAACCTTCTGGTTGAGCGCTCAAGAGATAACTGATGTAGATATTGGTGTCGAGAATGACCGGTTTGGCCAGCGTCACTCGACGAACCGAAATGTCGCGTTGGCGATGATTCGGTTCATCGTCTCATGAGAGAGTTCCTCAACCAATGCTGTACGGGCCTCGTCATCGAGATCACTGGTACGCTCCTTGATCTCAAGCCGCAAACGCTCCATTCGATCGAACGCTTCCTGCCGGCGCTGGCGGTCATCGACTTCACGCAACCGGCGGTATTCGTCGAGCGAGATGATGGCCGCCTCTGGGGCTCCCCGGCGCTCGACGAGCACGGCATCGGCGGTCTCACTCAGTTCGTCGATGACCGAGCCGAGCGTGCCTTCCAGTTCGTCCAATGTGCGGATCTTTTCCATATCGAAGTCCCACGAGGAAACAAACGCGCTGTTTAGGTTGAGGATACTATGCGATCGAACCAACCATAATCCCCGCGATTGCATCCCGCTCCGGATCGAGCCGAACACCGTCGCTGGCTACGAGGCGTTCGGGAAGGTGCTGGAACTGCTCGATCAGGGATAAGGACTACGGTCGTTGTTTTTCGGAACTCGGCTTGGGCCGTCGCTACGTCGGCATTTGTTCGAAGAGTTCGAGGAACTCTCGTGCCGTCAGGATTCTGGGGCGTTCCAGCTGATCTCTGATATCCAAGAGATCTCGATCTCCTGAGACGATGTAGTCGGCATCAGTGTCGTACGCCATTTCCAGAAGGTAGTTGTCCTTGCGGTCTCGGAGGAGGTGGAGAACTTCCGCGTCCGGATCACGATACGAAGGTATCGATACCTCCTCGATCAGCGAGATGAGGACTTCCAGGTCTTCATCAGAGATACGAGCGCGAAGCGTTGGCTTGTGCTCGACCGATTTCCGGATCTCCGCAATCAGTCGATCAGATCGCACCAACCGGTATCGACCTGACGAGATCGATTCAAAGGTCTGAACAATGGTTCCGCTGCTGTCATTCGCCACGAGCAGATAGCTGATGAAGATGTTGGCATCGACAACAACGCGAGGGACCATCAACTATTCTGCGTAGCGGACAATGCCCTTCTCGAAGAGGGCATCTACTGCATCGCGCACAATCTCATCTGCAATTTGCTTGGCCTGTTCCGATGTGAGATCCGTGTTCTTTGCGAGCACTCTTGAGCGAAGCCCCCGAGCTCGCTCGAGCCAAACCCGTCGTCGCTCCTCTTCTTCCAACTCAGACAATCGCTCGAGCTGTTGGAGCGGAACAATGGCGACTCTCGGCTGTCCGTGACTCTCCACAATGATCGGTTCTCCGTCGTCGATCACTTGCTGCGTGACCGAACCAAAATTGACTTTGGCTTCAGTTGCTGAGATGGTCCGAACCATACCGGCCTCCAGGAGAAATCGATCAACGTATCGATCAAAAGAGTAATCGATCCTTTGATCAATTTGCAGGAGTCCTGGAAACGGCGAGGGCGTCTCGGCTCCGGGGTGATTGCGAGCCGTGCACAGAAAACATTCCCAGGAACTCGGTGACGGTGAGGATTCCTGGTTGGGACAAGCTGTCGCGGATATCCAGAATGTCGCGATCGCCGGTGACCAGGTAGTCAGCACGTCCCATTACACACGCGGTCAACAGAAAATCGTCTCCCCTGTCGCGAAACACGCGGGGAATGGGATCCGCGCTTGGCCGGATGATCTCCGCGATGTTCCGAAGAAGCTGAACAAAACGCCGAGCTTGCTCATCCGAAATCGCAGGATGGAAGGATTGTTTACGCTCCCAAACGTCGAGAAGCTCCCCAAGCACTTCCTCCGGGACGAGCATGGAGTACTCGTTCCGAATGGCACAGTTCACGAGCTCGGCTATGGGTGCCGAGGGCCGTGCAACTGCCAGCAACGCGCTGAACAATACATTTGTGTCAATGAGTGCCCGCACTGATCGCTATCGTTGCTCGAAGCGATGCCAAGCCTTTTGGACTACGGCATCCATAACAGCGTCGCTGAGTTCCTGCACCATCTGATCCGCTTCGTCTGGAGTCATCCCAGCCTGTCGTTCGGCCAAGCTTTCGCGCAGTTGTCGAAACTCTTCGAGCAACTCCGCACGACGCTTCTTTTCTTTCGCCTCACGAAGCAGGCGAAGGTCCTCGATCGAGATGATTGCCGCGGCCGGTACCCCGTGGTGTTCGATAACACGGATCTCGTCGTCCTGCCGGACCTCGCGAAGCACCGCTCCGAGACTGTTCTTCAGCTCACTTGCGCTAATCGCCTTTTCCAATGGATCACCCCGGATGAATCGTACAAAATATCGTACGAAATAGTACGCGATTTATCGGACGATAGTTTGTTTGGGACCGCTGTTTCCGGAACGGCGTCCACGCCCGGACCACATGCGAGCGCCTCCGGTGGGACGTTTCCGGCCCAACCGGAGGCACAACCCCCGCAGAAAAGATGATTAGTCACTGATCATGTGACGGCTCTTTAGTCGGCCGGCGGTCCTCCGGGGCCGTCCTGACCACCATCCGGGGGAGGACCACCCGGCCCCTCGCCCCCGCCGCCAGGTCCACCCTGACCGCCGCCCATGCCTTCGGCCGAGACGTTCTGGGGATCGACGCTGATGCTAATGGTGCCGGTGAAACCATCGGTCAGCCAATCATCCGAGACCGGCTGCACATCGAGGAAGAACCCAGGCTCGTCGTCGTGATCACCAAGGATATTGTCTTCTTCATTGGTAGTACGCAGGTCGTCCTGGCGACCGGCATAGGGTTCCAGCTGAAGCACCTGATCGGTGATCGCGTCGTCGAAGAAGAGCTGGCCGGTATGGATGGTCTGGCCACCGTCGTAAGTCTTGCCAGCTTCGCCGTCTTCCACCACCTTCATATGAATGTGAATCGTCCGGCTGAGGTACCAACCGGGATAGATCGTCTCGAATTCGGCCACACCGGTTTCATCAGTCAGCTGGATACCACGCAGAAAGCGCAGATCGGCCGCTTCCTCCATCAGCGCCGGGTCAGCATCCGGACCGGGGTTGTTCCCCTCGACCCCGGAGTAGTAGCCATGCGCATCGCAATGCCAGATATCGACCGCGGCATTGGTGAGCGGCTGGCAGGTGGTCGCATTGTTGACCAGGATCTTCAATCGCAACGGGGCGCCAGGGCGGCCATCGGTAATGTCCTGGCGGATCAGGTCGCCGTCGAGAAAGTACGGTCCTTCGGTCAGCTCCGGGGTCAGCACACAAGCATTCACGCTCGTGCTATCCGTACCCGTGCCCGGGGTGGCGCCTTCCTGAGCCAGAACGCCGAGCTTCGACGCTCCAACGCCGGCCGCCGCGACGGCGCCGGCCGCCAGCACGGTCCGCCGGGTTGCCAGAACATGCGCCGATGTAACGACTGGGGATGTGTTCGATTGCGAGTCAACTGAATGGGTCATACGTGCAATTCCTCCGTGATGGTTCCGAGGTCGTATCTCCAACACGCAGAATAGTAGATTCCATCCAACGGAGTTTCTGATGAATACGCTGGGAATTTGCTTGGAAGCCGAACGAGACGTTGCCTGGCGGAGGACTCGTCATGTGACGCGGCACTTTCTATACTTGCCGAACATTCTCGACCGCCGGTCGAATCTGGTTCGATTGGCTTTGTAGCGCCTCAGATAGACGTGATGTTCGATCCTTCGTCAGCCTCTTCCCTGCGTGCCCGGCTCAGCATTCCGCTGGGCGGGGTTTTCACGCTCTTCGCGCTCTTCGCGATCCTGGCCGAAGGGGTTGTGCTGGATGGACGCACCTGGCTCGACCGCACCACCAGTCTGCACATTCGGGAGTACGCCACCTCGGACCGAACCGAAGCGGTTCGCGCCATTACCGAACTGGGATCCAGTTGGTTCGCAGCCATCGTCTGTGGTGGAATCCTGCTTTGGCTGATCTGGAGCCGACGGTGGAGCACGGCGATTGCCATTGGCGGAATCTTCGTTTTCGCCAAGGTTCTGGAAACCACGCTCAAGCTGACATTCGAACGCGCTCGGCCGTCGGTGGTCACCCATCTGCAGGATGCAAGTGGTTACAGCTTCCCCAGTGGCCACACCATGACTGCCGTCATCACCTATGGACTTCTGGCAGCCGTGCTCGTCAGCCGGTTCCGGGGTCGGGCCCGGTACGTCCCACCCGCCATCGCCGCGCTCATCATCGCGGCCGTCGGGTTCAGCCGCATCTATCTCGGGGTGCACTATCTGACCGATGTACTTGCGGGAACGCTGGTCGCCGGCGCATGCCTGATTCTGGCAATTGCCGCCCTCCACGTGATCGATCCGCCGGAGCAAACGATCGAACGCTAATTGCCGCGAAATGTGGTTTCTTTTTGGTGTTCGAACCGGTATGATCCGGAGAACGCGATGACATCATCCGAGACCACTGTCGCTCTGCATTCCGCTCCTTCGGCTGCGCCTCCGTACGATCCGGATGCGTACGATATCTGCCGCCCCACAATTCCCCCACCCGCGAACGAAACCGATGCCGAGCGCATCGCACGGATCGAGCGTGAGTTCGAGCAGCTGCGCGATTGCGTCAACGCCGAACTCAAGGTCCGCGCAGAAACATCGCTGCTGGCGATCATTCTTCTCAAGCTCGTCCTCCCCTTTACCGCCATCGCCGCCGGATTCTCAACGGTCTACATTGCCGTGCTGCGCGCCAGCAATACGGAAGGCGACCGAACCGAGCTCTTCCTTGGGCTCGGCTACGCCATTCTGGCCGCCGGCGCGATCTTGCTCTGGCGTTCCTTTCGCAAGCCCGGCTCAGGCGGACGCGGCGATGCCATGGATCGGTCGATCCGCAATGTCCTCAAGTTGTCCGTTCCACCCAGCAAGGAAAAACTGACCCGCAATCGGTATGTGAACCGGTGGATCCTCTTCTGGCTCACCTGGGGGTTGATCCTGGGATTACCCCTGATCTTCTTTCTGTTTCGGGCCGACGCGCTGGAACGGGCCGGGCTCAAGCTGGTCTTCGATACCGCCGATATTTGCGCTCCCACGGTTGGGGGATACAACCCCTATGAAGGGAGCGATGTCTGTGCGGACTCCGGCTACACGTACGCGTCGAGCGCGGATGCGAGCACTGGGTCGGGAACGGGGGTTGGATCCGAGAGTGGATTGGATTCGCTGACGATCGTCCCACCCCGAACCGAGTCGGAGGTCAATGTGGCCGAGGTCCGGCTCGATGTGACGACGACGCTGGTGCTCTATTTTCTGATCCTGATCGTGGGTATCCTCGTCAGTATGATCCGCTGGTGGAGGGCGGATCGAAAGCGTATGGCCCTCCCGCCGGCAAACGCACCGCCCGGGGCTGCGCCCGAATCGGCCTGATTCGCGGATCCCGGTCGGCCTGCGGTACGATCGGGGGTATGAACCATGACGATCATGTCCGCCTCATTGCGAGAGCATTCGACACGACTGGCGGCGTCTGGGCCGACTTTGGAGCGGGCACCGGCGCATTTACGCTTGCCATTCGCGATCTCGCCGGTCCCGACTGCACGATCTATGCGATCGACCGAGACCAGCCGGCACTCAGGTCACTACGTGAGAAGATGGACCGTCGCTTTCCAGGAACCCAGCTTCATACGGTCGAAGGTGACATTCGACGGCCGCCGGAGCTGCCGCCACTAGACGGAATCGTCGCCGCCAACGCGCTCCACTATGTCGATCGCCGGCAGCAAGCCGCCACCATGCGGAGCTGGAATAGCCTGCTCGAACCGGGTGGACGTATCGTATTGGTCGAATACGACACCAACGATGCGTCCTCCTGGCTTCCGCATCCGATCTCCTTCTCGCAGCTCGGCAGGCTCGCGCGCGAGGCCGGTTTTCCAGCTCCCGCACTGCTGACGACGCATCCGTCCCGTTGGGGGAACAGGTTCTACTCCGCCTCGATTGCGGGATACCTCCGAGCCAGCACATAACCGGGCTCGTCCGTCATCGGCCCGCGGCCGGTCACCGGGCACAGCGGTCCAGCGCTAGGATTACTCCGGATTACTCCGGGTGATCCGGGTGATATGGAGAAGGCGTCAGTTCGTCGTGAGGATGTGGAGATCCGGGAGCCCGGGGATATCGATCCGGCTGGGAGGGAATTCGGGGCCGGTGCCAACTCCAAGGAAAATCTGGTAGATCCCGTCGCCAAAGGTACGCCGATAGCCAGCGGCTGGCGACGTATCATCCTGCGGTTGAATGAGATCCACCCACTGCTTCTCCACGAAGAACCGCCATCCGGATTGAGTCCCCTCGAATCCGTGATCGAGCGCGGCGACCGGGGCAGACAACACCGTGCCATAGGGCGCCATGGCTTGCTGGACATCGCTCGTGACGACGGTGAGCCCCACTGTGCCCAGGATCCCGCGCCGATGTTGGGTTTCGGCGCCGTTGGGAACGCGGAGCGTCCGGTCGGTCACATCCTGAATGAGAAAGGGAAGAAAAACCGGCGGGTCGCTTTGGAGCGCGGCAGATTGCCAGCGAAGCTCCTGTCCATCCGGTCGAGTGCGCGCGCCATCCTTCCGGTCGACCGCCTCGATACCCTGGGCGGCCAGCCGTTCCAGCTCGTAGTCGAGCGGATCGGCGCCCACCGCAAAGGTCACGAACCCTTCTTTGCCGTCCATGCGCTCGAACCAGGGATGCCCTTTGGCCAGTTTGGGCTCTTCGATTGCGATCAGCTCCAGATAGCTCCCATCGGCAAAGGGAATCAATGCATTGTGCGTGCCGGTTGGATGAGAACCGCCGGGTGTGACCGTGAATCCGGCGGCGTCGAATGCCGCGCTCGCCAAACCCAGGTCATTGACCACGATCACGATATGGTCGATTCCGGTCAACATGGTTGCATCCCAATCTCGCAGAACGCGAAGGTTCTGCACTACGCCAAGATCGACAGTTCGTACGAAACAGCGCCCCCGGTACGATGAGCAGGTTACCGGCAACGAGCGGGCCCTCCGCCGGCCCCATGCCGGCGGCTCCGGTCGAAACGACAGGGTCGTCATTTCGAGCTTGTCGAGAAATCTCTCGTTACCCGAAACCCAGCCCCCGACCTGAAGCCGATCCGCGTGGAACCGAGCGGTCCCTCCCCGTCGTCCCGCTTCGATCGGAACGACGGGCTATTCGACGCCGAGGGCCGATTTGCCAATCGTCGTCAGGGCGACATCATCCATCGGCGGATTTCCGGTTCCGGCGCGGACATCGCGGAAGTAGCGTTCCAGCGGATTCGACCGGAAGAGTCCGACCGAACCGACCACACGCATCGCCTGATCGGTCACCGCGATGGCATTGTTGGTCGCCACGTACTTGGATGCGGCGAATCGCCAGCCGAACGATTTTCGTTCCTCCGGCAAACGCTGGGCCAGCTCGGCCGTGCCATAGAGCACTGAGTTGGCCTGCAACAAGAGGAGCTCCATCTGGGCCACCCGGTGCTGCACGGTTTGCAGTTCGGCAATGGCCCGGCCGCCCTGTGCGGTCGGACGCCGGTTTCTGGCAAAGTCGACGGCGAAATCGCGTGCGGCGGTGGCGATACCGAGAAAGACCGCGCTGCCGATCAGATTCCAGGGGCCAAGATCGCCGGCGGGCAAACCGGGTGCTTGCGGCAGGCGGTTACCATCGGGGACGATCACATGATCGAAGATGACATCGTTGCTGCCCGTGGCACGCATTGCCATCGTGTCCCAGGTGTAATCGACGCGAATCCCGGGTGAGTCCATCTTGACCAGGAAGGTGCCGCGGGTGGGTTCGGTATCGCCATCGATGACGGTCAGCAGCACTACCCCCCAAGTAAGGGCGGGAGAGAGCGTGGAAAAGGTCTTGCGACCGTCGATCACCCAATGGTCGCCGTCGCGCGTCGCGGTCGTTTTGTAGAGACCGCCGCGGCTGGGGCTGCCGAGGTCCGGCTCGCTGGCGATGCTATTGATCAGCGCGCCATGCTCGACGACATCGCGCAACACACGTTCGCGCAGCTCCGGGGGCCACTGCATATTGCTGGCGACACCGGCGGTTTGCAGGTGATGCATGGTCGAGCTGAGCCCGACCGAGCCATCCCCCCAGCCAATCCGCTGCTGCCCCAGCATCAGCTCCAGCGGGGTCGCGCCGAATCCACCGAACTCCTCCGGGACGGCCAGCGCGAGATACCCACTTTCTTTCAGCGCATCGTAGGTATCGAAGGGAAACGTATTGTCGCGATCGTGCCGATCGGCATTCGCGGCGGCAATTGCCGCCAGCCGGTCGGCCAGCTCGATGATCTCGGCCTGACGGTCGGTGGTCGGATACGGCGCCGGCGGCAGAGATGCCGGAAAGGTGGTTTTGATGAGTGTGTCGGTCATGGAATCAGCAGTCAGCTCTCGGCAGTCAGCAGTCAGCATCGATTGGCCGGGATGGTCCGCGCTGACCAGGTCGTACGTTCATTCTAGAGGAGCAGTCGGCTATTGGCAGTCAGCAGTCAGTCGATTCGCGGACTGCTGACTGCTGAAGACTGGCTGCTACTTCAGTTCCTTCAGGGCGTCGTCGACGCTGCCACCGCCGTGGATGATGACGTTCATGGCGGCGATGACCTTGGCCGGGGTTTCGTGAGCCCAGATGTTGCGGCCGATGGCGATACCGACCGCACCTTCGGCAATGGCGCCGTGGACATCGGTCAGGACGGCTTTGATGTCGCCGCGGTTCGGACCGCCGAGCACGATGATGGGTTGAAAGATGCCTCTGGTGGCTTCCTTGAACGACTCGCGGTCGCCGGTGTACTGCATCTTGACCACATCCGCGCCGATCTCGGCGGAAATGCGACCGGCCACGCCAATGTTCTCCGGCGTATGCTGCGCCTTGTTCTCGAAGGAACCGGGGATCGGTTCGATCATGAGCGGCAGCCCATGGAGACGGCAGATCGCGCTCAGATGCTGGGCCTTGCGAATGCTCTCTTCGCTGCCTTCCTGACCGGTATAGCAGATGATCTTGCCCATATCGGCGCCGAGATACATCGCCTGCTTCACCAGCGGGGTCGGGTCTCCATAGAACTCGTCCATATTGACCGCGACCCCAACATTCTTGAGGGTGTCGCCGAACGCAAGCGCCTGGGCGGTGGTGGTCAGGATGGCGTCCGCGCCGGCGGCAATAGCCTCACGCAAGGTCTTTTCGGGAACGGCCATACCGTCCTTATTGAACCCGACATTGCCATGGTCGAACGCGAGCGTCAGGCTCTTGCCATCGGCGGCGAACATCCGGGACATACGACGATCGGTACCAGTAAACATAGGGACTACGTAGGCTCCTTTACGCATTACGGTGAGTTACCACGGCTATTGTACGAGCAGGCCGCACGCGGCAGGCAGCAGGCAGTGCGTTGGGTGATGGGGTCGAGGGAGGAGGTCAAACTGGGAGTTCGGAGTTGGGAACGGAAAGGTCCGGGGTCCCGAGTGAGTTTGGCAAAAGGCAGTCCAGTGTATGTAAAGAGGGAAGCGATTGGGTGGTGGGAGCGGCCGGTAACGAGTGCGGGCCGCGCGGATCTCCCGGACGTCTAGCTATTCCTGACGCAATCTGGAATAGAAGGGGTGGGAGATGAGATCGAGCTTGATGAAATCTCCGGGTGACCTCACCGGAAGATCGAGCGCGGCCCGTTCGATCTCTTTGGCAAGTGGTCGATCAAGCGTCAGGATAAGATCGGCACGAATTGCCAGGGCTGCCGCAACCACATGCTCGTCTTTCGCATTGATCTCCGGATACATCCGAGGCTGTCCATCGAGCCGGGGAACCGGTGACATGTACGGAGCACACGTTCGCAACTGCTGCCTATGAAGCTCGAGATAGCCAGGGTCGAGCTTGCTGGCAAGATTTCTCGCTACCTCAGTCAATACCAACTGCGAAACTGCCGCCTGCAGGAATCCACGCTCGCACAAACCCCATAGGAATCCTGCGCCACCAGTGGGTGAGATTACTGCCGCAATGAGGCAGGACGCGTCGAAAAAGAGAAGTGTCGAGACATCAACGCGACTCATGAACGCCAATGGACGCTTCGATGTTCTCCCATTCGCGTACGACCTCGGAGGCTTCCGCGTCGAGTTGATCCTGTTCGAGGAACTCGGCCAGTTGCTGGTCGGTGTATGTCCGGAGCTGGATATCCGGACGGGTCGAAGAGGTCGCAAGCAGGAGATCGAGACTCTGTTTCCGGATACGGTAGGTGCGGCCGATCCGGGATGCGTTCAGACGTCCGTCCCGGATATACCGATAGATCGTCTCGCGATTGACCTGCAGGTATTCTGCAGCTTGGTCTGGTGTCAGAATGTCCGGATAGGTGGTGCTCATCAGTCGACTGTACCATAGTCGAGTCTATTTGAGACGATTCTTGTCGACGCGCGCGACTGGATCACAGGATCATCTCTGCCTGGGACCTGCGCGATTGTGATTGGGACGGTTCCCAGATTGAAATCAGGAGTCACAGGGCAACGCCTCTCCGAGGCTGGGGGCGGGGTATGCATTGCGGGGGATGGACAAGCCGATCGGCGTATCCGGCTACGAGCTGACCCGGGCGCTGCCGGCGGAACTACAAAGCAGCTTGCCCAGCATCGAGGAGATCGAGCGCGAGTTGCTGGGAGAATCGGCATGATCCGGATCGATGAGCTGATTGCGGCGTTGTGTCCAGATAGGACGATTTGCGGCGAATAGCGGGCATACGGAGAAAAAGCAACGGGGACTGACGCGGCTCAGCACCTTCTTCGAGTGGTTCTTCGGATTGGAGGCGACCGGAGATGAGAGTGTGTCCCCAGGCACGGAGAAAGACATCGCCAGATAACGGCATCGCCCGCAACCCACGGTGCTCAAGTCCACGATTGCAGGACCGGAACTGCTCAGGACCCTGGACTCGCCACTCCGGACCTGGTCTGTTCCAGGCGGCCCCGCAGATAGAACCAGAGGATGACGACGACCGCGACCAGCAGGATGAGCGAGAGAAACGCGAAGGCGACCCGGAAGCCGAAAGTCGCGGCCAGCGCAGCCCCGACCAATGGGCCGGCAAACGCGCCGAGCGACCCGACCGAGGCGGTGAATCCAAAAATGGCGCCGCGGCGCTCCGGCGGCGTACTGGCGACGATGATTGCATTGGCCGCCGGCATCAAACCACCCACCGCGAACCCGAACAACCCCTGGAGCAGGATGACTTGCCAGGCGGACATGACCGCCGCCATGGGAATGTAGAAGACCACCGATCCGATCAGGCAGGCGACCAGAATCCTCTGGTGTCCCACCCGGTCGCCCCGGCGGCCGAGCAACAGAGCGGACACCGCGCTGGTAAGCCCCATGAGCCCGAAGGAGAGTCCGGCCAGGGACGCGGCGCGCGCGTCGGTGTACGTGCCCAGCTCTTCCACATAGAGCGGAATGATGGGGCGACCGCCCATCTGGGTAAACCGCGTCAGCACCAGGATGAAGGTCATGGCCAGCAGGGTGGGGGTAAGCAGCCAGACCCGCGCCGACGTGAGCGCCGCCAGACCGCGTTCTGGTCCACGCTCGACGGGGACGAAGTTCTCCCGCACGAAGGCGAACACAATGACACCGCCGGCCGCAAAGAGCGCGGCAGACGCGATGAAGGTCGCCCGGTAGCCAACGGCATCGGCCAGCAGTCCGCCAACAAATGGGCCGATCGATGCGCCGACGAAGACCGCCGTCTGGATCATACCGAGCGCATACCCCATCCGCTCCTTCGGCGCGGTCGAGGCAACCAATGCGGCACAGGCAGCCACGGTGCCGGTGAACGCGCCTTCCACCATGCGCAATGCCACCATCTGCCACGGCGAAACCGCAAACGCCATGAGAAATGCGGTGATCATGGCCGCCCACATGGAGCGAAGGACCATCGGCTTGCGGCCGCGGCGATCGGCGAGCGTGCCCCAGAACGGAGCCGCAACCACCATGACCAGCGAGCCACCAGACATGAAGATACCCGCCCAGAGCGCGGCCTGGTTGGTGCTCAGGTCACCCAGCTTTTCCATATAGAATGGAAGGAAGGCATCACGAAACGAAAACGCGGTCAGGACCAGAGTTTGTGCGATCCAGAGCGCGTAGAGATTTCGTTTCCAGGAGATTGGTTCGGCCGCTGGTTGGCCGGTCGCGTCGGTCTGAAGGCGTCTGCCCGGCATTGCCGGACCAGTGTACCGAAGTCTTGACGATTATTTGACGGGAGATGGCTACGGAGTGATGGGAGAATGAGGAGTTAGGAGTTGGTCCTGCGCCCTGGGTCCTGCGACGATCTGGGGGCTGCTGTCGGGGTGTGAACCGACGGATTCCCGGGCAGTCCAGCGCGGGCGGAGGCACGTCGTCGAGGTTTCAAGCACGCCCCAACTCCCAAATCCTAACTCCCTCAAAGGAGGTACACGCTATGGATCAGAAACTCTCTCGGCGCCAGCTCGGTGCGCTGGCCGCGCCACTGGCGCTTGCAATCGCTGCCGGACGGGGCGCGGGAATCTCCCTGGCCCAGGATTCGGATACCCCACTCCTGGCCCCTACCCCGGCTTGCGGCGATGCCGAGGACTTCGCCGAAACCCGTTCCCAGACCGAAGGACCCTACTTCACACCCAATTCACCTGAGCGAATGTCACTACTGGACGAGGGGATGCCGGGCACCAAGCTGGTCGTCACCGGCTATGTCTATTCCACCGATTGCACCCCGATCGAAGACGCGCTGGTCGACTTCTGGCAGTGCGATGATGCGGGAGTCTATGACAACGTTGGCTACACGCTGCGCGGGCATCAGTTCACCGATGCCGATGGCCGCTACGAGCTGACCACCATCGTTCCTGGAAATTACCCGGGACGTACGCGGCATATCCACGTCAAAGCGCAAAAGCCAAACGCAGATGTACTCACCTCGCAACTCTACTTTCCAGACGAGCCGGGCAATGAATCGGACGGCATCTTCGACCCGAGTCTGGTGATGGACCTGGCCGATGCCGAGGACGGCGAGGGCAAGGCCGGCTTTTTCACCTTCGTGCTGGCGTAATCGATGCCGATCGTGGCCATTGGCGGAGGCCAGCTGCGGCAGGGCGAGACCCTGCCGATCGATCGCTACCTGGTGGAGCGGACCGGCGCGCAATGGCCAAACCTGCTTTTCATCCCAACCGCGAGCAGTGACGCGGAGGAGTATGTCCAGACGGTCTCAGATATCTACGGTGGTCAGCTCGGTTGCACGGTCAACGTGCTCCGGTTGACCCAGAATCCGCCGCCATTCGAGACGATCGAGCATCTGGTTCGCGCCGCCGACCTCATCTATGTCGGCGGCGGAAACACCCTCAAGATGATGCGTCTCTGGCGCAGGCTGGGAGTTGCCCAGCTCCTCCTCGATGCGCATCGGGAGGGTAAGGTGCTCGCCGGTTTGAGCGCGGGCGCGCTTTGCTGGTTCCAGTGGGGCCACAGCGATTCGATGAGCTTCTACCACCCCGATGACTGGGACTACATACGCGTGAAAGGACTCGGCATCCTCCCCTTCACCGGGTGCCCGCACTATGACGGCGAAGGGCGGGACCAAAGCTTTCAGACGATGATCGCGCGCAACGGTGGCATCGGGATCGCCATCGACGACTGCGCCGCCTTCGAAGTCGAAGGAGACGGCTACCGGATCCTGAGCACCCGTGAAGGCGCGGGCGCGTATCGCGTCGAACGCATGCGTGGAAAGGTGGTTCAGACGTCGATCCCGGCACAGCCGGCATTCCAGCCCTTGCGTGTGCTTCTGTAGGTCGACGTGACAGGGTCCGGAGTCCAGCGTGGCGATTCGGCATTTGCTCCGGCCCCGGAATGGGATGTATCGGTCTGCTCCGGAGCCCGTTTCAAACACGGCCCGGCACTCTCCAAATTCCCGCCATCCTTGCAACTTGACGGAAAATAGCATTTGGCAATGCGAGTTTCACTCCAAGGAGGCAAACGATGCTCTTCTACTGCCGCTTCACCTGGTACCCCGGCACCTCGCGTGATGAAGTTGCGCGCCGGGTGATCGAGCAAGACGGAATCGACAACGGCTTTGCCAGTCGTATCAAGAGCTGGCATACCCTGGTCGGCGGCGGCGCCGGATTCCTGATGATCGAGGCGGACAAACCGCAGGACATCAGCGAAATCCTGGAACCCTATATGGATCTGATGTCCTGGGACGTGCACGCGGTCACCAGCAACAGCTATAAAGAGAAGGTCGCTGAGCTCAAACAACAGCTCAAGGACGCGTAGCCTTCCTCCAAAACCCTGATGATTGCTGAGGTTTGTGCATCAGCCGGGACGAAAAACACCCCGACATGTCGGGGTGTTGGCATACTGTGCCGTTTCTCTCAGCTCAGTTGAGGGAGCGTGGTCCCGCAAAGGTCCCCAATGTCTCGTCCCTGAAGTGGGTTCCTCCACGCTCGTATTCAGCATCCACATCATTGCTCGAGGAAAAAACGCATCGGGTAGGTGCCGGCGGTGCTTCGCCGGTACAGGGCTGGCGACCACCAGACACGGGGTCGGCATCTCTGCGCATCTACTTGGATTCCGTAGAACTCGGGCGAGAAGTCACGAAGCGCAGCATATACTCCGCTACGAATCAGAAGATATGAGTCCGTCTATGCAACATTGATGTATACTTATGGAGACGGGACCAGAAACCGGGTCCTGGGGATTCACGAACGCGTGGATCGAGAACCAGAAAGGGTTCCCGAACAACGATGAACGTGCTTGGTATTGGACTGGCGGTGGTCGGCGGATTCTTCGGCCTGATCGCGTTGCTGCCATTCCTTGGGTGGCTCAACTGGATCACCACCTTGCCACTGGCGATTTTGGCCGGTTACTACAGCTATCGAGCCTACAAATCCGGTAGGGCGCAGACCTCCGGCGTGATCGGCCTGGCAATGAGCGCGGTGTTGCTGCTCTACGCCGTGACCCGGCTCGGGATCGGTGGCGGTCTGATCTAATCCGCACCGATGACCATCGATGAAGACCAATCGGGGAGCGCTCGCTCCCCGATTTTGCATGTCCCGGCCGTACAAGCCGAACGCGCCTGACCCCGCCGGGGCGTCGATCTCCGGGGCATTCGATTGACGGAGAGGACAGAGACTCGGTATCGTCGCAGTATGACTATGCACGAGCCCGAGTCCATCTCTCATTGTTCTCAATGCGGCGCCGAGCTGGGGCCCGGTGCGCGCTTTTGCTCCAATTGCGGTCAGGCGGTGCGGACGACCGCGCTTGCACCGGTTACCCCGCAGCCCGCGTACTGGAGCGATACGAAGCCGGCATACAGCTCGGTTCCGTCCTTCTCGGCGGCGTTGGACGGCGGGGGCGGTATCGGCAAGCTCTTCTCGACAAGCGGGCGCATCGGGCGGCTGGAGTATTTCCTGACCATAGCCGGTATTTGGATCGTCCTGATCGTCGTCTGGGGAATGCTGGTGGTGGTCGACAGCGCCGCGGCATCGGTGCTGCTCGGTATCCCGACCTGGTTGCTGGCGGTCATCATCTCAGTCTGCGCCGGGATCAAACGCCTGCACGACTGGGACCAATCCGGCTGGCTCTATCTCCTCTTCTTGGTCCCGATCGCCAGCTTCATTCTGTTGCTCCTGCTCCTCTTCAAAGGCCCGAGTCCCGGCCTCAACCGGTTCGGCTACGAAGAGTCCGGCTCGGTGATGGGGTAGCCACACGAGCTGCCCCGGCGATTCACCGCCGCTCATCATCAGATCGAAAGCTACCCCCCCTTCGGGCGATGCTGGGTTTACTCGAAGCAGCCAGCCAGAGAGTCACCGTCCGCTGACCGCTGTTTCCGGAGTCATTGATGTATGCGGGTGGGTCAAATCCGTTGCGCGGACACAACGAGCGCACGTGTACCGCTGGCATCTGCCTCGATCATCGCGCGAAGCTCATCGGCTGGGAGGTTTGCCCCAAAGGCGGACCTGCCTGGTTGCAGCAACGCCCCGGCCACCAGCGGCCCAATGACCACCGGATCGAACCCGAGATCGTCGACGATCGCCGACACGATAGCCACATCCCCGTCATCGTCTCCCGCGACCGCGATGGCTTTTCGTCCCAATGCATCGTGCGACTTTGCGCCGTCTTCGAGATCGTGATAGCCCATATGATTGAATGCCTTCACGACTCGAGACTGCCGAAGATAATCCTGGACGACCTCGCTGCTAGAAACCTCGGGGCTGGTGAGATCGTCGCGTATCCCATCGACCTCCCACCAATAGTTCATCGCGTCGATCACCAGCTTCCCGCTCAGCTCCCCGGCCGGAATCGACAAGTACTTGCCCAGTGGTAGCGCAAGGATGACCACATCGCTCTGCCGGGCCACATCGGCCGCCCATTCCGGAACCGCTCCGGGTACGAGCACCTCGATCGTGAGCGCGATCCTGGCTGGATCGCCCGACCCGGCGATGCGAACGCCGTACCCGGCATCGATGGCAAGACGCGCCAGCACGGTGCCGACCTTGCCGGCGCCGAGAATGCCGATTGTGTTCACCGGGCGCGTCATCCTGCGGTCCCGACAAGGGTCTGCTCGGCCGTCGACCGCTCTGCCAGCAGTTCGCGCACCATGGGAATCACTTCTGTACCGTAGAGCTCGACCGCGCGCAGCCGGTCGCTCATCGGCATGGCGCCGCCCAGCGAATAGATGAGGTCGAACCGCCGCACATCGAGCGCCTCGATGGTTTCGGCCATCTTTCTGGCAACCGTTTCAGGAGACCCGACATAGAGCGACCCGCGCTCGATTTCCGACAGGAACTCGTCTTCGCGCAGGGCCGGCCAACCGCGCGTTGCGCCGATACGGTCGCGAATCACCTTGTAGCCCGGATAGAACAGCTCGACCGCTTCCTGGTCGGTTCTGGCGATGAACCCTGGCGAATGCACCCCAACGGGATAGGCCGTGGTGCCGAACTGCTCCGCCGCGCGCCGGTAGAGATCGACGTATGAGGCGAAGCGCCTTGGCGCCCCACCAATAATTGCCAGCATGAGCCGGAACCCATAGCGGGCGGTCCGGATGACGGATTGCGGCGATCCCCCCACGCCGACCCAGGTCGTCAGAGGGCCGGATTCCGTTTTGGGAAAGACATCCGCATCCTGCAACGCCGCCCGCGTGGTGCCGTCCCAGGTGACCGGCGTTTCATCGAGCAGCTTGTGAAAGAGATCGATCTTCTCCTCGAACAGAATTTCATAGTCGCGCAGATCGTAGCCAAACAACGGAAACGATTCGGTGAACGAACCCCGGCCCAGGATCACCTCGGCACGCCCGTTCGAGAGCGCATCCACCGTGGCAAACCGCTGAAAGACGCGCACCGGATCGTCGGAGCTGAGCACCGTCACCCCCGACGCGAGATGAATGCGCGAGGTGCGGGTGGCAATGCCGGCCAGCACCGTTTCCGGACTGGAGATGGCGAATTCCGGGCGATGATGTTCGCCGACCGCGATCACGTCGATCCCGATCTCGTCCGCCAGAATCGCCTCATCCACAACGGCCCGGATCGCCTGCGCGTAGCTCACGGGGTTGCCGCGATCGTCCGCGGGGATCTCGCCAAACGTGTCGATGCCAAATTGAAGGGTGTCGAATTGCTGTTCCACTGCATGTTCCCGGGGCTGCCGCCGCGTATCGCACGAATGTCGTTTCCGCTTGCGAGCGAAGTTCCGTCATCCGCGCCCGATGGTTGACATATCAACCATACCGGAAGATAATTGACATGTCAATGATGAGGAGTCTTCCGAGTGAACAGTTCGAGCAAACCCAGACGGCGCTTGACCGACGAGCAGTTACGCATCTGGCGCGATTACATCGAGACCGCGGACAAACTGCGGTCGGAGCTCGGCCGGCGGTTGCAGCAGGATTCGTCGCTCTCCACCGGCGACTATGCCGTGATGCTCGCGCTCAGCGAAGCCGAGGGTCGGCGCATGCGCTCCTCGGAGCTGGCGACCGTCGTCGGCTGGGAACGCAGCCGGCTTTCCCATCACCTGGGGCGCATGGAGAAGCGCGGTCTGATCCGCCGGGAAGAGTGTGCCGCCGACACCCGCGGCGCAGAGATCGTGCTCGTTCCCGCCGGCTTCGAGGCCTTTCGCCGGGCCGTGGGACCGCACCTGGCCGCAGTCGACGAGCTCTTCATCGCCGCGCTCTCCGAGGAAGAACTCGCCGCGGCCGCCATCCTCACCCACGCTCTCCGCGCCCGCCTCGATCGAGAACGCTCCACCGCTCCGTCCACCGCATAGAGCGGTTGCACGCAACACACTGGTCGTCGGGTTATGGCTCAGAGTGTATCCGCCGCCCTCGCCGGTCACATATTCGAAACCCTGAGCATCGACGTAGGTGAAAACCGCCGCCCGCAGGAGTTATTTCCTGCTCACAGAAATCTCGCAAACAAGAATCCCCATGCCCATTACTGGACACGGGGATTCGTTTGTGACTGCTGCCTGCTGACGACTGGCTGCCCGTCCTGCGTGCTGTCTGCCGCCTGCCGCGGCTTATCCGACCTCGACCTCGACCTTCTCCAGATCGAACTCGGCCTCGTTCGGGCTGCTCACCTTGGGTGCGCCGGCGAGGCGGTTGTCGTTGATGAAGGCTTCGGTGCGGTTGCGGGCGATATCGTCCGGATACTGCTCCGCCGGGGACTTCATGAAGTAGGAGCTCGGCGCCATCAGCGAACCGCTGATCCCGTTGTTAAGCGCCAGCTTGATGCAGCGGACCGCATCGATCACCACACCGGCCGAGTTGGGCGAGTCCCAGACTTCCAGCTTGAGCTCCAGGTTCAGGGGTACATCACCGAAGGTGGTGCCTTCCATACGGATATGGCACCACTTGCGATCCTTCAGCCAGGGAACATAGTCCGACGGGCCAACGTGCACGTTCTCGTCCGCGACCTCGTACGGGATCTGCGAGGTGACCGCATTGGTCTTGGAGATCTTCTTGGAATCGAGCCGCTCCCGCTCCAGCATGTTCAGGAAGTCGGTGTTGCCGCCGAAGTTCAGCTGATACGTGCGGTCGATCTGCACACCGCGGTCGAGGAACAGGTTGGTCAGCACCCGGTGGGTGATGGTTGCGCCGACCTGGCTCTTGATATCGTCGCCGATCACCGGCAACCCTCGCTCCTGGAAGCGCTTCTGCCAGTACGGCTCACGGGCGATGAAGACCGGAATGCAGTTCACGAACCCGCAACCGGCCTCCAGCACCTGCTCCACATACCACTTGGTCGCCATCTCCGAACCGACCGGCAGGTACGAGACCACCACATCGGTCCTGGTGTCCTTCAGAATCTGCACGATGTCGGCGGTGGGGCCAGGGGCCTTGGTCACGACCTCGGAGAGGTACTTGCCGATGCCATCGTGCGTCATACCCC
>JAMLHN010000040.1 GCA_023957115.1 Thermomicrobiales bacterium
GCTCCGGGCTCCGGGCTCCGGGCTCCGGGCTCCGGGCTCCGTCACTCCACCGGCAGAACGATCTTGCTTCCCGGCAGGATGGTGTTCGTCGCGACCTTCGGCTCGGCCTGATAACGGATGTGACCGAACTGGTTCAGGTTGCGGGCGAACCAGGGGAAGTCACTGCTCGTTACGGTGACCCGGATTTGGTGACCGGGCAGGAAGGCATGGTGGGTCGGCCAGAGCTCGACATCGATCTCGAACGGTTCGCCCGGGGTGACTGGGGCCGGGTTTTCGAGCGAGTCGCGGTACGACGCGCGCTTGCAGCCCTGCGTGACCTTCATCGAGCGACCGTCCGGCCGGACATCGGTGATCTTGACGTGGAAATCGGTGTCGTCGCAGTCGGTGGTCGCCAGCAGCTTCAGATGTGCCCAGCCCGAGATCGTGACCGTCTCCTCCAGCGGCGCCGAGGTATAGCTGATGACGTCGGATCGCGACTCATTCGCCGTTTGATCGATGGGCACATGCTCGACGGGATACTGCTGAATATCGATCTGTGTCGGGACAGGATCGAGCGGGTCGTATTCGAATGACTGCGCTGGAGAACCGGTGGCCGGGGCATCGGGCGAAAGCGAACCGGTCGTGCCGTCGAAGCCGAGATAGAGCGTCTGTTCCGTCGAGGAGAGCGGCCAGCTCTGCTCTTCACGCCAGCGGTTGCTCCCCGGTTCGTAGATGCGGACCGGGGCAGTATCGAGCGCGCCGGTCTGCTCGCCTTTCAACCAGTAGTCCATCCAGCGCAGATGTTCCGCATCCATATCGAGCGCGGCGTCGTCTGACAGGAAATCGCCGGCATAGCTATGGTGCGGAAGCCGCGAATTGACGTGACTCCACGGACCGACGATCAGGCGCTGCTTCTCCTTCGCTGGCGAAGCGGCCATCATGTGCTCGTAGTGATGGAACGCGCCCAGCAGGTCTTCCAGGTCGTACCAGCCGGTGACATGGAGCACCGGGATATCGAAGGTGTCGTACCGGTCGTCGTAGCGGACGGCCTTCCAGAAATCGTCCAATGTGTCGCGGCCGACCATGTTCTCCCAGATCGGACCGGAGGGGTTGATGAACTCGCCGATTCGCTCGATCGGAAGCCAGCGCAGAATCTCTTCCCAATCGTTGGTTTCGAGACCGTGGAACTCGGTGATCCGGCGGCGGACCATATACGCCCACCAACCGAAGTAGAGCTGGAGACACCCGTCCGTGTAGGGGATCTCCTGTTGCCAGCGACCGGCGGCCGAGGTGGAGATCATGGCGGCCAGATGAGGCGGATGCTCCGAAGCGGCAGCCCACTGCACCCATCCCATATAGGAAAGCCCGGTCATTCCGACCTTGCCGGTGCTCCAGGGCTGGACCGCTGCCCATTCGATCACATCATGCGTGTCCGGAGCATCGTAGATGGGCGGGCTCCAGTCGCCTTCCGACTTGCCGCGCCCGCGCAGATCGGCCACCACGATGGCGTACCCATTCTGGGTATAGAGCCCAACGTCATCGACCATGAGCGCGCCGGATTTGTCATATGGCGTGCACTCGACGATGGTCGGAAATGGGCCCTCCTCCCCCTTCGGGAAATAGACATCTGCGGCGAGCTCGACCCCGTCCCGCATGGGGATTCCGGTTTCGAACTTGGTCCATGGATCGGTCGATTCACGCGTGAGATTCGCGACGAATCGCTCGTGCAGCGTTTGCTTCGTTTCCACGCTCATTCCTCACCTTTCAGTATTGGGCCAGAGGATTATTGTTGACGTGAATTTATCACGCGTTCGGTATCGTCCGGAGGCATGTTTGCACGCACGGGTAGAATGGCGCACGGTTCGGCGGACAGAACCTGGTGGGAGGAAGTATTCGTGGCGTCGATGGCAAGACTGGAACCGTTCGTTCTCCAGCAGATGCAGACATGGCAGGTTCCCGGGGTATCGGTCGGCATTTTCGATGGTGACGACATCGAATTCGCCGGATTCGGGATCACCAATATCGAAACCGGCCAACCGGTTGCCCCGGAAACGTTGTTCCAGATCGGCTCAATCAGCAAGATCTTTACCGCCACGCTGGCTATGACCCTGGTGGACGATGGATTGCTCGATCTCGATACGCCAATCGTGACATATGTGCCCGAGCTGCAGCTCGGTGATACGGCCGCACGCGAAACGATTACCGGTCGCCAGCTTCTGACCCATACCGCGGGTTTCTTCGGCGACCGGTTCGACGACCAGGGGACCGGGGACGATGCGCTCGAAAAGGCGATTCGGGCGCTTGGGGATGTCTCGCAGCAGACCGAACCCGGGGAGCTCTACACCTATTGCAATGCGGGGATCGATATCATCGGTCGTGCGATCGAGAATATTCTGGGCCAGACCTTCGAATCGGCGATGCGCGAGCGGGTATTCGACCGCCTCGGACTGGAACGCTCGACCTACTTTGCCAGCGAGGCCATCCGGCATTCGGTCGCCGTCGGACATGAGGTTGGCGGCGAGGATGGTCAGATGGTTTGCGACCCATGGCCGATCCCACGCCGGTCCAACCCCGCTGGTGGGGTGATCTCCAATGTGCCCGAGCTCATCCGTTTCGCGGTCATGCACCTGCGGAACGGCGCGGTTGGCGAGCAGCGGGTGATCTCGGAGCGAAGCGCCCAGGAAATGCGCACCGTTCAGGCGCGGGCCGATTACATCCACGATCGCGGGCTTGCCTGGTCGATATACGACATCGGCGATCTGACCGTGGTCGAGCACGGCGGCGCCACCAATGGATTCATGGCGCGATTGATCCTGATTCCCGAGAAGAATTTTGCGATTGCGGTGCTCACCAACGGCGATCAGGGATCGCCGCTGCATTCGGCGCTGACCTCCAGGGTCATCGCAGATCGGTTCGGCGTTTCGAGAACCTGGAACCGTGTCACCCTGCCGGCCGATCGGCTGGAGGGGTTCACCGGGACCTTTCGGACATCATTGGGAGACGCGATTATTTCCTCGGACGGGGCGCGGCTCACCATGACGCGGATTGGGCACAATCCATTTTCCGGTGAATCGCGCGAAGACGGTTCGTACGCCTTGAGTCCGCTTTCGGAGGCCGCGTTCATCGTCGATGATGGAAATCTCGTCGATACGATTGGCGAGCTCTTGCTTGGCGATGACGGTGCGATTCGCTTTCTGCGCATGGGTGGTCGACTTTACTATCCGGACTAACTGGTTCACTTCCCGTTCGTATGGGCGGGACGTCCAATCGCCAAGATCCTCCGGATTTGGCCAGAATCGGCGCATAATTCCGTGGAGGTTTCATTCAGCTCTCCGCGGCTCTCAGGTAGAATCGCGTCCGTACAGAGTCGCTTGGTTTGGGGACCCGTTCGATCAATGCCGTTCGCAGGCTCGCTGGAATCGCTCGTTCTCGAGCAACTGGACCGCCGAAGCGTCCCCGGGGTCGCCATTGGCATTTTTCATCGGGGTGCATACGAGTACCTGAGCTACGGCATTGCCAATATCGAAACCGGCCTGCCGGTGGCGCCGGAAACGCTGTTTCAGATCGGCTCGGTCAGCAAGATCTTTACGACGACCCTGGTGCTGCATCTGGTCGATGAGGGCATGCTCGATCTCGACGCTCCGGTCATCGACTACGTCCCCGATCTCGGCCTGTCCGATCCTTGCGCTCGCCGGAATCTGACCCTCCGTCATTTGCTGACGCATCGCGGGGGATTCTATGGGGACCGGTTCGACGATCACGGTGACGGAGACGATGCGCTCGCGAAGGCGGTTCGCGCGTTTCACGACCTCCCGCAATATGCGGCGCCCGGCGAGCTCTGGGCGTATAGCAACGCGGGATTCGATCTTGCCGGGCGCGCAGTCGAGAACGTGCTCGATATGACATTCGAACAGGCGGTGCGCGAGCGGATCTTCTTGCCGTTGGGGATGACTCGCTCGACCTTTTTCGCCAGCGAGGCGATTCGACATTCGGTTGCGGTTGGGCACCTGGAGGGCGGCGAGCAGGGGATTCGGGTCGCCGCGCCCTTCCAGATCCCCCGCCGCGCGAATCCGGCGGGCGGCATCATCTCCAACGTCGCCGAGGTGCTCCGGTTCGCCAGGCTGCACATTGGCGATGGTGAATTCGATGGTGTTCGTATCCTGAAACCCGAAACCGCCAGGATGATGCGCCAGTTGCACACCGAGGCCGATTTCACCCGCCGCTGGGGATTGGGCTGGTCTCTGCGGGAGATAAACGGGGTGCGGGCGGTCGAGCATGTCGGCTCGACCAACGGGTTCATGGGCCGGTTATGCGTGATTCCGGAACGAGACTTCGCGTTGACGATCCTGACCAATGCCGAAACGGGCGGTTCTGTGCATTCCGCGATTTACGCGCACATCCTGCAACAGGTGGTGGGGTTCCGGCGCAATCCTCCCGCCCCGGTCGTACTCGATCGAGCCCAGCTTGCCCGCTTCGAAGGGCACTTTTTCACGGGGTTGGCCGATATCCTCATCGAGCTGAATGGCAGTGGGCTGGTGATGCATCGCATGAACATCGATCCGTTTACGCGGGAGATTACCGAACGCCCTCCAGCGCGGCTCTCTCCCATCTCGGAAACGATCTTCGCCATCGAGGAAGGACCGCTCTCCGGCGGTTTTGGCGAATTGATCCTGAACGAGGATGGTTCCGTCCGTTTCCTGCGCGCAGGGGGGCGCCTAGGCCGTCTCATCCCCGGGGACGGTCTGGAACTTTGAACCCTTGAGGTGTTGGAAGTTCGGGCGGGTTTGGAAAGGCCCTGCGTCCTGAGCCCTGTGTCCTGCGACGGTCCGGGGGCTGATTTCGGGCGAATCCAGCGCGGGCGGAGGCACGTTGTCGAGTTTTCGAACACGCTCCAGCAGCTACAGTGGCTATTGAAGTGGCTATTGAACGGAGTGCCTGGCCCCAATTCTGTCATTCTGAACGAAGTGAAGAATCTCGCTCGTGGTTGCCGAACACGACGGTCTCCATGGTCGAGAATACATTTCACAATCGCTGTAGGCTTTCCCAGCTCCCAGCTCCCAGCTCCCAGCTCCCAGCTCCCAGCTCCCAGCTCCCAGCTCCCAGCTCCCAGCTCCCAGCTCCCTTTACACCCCGCCATCCCATGTCGTATCCTCCGATTGGTCTGACAACCTGATAATCAGAGTAGATGAGCACCTATGAGTTTTTCCGCGGTTACCGTCGTCCGCCCATATGAACAGATCGTCCGGCAGATTCAGGACGTGATCCGCCGCGACGGGATGGAGGCGGGGGACCGGCTGCCGACCGAGCGCGAACTTGCCGACGCGTTTGGGGTGAGCCGGAGCGTCGTGCGTGAGGCGCTCAAGGTGCTTGCCGCGCAGGGGTTGGTCGAATCGCGGCAGGGAAGTGGACTCTACGTGCGGAACCGGCCGATCGAATCGGTTTCTCGTGCGATCACGCTCTCGGTTTCTCCCGATCTCATGTCGGTCGACCGGCTTTTCGAGTTCCGCAAGCTCCTCGAAATGGATGCCGCCCGTTTGGCGACTGTGCGCGCGACTTCTGAGCAGATCGCAGAGCTCGAATCGACGGTCGCCGGCTACCAACCCGCCCCCGATGGCGGTCCGAATTGGGACAGCTTTGCGCCGGTCGATAACGCGCTACATGCCCAGATTGCCGAGGCTGCCGGCAATCCCTTTCTGGCCGTGATGGTGGAGAGTGTGCGGACGCTGATGCAGGACATCGTGCCGCTGATCGCCGATCACCCGGGCTCGATCGACGAGGCCATGCGGCAACACCATGCGATTCGTGCGGCCATTGCCGCGGGCGATGCCGAAGGCGCCGCTCGGGCTATGGGCGAGCATGTCGACTACACCTCCCAGGTGGTCCATATCCAGGCCGAAAGCCTGGGACAGGTTGAGGAACAGTTGAGTGGCACGAGTCTCTCCGCGGCTCGACCGCATTCCGTCCAAAGAAGGAGCTGACCATCGAGCAACGCTGAGCGAACCATGGATTCCGATCGAGTGGTTCACGGTGAACCACTCGCTTTCGAGTTTGACCACGTGGGTCAGAGGAGAACCATTCGATGAAGAACACTCGAGTTTCCCGCCGGCGAATGCTTGCATCCAGCGCCGGGCTTGGCGCTGCCGCCATGATCGGCGGCCGCGGCGCGCTGGCCGCGCCGTCCTCCCCTGCACGCCGGCCACGAAGCGAGTTCCAGGAAGAGATCACGCTCGACGTGTTCGTGCATGCGAACCATCCCTTCGACATGATCAAACCGATCTACGAAGCGATGTACCCGAACGTGACGCTCAACATGATGGAGCAGAACGATGTCGCCATTCTGCGGGCGGCGCTGGCGGCCGGAGAGGGGGTGCCCGATATCTTCTGGCCGGAAATCGAGATGGTGCAGGAGCTGGGCAAGACGGGAATCCTGCTCGACGTGACCGATATCGTCGAGGCGAACGCGGACGTCCTTTCTCCCGGCAAGACCGCCGAGTGCTTCATCCCTTCGACCGACAAGTACGCTGCTTTCCCGGGCGATATCGCCACCGTCGGTCTCTACTATCGCCAGGACAAGCTCGACGAAGCCGGCGTGACCATTCCAGACAGTTGGACCTGGGACGAGTTTCTCGAGGCCGGCAAACAGATCAAGGAGGCCACCGGAGCGGCGTCCCTGGTGATTCCGAGTGGCGGCACCTCGACGTCGGCGCATCTCTTTACCTTCCTCCTTTGCCAGCTCGGCGGTGCAATCACCAACGCCGATGGCACAGAGATCACCTTCGACAATGACCTCGGTATTCAGGCAATGGAGCAGGCGGCCCGGCTCTATCAGGCCGATATCCACATCGACGAGGAACCGTTCGAAGAGAACTATTTCGCTGAAATTGCCGCCGGCAATGTGGCGATCACGCCGCAAGCGGTCTGGTACCGCGGTTTCGGCATTGCGCCGAATGCGATCGACGAGCAGGGCGGGCTCGGTCAATGGCGCACCGCATTGCTGCCGTCAGCCGGCGAGGGTTCGTTGCGCACCGCGAACCTCGGTGGCGCCGCCATCGCGTCGACGACCTATACCGAGCATCCCGAGGAAGTGAAGAACTTCATGACCCTGGCGATGGCCACCATGGAAGGGGCCGAGGCCGGCGGTCAGTGGGGTATCCAGCCTCCGTACCTGCCGTATCTGGAAAGCGATACCTGGACATCGGTTCGGGATGAGGCGTTCGGTGAATTCTCGTTCAACAGCGTCTGGACTCAGGCGGTGGCGGAGTACCCGGCTACCTGGTACAAGCAACCGGTCTACCTGGAAGCGTTGACGACCATCGGCGCCGGGATCATCCCATTGCTCGACGGTTCGACCGACATCACGGAAGGACTCACGGCGATGGGCGATCAGGTTCGCGAGATCAATACGCGGTACCAGTAATTCGTCCCGGCAGGTCCGGGGCCCAGGGTTCAGTGCGGGTGTGCTTGGCGTTCCCACCGGACTCTGGGCATCGGACCAGCGAAGGGTAGCCAACGGCGTATCGATGTCGATTCGTACTTTCTGGTGAGCACCCCGATGAGCTCAGTTTTCGTGCAACCTAGCGCCCCGTACCGGCCGCCCAGCCGGTGGCAGGCGTTCCGGCGGGTGCTCAAAGAGCACTGGCAGGATTACCTGTTCATCTCGCCGTTTTTCATCCTGTTCGCCGTCTTCTTCGCCTATCCCATCTTCTGGGCGTTGCAGCTCAGCTTCCAGAAATGGGACGGTGTGACCGATCCAACCTGGGTCGGACTCGACAACTATCGTTTCGTGCTGCGTGATCCGATTACGCGGCAGATGTTCTACAACACCTTTCGCTTTCTCATTTTGATCGTGCCACTTGGCATCATGCTGCCGCTGGTGCTGGGCGTCTTGCTGAATCTGTCGTTTCTCCGCTTCCGGGGCATCTTCCGCACATTGATCTTCATACCAACGGTCAGCTCGCTGGTTGGTATCGGAATCGTCTGGAAGCTCCTCTTCGGCGCCGCCAATGGCTGGTTGAATGCGGTCCTGAGCCATGTCGGCCTCGGTCCGTACAAGTGGCTAAAGGACGCGCATCTGGCCCAGGTGCCGATCGTGACCCTCGCGCTGTGGGGCTCGATCGGATTCACGACCCTGATCGTGCTCGGCGGATTGCAGGCGATCGACGAAGACATCTACGACGCCGCCAAGATCGACGGCGCTTCGCCCTTCAGTCAGTTCTGGCAGATCACCCTGCCACTCTTGCGGCCGATCGTCGTCTTCCTGCTGATTACGACGACGATCATGGTCATGACCCTCTTCAGCCAGCCGTACATCGTTACCGAAGGCGGCCCGTCCAACCAACCGCTGACGCCGCTCCTGCACATCTACCGGATCGGGGTGGGAAGCACCGGGGCGGCGCGCATCGGCGACGCATCGGCGCTGACCTTCATCTTGAGCATCGTGATGATCACGGTGGTTGTTATGCAGTTCCTGATCACCCGCCGCCGGGAGAGCGATTGATGGCCGTGCAGACCGATCGATTGTCATCCCAATCGACGACCGTGGACGCGACCCGACAGGCACGGAGCGGTGGCGTAGGGGTTCCCCGGAGCCTTTCCAGGGCGCTGGTCTATCTCGTCCTGCTCATCGTCGTCCTGCTGATGGTCGCGCCGTTCTACTTCCTGGTCTCCGGGTCGCTGATGGACCGGGGGGAGATGTTCAAGATCCCGCCGCATCTCTATCCGGCGAACCCGATCTGGGATAACTTCCGCACGATCTTCACCGACTACAACTTTGCGACCTATCTGAAGAACAGTGTCATCGTCTCAGGCGCCCAAACGGCTGGGGTCCTGTTCTTCAGCTCGCTGGCCGGTTTCGTTTTCGCGAAACGGCGCTTCCCGGGGCGTGACTGGCTGTTCATCTTCGTGCTCATCACGGCTGCGATGCCGAGCGGGCAGACCACCATCATTCCGTTCTATCTGCTGATGTCCAAGCTGGGTTGGATCAATACGTTCTGGCCATTGATCATCCCCTGGTGGGCGCCGCCGCTCAGTATCTTCCTGATGCGGCAGTACATCGCAAACGGCATCCCGGACGAGCTGATCGATGCCAGCCGGCTCGATGGGACCGGCCTCTTCGGCACCTATCTCCGCATCGTCCTGCCATTGTCGATACCAGGGCTGGTCGTCGTCGGTATCATGCAGTTCGTGGCCATCTGGAACGACTTCCTCTACGGCTTGCTGGTGTTGAAGTCGGACGATATGCGTACGGCCACCCTGGCCATTGCCGTGCTCTCGCAACGCTCGCAGGCTGCCACGCTCTACGGGCCGCTCTTTGCCGGGATCGTCGTCGTGACCCTGCCGCCGATCATTCTCTATTTCATCTTCCAGCGGAGATTGACCTCGGGTCTGCTGGCTGGGTCGATCCGGGGATAGATACGAGTCCAGTGTCCAGAGTCCGGTGAATTTCTGGTTGACTCTGGACTTGGATTTCGAAAGGGAGGGGAGCAGACATGAAAATCACCGATATCAAGGTCGAACAGTCGATCGTTCCAGTCAAACATCAGTTCGTCTGGCGGAAGGGGTTGTCCGGTTCCGGAGCCGAGCAAGATGTCGCCAGGGTCACGATCGAAACCGATGAGGGGGTAACCGGCGTTGCCTTCGCCGGGCACGGCCGCATCATTCAGGACATCGTCGATCGCAGGTTGCGAGCCGATCTGGTCGGGCTCGACCCGTTGATGAAGGAATACCTCTGGCATCGCGCCTGGGAGGTGGACCGGGTGGAGGAGACTCCCATCTACGGGCTTGGGGTGATCGATATCGCCCTCTGGGATCTGAATGCCAAGATTGCCGGCATGCCGCTCTACAAGATGCTGGGTGGGTTCCGTGACCGGATCCCGGTCTATGCCAGTACGGTGACCTATTCGACGATCGAGGAGTTCCTCGAGATTGCCGATCAATGTGTCGATTTCGGGTTCCGCGCCATCAAGCTGCACGCCTGGGGCGATCCCAAGCAGGACGCCAAGCTCGGACAGGCCTTGCGGGCGCATGTCGGACCCGATATCGAGCTGATGTACGACGGTTCCGCGGGCTTCGATCTGGTCGATGCGATCTATGTTGGGCGTGCCCTCGCCGAGGCCGGTTTCTTCTGGTACGAAGAACCGATGCGGGAGTTCAATATCGATGCCTATCGCCGTTTGCGTGACAAGGTCGATATTCCGCTTCTCTCCGGCGAAACCTCGGATGGCGCGCACTTCAACATCGCCGACTTCATCGCGTTCGATGCGGCCGAGATGGTGCGCACCAGCACGCATTACAAAGGGGGTGTGACCGGCGCCATGCGTATTGCTCATCTGGCGCAGGCATTCAATATGCGTGCTGAGGTCCACGGGGGTGGGATGGCGAATCTGGCTATTGCCTGCGCGATTCCCAACACTACCTGGTACGAATCGCTGGTCAAGACCAATCCGATCATCGTGGAGCCGGGTATCGGCAACGATGGCTGCATCTCGCCGCCGGATGTACCTGGTATCGGGTGGGGTTTCTACCCGGAGACGGACTATTAGGGACCGGGTTCCGAGTTCGGAGTCCTGGGTCCTGAAAGACAAGGGAACCCGTCCTCGGTCGGGACTTCGACGCTCCATCCGTTCCATCCAATCTCCTTTCGTACTCCCAATCCTGGGAGTACGAAAGGAGTTTTTTTGTCCTTGACCCTCGTGATCCGGGCTTGGGTTGTGAGGGACGTGAAGCCCGAGACCCGACTGAATCGCGTGGCCAATATGGTGTCGTCAACCGGGATTCGGGAACCCAAACTAATAGGAAGGACGAAGCATAATAAGCCAAGTGAATATGAAATACGTACTACGCTGCTAGCCGAGCCGCGGCAGCGGCCGCGGGCGATTGAGGAAAGGGAGGTTTGGGGCGCGCAGGGCCGTGCCACTGAAGACCGATTCAGTCGATCTGTAACAGAGCGCAGAGGAGCAATGTCGTGCGAAAGTTGATCGCGGTTCTCGTAGCCTCGTTCCTGTTGCTAACGCCAGCCACGTTGGCCCAGACACCTGAATCCGCGGGATCTATCCCGCCTCCGAATCTTCCAGATTTCGCCTGTACCGACACGTCATACGCCGACGCGGTCGCGAATGGAATTACGCTTGGGATCAGCCCGGATTATCCCTACACCTACCTGAACAGTGACGACGAGACCGAAGGGATCGATGTTGCGATCAACAACGCGGTGCTCGAGCTGATCGGCGTTACAGATGTTTCCTACGAGATCATGCCGTGGGGATCACTCATCCCGGCGCTGCAGTCGGATACGATCGATATCATCGCGGACAACATTCATGAAACGCCGGACCGTCTCGAGGTCATCGGATTTACCGGCCCGGCCTGGTGGTACGGCCCGGCCTTGATCGTCCAGGACGGCAATCCCGACAACATCGTGTCGTACGACGACCTCACACGGGATGGTGTCACCGTGGGCGCGGTCGCCGGGTCGGCCGCCGCCGAATACCTCGCCTACATTGGGGCGGAGACCGTGACCTTCCAGGACAACACCGCTGAGTTTGCCGCAGGCGAGCAGGGGCGCGTCTCCGTCATTCTGGAAGACGACACGAAATTCGCGGCGTACAAACTGGAGAACGAGAGCAGCAATCTTGTTGCCCTCGATATCGACACACCTGAGATCCTGGTGACCGAGTATGGATATAGCTATGCTCGGTACGGGCTTCGCCAGTCCGACTGCACCCTGAACTTCGCCTATTCGCGCGCGCTCGCCGAGATGCGGGCCAATGGCATGATCGGCGAGATTCTGGCGCAGTTCGGTCTGCCGGTGGACAACGTCTACCTGCCAGGCGTCTCTTAATCGATTGACTGGCTGTGGGCCCCGCGACCCGCTGGGCCCACTGCCAGCAATTCCCCCTGAGGTACCCGCGGAAAGGCACGGTAGGTGGAACGCCCGGTATTCGATTGGGAGCTTGCGCGGGAGTCGTGGCCTGCGCTGTTCGAGGGCCTCAAGCTCACCGTCGAGCTGACGTTCATCGTCATTGCGATTTCCCTCGTTCTGGGTGTCTTCGTTGCGCTCGCCCGCCTCTCAAAACATCGCTCGCTCCGGATTGTGACTGGCGCGTATGTCGATTTTATGCGGGCAACCCCCCTCCTTCTGCAGCTGATCTATCTCTATTTCGTTCTCCCGGCGTTTGGCATTCGTCTGGAACCGTTTATTGCCGCCGTTGTTGGTTTGAGTCTGAATTATTCCGCCTATTTGTCCGAGGTCTATCGGTCCGGTATCCAGGCGATTCCGCGTGGTCAGCTCGATGCCGCTGCCGCCCTGGGTATGAGTCCTGCACTCTCGATGCGTCGCATCGTGCTGCCACAGGCGATCCGCATCGTGATTCCGACATTGGGGAACTACTTCGTCGCGCTATTCAAGGACACGTCTCTGGCCTCGGCGTTGACTCTGCGTGAGCTCCTTTTCAGTGGTCAGATCATCATCACACGGACCTACGACTATTTCACCATCTATACGATGGTGCTCTTCATGTACTTCCTGGTCGGTTATCCGTCCCTCGTCTTCGTACGCTATCTCGAGAAGCGGGCGAGAAGCGGATACCGGCGTCGTCGGCCCACGCGTACTCCGGTGCCAGTCCAACCCACATGAGAAAGTTGTCGATCGAATGATTCAGCTCGAAGAAATTCACAAGAGCTTTGGTGATACACACGTGCTGCGTGGGGTGTCGCTCTCGATCGAGCGCGGTGAAGTCGTCTGCATCATCGGACCTTCCGGAAGCGGGAAGTCGACGCTGCTGCGGTGCGTCAACTATCTCGAACAACCGGAAAAGGGCCGGATCCTGATCGACGGTCAGAACGTCTACCGGGATGTCGTTGGGGGCAAGATCAAGAACTACCCAATGCGGCAGATCACGGCAACTCGCCAAAAGGTCGGGATGGTGTTTCAGCAGTTCAATCTCTTCCCGCATCTCTCGGCGCTGCAAAATGTCATGGAAGCTCCAGTACAAGTCAAACGGATGAAGCGAGCCGACGCCGAGCACAAAGCCCGGTCGTTGCTGGCAGATGTTGGCCTGGCGGACAAAGCGGATCAGTACCCCGAAGAGCTCTCTGGCGGACAGCAACAGCGGGTCGCGATCGCACGCGCGCTGGCTATGGAACCGGACGTCATGCTCTTCGATGAGGCGACCAGCGCGCTGGACCCTGAGCTGGTAGGCGAGGTGCTGGAGATCATGCGACAGCTGGCCGTCGAGGGGATGACGATGGTCGTGGTTACGCATGAGATGGGATTTGCTCGACAGGTTGCGGATCGGGTGATCTTCATGGATCACGGAATGATCGTCGAGGAAGGACCTCCCCAGGCGATTTTCGAGACGCCGCGCGAGGAACGCACCCGGGATTTCCTGCGCTTGGTCCAGGCGGCGTAGAGCGAAGCACCGACCTCAATCGAAAGCTCGTAGTAAGCAAAGCTTGACTTGAGGTCAGTTCAGGAGTAGCGTGTAAGCGATGGATTACGTAAGAGATTGCTTACATGGTAGCTCCGGATCAACTGAGTCAAACATTCGCCGCGCTCGCGGATCCGACCCGTCGCGACATCCTCATGCGCCTGCGAGACGGGTCGCGAACCGTGAGCGATCTCGCGGAGCACTATCCGATGAGCCGCCCGGCCATCTCTCAGCATCTGACGGTGCTGGAGAACGCGGGACTGATCGCGCGCGATCGGCGAGCTCAATGGACCGATTGCTCGCTTGCGGCTGCCAGTCTTGACGAGGCTGCGGCGTGGATCGCGCAGCAGCGTGCCGAATGGAACGAGCGATTCGATCTGCTCGACGACTATCTCGCGAAACGGCGGTTGGGCGCTCCAGAGCCCATCGAACGCGATAGAGGAGTGTCCGGATGACCGATATGTCCAAAGGATTCAAGATCGTTCGCGTCTTCGGCGCGACACCCGAAGAGGTTTGGGCAGCCTGGACCGATCCGGACGCGGCCGCGCAATGGTGGCATCCATACGGTACGAGCACGCCGCGGGAAGAGGTGGAAATCGATGCGCGGGTGGGCGGTCATTACACGTATACGATGGTGAACGATTCCACGGGCGAGCGTGTCGTCACCGCGGGCGTCTACCTGGAAGTCACGCCATACGAACGCCTCGTGTTCTCGTGGGGATCCCCAGGCGACGATCCCATGGACACGCCGCGTATCACGGTCACCCTCGAAGCGGTCGATGCGGACACCAGAATGACCTTCGAGCTCCGCGGCGTCGAGGGCTTCAAGGGCGACAACTTCTTCTATGACGGTTGGGACGAGGCGCTCGACTCTCTCGGGGGATATGTGCGAACGCGTTGAGCCTGTCGTCGTGCCAGCGTGTGTGCGAGCTCATGCCCGGATCGATGTGGCTGGAAACGGAGATGCCATTCATGAACGTTACACAGATTGCCGCGGAGCTCTCAGAACTGGGGGCACAAGCATTGCTCACGAAGGAAACGCTGGCTCGGCTCGCCTATACCGGAGCGGATGACTCGCCGCGGGTGATTCCGGTCGGGTTCTGGTGGAACGGTACGGAGATTGTCATTTGCACGATGGTGGGCTCACCGAAAGTGCGAGCCATTTCGGAGCGCCCGGACGTGGCGCTCACCATCGATGCCTCCGATACGCCGGCAACCGCGAAATCGGTTCTGATGCGCGGACGGGCTTCTGTCGACATCGTCGACGGGGTGGCCGAGGAGTATCTTGCCGCGGCCGCCAAAAGCATGTCGGGCGAAGAGCTTGCCCAGTTCGAGCAGAATGTCCGCGCCCTCTACGACCAAATGGCGCGTATCACCATCGAGCCGACCTGGACGAAGTTCTACGATTTCGGAGCAGGGCGTTTGCCGAAATCGCTGGCGGACCTGGTGCAAAGCGCCGCTGGGTGATGCAGCCGGCGAACCGTTGCATCGAGGAGTGCGCGAGCGCGCACTTTTCGATGGGTCACTGGATATCGAAATACCGATCGCATGGGATCCCATTGCCGTCTGGGTCGAACTCAGCATCGAGCTCCGGGAATTCGAGCCAAAAGTCGTAGGCTTCATCCCAGGTATCGAAGAACGAGCAGATCTCTTCCTCGTCGCTGACCGGGGTCTTGGTTCGGTCGATCGGCGCGGTGTCGGGAATGTTGTCGTCTTCGAGTGCGGGATCGAGGCTGACCGATGCGTCGCAGTACGTCCACATTCCGCGTCCCTCGCGGATCGCGTTTTCCTGCGCCTGGTCGAGACGGTCCTGATATTTGCCATTGGGCGCGTAGTAGCGTGCCATGGCATAGCCTTCGGCAACGAGCTGCTCGTTGAGCAGGTGGACCTTGCCGTCGATCTCCGAGATATACCAGACATACCGGAGGAGACGGTCATTATTGTCGACCGGATCTTCGTCGCGTTCGACCCAGATCTCCGAGGCCGCCACGAGCAGACTATCGGTCTTCTTGCTTGCTTCCTCGCCGTAGCATTCGGGCTGGTTTCCGTAGGAGTAGTTGGTTTCCGGAGTGTCGATGCCGATCATGCGAATCCGGTCGCGGTCTTCTCCAGGACCGAGATCGAAATCGACATCGATCGTGTCGCCATCAATCGTCCGGATCAGCTCGACCTGGACCGCGTCGTTCGGGATGACGTCGTCCGCGGTGGCCGAATGGGTCGAGACGGACTGGAGACCCGCAAGAAGAAGAACGGCAATGGCAAGTATTCGTACGTAACGCATCGATTCTCCCAGAGTTGCGCACACAGTCGAGTGGAGCGTCCGGCCGGGGAATCCCGGTCATGGTAGGATTCGGCCCAAGCTTCCAGCTCCGCACCCAATGGTACCTAGTCTCGATTGGCAATGTAGCCAGGAAACGAGAAGCAGATCGTGGCCGATCTGGCGCCCGACATTGCACCTGCCAGGATGAACGGCTCGGACGAGTCGTCTGTCGTTCCCGTGCTCGAGATGCGTGGCATCTCGAAACGGTTCGGCGCGACTCAGGCGCTCTCCGATGTCTCCTTGCAACTCTCTCGGGGTGAGGTGCACGCGCTGTTGGGAGAAAACGGGGCTGGCAAATCCACCTTGATCAAGATCATGACGGGGATCGAGTCTCCGGACACCGGCGAGATCTTGCTCGACGGTCAAGAGATTCATCTGGCCTCGTCGCAGGACGCGCAACGCTACGGCATCGCCGCCATGTACCAGGAGCCGATGATCTTCCCCGATCTTTCGGTGGCGGAGAACATCTTCATTGGACATCGGAACAGGGGCAAGTTCGTCGACCGGCGCAGGATGGAATCCGAGGCGCGGGATGTGCTTTCCCGCCTCGGGGTGGAGATCGAGGTCGATGAGCCGGCTCGTGGATTGACGCTCGCCGAGCAACAAACGGTCGAGATCGCCAAGGCAATATCGCTCGATACCCGCGTGTTGATCATGGACGAACCGACGGCTTCGCTTTCGGCCCATGAGGTACGCCGGCTCTTCCAGATCATCGAGAATCTGCGTTCCGAAGGCGTGGCGGTCCTCTTCATTTCACACCGCATGGACGAAGTGTTCGAGATTTCCGATAAGGTCACCATTCTGCGTGACGGACAGTGGATTTCGACCCGGCCACGTACCGAGCTCACGCCGCGCATGGCCATCCGCGACATGGTGGGTCGGCAGGTGGTCGAGATCTTTCACCGGGAGCGGAAACCACCCGGCGACGTGCGCCTCGCGGTCGAAGGATTGAGCAAGACCGGCGCGTTCGAGGACATCTCGTTCGAGATTCGGGCTGGGGAGGTCCTTGGGTTTGCCGGTTTGGTCGGCGCCCGGCGTACCGATGTCGGACTGGCATTGTTCGGTATTGCCCCCGCCGACCGCGGCACGGTCACCCTCGATGGGCAACCGGCGAATGTATCGAGTCCACGGCAGGCATTGGAACGCGGGATCGCGTACAGCACCGAAGACCGCCGCCAGCTCGGACTCATCATGGGCCAGTCGATCTCCAACAATATTGTGCTCCCCTCGTTGCAGCGTTTCCTCGACAAGTTCGGATTGGTCAAACGGGACGAGGAGCGAACGGTGGCCGAGACCTACCGGATGTTGCTCAAGATTCGCGCCGCATCCGTGGATGTGCCGACTGGCGCGCTCTCCGGCGGGAATCAGCAAAAGGTCGTCATCAGCAAATGGCTGGAGACGCGCCCGAAGGTGTTGATCCTCGACGAGCCGACCCGTGGTATCGATGTCGGCGCCAAGGTGGAGGTGCATCAGCTCATCGACGAACTGGCCGGGCAGGGGATGGCGATCTTGTTGATCAGCTCCGATCTCCCCGAGGTGCTGGCCATGAGCGACCGCATTCTAATCATGCGTGAAGGGCATCAAATGGCCATTCTCGATCACACTGAGGCGACGCAGGAGAAGGTATTGTCCCTGGCCATGGGACAAGCGTCCGAGCTGGACGACGTGGACGCGCGGGCGGCCTTGCGGGCGGTCGACGGTTTGATCGATGCTGGGAGCAGCGCCGGTGACTGATCGGTTGCTGCGTCACATCCGTCCAGAGCAATTCCGCGAGCTCATTCTGCTGGTGGTGACTATCGGCGCGTTGCTCTTCTTCTGGACCCAAATCCCCAACTATTTCGACCCTCGCTCGATCAACCGGCTGACGGTCGGACTCGCGATCCCGCTCGTGGTCGCGATTGGACAGATGATGGTCGTGCTGACGCGCAATATCGATCTGTCAGTGTCGTCCACCGTGGGACTGACGGCGTATGTCGTCGGAACGTTCCTGACGCGCAACGAGGTCTCGCCCTGGGTGGCGGCCGTGATGGCGATGCTGCTTGGTTGCGCACTGGGCGCGATCAACGGTTTGCTGGTCGCGTACGGCGGCGTCCCGGCTATCATCACGACGCTTGGCACGCTGGCGATCTACCGAGTCGTCCTGGTGGAAATCTCCGGCGCAAAGACGGTCACCACTGGCGATCTTCCTGGCTGGATCGGATCGCTCCCGAGCAAAACGCTGGTTACCGTCCGAGACTACGACTTGCGGCTGATGGTTGCCATTGCGCTGATCGTGACGATCGCCGGGTATCTGGTCTTGCGCTTCCTGCCGTTCGGGCGGCGGCTCTATGCCATTGGGTCGAATCCGGACGCCGCCAGGATGGCCGGCCTGCCGGCGCGACGTGACGTCTTCTGCGCGTTCGTGATCTGTGGCGGTCTTGCCGGTCTGGCGGGATTCATGTACTTGGTGCGTTTCGGCAACATCACCGTGACCGCCGCGCAGGGGCTCGAACTCCAGGTGGTCGCGGCGGTCGTGGTGGGCGGGGCGAGCATTCTGGGCGGCCAGGGCACCATCTTCGGCGTGCTGCTTGGCGTCATGCTGATCGAGATCCTGCAGCAGAGCCTCTTGCGCTGGTCGGGTCTGAGCGAGTTCGTGAAGGACGCCATTCTCGGCTTGCTGATCCTGATTGCGATCACGGTCGATGCGGTGGTGCTTGGCAGGCTGCGTGAGGCGTGGGTCAACACGCGCCGCCGCGATCGGGCCGCCGCGCGCCTGGTAATGGAAGGAGGAGCCGATGGGGCGGATTGACGCGCGGCGTTATCTTCGTCGCTGGGAATCGCTGTTGGTCCTGTTCCTCCTGGTGGTGCTGGCGTACAACATCACGCAGGTTTCCAATTTCCTGACCGCGCAGAATCAGGCCAATCTGTTCCAGCTCAGTATCGAAAAGGCGATTGTCGCCCTGATCATGACCTTCGTCATCATCAGCGGGGAGATCGATCTCTCCGTTGCCTCCATGATGGCGCTCTCCGCCGCGGTGGTGGCAAGACTCAATGAATCCCGGATGGAACATGTGCTGGCAATCGTCGTCGCGCTCGCGGTCGGATTGGGGCTTGGGGCGCTGAACGGATTCTTCGTGGCGAACGTCGGCATCAATTCCCTGGCCGTGACGCTGGCCGGTTATATCGGCTATCGGGGGTTGGCGCAGGTCTTCATCGAGGACAACTCGGTGGGCGGTTTCCCAGGCTGGTTCACACGGCTGGGACAGAAGGGCATCATCGGCCCGATCACGTTCTCGATCATCCTCTTCTTTATCATGGCAGCCGTCGCCGGGGTCATCCTGCATTACAGCGGGTTCGGACGGCGTGTCTATACCGTCGGCTCGAACGCGCGGGTGGCGATCTTCTCCGGAGTCCCAGTCGCGCGCACGCGCATCATCATCTTCGCCACGAGCGGGTTGGTCTCGGCCATCGCTGGCATTCTCTATGCCGCCCGGCTGGGCGCTGTACGCTCCAGCACCGCGCAGGGATTCGAGCTCGACATCATCACCATCGTTCTGCTGGGCGGTGTGAGCATCTTTGGCGGGGTCGGCTCCATGGTCGGGGTGTTGCTTTCCATCTTCCTGGTGCTCAATCTGCGCAACGGCATGACCATCGCCGGTATCACGGGCAATACCCAAACCGGTGTGATCGGACTGTTGCTCATCCTTTCGGTGCTCATTCCCAATTTGGTGTCACGGGCGCAAGGCCGTTTCCGCCGAACGCCGGTTGAACCGCAGTTCCAGGCGCCGCGCCCGGAAACGGTGCAGAGCGCTGGTTGAGAGGAGGTGTCCCGCAGGTTCGTGGATACGCGTGACAGGACTTCTATTTCGATGAAGAACACGGAGGAACGCAGATGAAACGACGAACATTCATTCTCTCGGCCGCGGTCGGCCCGTTCGCACCCGCCATTCTGGCATCGGTCGCCACTGCCCAGAGTCCCGAGGCCGGTAGTGGCGGGGCGGCTGCCCCGGGGCAAGAAGTCAACATGATGCTTCTGCCGAAGTTCCTGGGCATCGCCGTCTTCGATCAGGCGAACCAGGGCGCGCAGGAAGCGCATGCCGAGCTGGAGAATCCCGGCAAGCTCGATTTCGTTGGTCCGACCGCTGAGAACAGCGTGGCCGGCCAGATCGAGTTTGTGACCAACGCGCCGGCCGGTGGCTACAATGTGGTCATGCTCTCCAACAACTCGGGCGACCAGATTGCTCCGGCCGCGATTGCCGCCGACGAAGCCGGCACCAAGGTCGTCACCTGGGATTCGCCGATTCCGGGCGCCGAGGGCGAGTCGCTCTTCGTGGCGCAAGTCGACTTCGACGAAACGGGAACGGTCATGGCCGAAATGGCCCGTTCGATCCTTGGTGAGGACGGCGGTAAGTTCGCCATCCTCTCGGCCACGCCGGATGCCGCCAACCAGAACGCCTGGATCGCCTCCATGGAGGAAGCACTGGCGACTGACGAATACGCGAATCTCGAGCTGCTCGAGGTTGTCTATGGGGACGACCAGTCCGAGAAGAGTTACGAGCAGGCGCTGGCGCTGGTCGACAAGCACCCCGACATGGAGCTCATCATGGCTCCGACCACCGTCGGTATCGTCGCGGCCGCCAAGGCGCTCCAGGACGAGGGACTCTGCGATTCGATCAAGGTTTCCGGTCTCGGTCTGCCCGACGAGATGAGCTCGTATCTCGAAAACGGCTGCTCCCCCGAATTCGCGCTTTGGAGCTTCGTCGATCTCGGGTACCTGACGTACCACGCCTCCTACGCGCTGGCGACCGGAGCGATCGAGGGCGTGGAAGGGGATACCTTCGAGGCTGGCCGGCTCGGCACCTACACGATCGAAGCCGACCCGACGCGCCCCGATACCGGCGCGCTGCGGATCGTGATGGGTCCGTTCTCCGTCTACAACGCGGACAACCCGGGCGTCTAGCCGAGAACGAACTATCGCCAAATCAGCGGCGGGATGGGCAACGGCGCCCATCCCGCCGTTTTTTGTGTCTCGACATCGGCCCGCTCGCAATGGCCAGCCCACGGAGAATCGCCTGATGTTGACAAGAAAGCTGGCTCCCGATATGATCTGTAATCGTTATCTGATAACGATTACAGATTTCCGGACACGGGAGCTCGCGAACGGAGCGGCGCGATGACAGATCGCCCTTCGATCACCATGAAAGAGATTGCGCAACGAGCGAATGTCTCGGTTGCGACGATCTCCCGCGTGCTCAACAACCGGGAGTACGTGCGCGACGATGTTCGCCGGCGCGTGCTCGAGGTGATAGACGAGGCGGGATACGAGCCGGATCATATGGCCCGCTCGCTTCGTACCCGCGCCACTCACACGGTCGGATTCATCGTGCGCGATTTGCTCGACCTGGTGTTTGCCGCCATGGCCCAAGGGGCCGATAGCGTGCTTGGGGAGCATGGCTACACCATGTTGCTGGCGACTTCCGGGCTTGATGCCGAACTCGATACCCGGCGCTTCGCCCACCTGCGGCAGCGGCATGTCGATGGCTTCATCCTGGCAGTCTCCGACGAACGGAACGAGCAACTGGTTGCCGAGATGGGACGCGCCTCAGTGCCGATCGTCCTGGTCGACCGCGAAATGACGGGCGTGACTGCCGACGCAGTCATCACTGACTATCGACCGGGAACCGACGAGGCTGTGCGTTACCTGGCCGAGCTTGGACATCGCCGGATTGGATACATCGGCGGAGACCAGCGTCTGCGTCCGGGACGTGAGCGGTGGCTGGCCATCGAGCGCGCGTTCGCGGCGCAAGGTTTGACGCTCGATGCGTCCCTCGCGAAGCGGGAGAGCTTCGCGACCGAGTTTGGGTACGAGCAAACCCGGGCGTTGATCGATACCCCGGATCGTCCAAGCGCCATCATCGCAGGTGGGAACCAGATTGCCGTCGGGGTGTTGCAAGCACTTCACGATAGCGGGCTGCGCATTCCTGATGACATCTCTGTGATCAGCTACGACGACACCGATCTGCTGCGAGTTGGCACGCCACCGGTTTCGGTCATTTCACGTCCGCTGATCGACACCGGACGCCTGGCCGCCGAGCAACTGCTTGCCCGATTGAATCAGGAGCCACCGGGACGGTTCGAGCCGGTCTCGATCGTGCTTCCTACGAAATTCGAAGTTCGTGAATCGTGCCGCGCGCACGAGGAACTGTCCAGCTAGCGGAGGGGAGGGTCGCGAGCGAACGAAAAGCAGCTCAGCGCGCCGTATTGCGCACCGGCAAGTCCAGAGATTCCGTTCGACGAGGAACAGGGAGGCAACGAAATGAGCCAACGAACCGAAAACGAACAGCTGACCCGGACGTTTTCCCGCAGGCAGGCGTTGCGCGCCATGGGTGGCGCCGGTGTCGTCATTCCCGCGCTCGCGCTCGGCGGCCCGGAGGGCGCGCGTGCCCGTGGGACCAGCACCGACCGGCTCCTGAGCGCAGCGTTTCAGGGTGAGCCAGTTCCGGGTGGCTCGGCCACCGTCGTCACTGAGGCCGACTGGGTCGACCTGGACCCGCATACCAATGCGCTCTTTGCCAGCATGCAAGCCTGGGAGTACGTCTACGAGAGCTTGACCCAGTTCGACATGGATGGGAACGTGGCGCCCGCTCTGGCTGAGTCATGGGAGAACCCGGATCCGCTGACGTACATCTTTCATCTCCGGCCGGGAGTCACTTGGCATGACGGAAAACCCTTTACCGCCGCGGACGTCAAGTATTCATTCGAACGTGTGCTGAATCCAGAGACCGCGGCGCCACAACGGTCGGCCATTGCGGCAGTTTCAGCGATCGATGTGGTCGATGACTCCACATTGCACATCACCCTGAGCCAACCGCGGCTCTTCTTCCTGGAGACCCTCGCCAACTTGCTCGGCACCGCCATCATCCCCGACGGAGCGGCCGAAAACGGAGACATCAAGACCAATCCCATCGGGACTGGGCCGTTCAAGGTCAACGAGATTCGATCGGGCGATTACATCCGATTCGAACGAAACCCTGATTACTGGGAAGCACCGAAGCCTTATCTGGATGAGCTGGTTCTGAAGCTCATGGTCGAGGAGGACACGCGCGTAGCCTGGATTCGCAGTGGCGAGGCGGACTACATCGATCTCTATGCTGAAGCCGCCGGCCGCCTTGGAGGCGAGGACGGCATAACAGTGCTGGAACATCCGAAGGTGTACATGCTTCGGATCACCTACAAAACGACAGAAGGCCCGCTGGCCGATAGCCGTGTGCGGAAAGCGCTCGACATGGCGCTTGACCGCGCCGACATGATCGACAAAGCGCGTTTCGGGGGAGCGACTCCAACAGGATTTATCCCGTCAGGTTTCGAAGGATTCGACCGGCCAGAGTCAGAGCTTCCCTCCTGGTTCACCGCACCCGATCAGGATGCGGCCAAGCAACTCCTGAGCGACGCCGGCTTCGGCGATGGCTTCTCGATCAGCATCAAAGGGTCGCGTCCCGAACATATCGCCATTGCGCTGGTCGCCCAGCAGAACTGGCAGGATCTGGGGCTCGAAGTCAATGTCGAGCAAATGGAGTACGGGACGTACATTCAGGACTGGAATGCATCGAACTTCGAGGCGCTGGTCATCGGTCAAACCTATACGCCCGATCCGCTGAACTACCTCTGGCCGATTTTTCACACCGACGGCAGCAGCAATCGCCCGCTGTATTCCAACGCCACGGTCGACGATCTGCTCGACCAGGCATCGGCATCGACCGATCGAGCGGAAGTCAAGAGCCTCCTCCACCAGGCAGAGGATTTCATGTGGGACGACGGAACCCCGCAATCCTACGTCTACAACGCGCTCAACTACGAAGGACTGCGGACGCGGATTCAAGACTACGTGCCCCTCTTTTCGGCGCGGCGAACCGCGTTCAAGCAGGCCTGGATTGCAGAGTAGGCCACCGGACATCAGCGCCACTGCGTCGAGTGGGGCGCAGGTGAGCGCCCATCGAGCGCACGGCAACCATCTCGAGGGAAGAAATGCAGAGTAGAACGACGTTCGACTATCGCAAGACCGAGGCGGTCTCGAATCGAGGCATGGCGGCCGCGATGCATCCGCTGGCCGCCGAAGCCGGCGCCGAGATACTCGAGCGGGGCGGAAATGCGATCGATGCCGCGGTGGCGGTGGGATTCGCCATTGGGGTGGTGGAGCCGTACAACAGCGGGTTGGGCGGGATCGCCGTGTTGGTCTATCACGATGCTGAATCCGGCCAGTCCATTGCCATCGACGGGACGGCGCCCCTTCCGCGCAAGATCCATCCAGGAGTGTTCGAGCTTCTCGACGACGATGAGCGCACAGGTGTCTATCAATGGCGCGCAGTCAAAGACGACGCCAACAATACCGGCCATCTCTCGGTGGCGATACCCGGCATGCCGGCATGCCTGTGCGAAGCGCATGCGCGGTTCGGAAGGCTGCCGCTCGGGGAGGTAATGGCGCCGGCCATTCGCCTGGCGGCGGACGGGTTCGACATCGATTGGAGCGTCGCGTACACCATCGCGATCCATTCCGCCCGGCTCAAGCGCTTCCCAGGAACACGGGAGACGCTCTTCAACTCGAGCGGAGACCCATACGTGCCGAGCTCGTTCATGAACGCGGCCGATCGGGTGGTACAGCCGTGGCTGGCCGAGACCCTACGACGGATTGCCGCCAATGGTAAGGACGGGTTCTATCGGGGTGAAACCGCGCGGCTCATTGCGGACGACATGCGGGCCAATGGCGGTTTGCTGGACGAAGAGGACCTTGCGGCGTACGACGCGCGTGTTTTCGAGCAGCCGTTGCAGGGGACCTACGGCGAATATCAGCTCATCGCTTCACCGGAAACGAACGGTGCTCCGACCACGTTCGAGATGCTCAATATCGTGGAAGGCTACCGTCCGTTCGAATACGGTCACAACTCCGTCGAGGCATTGCATCTGATCATCGAAGCGCAACGCCGGGCCTTCGTCGATCGGTTCGAGTATCTTGGGGATCCGGACTTTGCTCCCTCGCCAACAGCAGGGGTCGTCTCCAAGGAATTTGCCGCCGACCGGCGGCAGACGATCGATATCCACCGGGCAACACCCGACGTTTTACCCGGTGATCCGTGGAAGTATCAGCAGAAGCCCGAGCAACCGCATCTCACCAAGAGCGGGGTTGCCGGGGGAGAAGGCAACACAACCCATTTCACCGTCGTGGACGACAAACGCAACATGGTTTCGTGTGTCTCGACGCTTGGCTACTACTTTGGCTCAGGCATCGTGACGCCCGGTGCGGGGATGGTGCTGAATAACGGAGTCATGTGGTTCGATCCTGAAGAGGGCTCGATGGTCTCCGTCGGCCCGGGCAAGCGCATCATGACTGCGGGAACCCCAGTCATCGCCCTGCGCAGAGGAAAGCCGTTCCTGACCGTGGGAGCCCCCGGCGGACGTCGCGTCATCTCGGGAATCTTTCAGGTGCTGCTCAATACGCTGGAATACGGCATGGGGCCAGCCGAAGCGATCGGAGCGCCGCGGGTGCATTCCGAGGGTAAAAAAGTGGAGGTGGATTCGAGACTGCCCGAGCGGGTCATTCAGGGGCTGGCGGACCGTGGTCACGATCTCATCGTGCGGGAAGAGACGCCGGCGCAGTCGAGCTTCTCGCGTCCAAATGGCATTCTGGTCGACCCGGACACCGGTGTCCTGCGGGGTGGCGTCACGCCATTCGGCCCGGCAACGGCAGTGGGGATCTGAGCGGTCCCGGAGACCGGGTAGGGGTGGGTGATGAGCAGATACATCGTACGCCGATTTGTCCTGCTCATTCCCACCCTCTTCGGGGTGACCTTTCTGGTGTTCGCATTGATGCGCTTCCTGCCTGGCGATGTGGTCAACAGTCTTCTGGGTACCGAGGCCACATTTTCGGAGGAACAACGCGCGACCTTGCGAAGACTGCTTGGACTGGATCAGCCGATCTACGTTCAGTATTTGGATTGGTTGCGCTCGCTCGCCCGACTCGATCTTGGCGTTTCGTTCCGCTCGTCGGAACCAGTGCTCCAGATGGTGATCGATCGCGCCAGTGTCACCATCGAGCTCGCATTGCTCTCGGTGATCGTTTCGACCGTGATTGCGGTGCCCCTTGGTGTCATCACGGCAACGCATCGCGGCAACAAGGCAGATGTGCTTGCCCATTTCGTCGGGCTGGTGGGGCTTTCGATTCCCAGCTTCTGGCTGGCGATCCTGCTTCTGTTGGTCACGACGCTGTATATACCGTGGTCCCCAAAGCTGATTTGGATCAACCCACTGGACGATCCGGTGCAGAACCTGAAACAGATGGTTTTGCCAGTGATCGCCCTAAGTCTGTCGCTGGTGGCGGTTGTCATGCGCATGACCCGATCCTCGATGTTGGAAACACTGGGGCAGGACTATGTGCGCACGGCACGAGCCAAGGGACTGCGCGAGCGATTGGTTGTGCTCCGGCACGCGTTGCGCAACGCGCTTATTCCGGTCGTGACCGTCATTGGACTTCAGATCGGCAATCTGCTTGGCGGTGCGGTTGTCATCGAGCAAATCTTCGGGCTGCCGGGAATTGGCTCGATGATCCTGACCGCCATCAATCAACGTGACTACCCGGTCGTCCAGGGAGGAGTGCTTTTCGTTGCCATCGCGTTCTTACTCATCAACCTGTGCGTGGATTTGCTCTATGTCTATATCGATCCGCGCATTCGGTATTGATCGAGTGGAGCGTGCGCGATGAGTCAGGCATCCCCGGTCACAACCATGGCCGCCACGCTTGGAGACGCAGCGGTTGTTTCGCCCAGCAGGCCGCCGCGTCCGGGAGCCGGTGCGTTCATGAAGGTCGTGCGGGAGCCGATTGGCCTGATCGGATTGGTCATCATCGTCACACTCATCGTCGTGGCGATACTAGCTCCGGTCATCGCGCCGTATCCACCGGACGACCAACCGGGCAGACGTCTGGAGTCGCCGAACTCGACCTACTGGCTCGGTACCGACGACCTTGGACGAGACATCTTCAGCCGCCTGCTGTACGGGGCGCGCGTCTCGTTGCAGGTGGGCATCATCGCGGTCGGGATTGCACTGGTCATCGGGGGAATCCTGGGGCTGCTTTCTGGATACTATGTAGGTATTGTCGACGCGCTGGTTCAACGATTGGTCGATATTCTGCTGGCGTTCCCAACGCTCATTCTGGTGATCGCGCTCACGACGGTCATGGGCGCCAGCACCGCGACCGCTATGATCGCGATCGGAATTGCCTATTCACCGGCCATAGCACGGGTGGTGCGCGGGGCGACGTTGCAGGTCCGACAGGAGCAATACGTCGAGGCCGGCAAGACCATTGGCGTAGGGCCGAGCCGGATGATTCTCCGGCACATCGTCCCGAACATCGCTCCGCCGGTGATCGTGCAAAGTACGCTCTTGCTCTCCACCGCGATTCTCGCCGAAGCGGCGCTTTCCTTTCTGGGACTGGGAACGCAGCCTCCGGCGGCATCGTGGGGAGCAATGCTCGGCGCCGGAAGGAAGTACATGGAGACCGCCCCCTGGGTCGCGATCTTTCCCGGATTGGCGATCTCGATAACGGTGCTTGGATTCAACTTGCTCGGTGATGCGATGCGAGACGCGCTCGATCCCCGGCTCAGGCAACGATAAGCTAAATCGAAATACCCCAGAGTCTGGAGACGACTGTGCGTGAATTTGGACGAGTTTACGAAGAGTTCGAGCCGGGGCAGCGGTTCATGCACGAGCCGGGGCGGACGATAACCGAATCGGACAATCAGCTCTTTTCGCTGCTGACGATGAATCATCATCCGTTGCATATCGACGCGCACTACGCGGCACAGACGCAGCATGGGCAGCGGGTGGTGGTTGGGACGTTGGTGTTCAGCGTGGTGGTGGGGATGAGTGTGCCCGATGTTTCCGGGCGCGCGATCGTGAATCTCGAATAGGAGTCGGTCAAGCACACGGCTCCGGTCTTTATCGGCGACACGCTTTATGCCGAGACGGATGTGCTGGAGAAACGGGAATCGGGGAGCAAACCGGATCGCGGCATCGTGCGCGTGGAAACGCGTGGACGGAACCAGCATGGCGAAATCGTGCTGGAGTTTCGCCGTCGCGTGCTGGTGCCCAAGCGGGAGTTCGCGCTGCTCCTCGTGCCGGGCGGTGAACCTCGCTGATGTTGCCGCTCTCGGACGTTCGGATTCTGGCTATTTCGCAATTCGGCGCCGGCCCCTATGCGATGACGCAGCTCGCGGATCTCGGCGCCGAGATCGTCAAGATCGAGTATCCGGCCACCGGCGGAGACGTGGGTCGATACGTTCCGCCCGGCGCGAGCGATGGAGACAGCCTCTATTTTCAATCGCTCAACCGGAACACGCGAAGTCTGACCCTCGACCTTCGCGATCCCCGGGGACAGGCGATCTTTCATGAGCTGGTTCGCACATCGGATGCGGTGTTCAACAATCTACGCGGCGACCAGCCGGCCGCACTGGGATTGACCTACGCCGATCTTGCGCCATTCAACCCGGCCATCGTGTGTGTGTCGCTTTCGGGATTCGGCTCGACGGGTCCGCGCGCGCTCGAGCCGGGATATGACTATCTCATTCAGGCCTATGCGGGATTCATGAGTCTCACTGGAGAGCCAGACGGGCCACCTGCGCGGGGAGGAGTCTCGTTCGTCGATTTCTCGGCGGGTCTGGCGGCTGGGCTGGCGCTTGTGTCCGGGGTGATGCAGGCGCGTGCCACCGGTATCGGGACGGATGTCGACGTCTCATTGCTCGATACCGCGGTGAGCATGCTCAACTATCTGGCTGCCTGGACCTTGAACAGTGACTTCCGCCCTGAGCGGCTGGCCGATTCTTCGCATCCCACCCTCTATCCCTCCCAAGTCTTCGAGACCAGTGACGGTCATCTGGTCATCATGTGCGCCAAGGAGAAATTCTGGATCGCGCTCGTCGAGCGCATGGACCTGCCTGAACTGCGGGACGAGCGATTTCGGTCGTTTGGCGACCGGCTCGAAAATCGGGAGACGTTGATTCCGCTCTTGAAGGCCGAGTTCCGCAAACATCCCACGGACTGGTGGCTCGATCGCTTGCGCGGCGTCGTGCCGTGCGCTCCGGTCAACACGGTGGAGGCTGCCCTAGCCGATGTGCAGGTGGAGGCTCGCGAACTGCTGGTCGAGGTCGAGCATCCGTCCCTTGGCACCTTGCGGCAAACCGCATCGGCCGTGCGATTCCCGGGGAAACAGCGCGATCATCGCCCCGGATCCGCGCTCGGGGCTGACACTGAGGAGATCTTGCGGGAGCGCGCGCACCTCGACGACGAGACGATCGCAGAATTGCGGCGCGACGGCGTCGTTTAGATCGAATGTCAACAGTTGCGCGCCTTGCGGCGCTTGCCTGGGGCTTCGGACGTTCGGCATCGACCGATCCGCTCGACCCGACATCTTCATGCCAGGCAATCCAGCAACGACGAACGTGGCATGCTCTCAGTGCCTCCGGAATGGAGGCCGGAAATCGCTGCGAATGAAAGGCCACCCATCCTCCATGCGTCCCATCGTCGATGTCGCCGCCGATATCGGGCTCGATCCGTCCGATCTCGAGTTTTATGGCCACCACAAAGCCAAGCTCCCCCTGGCTCTGCGCGATCGGGGCGGAACGAAGCGCGGTCGTTACGTCGTTGTCACGTCGATCACCCCGACGCCCTTCGGCGAGGGGAAGACGACGGCGGCCATTGGATTGGCCCAGGGGTGCTGGCGAATCGGCGTGAAGTCGATGGTGGCCTTACGGCAGTCGTCGATGGGCCCCACGTTCGGGATCAAGGGCGGTGGCGCCGGTGGCGGCAGGTCGACGCTCGAGCCGATGGTCGATATGAACCTGCATTTCACTGGCGATGCCCATGCCGTCACCTCGGCGCACAATGCCTGCGCGGCGCTGCTCGACAATCATCTGCACCAGGGGAACGCGCTCGGGATCGAAACGGTGACCTGGCCGCGCGTGATCGATATGAACGATCGCGCGCTCCGGCAGATCGAGATCGGACAGGGCGCCAAGAACGGCCCGGAACGCGAAACCGGCTATCAGATCACGGCGGCCAGCGAGATCATGTCGATCCTGGCGCTGGCGACCGACTATGTCGATCTTCGGACGCGGCTTGGCCGGATCGTTGTTGGCTGGACCGCCGAAGGGAACCCGGTGACCGCCGAGGACATCGATGCCGCCGGGGCGATGGCGGTGTTGATGAAGGACGCGCTCAGCCCGAATCTGGTCCAGACCCAGGAGGGGGGACCGGCATTGGTCCATGCCGGACCGTTTGGCAATGTCGCGCTCGGTTGCTCGTCGATCATCGCCGACCAAATTGGATTGAGTCTGGCGGATGTGGTGATCACCGAGGCCGGTTTCGGCAGCGATCTCGGGTTCGAGAAATTCTGTGATGTCAAATGCACGATGAGCGGACTCTGGCCCGATCTGGCGATGGTGGTCGTCACGATCCGCGCGCTCAAGGCCCAAAGTGGACGGTATGAGATCAAGGCTGGTCGCCCGCTGGATGTGACGATCGGCGAGGAAAACCTGACCGCCCTCGATGAAGGGCTCCACAATCTGGCCGACCATCTCGCCAATGTCGCCCGCTTCGGTATTCCGGCGGTGGTGGCCATCAATCGATATCCAACTGACACTGAGGCCGAGATCCAGGCGGTGATGCAATCGGCGCTGGCCAATGGCGCCGCTGGGGCCGCGGTGGCCGATGTCTACGGTCAGGGTGGCGCCGATAGCGAGGAGCTGGCACGGCTGGTGATGTCCGTCTCCACCGCCGACCCGCATCCCGTGCGGCTCTACGAGGACGACGACTCACTCCCCGAGAAGATCAGCAAGGTCGCCTCGGCCATGTACGGTGTGGAAGATGTCGAGCTGTCCCAGAAGACACTCGATGCGCTGGCGCGGTATAGCAACGCCGGGTATGACCACCTGCCAATCTGCGTGGCCAAGTCCCAGTATTCGTTTTCCGGCAATGCAGGAGAGCGAGGGAAGGCCGGGGCTGGAAAACTTGTCGTGCGCGATCTGCTGCTCTATGCGGGTGCGGGATACATCGTCCCTGTCTGCGGCGCCATCAACCTGATGCCTGGTCTTGGCAAAACTCCCGGCTCGAACGCATTCGAGCTGTTGCCGGACGGCGCCATCGTGGGGGTTGTCTAGCGACAGCCGGGCGGGACCAGGGGCCGGACGCGCAGGCGGTATGGAGCACGCCGCCGGCGCCGGCAATGGCGCTGCATCCTGGATGGCCGAACGCGACCCAATCCGGACTCCCAGATCCCAACTCCCGCTCGCCAAAAGTCGTATGCCACACAAATGAGCAGATCGTCTGGCATTATTGCGCGAACGTACGAGTAATTGGGTGTACGTCTAGTCGACCGGGATTATGTGGAGGAAATCGAAGTGGACGATCAATCGCTCGTGCCGCAGCCATCGTCATCGTATCAACCGCCAGCGAAGTCATTCTCAGAGCGGATCATGGGCGCGCTCCGGCTCGACCGGCCGACCTTCGACGAGGTACGGCGTGACCCGAGCGCGATGACCCAGGCGGCCATTGTCATTGCATTGGCCGGTCTGGCATCGGGCGCCGGCGCCTTTTTCGGCAGCAACGAGCAATCGTTCACGATCGACGACCGCACCTATACCCTTTCCGGTGGAATTGTGACCGGCGTCGTCGCCGGGCTCGCGAATGTTGTCATTTCGTTGATTGTTTGGGTGTTCCTTTCGATCGTCTACCGGTTCGTTGCGATCAGGATGCTTGGTTCGTCAGAGGAGAACATCCAGTGGCAGGAGGTGGGCCGCCCGATTGCGTTTGCCTCGGCTCCCGGTCTCCTTTCGTTTCTGACGCCGATTCCGATTCTTGGTCCACTGGCTTCGTTCATCGGTGGGATCTGGGCGTTTGCCGCGCAGATCGTGGCGTTGAGCGAAACGTTCCGCATCTCCAAATGGCGCGCATTTGGGGTGGTCGTCGGCTCCGTGATTGTGTTGACGGTCGTCTTCGGAGTGCTGGCCTGCGTATGCGTTTTGGTGGCGCTGGCGATCTTCTAGCCCAGTTGGGACCATGCCTCGCATGAGCACGAGCTGGGAGTCGTTCGGACGGCGATTCGTTGGCGCGCTGCGATTGAATCGCGACCTATTTCGCGAAGTGTCGCGTGCGCCAACGGCCCTTTCCCAGGCGATCGCCGTCATACTGCTCGCATCGCTGGCCAGTGCGCTGGTCTTTCTGATCCGGGGGGAAGCGCGCGGCCTGAGCGTGGTGGTCGTCTGGGAGCGCTATCCCATCACCCGGGAGAGCAACGTAGCGGCTGCCGTGGCGGGTGGCATCCTCGACGCCTGCTGGGGACTCATCATTTGGGCGATTCAAGCGGCGATCATCTGGCTGATCTGGAACCGGTTTGGCAGCCATCCAATGCCGTCGGTTGCAATCGCGACGCCGCTCGGATTCGCGAATGCCCCGCTGGTGGTCTCCAGCGCGCTGGAGGTGATTCCAATCGCCGGCGGTCTGATGGCTGCCATTGGGTTGATCTGGGTGATTGCGGCGTCGTTGGTTGCCATTCGGGCCGTGCTGGACGTCGGTTGGAGACGCGCGGTCGTGCTGTTCGTCATTTCGACCGGATTGCTCGTCCCACTCTCGATACTGCTCGATCGATGGACGTAGGACGGGCGCCTGGAAACGGTCAGCGGCTTTCCGGCCGCTTGTCGATAAAGATCTCCCAGCGTTGAATCGTTTCCAATTGCAGAATTCCATGGTGGTACCAGGGATCGCCGCCGAGCCAGTCGCGCACGGATTGCTCGGATTCCGACCGAACCACTACCATCGAGCCGCCGTCGTCGGGAAACGGGCCGCCGAGCACGATGAATCCCTGCTCGACCAGCTCGTCGACAAAGGCGGCGTGCTCGTTCCACCAATCTTGTTCCCGCGTTCCGCGGGCGTGATCCCGAGCTGGACCGGCGGCTGAGCGAACGACGAAAAGCGACGACATGACCTCAACCTCCCCGGCAGTTGTCGATCGAATGATTGGCGACGCTACGGCCCATCTTCCACGGAATCCGCAGGAATGACGCAGAAAAGCCTGCCTTGTCACCGCTGGGCGCCGGTGCGCGGCCGGCGCCCAGATGCCTTGTACCCGCGAAGCAATTTCTCCGATTCGGTATACGTGGGGCAACGGTCCGGAGCTGCTTCGTGAACGCCTATCCGTACCACCCCTTCCCGTGCTCGGTTCACGCGGGGGCGCGTCGTGGCGAATGGGAAGGGATCGGTCCGTACAGGTGAGAGAGGAAATGCGCGGACCGGGTACGGTGGCGAAAACAGGAGAGGGTGGGTAGTCAGTGCGAATGGCGAGCTCTATCGCCGGTATCGTCGAGACCCGGAATCGGGTAAAACGCATCCCGGGACACAGATCTTTCCGACCGCCGGAATGTGCTAAACGCGCTCCTCGCGCAAGGCGGGACGGGGCGCCAGAGCTGAACGAAGAGATGAGATCAGTTGCCCAAGACGCGACTGGTTTGGAGCGGATAGCTTTTGGGTCTCGATCAGGTGCCGATGTTGGAGCTGCTGGTCCAGGAGCCTGCCTTCCAGACGTGCGAGCTCGATGCTAAGGTGCGTGCCATGCTGCATGTTGGCGTCCTTCCGTGTTTGCCTGCCGCCGGTGCGTCCCGATGGCGCTGATCGAGGCGGTTCGCGGTTTCGCCTCGGAAGCATTCGGGGGTTTCGATCACTCGGCGATTGCGGTCGATCGAGTGATGCTTCTATCCTATGGCGAATACCCGTCAAGACGTGTCGCCTATTGTGGGATTGTGGAACATATGTACGACCCATCGATGCGGGTACTGACCGTACTGGAACTGTTGCAGGCACGAGAGCGGGTGACCGGACGCGAGCTGGCCGAGCATTTGGAGGTCAGCGATCGGACGGTGCAGCGCTACATCATGCGCTTGCAGGACTTGGGTGTCCCGGTCGAATCGACCCGCGGGCCGGGCGGGTTTTACCGATTGAAACCCGGATTTCGGATCCCGCCACTGATGTTCGATGCGGATGAGGCGTTGGCGGTGAGCATTGGCCTCGACGCATTGGGTTCGATCGGTTTGGGGACCATCGCTCCCGCGGCCGAAGGAGCAAAATCGAAACTGGAACGTGTGCTGCCCTTGCATCTGCGCGAGCGTGTCAATGCGGTGCGGACTGCTATGGTGCTGGAACGTCCGCGTCGTACGGTCGATGCCGATTCATCCGTACTTTCCACGCTGGCGATGGCGATCTACCAACACCGTTGCACACGGATCGCCTATCAGCGGTACGACGGTCGTGCGACGGTCCGCACCATCGAACCCTATGGACTGATGTTGCACAACAGCCGCTGGTTTCTGGGCGCTTATTGCACCTTGCGGCGCGGGCAGCGGCTCTTCCGGGTCGACCGGATCGACAGCATCGAGATGGAGAAGGAAACCTTCGAGCCGCCGCTGAATTTCGATATGAAGGAGTTCGTCTACCGCGGACTGGCCTATGCCGCGGACGATTACAAGGTCGAAGTCTGGCTCGACATCTCACTCGAAGACGCGCTGCGCCGTTTCCCGGTCGCCTACGCCGAGTTCATATCCGAGGGTGGTGGTACGGTGATGAAACGCGGATCGGACGATCTGGAAGATGTCGCGCTCTCGCTGCTCTTTGCCCACTGTCGCTTCGAGATCCGCCGGCCAATTGAGCTTCACGAGGCATTTCGGCGCATCGCGGAACGCGCGTCCGCAATTGCCGGCGTAGCTTTGGCGAGTTCCCCGCGGACTGCTTGAGATACCTGGGTCTCGGGCTCTGTCCGCGGGACATAAGACATCGCACCTAGAACCCGACGTTGTGGACGCCCTTCGTGTGCAAGAGCTCCCGGGCCTCGTCCGGAGTGGCCACCTCGAGGGAGAGCTCGTTCAGGATGCGCACGATTTTTGCGACCTGATCGGCATTGCTCTCGGCCAGCTCGCCCTTGCCAAGATAGAGGTTGTCCTCCAGTCCGACGCGGACATTGCTGCCCATGATGGCTCCCATGGTGACCAGGTTGAACTGGTGGCGCCCGCCGCCGAGCACTGACCAGACGTACTGGTCGCCGAAGAGCTGGTCGGCGGTGCGCTTCATGTGCAT
>JAMLHN010000041.1 GCA_023957115.1 Thermomicrobiales bacterium
GTAGGAGACGACCACGTCGGTCTTGGTGTCCTTCAGGATCTGGACGATGTCCGCGGTGGACCCGGGTGCCTTGGTCACGACCTCGGAGAGGTACTTACCGATGCCGTCGTGGGTCATCCCCCGCTGTACGGTTACCCCCAGGTTCGGCACATCGGCGAACTTATAGGTGTTGTTCGGATGCGCAAAGATCGCTTCGGAGAGGTCCTTGCCGACCTTGCCCTCGACCACGTCGAACGCCGCGCTGAACTCGATATCCGAGATATGATACCCGCCCAGGTTGACATGCATCAGCCCGGGTACGCGCTCGTCTGCCGGCGCGTTCTTGTAGTACTCGACGCCCTGGACCAGGGACGAGGCGCAGTTGCCAACGCCGATGATGGCGACGCGCACCTTACGCTTGTCGCGACCGTCAGCTCCATTGCTGTGCCCGCTGGCATGAGCGCCGTTGGAATCGTTCTTCTTCGACACGAAAACCTCCTGGAAACAGTACGACCCCGGAAAATCCGAGGTCGACAACACAACAGATGCTGTTGTTCGAAAACCAGACAGAATGACCGACGGGACGCCACTTGGGTGCCCGTCAAACCTCATTCAGTTGTTAAGTCTGGAATTCATGCTGGGCGCGTATCCGGCGCCACGAGTAGGGGCTCCTGCCATACTCCGCTTTGAGTGTAATTGGTGCGCATAACACTCTGCAAGGAACGCGCACGCGCTTGTGGAGTTGGGAGTTCGGATCTGGGAGTTCGGGCGCGTTTGACGAACTACTCCATCCAAAGCCATGGGAGAGACGGCGACGTCGCCGTCTCTCCCCGGGACTCGTCAACACCGCTGGTCAGGCGTCCGGGTCACCCACCGATTCGTGGGCTTCGGCAAAGACCGCCAGCAGGTCATTCGCATTCAACAGGGCCGCATCTCGGGATTCGGTCGGAACTTCCGACCCCGCCGCGACCAGCGTATCGCCGTCCCGGTAGATGCAACTGGCAATCGCAGATCCATCCTCGATGAGTGTGGCGCAGCCCGATTCGTCGCCGAGATCCGGTCCGTCGGTCACCTCCCAGCCGCTTCGCACAACCGAGTCTCGCCAGATCTCCATTTCGTTCACGGCAGCGTCGTCCGACGGAGCGATCATCACCGCCACACTACTTTCCACATCTCCACCAGAGATCGTCACCTCATACCAGGCCGTGACACTGGTCGCTCCGGTCTCCTCGTCGGTGTCGATCTCCACATCAAGATCGCCAATCGACATGCTGGGCGGCAACGACTCCGATCCGGCCATCGCTTCGCCGATCGCGCCGAAGTACGCCTCCCAGCTCGCCTCGTACGCTTGCTCGGTCGCGCGAATCTCTGCCAGCGCGGTCGACGTCGCATCAACGATTGCCTGCTCCGTCGCGTGCGCCACGGCCGTGGCGGTCTGGGCCGTGAACACCTCGGCCGTAGCCGTTGCCTCGATGGACAGCGCTTCCTCGGTCGCGGCAGCCATCTCCATGCTCGGGTTGCTCAACGCAACTATTTCATGGGAGCCAACTCCCACCACGACAAAGCCATCGCCCACGGCGGGAGCCGTGGTGGTGGATGTCTCCAGCTCGACTTCCCAGAGCAGCTCGCCGGTGTTCAGATCGTATCCACAGACGCCGGTCCCCGGGCAGATGCTATAGACGATCCCATCCGCGATCACCGGAGATGCGAGCAGGCGATACATCCCACCGAACTCCTGGTGCCAGAGCATCGTGCCGGATCCATCGGCAGCAAAGGCGAACAGATTCTGGTCGGAGCCCATAACCAGGACCCCATCGTCGATGGCCGCCGCCGAATACCAGCCACCGTCCGCCTCCTCTACCTGCGCATACCACGCCACTGTGCCCGTTCGAGGATCCAGGGCAACGACGCCATAGTAGTGTTTGAGGTAGGCCACACCGTCCGCAATCATGAACGGCGCATAGAGCTCGTAGTCCGCCTGATCTTCCCAGAGCACCGTGCCGCCGGCCGCATCGAACCCGCGTATCAGCCCGCTCCGATCGGTCACCAGCACGACCCCGTCGCCCACCGCTGGGGCCGCTAGGATCGCATCCGAGAACTGGCTTCGCCAAAGCTCGGTCCCGTCCTCGGCATCCACGGCCAGCAGTACGCCATCCCAGCGCCCGGCATAGACGATCCCGTCCGCCACCACCGGTGACGGGAAATAGGGCTGGTTCCCGAACCTGCCGATGTCGGAATCGACCCTCCATTTCAGACTGCCATCGGCCAAATCGACCGCATAGAGCACCTGCATGCCGTCCTGGAGGTAGAGCGCGCCATCCGCCACCGCCGGCGTGCCACGGAACGGCGCATCGGAAAGGCCGGTACGCCAGATCTCTTCGCCGGTGACAACGTCGACCCCACGAATCGAACCGTCTATTGCGCCGAAGTAGGCGACGCTGTCCTGTATGGCCACACCGGTCGAGTGATCGAGCATGCCCCACTGTGACATATCCAATTCGAGCCGCTCGTCCGTGATGCGCCAGCGTTCCAACACGGCATCGTCCGGGTTCGGACCGGGCCCGGGTTGTACACCGGTGTTGGCAGGATCCGCGCCCAGCGCAAATACCTCCTCGCTTGGTCTGACCGCGAGTGGTGCGATCAGGAGCACCAGCGCGACGACGAATACAATCGAAGAGACCCGGGCGCGCATGAAACAGCTACCTTTCAATCCAATACGAACATTCGACGAGTCGATACGACACCCTACCGAAGTCTTTCCGGTTGGTCAATTCACTCCCCGTCAATCCAACATCCAGAGCGGATCAGCCCGCTCATACGGAATCCGAGCGATTGCTTGGGGGAGACAACGCATGGAGCCGACATCCCTGCGTCCTTCCCCGGATTTCGTATCAGGACCCAACGTTCAGGACATCCGATTTGACATGTCATGTTCGGTTTTCGAGTACCCCGACGTGCAAAGACGAAGAACGCGGGGCCAGGCCGGCCCCGCGTTCTTCTACGCCATGCGCCTGTCCAATACGACTATCGCAGGAAACGGCTGGTGATCCACCCATCCTGGCCACCGCACGTTACCGGTGTCCATTCGCCCTCGGTTGCCCCGCGCAGCGTCAGGGTGGTGCCTGTTGCAACCACCACAATGACCGGCGACGTCGTGCTGGGTCCGGTTCTACAGTTCACCGTCACGGTGGTCACCACAGAACCGCTACTTGGCAGGGTTGCCGTCGCCGTCGCGGTCGGCGTCGGCGTCTGCACCGCAATGTAGTTGCCAAGAATCCAACCGTCCTGCCCAAAGCAGACGACCGGGTACCAGCCGTTCTGGAGTCCACCACGCAACGGAATCTGCGCATTGCGGTTCACCACGCCGAGACTCGCAAACCCCGTGCCTGGTCCAACCCGGCAATTGGCATTGGCCTGCAAGAACGCTGTCCCCTCCAGCGGAATCAACGTGGGAGTAACGGTGGCGGTATTGGTCGGGGTGCTGGTGAGCGACGGGCTCGGCGTCGCAGTGGCCGTACCGGTCGGCGGTGCCACGGTTGCCGTGTAGTTGCCAAGAATCCAACCGTCCTGCCCAAAGCAGACGACCGGATACCAGCCGTTCTGGAGTCCACCACGCAACGGAATCTGCGCATTGCGGTTCACCACGCCGAGACTCGCAAACCCGTGCCTGGTCCAACCCGGCAATTGGCATTGGCCTGCAAGAACGCTGTCCCCTCCAGAGGAATCAGCGTGGGAGTAACGGTGGCGGTATTGGTCGGGGTGCTGGTGAGCGACGGGCTCGGCGTCACCCAGTGGCCGTACCGGTCGGCGGTGCCACGGTTGCCGTGCCGGTCGGCGTACTGGTTCCACAACAACGTCAGGTACCGGCTGCTAATCAACCATTCTGCTCAAAGCAGACCACCGGCGTCCAACCATTGACCGCCGAACCTCGCTGCTGCAACGCGATGCCACTATCCACCACTCCCAGAATCGCACTGGAGGCGCTACCTGCAACGCGGCAGTTGACCCGTGTTGTGGTGGTCACCAGGGTGCCACCGGAGAACGTTGCCGTTGGCGTCGGTTGCGCGTATTCCTTAGGTCGAGCTTCGAGCCAGCCGTCCTGTTCGAAGCAGACCACCGGCGTCCAGCGCTCTGGAACCGGTCCGCGCATCGCCAATGTCGTATTACTGGCCACCACCCCAATGATTGCGCTGGAGGTATTGTAGCGCCCACACGGCAATTGACTCGCGCGGTCGTCACGACGGTGCTTCCACTCGGCACGGTCGCCGTGGCAACTGGACCCAGTTGAGCTGGTCAGAGATGATCCAGCCGTCCTGTAAACAGACCACCGGTATCCAGCCATTGACCTCCGCGCCGCGCAGCAGCGATGTGTTTCGCGCCGACGCCCAGCGACGAGAAGCTCGTACCGCCGCCAGTACGACAGTTCCTGTTGTTTCTGGTCACGACCATCGGACCGGCCGTCGCAGTTGCCGGGCGACCGGCGTGTTGGATGGAGTACCCGTCGCCATGCCGGTGGCCGTAGCGGTTTCGGTATTGGCTGTAGTCGCCGTTGCAGTCGCCGTCGCCGGACCGCAATTCGGTCCGGAGACGCTCTCCACGCTCGAGGATTCAACTCCGCGAAATGCTCCCGACACCGAGACTAGATAGTCGCTCACGTTGCCGGTCCACTCGAAGTACCGTAGTACCGGCCACCAATGTACGACGACTGGACGTACGGGTTGACCGCAGTGTCGCCATTGTCAAACGTCGGGGTCGCCGTGGCCCGGAAATTCCGGACCGTCCATCGTCACGAAGACCTGCCAGTGGTTCAGACCCGTGTAACGGGTCGCCGTGGCCGCATCCAATGTGATGTTCGCGACGGTCGGCGTACTGGTCGCTGTACGGTAGCCGTGGCCGTGTTCGTCACCGTGGCGGTCTCGGTATTGGCTGTGGTCTAGCTGTCGCGGTCGCGGTCACCGTCGCTGGACCCTGGATTCGGTCCGCTGACGCTCTCCACGCTCGGATTCAACCCCGCCGGAAATGCCCCCGTGATCGAAACAAGTTCGTCCGTCAGGTTTGCCGTACCCACTCGAAGTACCCATAGTACCGGCCACCAATGTAGGACGACTGATTGTAAGGGAACGACCGCAGTGTCCCCGTTACTGAAGGTCATCGTCGCGGTCGCCGGGAACTCCGGCTGGTCCATCGTCACAAAGACCTGCCAGTAGTACAGGCCAGGGAGCATACCCGGATCCGGCACCAAGGTGATGTTCGCCACAGTCGCCGTTCCCGTCCTCGGTGGCTGTCGCGGTCTCAGTGTTCGCTGTGGTCGCCGTCGCGGTCGCCGTCTCTGTGGCCGTCGCCGGACCGCAATTCGGTGCTTCCACTCGGCACGGTCGCCGTGGCAACTGGACCCGGATTGAGCTGGTCAGAGATGATCCAGCCGTCCTGCTCGAAGCAGACCACCGGTATCCAGCCATTGACCTCCGCGCCGCGCAGCGGCAGCGATGTGTTTCGCGCCACGACGCCCAGCGACGAGAAGCTCGTACCGCCGCCGGTACGACAGTTCACATTGGTTCTGGTCACGACCATCGGACCGGCCGTCGCGGTTGCCGAGGCGACCGGCGTGTTGGATGGAGTACCCGTCGCCGTACCGGTGGCCGTCGCGGTTTCGGTATTGGCTGTAGTCGCCGTTGCAGTCGCCGTCGCCGGGCCGCAATTCGGTCCGGAGACGCTCTCCACGCTCGGATTCAACTCCGCAGGAAATGCTCCCGACACCGAGACTAGATAGTCGCTCACGTTGCCGATCCACTCGAAGTACCCGTAGTACCGGCCACCAATGTACGACGACTGGTTGTACGGAACGACCGCGGTGTCGCCATTGTCAAACGTCAGGGTCGCCGTGGCCGGAAATTCCGGACCGTCCATCGTCACGAAGACCTGCCAGTAGCTAAGACCCGTGTAACAGGTCGCCGTGGCCGCATCCAATGTGATGTTCGCGACGGTCGGCGTACTGGTCGCTGTACCGGTAGCCGTGGCCGTGTTCGTCACCGTGGCGGTCTCGGTATTGGCTGTGGTCGCTGTCGCGGTCGCGGTCACCGTCGCCGGACCACAGTTCGGTCCGCTGACGCTCTCCACGCTCGGATTCAACTCCGCAGGAAATGCCCCCGTGATCGAGACCAGATACTCACTCTGGTTTCCAGACCACTGGAAATATCCATAGTACCGGCCATTGATGTACGACGATTGGTTGTACGGAACCGTGGCCGTGTCCCCATTGTCAAACGTCAGCGTCGCTGTGGCCGGGAACTCCGGACCATCCATTGTCACGAAGACCTGCCAGTAGTACAGGCCAGGGGAGCACACCCCTGGATCCACATACAGCGTCGTGTCTTCGGCAGCCGGCACGATCGGCTCGTCAGTTGCCGGGAGCTCGATAGGCGCAGTCGGCTCGAGGACGACGGGCTCGATGGGAGGAGGCGGCGCCTCAGTGGGCGGAAGCGGTGCTTCCGTTGGAGGAAGAGGCACTTCCGTTGGCGGCGCCGGTACGTCAGTAGGTAACTCGGCCGACGGCTCCTCTTCACTGATCGATCCGCTTGCCGGCGGTTCGGCCTCTTGACCGGCAACAGGGGTTTCGGACTGCTGGGCAAACACCAGTGCGCCTGGTCCCCCCATTCCGGCGATGAGCACCAAGGATATGAGCGCAACCGCGAATAACGGCCGCGCTCCCAGGAAAGAACGCATGCGGATCGGACCTTTCAGCAAAGATGATGTCGTTGTTTCGCCTCCCCGAGGCGTTGGAATGGCTGGGAGCCTACTTCATACGTGACATTGCCGTCAACGAATCCGCCGCACGACGTTCCTTTTTGCAACATGCACAAGGCGGAGCCCTGCTCATTCCGAAAATAAGCACACGGGCACGGAGACATTCGGATCCGTACCTGGACACGCCCAGCCGGGGAATCCCAGGATTCATTCCCTGGAAAACAAGAAACCGGTGGGGAATGTTCCCCGCCGGTTCGAAACGATTGCAGGTTGTCGCGCGATCAGGCGCCTGCCTGAGAAGCCAGAATCTCCTCCGCCAGCGCATTGACCGTGGCCGATGGATCGCCGGTGGCTGACGAGCCGCCGAGCCGGATCACGTAGTTCCCTTGCTGGACATAGAGCACGTAGAGATTCACACCGTCACCGGGACCATAGAGCCCACGGGCGAGGTCGCCAATCGCCGGCGTTTCGACATCCTGTAGCCCTTGCACGGCAACGACGATATCGGAAAGCGCGGTCAGCGCTTCGGATGCGCCTTCAGCATTGGCAAAGCGGTGGACACTGACGTTGATGAACGATGCATCCTCCGGCGCGTCCGCGGCATCGTTGCGGTTGAGATCGCTATAGAAATTCTCACGCCAGCGCCAGCTGGTGAGCAGCGCGTCGCCATCGGGTCCCACCGCGTCGGCAACCTCCGCCTTGGTGCGTTCCCCTTCGTTGGTCACCGACCAGTCGCCCGGAAGGACCGATGGGTCCGGCAAGAACGCCTGGGCGCCGCCGCCCGACTCCTCGGCGTCCTCGGCCGCACCGTCAGTCGCCACCTCGGCATCGGACGCGGGCGCAACCGCCTGATCGTCGGCCGGAGGCTCGGTCGGTTCCACGACTGCGGCCGTGGCTGTTGGCTCGGCCGGCGCGGTTGTGGGCGTCGGAGCCACTTCGTCGGCTGGAGGCTCGGTTGCGGCGGTCTCTGGCGTCGCGGTGTTGTCGGTCACCGCGGCAACCGGCGGATTCTCTGACGAGTCGTCGCGGTCGAGGAAACGGGTAATCGCGTACGCGCCCCCACCGATCACGCCGACCAGCAGAAGCGCGGCCAGCAGATAGCGCAGCAGCTTATTCCCTCGCTCGTTGCGCGGTTTGATCGGCGTTATCGGCCCGGTCTGGCGATAGTCAGACGGATCGGGCGCATAGACGCCCGGCTGCTGCCCATACCACTGGCCGCCCCCCTGATTCGGCGGGGCGCCGTAAATATCGGCCGTGCGCTGCTGCGTCGCCTGTGGCTCGGCGGTTGGGGGCGGCGTCCACGGCGTTCTGGTGGTTCGAGTGGACGCCTGTCCGGTCGCGCGGCTGGGCCGTGACGGTCTCGGTTCCAAGGGTTGATGGTCCTCCGTAGGACGGGGCCAGACGCGCGGGGCTCGACGGTAACGAATCACGGGAGCAATAACGGGCGTATGGTGCACCCAGTTCGATGGAAAAGTATACGCGGGCATCCCAGAAGGAACGTCGTCCTGCCGGATTCCCGCCTTCTCTCTATAGGAAGAAACGTCTCGCGGCCAGATTCGGTTCCTGAGGAAGCTCTCAGGTTCACGTCCGCGCACATCGCTTCCGCTCCCAATCCCGGTAGGGGCGCCTCCCCGTGGGCACCCTCGCACGCAACGAACCCCGTCCAGGATGACAACCGATATCGTGACCATCGTTCTGCGATCGAACACGCCACCATCAAGGCATCGACTTCACCACGAGGGTGGGCACGGGACCCGCCCCGACCAGGGCACAACCCCGCGTTCCGCTGGAAACACGTCCAAACAGCCGTCCTTTGCGCGAAATCATCACCACACCGACACTTACGCGCAAATTGACCCCGCACCAGTTCTCCGCAAGACTCCGCTTCTGCGCTCGCCCGCCGGTTTACACCTCTCCCGCAACCACCTATAGTGTGGGTATGCACGTGCAGAGTGATTTGCACGAGGCGGTTTGGCCCCGCTTCGTCATCCCGCATCACCTGCCGTTTCATGAGGGAGCTATGGCTGAGTTTCTACCGGCGACATCGTCGTCATCCCTGGGTCGCGGCGGCGATCCAGCGCATTCGATCAATTGGGGCCTCCCGGGCCGCCAATCCGCCGACACCCTTCCACGTCTCTATATGACCGGCGATCTGCGCGCCGTCACCGGGCTCTCGCGCACCCAGCTCGATTTCTACCTGCGCGATGGACTGGTACGGCCGACCGCCCGCACCGAAAGCGGGTTCCTGCTGTTCGACGATGCGGAAGTGGAGCTGGTGCAGCATATCGTCAACGAGCGACGAAGTGGGGTTGCCCTCAAAGAGATTCGTCGCCGGATCGGCCGGTAAGCGGCCGTGACCCATCACTTCGAAGAGAACCCGACGAATACGATCCCCTGGCGACCGCGCGAACTTCCGCGTCCGGCGTCTTTACCGGCTGCCCGGGCGATCGAGCTCTTCTACCCCTCGCTTGGACATTCCGATTGCATCGAGCGCCTCGAAGACGCCAGCCGCAATGGCGGCCTCAGCGTCGTCGTCGGGGATACCGGGCTGGGCAAGAGCCTCCTACTGGATGTCTGCCTCGACGATCTGGCCTTGCGACACACGGTCGTCGTCGTGCGCGATCCCCACGAGGTGCGCACCGATACCCAGTTGCTGAAAGCGATCATCACCCAGGCTGGCGCCAAACCGAGCGGGCGCTCCGGGATCGCCATGATGGGCGATCTGGACGAGCTGGTTCTGGCACTCCTCCGCCGCGAGCGGCCGTTGCGCATCCTGATCGACGATGCCGAGCAGCTGTCCGGCTCCCAGTTGGAGCTGATCCGAACCATCCTTTCGAACGTCTCACCGGCGTCCGGCGCGATCGGCGTCATCCTGTTCGGGAAACCGGCCTTGATCGACAAGGTCGAGCGCCGGCAGGCACTCTATCAGCAGCTGGAAATGCATCATACGCTCAATCCCTTCTGCCGCAAGGACACCGCCGGTATGGTGCGACACCGGGCCAAGGAGCTCGGGGATTCTCCACTGGCGCGGTATCACTTCGGGGAAGAGGCCCTGCAGCTCATTCATACCCGCGCGCGGGGCAATCCATCGCAGATTCTGCAGGCAATGGGCCTGAGCATCAACCGGGCTCGCACGGTGCAACGCTCCACTATCGACGCCGGCATCGTGCTCGATGCGCTCTCGTCGCCGCACCGGGCCGGGGTGCAACAGCGCCTACCATTCGAACTTTTCGGGTCGCAGTCCGGGGAATCCCCGCCTGCGCCAGTGGTTTTGTTTCAGGAACGCTCGGGCCATGAGCTCGAGGGAGGAGGATGACGCTATCGCCAATCGACCGGCGAATCCCGCATCGCAGTGCACTGGCGCCAACCGGAGCGCGCGATGCGGGACAAAGAAAAAGCCCGGTGCGCCAACACCGGACCATTCTGAATTCGCTGGATTGTTGATCTGCTGATCGTTGTCCGGAACATGAGCGGCCCGTCGCCAAACTGATCGCTCGCATCCGGGTTCGAATTCGTCGCCACCCCCGAGAGGGAGGGTTTTGTGTACCCAGGCAACGTCCTGATTCTAGACAGGGCCCCGCTGCCATGTCAAGACGTGCGTGCATCGCGTGTGGCTTCGCCATACGCCGCTTCCGCGCGCCCCGGGACCTTCCCTCGGTACATCTTGTCATCCCGACCGGAGTGGAGAGACCTCTCGTTCCTCGAAACCAGGCGACCGTATGCCAACCCGGCCACACGGGCATTCCCAGGAACCCGTCTCTACCAGAATACGACCGTAGAACCCTCTCCCAGGATTGGGAGAGGGCAGGGTGAGTGCGAAAACGCACCGCACCATTTCCGGAGGTCATCGCCATGAGCCCCCGGAAGAAACAGATCGATACCACCATCGATTCCGGCATCACCGGTGTGGTTGGCGACGCCGGCGCGACGCGCTCCGGACACGATTCGCGCAAGCGCGGATGGTACTGGCACTGGAACGCAACCATCACCCAGTTCGCCCCCCTCATCGGCCTGAAGGGGGTAGGGCTGCTCAATTCTTACACCGTCTGGACCGACCGGCGAGAGGAATCCCCCACCCGCGGGTACGCGTTCCCGTCACAACAAAGCGAAGCCGATTTCTATGGGGAGGACCGCGCCGAGCTGATTACCATCAACAAGATCCTGGTGGCGCTCGATCTGATCGAGATCCGCAAGGAGATGGTTGTCCGCCCGGACGAGCAAGGCCGGCGCTGGAAGGTGCCGCACAACTTCTACCGGGTGAAAGACCGGGACGACGGCTACACCCTGGATGGGGACGCCGTTATGCGGGTGGTCCGCCTGGCCGACAAGGACAAGGCGGTTTACCGCTATCTCCATCACATCTTCTCGGAGAAGTTCAAACCGATCGACGCACAGAACGTCTGGACCACTATTCTGGCTGAGGTGCGCACCGACCCAACCTGGCAAAAGCTCGCCGAGAAAACGGCCGCCGATGAACGCCGCGCCAGCGAGCGAACCAGGCTCGGTCATGCCTCTCGCAAGGAAAAGACTGGCGTACGTACGCAGCTCAAGCCGGCTTCCGACAGTGCAACTGTCGCTTCTGTGACCGCCCCGTCAGCGGACGAAACCTCTGTTGCAAGCTCCAACAGAGGTTTAAAACCGGCTGTTGCACAACGCAACAAAGGTTCTGAGGTTGCCGAACGAAGCGTCGTTGCCCCCGTCAATGAAGGGCAGGCAACCAACGTTGCACCCAGCAACAGGACGTATTACCAAGAGAAAACAACCACGACAACAAGGAGTGACAATCCGGAAACAACGTACGTCACGGGCGTATTCTCGCCGGAGCAAGCCCCGGGCGATCAACCGAATCTCGAACGCACCCTGCGACGTTTTGCCGAGGCGAACGGCCGCGAGGCAACTGCCGCCGAGCGGAAGATTCTGAAGGAGCTGGCGGAACGGTTCGATCTCCCTGCCCGCGAATCCGGCCGTCCGGAGCTTGGCAGCGGATGGGCCTGGGTATCGTCCGCGATCTACGAAGCCGTCGATTCCGGCAGCTCCTATGTGGCTACCAAGCGGATTCGGGAGATTCTGCTGCGGTGGGAACGGGATGGACTGCCATCCGACGAAGGGCAGGCGCCCGAACCGGCCACGCGCAAGAAATCACCCCGGCCGCGGGTGAAGAAGCAGGCCCCCGAGCCATACATGGGCACGGCCAAATCGTCCCGGCCGTCTCCGGAGACAGCGGCTCGGGATGGCGCTGCCCAGCGGGATGTCTCCTTCGATGACGAACCGTTCGCCCACCCAGTCTTCGATCTGGGACGGGGCCTAACCAGTGTGCAGGTCTGGGCGTCGGTGCTTTCCCTGCTGCAGCACGATGGCGTGCCGGCTGGCGAGGTCGATCTCTGGTTGCGGCCGCTGGCGTTGTTGCACCTGGATACGGATCGGGATGGGGAGCGATTGTTGATCGGCGCCCCGAATCGCGCGACCGCGCAACGCGTGGAACAACGCTTCCGTGCCGAGATCGAGACGGCCCTCTCCGCCTTCCTCGGCCGGGCGATCCAGGTCGAGATCGTGCTCACCCACGATTGGCTCGACAACCGGCTGGCCGGTTAACGTTCCCGGGCATATCACCGCACCGAAACCGCAGTCCCGCGCCCAGACAGCATCGCCCGCTGGTGGGCACGGAGTGCTTTTGTTGCTCCAGGTTATTCGTGATGTGTGATTCAGGTTCGGGTGAACGCCGCAACGTGAGCCCCATGCCGCGCTGGTGCTCCGTCCCCTTCGTCATGCTGAACGCAGTGAAGAATCGCTCCGCGTCGGGGTGCCCGAACGTCTTGGCGGACCTGGCGCTCGAGCGCGCAACCGTCATCAATGGCGATGTCGTGGCCACCGACCAGGCTCGGGATCACCTGGGGTCCCCAGTACCAAAATCTGAACCGCCTCCCAATGATGAGATATTGTCGCAAATCATAGAAGTTGAGATATCATCGCAATTCTATGAATGGCTCTGCCGGATGGCGGAGCCATCGTTGGCTTAGGGCAGATTCCGAAACGGTGGTTACCAGTTTGGTTTCGGGAAACCGCGTCGCGCATGCATGCCGGCGCGACGAAGCTCGTGGCATTGGCTACGGTTTCGGATTGCGCTTGAGGAGGTGTCTATGGCTCGCTGGCTTGTCGTGATCGTTGCGGTGTTGGGATCGATCGTCGCATCGCCGGTTGCTGCTCAGGAGGCAACGCCTCCGGTTGCCGGATATACGCCGGTGGAGGCTGAGGGACCCACCCAGTATCCCCTCACCATCGAAAACTGTGGGGACGAGGTGGTCTTCGACGCCGCGCCGGAACGGGTGCTCACGCTTGCTCCCAACACCACTGAGATATTGCTGGCGCTGGGGTTGGCCGATCATATGGCCGGGATGATCGGCGCGAAGGACCAACTGCTTCCGGAGTTGCAGGCGGCGGCCGAGCCGGTCGAGGTTATTACCGAATCGGCGTTTCCGTACCCCAGCCGGGAGGTTGTGCTGGCGGCAGACCCCGATCTTCTGCTGAGTGGGTATGGAGGCGACTTTACCGAGGGCGCCTACGGAACCCGGGAGAGCTACGCTGAACTGGAAATTCAGTCGATGTATCTGACCGACGCGTGCGAGTCTGACGGCGGCGTGACCCTCGACACGACCTATCAGGACATTCTCACCCTCGGTCGCATCTTCGATGTCCCGCAGGCCGCGGCTGATCTGGTCAACCAAATGCAGGCGGACGCCGCGTCCGTCCAGCCGGCCGATCCCCCGGTCTCGGTGTTCGTCTTCGGGGGCGATGCTGTGGAGGAGAACATCACCATCGGCGGTGGTGGTTTGCTGGATGACATGATCACGCGCGCCGGCGGGAGCAATATCTTCGCCGATCTCCCGAACAGTGGGCATAACAACAGCGTCAGTATGGAAGACATCGTGGCGCGCAATCCCGAGGTCATCGTGATCATCCACTACCGTGCATTGCCGGCTGAGGAGATCATCGCCTACATGAAGGCCGATCCATCCTGGTCACAGGTCTCCGCGGTACATAACGACCGGTTTGTCATCATCGATGTGACCTCTACGGTGCCGGGTGTGCGCAATGGACGCGCAATCGCGGAGCTGAGCGCGGGGTTCGCCGGCGGTGCGTAGCCGCACCATGGGGCGGGGTGTGGGAGCGCCTGCTCATCTGGCGCTCCCGGCGCTGACCGCCTCGTCGGCCGTGGCCCTGGCGCTGGCGGTCTTGCTGGTGACCGTCATTGCCGCGGTCTCGATTGGCCCGGTTTCCCTGCCCTTCGGGGAGGTCTGGTCGATCGTCGCCACGCACGTGTCTGCCCTGGTGCGTGGCGACGCCATGCCTACCGGGGGAGCCAACACGATCGTCTGGGAGATCCGGTTGCCACGGGCGCTCCTGGGCGTCGTGGTTGGATCGGGGCTTGCGGTGGTGGGCGTCGTCATCCAGGCCCTGCTGGGCAATCCGCTGGCCGATCCCTACATCATCGGGGTCAGTTCAGGCGCCTCCCTGGGAGCGATTCTCGTGATCGTGTTGGGAGGTTCCGCCCTTGGGGTGGGAAGTATCCCCACCGGGGCCTTCATCGGAGCGCTTCTTGCCTTCGGTCTGGTTTTTCTCATCGCCTATGGCGATGGCGGCCTTGCCCCAATGCGGTTGGTGCTGGCCGGAGTCGCGGTGGCCGCACTCCTCGGCTCGTTTGCCAGCTTCATCGTGATCTCGGCCAAAGATCACCAGGTGCGCGGTGCGCTCTACTGGTCGATGGGCGGTCTGACGGGGGCAACCTGGTCCGATCTGCGCGTTCCCGCCGTCGTGGTGATCGTGCTGACGGGGTACTTCTTGCTCCAGGGACGCGCGCTGAATGCCATTGCGTTTGGCGATGAAACGGCGGGAACGCTCGGTATCGATGTTCCCCGCTTCCGGCTGGTGTCGATCGTCCTCGCAGCCTTGATGACCGGTGTGGTGGTGGCCGTCAGTGGCGGTATCGGATTCGTGGCGCTGGTGATTCCCCATATGGTCAGGCTGCTGGTTGGTGGCGATCATCGCAAGGTGTTGCCGCTCTCGGCCTGGCTTGGAGCGGTCTTCCTCGTCTGGGTCGATGTCTTCGCGCGTATGGTGGTGCAACCGGTGGAGGTGCCGATCGGTGTCATAACCAGTGCGATCGGCGCGCCGATCTTTCTCCTTCTCTTGCGCACGCGTGCGTTGCGCACCGGTGCCCGCGCATGACGCTTGAGATTCGTGAGGTTTCGCTTGCGCTGGGTGGCCACCCTGTCCTCAGCGATGTCTCCTTCCGAGTCGACGCGGGTGAGTTCGTGGGATTGCTGGGCGCAAACGGCAGTGGCAAGACCTCCACGCTTCGTTGTCTCTATGGAAGTCTGCGGCCCGACCGGGGAGAGATTCTGCTCGACGACCGGCCGTTGGAGTCTCGCTCGCGACGGGAGGTCGCACAGCAGATCGCGGTGATGACCCAGGACACCGGTGGGGGCTGGGATTACACGGTCGAAGAGACCGTCGAATTGGGCCGGACCCCGCACAAAGCGATGTTCGAACGGACCACCAGCGCCGATCGTACGATCGTGGAGGACGCGCTGGCCGCGGTCGATGCCCTGTCCTTGCGGCATCGTCCAGTGGCGCGGCTGTCCGGCGGTGAGCGACAACGCGTGATGCTGGCGCGAGTGCTGGCACAGGAGCCGCAGGTGCTCCTGCTCGACGAGCCGACCAATCATCTCGATGTCCGGTTTCAGATCGATCTCCTGCAACGGGTCCGGGCGCTCGGCCGCACCACCGTGGCCGTGTTGCACGACTTGAATCTCGCCGCGGCCTTCTGCGACCGTCTCGTGTTGATGCGGGATGGACGTGTACTCGCCGACGGCCCCACTGCGCAGGTGCTGACGGCAGACACCGTCAACGCCGCCTACCGCATTTCATGTCGTATCGATCATCTGGAGGATGGGATTGTGGTTCGCTACTGGCCGGCCCGGCCGGTTTCGACACGCGAGGGACAACGATGAGCGCCTGGGATGAGTCTGATGTTCGCACCCTTGCCGAGCTCTATAGCCTGGCAACGACGCCTGCGCGCACGTCGGCAATTCGCGCAGCAGGCATAGTGGATGGGAGCCATGGGGTCGATCTCGGTTGCGGTTCCGGAGTGCCGCTGGCGCAACTGGCAAAGACGGTCGGTCCAGACGGCGCGGTCACCGGCATCGATAACAGTTCGGCCCAGCTGGAGCTTGCCCGTGAGCGCATCGACCGGGACGAGCTGGACGACCGCGTCACGCTGATCGAAGCCGATCTCACGCAGCCCCTCCCCGTCCCAATGGGCGCGTTCGATTGGGCCTGGGCGGAGAATGTGCTCTGGCCGTCACTACTTGGGGACGACGACCGTACTTTGCGGGCTCTCGTTCGTGCCGTGCGGCCGGGTGGGCGCTTCGCGTTGCTCTTCGGGAATTTCCATCGGGCGTTCGAAGTTCCGGGCTATCCGCATCTCGAGCACAAGATCTATCTGGCCGATGGACTCCGTTGGTTCGGGCAGGGCGCCGCCGATCCTGACCGGCATTTCGAGAATGCCGCGTCGTGGCTCCGGCGGGTGGGGCTCGTCGACATCCAGGTCTCGACGCATATCACCGAGCTCACGCAGCCGTTGCCGGTGGCCGCGCGGCGACATCTCGAGCTCTGCTTCGCCACCCTTTTCGGCGACGAGCTGGAGCCGCTGGCGGCTCAGGCCGGCATAACCCCGGACGAGTGGGCGCTCTGGCGACGGCTCTCCGTTCCCAGTTCGCCCGACTATCTCCTCGACCGCGATGACTATCGGATAGTGCGGATATCCACCCTCACGACCGGAATGGTTTCGAGCTGATCCGGGCCCGATGCCCTGTCGCCCTGTTCGTCTCCCCCCGGGGCCGCTCTTCACGATCCGGGAAGCCCTTGCCGGGGTGCTTCACTCCCCAATTCGCAGCGGATTCGGCCACCAGAACGCTTTTCCGCTGGCCACTTGCCACACGATGCACAATGTTCCGGACGATTGCCGAACGATTGCTTAGTTGCTACCATGTGTTGATCGAACGATTCCCGCAGAGTTCAATGCAGGTTGACGCGACCGAACCAGCGCCGTGTCCCAGACAGGACGTGCCAAATGACGACAACGATGCCGCGCGAAGTCGGGCGACCACGGGTGTTTTCCGATGACGTGATTTTTCAGGCCACACAGCTCACGCTCGCCCGTGAGGGGTATGGCCGGCTTACCCTCGATGCCATTGCCAAGGAGATCGGCTGTACGCGCCAGGCGCTCGTACGCCGTTTCGGATCGAAACATGCCCTCGTGCTGGCCTATCTCAATTGGTCACTCGGTCATGTGGCCAGCGGCTATCGGCAGGTACGCGATGAAGCCGAAACGCCATTGGGCGCCCTGCGCGCGCGCTTTCTCTGGCCCGCCGAGCAACGTCCACGCGAGATCGGAGATCCGACCAGCCAGGCCAATATTCTTTCGTTTTTCATTGGCGCGCGCGACGATCCCGAGTTCGCTCAACGGCTCGCCGAGATCAATCAGGTCTATGAGGCCGAGATCTCCAGCTTGCTGCAAGCCGCCATCGATCAGGGAGAACTGCATCCGGCCACCGATCCGGCGAAGCTCGCCCACCTGCTCTTTGCCGGAACGACGGGCGAAGTCGTGCTTTGGGCTGCGTATCCCCAGGGTGACGTGGTCGAACGGCTTGGCTCCATATTCGACGCGACGGTTGCTCCCTATCTGACTGGTGACTCGGCCGAGCTCGATCCGGGTGCAAACGGTCAGCCACGTCGATGATGACCGAATCGCACGAAATGTTCGGGGCCCTGCGCGCCTTTTGCCTGGAGCTCCCGGAAGCGCAGGAGGTTTCCGCCTGGGACCGGCCGACCTTTCGTGTCCGCAACAAGATCTTCGCGATGCCGCGCGAGCGCGACGAGGTGCGCCCGTCGATTTGGTGCAAGGCCGCTCCCGGCGTGCAGACCCTTTTGGTGACGGGAGATCCGGAGACGTTCTACGCACCGCCCTATGTCGGCCCGAAGGGATGGATTGGGATCGTCCTGGACGCAAACGCCGACCTGGACTACGTCACGTCCCTGGTCGAGGAGAGCTACCGGCTGATCGCGCCGAAACGGCTCGTCCGGCAACTGGGCGGGGAGTGAGGAGTTCTACGGAATCCGGGCTTTGCAAATACAGCCTACCGCCCCACGACCCCAAGCTCCTGCGCGACACGTTCCAGCGCGGAGATATGCTCCGCGGGAGATCGAAATCCCGCGCTCATGGTATTGACGCAGAGGTGGGTCGCGCCGAGTCGCCGCCATCCTTCCACGAACCCGTGCCAGACATCCGGCGATCCGCTGTTGACATCGAGCCGCGGCTCCAAACCGATTTCAGACGGATTGCGCCCCGCCTCCCGCGTGTAGGTCCAGAGCTTCTCGAGCATGGCGGCCATGGCGTCGTTTGGTTCCCTCCAGGGGAACCAGCCATCGGCGAACGTCGCAATCCGGCGCAAGGTCGAATCTGCATACCCACCGATCCAGATCGGAATCGGTTGCTGGACTGGCAGGGGGTTGATCCCAGCCTCGACCACCTGGTCCCACTGGCCATCGAAGATGATCGACGGATTGGTCCAGAGCGCCCGCAGCAGCTGCATCTGTTCCTGGGACCGAACCCCGCGATTGCTGAAGGCTTCGCCCAGCGCCTCGTACTCGACCGCGTTCCATCCGACCCCGATTCCCAGGCGCATCCGACCATTGCTGAGCACATCGACTTCGGCAGCCTGCTTTGCCACCAACGCGGTTTGGCGTTGGGGCAGGATCAGCACGCCGGTGACCAGCTCGAGCCGCTCGGTCAGCGCGGCGGCATAGCCGAACAGGACGAAGACTTCGTGGAAGGGATTTCTCAGCTCGTAACTGCCGGTCCAGTTGGGGCGGTTGGCGAGGTCGGCGCCGAGCACATGGTCATAGGCCAGCAGATGGGTATAGCCCAGGGCCTCGACTGTTTGCAGGTACGCCTTGAGCGCGCCAGTGTCGTTGCCGAATTCGGTCTGTGGGAAGACTACGCCAATGCGCATGGAAACCAGCTCCTTGGCCGAGACCGGTTCGCGATCCTGCCGGCGAAACCGGGTCGAGGGTGAGACAAGCGACGGCCGGTTGGACACGTCGCTCGTGTGCATTGTGTCAGATCGGCGGAATCGAAGCTATGCGCCATCGATGCGATGCGCATTTCGAAGGATCTGTCCATCGGTACAATCCTGAGCGGTGCGGTGTTGCCCGCCGATACCGCGCCATGTCAGGTCGTTCCGCGAACGCTGGATTGTGCTATGCCCACACGCCCCGATCTCGAACCCTTTCTCGCGCGGCTCGCCGTCACCCCGGCGCCGCCGAACTCGGTCAATCCTTGGTCGAGCGAAACCGCGTACGGTCAGATTCGGCTGGAAAACCTCCGCCACTACTTCGGACAGCTCCTGGAACGAAACACGACCACCCTCCTTCTTGGAGAGGCGCCAGGCTATCAGGGGTGTCGCCGAACCGGGGTGGGGTTTACCAGTGAGCCGCAGCTCATCTCTGGAATTGCGGAGGTGGGGATGTTCGGCGCCGACCGGGGGTATCGGCTCAGCGGCGAGTTCGAGACGATGCGCAGAGAACCTTCGGCCACGATCGTCTGGGGTGAGCTGGCACGGCACGATTTCGTTCCGCTCATCTGGTCCGCGTTCCCCTTCCACCCGCACAAACCGGGTTTGCCCAACTCGAACCGGCCGCCCAAACGTGGGGAGATCAACTTCGGACGGCCCATCTTCCTCGACCTGGCCGAAGCGTTTCAGATCGAACGGGTCTTCGCCGTTGGCAATGTCGCGCACGCATCGCTGGCGGTCGCTGGCATCGACGCTCCCAAGATCCGCCATCCGGCCCAAGGAGGCAAGAACGACTTCGTCGCCGGACTCGACTGGGTCGTCACCCACCCGAGCGACCTTGGCCGGATGCCGTGGAGGAGTTAGGAGCTGGGAGTTAGGATTTTTGGGTGTTCGGCAGAGCCATTCGATCATGCCGCGTACGTACGCATCAAGGAGCGCTGGAGGGGTTTGAGATACGTCTGGACAACGGACACTGGACCTCTCGGATGAACGACGCCGTGCTATCGCGCACGTACGCACGGAAGGGGTATGAGCCCAGCGTTTCAACGTTGGGATTTTGGATTGCTTGCTGGGAAGGACCCCATCGATCCCAGACGACGTGAAATCATCTGCTCTTTGGACAAATCTGGGATAATTAGAACGTGTGATCTGCGCCAGCCGCAGAGACATTTTTCTGTCATCGTCGTTCGCCGTGTTCGACGATGCACACATGACATAGTCAGGGCGTGTTCGAAACAATGCTCCCGCGGTCCAACGTCCAGCATTGCTTCCCCTAACATCTTTCCCGGACCCTTTCTCGAACATGCCCCAGGAGCCATCCCATGTGCGGACGATATGTGTTCGGAGCCCCTGAAGATATTTCCGAGCGGTTCCAGCTACGCCAGCTCAACCTCCATCTCCCCCATACCTGGAACGCGGCGCCCACCAACCACCTTCCGGTCATTATCGAGAATCAGGAGGGCGAGCGGGAAGCGCAGCTGATGCAATGGGGACTTATTCCTCGGTGGGCCAAGCCGGGCGACAAGCGGCCGATGGCGCCGATCAACGCCCGGGCAGAGACGATTACCGAAAAGCCAATGTTCCGGAATCTGATCAAACGCCATCGCTGCCTGGTGCCCGCCAATGGCTTCTATGAATGGAAGAACCTGGGCGATCGCAAGCAGCCCTACTACGTCACCGTGCCGGACGATCCCCTGTTCGCGTTCGCCGGACTCTACGAGTCGTTCACCAACGACGATGGCGAGGAAACTAACACCTACACGATCATCACGACTGAGCCGAACGAGCTTATGTCGACCATCCACACTCGGATGCCGGTGATCCTGCATCCGCAGGATGAAGAGGAATGGCTCGATCCCGACGTGACCGATCCGCTCCAGGTCGAGCGCCTGCTGGTCCCGTATCCCGCAGGCGAGATGGAGGCGTATCCGGTCAGCCGTAAGGTCGGGAACACCCGCAACAATGCCCCGGATCTGATCGAACCGATCGAGGAGTGAGCCTGTCCTAGCGCGACGTGCTGATACGTTCGGACAACGAACGCTGAATACGCATGGAAAACAGAGCCCTTCGGTCGCGTACGTACGCACCGCTGGCAGGGGCGCCCGCCGGTGGGGGCTCTGGTGGTCAACAGCCACGTACGGTAGGAATTCTCCTACCACAGCGACGGTGTGTAGGAGACCAGTATCGCCGTGTTATTGCAGCCCGGACGTTTTCGGAATCGGGGCGTGGCCGATGGTCCAGCCACCGTCGACGGCGAGGTTCTGCCCGGTGATATAGGAGGCTTCGTCGGAGGCCAGGAAGAGAACCGCATTGGCGACCTCCTCCGGACGGCCGGGCCGGTCGAGCACCGTCATGTCGCGCCAGAACTGGAGGAACTCGGGGTGCTCTGCCAGCATCCTGGTGACCTCTGGGCGGCCGGCGTCGATCGGACCCGGACTGACGGCGTTGACGCGAATCCCCCGCGTTCCCAGGTCGATCGCCATCGAGCGAGTCAGACCGAAGAGCGCGCTCTTGGCCGTCACATAGGCGACATGGTTGCTGGCGCCCATCATTCCTTCGACCGAGGCGATATGGACGATGGCTCCACCGCCCGATTGCTCGATCAGCGGCACCGCGGCATGCGACATGTAGAACGCCCCGTCGAGCGAGACCGAGAGTCCCTGTCGCCATTCGGCCGGGTCCATGGTTTCGATATCGAAGTGCCCGCCCAGGTAGGCTGCGCAGTTCACGAGAATGTGGAGCTCGCCGGCCCAGTTCTTCGCCATGTCGACCGCGTTGTCGCAATCCTGACTGCTGGAGACATCGCAGCGGATGAACTTGCCTCCTGCCTCATCCGCCGTCTGTTGCCCGGCAGGCGCGTTGATATCCGCGATCACCACCCTGGCGCCCTCGGCCGCAAACCGCAACGCGATGGCCCGCCCGATCCCAGTCGATCCCCCGGTGACCATCGCCGTCTTGTTCTCGAGTCGCACGGTTCGGCTCCGAGCTTAGCTTGCGTCCGACGCGTGCTTCGCGACGGCATTGGCCATCCGCTCCACAGCTTCCGTCACGATCGCCGGCGCGGTTGCCAGGTTGAACCGCACATGCCCCTGACCGCCCTCACCAAAGGGGACTCCTGAACTGAACCCAACGCGTCCCAGATCGAGGAAGACCTTGGCCGGGTCATCTCCGAGACCCAGCTCGCGGCAGTCGATCCAGGCGAGATAGGTTGCTTCCGGCGGGGTGTATCGCGCGTTCGGAAGCCGTTGGGCGAGCTGCTCACCGAGGAGCTGCCGGTTGATATCGATACCGGCGATCGCGCCATCGAGCCAATCGCGCGCCTGGTCGAAGGCGGTGCTATGCGCGATAACAGCGATATGTCCGGGATGCGTCCCCATCCGATGATTGATCGTTTGCAGCGCTTCGACCGAATCCGTTCCGGGAATGGCAAGCGCGGCCTTGAATCCGGCCAGATTCCATCCCTTCGATGCCGAGATCAGGCTCACATCCGGTTCCGTTCCCGCAACCGAGAGATAGGGGGTGAACGTCGAGGTCGGCATGATGAGGGTTGCATGGATCTCGTCGGACACCACGCGGGCGCCATACTGGCGCGCCAGGCGGGCGACCTGCTCCAGCTCTTCACGGGTATGTACGGTTCCGGTGGGATTGTGCGGATTCGAAAGGAGCAGGATGGGGGTACCGCTCGATTCCGCGGCGGTCTTGAACGCGGTTTCCAGCCGGTCGAGATCGAGCCGGCCATGCTCGCTCAGTTGGGCCGGAATCATCGGCCGTTCCAGCATGGCCGTGACCATGGAAAACGGTGGATAGATAGGTGGCGTGAGAATGATCGGATCGCCCGGTTTGCTCAGCGTCCGGACCGATTCGATCACACCGGTCATCACATCGGTCACGGTAATCGCCTGAGCCGGATCGAAGGTCCAACCCCAGCGATCGGCCGCGAACGATGCGACCGCATTTTGCAGCCGGGGTCCCCAGGGGTAGCCCGTATCGCCTAGCAGTAACGCCTGGTGGACCGCGTCGACAATCGGCTGCGCGACATAGGCGTCCATCTCGGCTACCCACACGGGAAGCACGTCATCCGGGTAGAACTGCCATTTGGCAGAGCTCCGGCGGCGCAGCTCATCGATCTGGAGGTTGGCAAATGGGGAGATTACGGACGTTGTGTTGGCGGTCATGCGATCTGTCTCTTCATCGAGCGCGATTGGTCAAAGGGCGAACTCCGCATGCCGGGAAAAGATCGGACGCGCAACCTCGATCTCGGTGCATAGGAATTCGATCGAATTGTCATAGATTCCAGCAGGCATGACGCTTCGAGGGCGTTGCCCATGCCTGGTCTGCGATGGACAACGTTCAGATTCGTGCATCCAGGATCCTATTCGACTGATCAGGAGCCACGCTCCTGATCAGTGCTAGGTACCAATCACATTCAGCGCGAAGGATCTATGTTGTCGTCGCCGCCAGTCCGTCCTGAATCGAGCGAAAGACATCGTGCTGCGGGTCGTAGCCGAGCAGAGCGCGGGCCTTGGCGATGCTGTGATGGATTCGGATCGGCTGCGCTGGGATCGTGGCATCGAGGTAGGTCAGACCAGCCTTTTCTGCGAGGTAGGGAATCACCTCACCGTAGGAGAATGGCGCTGGACCGCTGAGATTAAAGGCCTGTCCGACTGCCTCTGGCCGTTCGAGCAACAGCGTGAGCCCCTGCACGATATCGCGCACGTCAACGCAGTGGAACATCCATGGAGTCCCTGATTCATCGCGTGGCAGCAAGAGATCTGGTGCCGATTCCCCCGCCGGCGCCAACGAATCTGCGAATGCGTCACCTGCCCGCGACCGTACGAAACGCATGGCGCCGTCATAGAAGAGAAAGCCGCCAAGTGTCCCCTTCGGACTCACGGATTCCCAGGGCTCGTAGACGAGGGCAAACCGTGCAATGGCAATCGGGAGACCATTGGCGCGGTAGTAGTACTGGAGGATCTCTTCGCCAGCGACCTTTGTAAGGCCATAGAAGCTATAGGGCTCTCGAGGATGACTTTCGTCGATCGGGAGGTACTTGGCCAGCAGGGAGGGATAGACCTCATCGCTGCTCGCAAAGACAATTCGGTCGATCTTGGCTTCAGATGCAGCGTGAACCAAGTTGAATGTCCCGCGGATGTTGTCGTCCATAAGCGTGGGGTTCATCGATTCCGACCCCCACAACATCATGGCTCCGAGGTGCATGATCTTGTCGACGCCGGCCACAGCAGCGGACGCCGATTCTGGATCGCGGAGATTGCCCACAAGAACGTCGACGCCGTCCTCGATCGCACCATCGTGGCCGGGATCGTCTGGGAGGACCAATCCTCGGACGTCATGCCCGCTGGCAATCATTGATCGGGCGAAGTTGCGACCAACTCGTCCTGTAACACCGGTGACCAAGAGCTTCATGTTGCCGACCTCCTTGGACGGGTTTACGAATCGCTAGGCTGAACGGAAGCGGGGATCCAATACATCACGCAGTCCATCGCCCAGAAGGTTGAGTCCCAGGACTGCCAGGAAGATCGCGACGCCTGCCGAGATCGAATACCAAACGTTCTGGATAGCAAACTGCCGCCCCTCATTCAGCATTGCTCCCCACGATGGCGTGGGAGGTTGTGTGCCGAGTCCGAGAAAGCTCAATGCCGCCTCGACAATGATTGCGCTGGCGAATGCGAGTGAGGCGTGCACGATGAGGGGAGAGACGCAATTCGGAAAGATGGAGCGACGCATAATGTACAGGTCGCCTGCACCGGCCGCTCGCGCGGCCTGCACATACTCGGTTTGTTTGACCCCCAATACGCTTCCCCGCATGATGCGAGCGAACGCGGGGATATAAACAACGCCAATGGCAATCATGGCATTGCGAATACCGGGCCCAAGCACCGAAAGAATGGCCAGAGCCAGCAGGATGGCGGGGAATGCTGAAAACGCGTCCATACAGCGCATGGCGATACTCTCGACCTTACCCCCGAAGTACCCGCTGACCATACCGACCACAACACCCACGACGAGTGCGATCGAAACGGCAACGATGCTCACCAGGAGGGAGACGCGGGCCCCAAAGATGAGTCGGCTCAGAACGTCACGACCAAGCTCGTCGGTTCCAAGCCAATGCTGGCTGGAAGGTGGCTGGAGGATAACGACCGGATCGATCTTGATGGGGTCGTATGGCGCGATGATTGGGGCGAAGATCGCCAGCACGATGAAGACTGCGCAGATCACGAACCCAACTAGGGACGCCTTCTGGACCATGAGCTTGCGAAACGTGTCAAATCTACGTTTCGGTGGAAGCGGCTGAGTGGCTGGATCGAGCTGCTCGCCCAGCTGGATGGTGCGCTGCAGGTCGCTATCGATCGAGCTCATTTTGGCCGAATCCGTGGATCGAGATAGATATATCCGAGATCGACGAGCAGATTCGCGATCAGGAAAACGGTTGCCCCTACGAGCACCGCCCCCTGCACCACCGTGTAATCGCGAACAGTGATCGACTGGTAGGTCAGCCAGCCAAGTCCGGGCCAGCTAAAGATTTGCTCGATGACGACCGATCCTCCGAGTAGGTAGCCGAGCTGCAATCCAGTGATCGTGAGAAACGGAATAAATGCATTCTTCAGGGCATGCCGGATGATGATCGTCGATTGCCCCAGGCCCTTCGCTCGCGCGGTGCGCATGTAGTCCTGTTGCAGAACGTCCAGCATGCTCGCGCGCAAAAAACGCATTTGCTCTGCGGCAATGGGAAGCCCCATGGTGATTGCAGGAAGGATGAGATACCGGAGGTTTTTCCCAAGATCTTCGGTCGGAGACACGTACCCAGCCGGAGGGAGCCATCCGAATCGAACGGAAAAGACGATAACGATCAGAACACCAAGCCAGTAATTGGGTATCGAGAATCCCACAAGGCCGACGATTCTCGTTACGAAATCTGTCCAGGAATCGCGACGAACAGCAGAGATGATTCCAGCGGGAATTCCTATGAGGCAGCCAATGAAGAGGGCCGCAATGGCAAGCTCGAGCGTTATCAGAAACTTCTGGGCCAGGAGGGGCGCCACAGGCTGATCGCTAATACGAGAGGTGCCCAAGTCTCCGCGCAATGCATTTTGGAGCCATTCGAAGAACTGAACCGGAAGCGGCTTATTCATCCCAAGCTTGGTGCGCAGCGCATCGAGCGCCTCAGGGTCCGGATTTGCGCCCAGCATCAGTTGGGCCGGGTCGCCTGGGATCATCCGAAAGATGACGAACACCAGCGCCAGCACGAGCAGCAGCACCGGGATCATCTGAATCAATCGCCGGAGGATATAAGGAGCCACCTGCTATCCCTCTGGTCCCAAATCAGCCGATCGAGAACAGGTTTTGACATCCAGATGCGTGTGGCCCGCTCGATCCGGGGCCACACGCGTTGCTTCGTGGCTTACGATGCGATCCAGCACTCGGTGTAAACGAGGAATGATCGGTTGTGGAGTCTGAGGTCGCGAACATTCGCGGCAGCCGCCGAAAAGATTGGCGCCTCGTTCAGCACGGTCCCCGGGCATTCGCTTAGTGCGATCTGCTGACAGTCGAAGTAGGCTGCCTGACGCTGTTCCTGCTCAGCCGTGGCAACACCCGCGGCGAATGCGGCATCGAAGTCAGGATTGTTCCAAAGGAGGGCTGCTCCGTCGTCTGTCTTGTACGCGTTGCCCAGCTGGTCGCTTGGATCCCAGCGAGGAACGAGCGCGGTGAGCGCCATCTCGTAATCGAGATCGTTTTGGACGGCATCGACCCACTGGCCAATTTCCAGAAGCTGTAGCTCGACCTCGATACCGATCTCAGCAAGATTTGCCTGTACGATCTGGGCGATCTGCGGCATCTGGGACCATTCGCGCCAGTATTTCAACGTCGTCGAAAATGCGGTCTCGCCCTCGGCGTAGCCAGCCTCTGCCATGAGTTGCTTTGCCGTTTCGAGGTCACGCTGGTTGTATGACGGGGCATCCGGGTTGAACGCCCAGCTACCGGTGGCGACCGGGTTCGACCGAACACTCCCGTTGCCAAGCGTGGCGGCGAGCATGCCTTCGCGGTCGACGGCATGATTGAGTGCCTGTCGCACGAGTGCATTGTCCCACGGCGCGGTGTCGGTTCTGGTCAACAGATAATGGTAGGCCAGTCGATACTGCTCCGGGACCTGGATCAATTGGACGCTCGCATTGGACGAAAGCGACTGAACCTTGGGGAAGTCAACACTCGCGATGGCATCCACCTCACCAGTGGTGAGCAGGTTGATGGCTTGATCCTGGTCTGGAACCAGACGCAACGTGAGGGCATCGAGGTACGGAAGACCCGGCTTCCAGTAGGTGGGATTCTTCGCGTACTCGATATGGAGGTTTCGCTCCCACTCGACAAACGTGAACGGGCCGGTGCCAATCGGATGCGCCGGATCGAGATCTCGCGTGCGCGAGAGCCAGTGGGACGAGAAATCGTCGAGTAGTGCGGCGTTCGGCGCAGCCAGCGTGAGAACGACCGTTGCATCGTCTGGGGCTTCGTATGTGGCTCCATCGATGGTCGCGACCTTTTCGGAGCCAGCACCGGAATCCGGCGCCATGATCGTCTCGAAGTAGTCGATGACGTCTTGCGCGACCAGAGGAACGCCATCGTGCCAGGTTACGCCTTGACGTACCGCAAACGTCCACGTCTGGGCATCGTCAGATGTCCACGATTCGAAGATGCCACCAGTGATGTTGTAGTCCTGATCGTATTCGACCAGCGTATCGAAGATCGCGGTCCATGCGGCTGAATCGGAGCCGGTGCTTGCCTGCCACGTCAGGAATCCTGAGATATCTCCGACGTTCAGGGTGGATGTCAATGAGCCACCAGCGACAGGAGCGTCGTCCTGTGCTGCGCGGGTCGTCCTGATCCCGCCTCCGAGTGAACCGAGTGCCGCCACCCCAGCAAGAGTGCCGCCCGAGGCCAACACGGCACGCCGCGTCATCTGTGGATAAGTCACTGACCGTTCCTCTCTACCGCCTTTGGGTACTCCGGCATTCTGAATACCAGTCTGCCGAGAACGAAATGTGGGAGGACCTACGTTGGAGAGTATGTATACGTTAATCCGTTCCGTTTGTCTTCTATTTCATCTCGATTGGGTGATATTTTCACCGTATCCCTGGAAAGAACCGCCTTTATGCCAGAAAACATCCGCAATCGAACCCGGTATGCGCAATAGCTTGGGTCCTCGCCTACGTATGCGTGCATACAATAGGGAGCCTGATCTCAGGTTGGTTCGCTGCCTGTTCGTCTCGAGAGAAGGGCGGCAGTCGAAAGGGTCCGTGTTCAATGACGACAGCCAAGTTCTCTGTTCTCTCGCGACACCGGGTTCCTCGCTATCGTGAGCTGGCGCTTATCTCGATCAAAGGGGCCATCCTCGATGGAACTGTTGAGCCGGGTGAGCCTCTTTTCGAAGAGCGCCTGGCGTCGTCCTTGGGAATCAGCCGGACCCCGGTTCGAGAGGCACTTGCCATCCTCGAGCACGAGGGTCTCATCTCACCAACCGGTGGCCGCGGTCTCGGCATCCGCGAAATCACACGCGAGGAATTTCTCGAATTGTGTACTGCCAATGAGGTGGTGGAGCCATATCTGGCCCGAAGCGCAGCAACTCGAGCTACGGAGGATGGACTTTTTCAGCTTGAACAGGCGATCGAGATTGGGCGCCGAGCGGTCGTCACCCAGTCGATCCACGAATCGTTGCGCTCTGGACGGGAGTTTCACCGGGTGCTTGGCGAGATTGCTGGTTGTCCGTCGCTTGCCGAGTTTGTCGTTCGAAATGAAGAGAAAGTCGATCTCTATCTCATCAGCCGTGGAGACCCCAAACTGCTTGGCATCGCAAGCATGGAGCAATCGAACGACGAGCATTCAGAAATTCTGAACGCGATTCGCGCCAGGGATCCTGACGCTGCGCATCGGTTGGTCATTTACCATGCCCAGTCGCTGCGACATCGTCTCGAGCATCTTTTCCAGAGTGTCGACCCCCCTCACTCGACCTTTGGCCGGTAAGCTGGTATTGGTCGTGCCCTCTCAGCGAACAAGCGTGGGGGTCAAAATCCGCTCAGCGGGAAGTGAGACGACGAGATGCGCCACCGCCGTGAGAAACTACGGGGCATGATCTCGGGTTTGGCACGATAGGGGAACGCACGCAATGGCGGAGACACAGTTCGATACATCTCAGGTGATGGTCGATTTCAATCAGATGAAATCCTTTGCCGAGCATCCGCTGATTCTCGAGCGCGGCAAGGGTGTTCGCGTGTGGGATGCGTTTGGTAAGGAGTACATCGACGGGCTTTCCGGTGTCTTCACCGTCAACTACGGCCACGGGGTCGACGAGATCGTCGATGTTGCGGCCGAGCAGGGCCGCAAACTTGCCTTTTCCGCGCCGACGATGTCGACGAATCCTCCGGCACTCAAGCTTGCCGATCTGCTGACCTCGCTCCTGCCGGAGCAGTTCACGACGGTCAAGTTCGCCAGTGGCGGATCGGAGGCGAACGAGTTCGCCATCAAGATGGCGCGGCAATATCATGCTCAAACCGGCAGCCCGCGCAAATACAAGGTCATTTCCCGCTACGAGTCCTATCACGGCAGCACCGGATTCGCGGGAGCGGCTTCGGCCCAGCCCGACTGGAAGTCGAAATACGAACCCTATCCGGAAGGGTTTATCCATGTATCTCCACGCTCGGTCGATGCAATCGAAGAAGCGATCGTCGGCGAGAATCCCGATACGGTGGCCGCGGTCATCTGCGAGCCGATCATGCTTTCGGCCGGCGTCCGCATTCCCGATCCTGACTACTTTCCCCGCCTGCGCGAGATCTGCGACCGGTACAACGTCTTGCTTATCCATGACGAGATCATCACCGGATTCGGCCGCACTGGAAAACTGTGGGGCTCGGAAACGGTCGGCGCCTGGCCCGACATCCTCTCCTGCGGCAAGGGCATCAGCGGTGGCTATGCGCCGCTGGCTGCCATCATCGTGACCGAAAAGGTTGCCAGCGCCTTCTGGGGCGAAGCGGCCGACGGCATTCAGTTTTTCTCCGGACATACCTTTGGGGGAAACCCGGTCAGCTGCGCGGTTGGCGAGGCAGCGGTCCGCTTCCTGCTGGACAACGATCTGGTCGCGAAGTCGAATGCGGTCGGCGATTATCTAGCCGCGCAGCTGGGGGAGCTGAAATCGCAGTTCGATGTCGTCGATGAAGTGCGTGGTGTTGGCATGATGCGCGGGCTTGCGTTCAACCAACCGATCGGCCGGCCGATGTACATTGCCTGCCGTGAAAATGGGTTGCTGACCCGCCCTGCCCCTGATTGGATCGGGATCGCGCCGCCACTGGTGACCACCACCGAGGAAGCGGACGAGATCGTGGAAATCGTAGCGAAGTCGCTCGGTGAGGTTACCGCGTAAGCGAGCACGCGGCAGGCAGCACGCAGTTATCAGATCAATGACCGATTGAGGCACGACGCCCCAAGACTGACGTCATGGACTCAGACTCCCTCCTGCGAAGGCGCATGCCATCGGGGCGCGCATCCTGGCTGAGGGAGCGATGGGGACACGCCCCCTCATGTTCAAACGGATTCCGCATAGGGCCCCTTCCGGTATCGGCGAGGGGCCTTGTCGTTGGGCCTCGAACGACGTCAGCGCGTAGGGACGACTCACCATCGCACGCTACAACCTGCTTGCCCTTCCCTCTGGCGAAGAGATCCCTTCCGTCAATTACCCCCACGTCGTCTCACACATCGTCTGGAACAGGTATTGACACATCCATTGGGTCACTATATATTGACGAACAATGAATACTGACGTAGTGACGATGCCGAATATCGATCTTGTGCTCGACGCCCTTGGCGATCCGATGCGGCGGCGGATTCTGGGCCGGTTGGCGGCGGGACCGCTGGAGGTCGGGGCGCTGGCTGAAGGGATGCCGATCGGGCGGACGGCCGTTTCCATGCATCTGCGGGTGCTCAAGGATGCCGGACTGGTGGCCGATGAGCGGGATGGCACCCGGCGCCGGTATCGCCTGCAGCCGGATGCGTTCCGCGCGGTGCGGGACCACCTCGATTGGTATTGGGAACGGTCCCTGGCGGCATTCAAGATCGCGGCAGAGTCGCGTGCGAAGGAGGTGGAGATGCCGGTTGTGGAAGAAGTGATCGTTGCCAAGGAGGTGACGGTGGAGGCGCCACTGGCGGTTGCGTTCGATGTCTTCGTCGAACATGCCTGGTGGCCGGTCGAATCGCATCATATTGCCCCGACTCCCGGGGTGGCCGCGGTGCTGGAACCATTCATCGGCGGACGTTGGTATGAGCGCGATGCGGGCGGAGTCGAGACCGACTGGGGCGTGGTGAAGATCTGGCAGCCCCCATACCGTCTGCTGCTGACGTGGCAGGTGAATCCGCAATGGACCTATGAGGAAGATCCGTTGCGCGGGTCGGAGATCGAGGTCACCTTCACACCGGTCGACGCGAACCAGACGCGGGTTGCGCTGGTCCACCGGCGGCTGGAACGATACGGTCCGGAAACCGGGCGTATGGTGTCCATCCTCGATGCCAAGGGAGGCGAGCCCCTGGCGGTCTACGCGCGGTACATGGCCGCGCGGGAAACGTAGGCAACACGGAGCAAACAGTCGTCAGGTTTCGATTGAGTGCCTGGGCCGGTTGGGTCCGGGAAGGAGAAACACACCCATGTTCCGTATCGAACTACCGCTCTATTACACCGGCGATATCGATGCCGCGCTGGACTTCTATCGGGACAAACTCGGTGGGGTGCCCACGTTTCAATTCCCTGCCGATGGCCGGCCCGAGCATGTGGAGCTCAAGATTGGCGAGGTCGTCATGGGGATTGCCACGCGAACGGCGTTGATGCAGATGCCCATGCCGGAGCCGAAACACGGGAATCCTGGCGAGCTGGTGGTTCGCTGCGATTCAGTGGATGACGCGTTGGCCCAGCTTCGTTCCACCGGAGTTCAGGTCCTCATGGAACCGATCGACCATGTCGCCGGCCACCGCCGCGCCTATGTCGCCGATCCCGACGGCAACTGGGTGGCATTGATCGGTCAATAGCAGCCAGCAGTCGGCCATCAGCAGTCAGCCGTTGCTACGGGTCTTAAGTCTTAAGCCCGACGCTCGGGTCCAGAGGAGTCTACGGGTCGCTCCTCGGACCAGATCGCTTCTCCGGCCTCCGGACTCGTCGCTCACCGACTCGTTCTGCGTGCCGCCTGCTCGTAACTGCCTGCTAAAGTTCCCCCATGGCTACCTGGAACCGTACGATTGCAAAAGCTGGCTCGGTGGAGCTGATCGTCAAGAAGTCGCGTTTCATCTGTACGGTGGACCGCGCCAGCTCCGAGGAGGAGGCGCGGTCCAAGTTACAGGCATTCCGGAAGCAGTATTGGAACGCCAATCACAATTGTTCGGCCTGGATCCTTGGCGACCGGGGCGATCTGCGTCGCTCCAATGACGATGGCGAACCGAGCGGTACGGCCGGATCGCCCATGCTCAATGTGCTCGATCAACGGCATCTGACCGACACCATTGCCGTGGTCACCCGCTACTTCGGGGGTGTCCTGTTGGGTGCGGGCGGGTTGGTGCGCGCCTATGGGCAGGCGGTGTCGGATGCCATCGATGCGGTCGGCATCGTCGAACGCATCCCGTTGACTGTTCTCGCCGTCGAAGCGGCGCATGACGAAGCCGGGCGGCTGGAAAACTTCTTACGACATACCGAATGGCGCGTTTCGAATATCGACTATGGTGCGCAGGTCACCTTCGAATTGCCGTTGGGCGAAGGGGAGATCGAGCCGTTTCGTGCCTGGTTGTCGGAAACGACGAGTGGCCGGTGCGAGGCGGTCGAAATCGGTACGGAGCTGGTGGAGGCGCCGGTATGACGAAACGGATTCTTCTGGTGCGGGCGGTGAATGTGGGCGGGGCCAAGCTGCCGATGGCCGAGTTTCGCGAAATGCTGGCCGGGCTGGGGGGCGCGCACGTGCGCACCTACATTCAGTCAGGCAATGCCGTGCTCGATATTCCGGGCGATCCGGCTGCCTTCGATCGGGCGGTCGAGGGGGCCCTTACGGACCGGTATGGTTATGTCCGAGAAGTCATTTCCCGTTCCCCGGAGGAACTGGAATCGGCGCTGCAGGCGCATCCATTCGAGGTCATCGAATCGAAGTTCTCCTACATCGTCCCCTTGACCGGCGTTCCGGCCGGTGGATTGGAAAAGGCGCGCGAAGTGGAGACCGGGGACGACCGATGGGAGCTCACCGGCGCCGACGTGCATATCCGGTACGCCAACGGCGCTGGTCGGGCCGAGCTCGATATGAACAAAGTGCTCAAACGGTTGGGTGTGCAAGGGACGGCGCGCAATCTCAATACCGTGCGGGCGTTGATCGACCTGGCGGCCAAGGGAGCATCGTAGCGTCCGTTGGACTACGTACCCAGCTCGCGCAGGAACTCCGCCGGGGTGCGGAGCTTGACTCCCTGATATTCCCCGACACGCCGGAACTCGGCATCGCCCGTGACGAGATAGTCGGCGTTGCCGGAGACCGCGGCCGAGAGAACGAGATCGTCTTCCATGTGACTCGTTACACCAGTGGTTCGGACTACGAGTTCCACGACCTCTGCAATGGCGCCGAGATCCCGAATTGCCAGGTCACGAGCCGGTGGATCGAGCCGAGCAAGAAACCATGGCCGTTCGAGGGTCGTATTCAGCTCAGCCATCACGTGTTCTGAGATCAGCAGAGTGAATTGCTTCTGTTGCCAACGTCGCCAAATTTGTGCGGGAGGAGTCGTCCATCCGAGATTGGCGCCGACGATGCTTGCGGCCAGGGCATTCGTATCCAGCAGTACCCGCATCTATGCATTGCCGGCAGAAACGTGATCGAGCTTCCTTTCCGCGCGTATCTCTGCCTTGGCGAGCTCCAGTTGCCGATCGAACTCTTCGGGTGTGACATCACGAAATCCTTCGGCAATCTTCCCGATATTGATGAACGCCTGTTCCCGTCGTCGTTCGTAGTCCTCCAGTGCTTCCAGGTCCTCAATCGAAACGATCGCGGCCACAGGAGTCGATCCCTTGTAAAGTCGAATCCTGGTTTCTCGACGGAAAACCCGATCGAGGATGGAGCTCAGCTTGGGGCGAGCTTCGGTGAATTTGAGCGTTTCGGTTGGAATGCTGCTCATGGGATCGCCTTTCTCGATGAATGCATAAAGTGTACACATGTGTACAGTTGTGTACACATGTGAGCTAACCATGCGGCGGGTTCCGCGCGGCCCAGATCCGACCGAGTTCCGTACACTGACGAAACGTGATACGAACGTGGAAGGAGGCACTGATGGCCGAGTTCACATATGTTGATGATGCCACCGGGATGGCGGAGTTCGTTTCTGGGCGGGTCAAGCCAGTATCGGTGTTGAAGGCGACCGGGGCCAATGTGGTGGTCTTTGCCTTCGACGCCGGTTCTGAGCTTCGCGAGCACACCGCGCATCAGCCCGTCATGCTGCAGGCGATCGAAGGCGCGCTCGCCGTACAGATCGCCGGAGAAACGTATTCGCTGATCCCCGGAGATCTCTTGCATATCGAACCGGGTGTGCCGCACAGCGTTACGACAACTGAGCGGGCAAAACTGCAACTGACGGTACTCATGATCGATAGTCCGGGACCCTCGCATATTCCATTGGAAGAGTAGGGTGCGGAGAGCCGGAAGTTCGGGCGTGGTTGAAACGGTCCTGCGTCCTGAGTCCTGAGATAGTCGCGGGGTTTGATTCCTGGGCTCGGTCTCACCGATTGTGGGCCAGTCCGGCGCGGGCGGAGGCATGTCGTCGAGGTTTCAAACACATCTGAGGAGTTGGGATTTAGGTCGTGTTTGAAAAGCCCACTATGCGGCGTGATAGGAGCCATGTTTCGGGTTCTTCATGCCGTTTAGAGCGAATTTCAGAATGGTTG
>JAMLHN010000042.1 GCA_023957115.1 Thermomicrobiales bacterium
CGAGAAGTGAACCGGTATGCCAGGCGCGATCCCGCTTGCCATCACATAGCTGCCATCGGGCATGACAACCAGGGGGATCGACCGCGAGCTCTGCCGCAGGCGCAACGAGCCGTCTTCATCGAACGCGAGCAGCCACCCTTTCTCATAGTGACCCAGCCATGGCGCAATCTCGGACCATTCCGGCAGCCGGCACGTTTGCGCAAGATCGTCGAGCGTTTGCGCGGCTCCCCGATATTGGGCAAGCGTCATTTCGGAAGCGCCCGTATTGAGACCGAAGCTCGTTTCGAGCAGGAGGGCGGATACATATTGAATGAATGCGAGCCCGCGCGAGGGCGGCATCATGTTGGTGTTGACGACCAACCCAATGCCGTCCTCGGGCAAGAACCCGAGGAAGGTGGTGAACCCGTCGATTCCGCCAGCATGCGAGATGAAGCGACGCCCATCGCGGTAGGTAGCGGTGAGCCATCCCATACCGTAGCCCGATTGAACGATATCCGGGGTGAGATCGGCGTCGTAGGGAACATCGACATTCGAGGTCCAACACTCGGTCAGGTTCTCGGACGAGACGATGCGAGCGCCATCGTGCGCCACTCCACGGTTGAGCTGCATCATGACGTAGCGCACCATCTCGCCATGCGTCGCCAAGGTTCCACCGGCGGGCGCATAACTCCCGACGGGGGCAAACGGCTGGCGAGACGTCCCCACCAGCAGATCGGGTCCGTAGCCGGTGGCGAAGTTATCGGAAAACGGTCTTGGGTCGTCGGTGATACAAGCGGTGGCCATACCGCTTGGCCGGTAAATCCGCTCGGCGATCTGGCTCGCATACACCGGCCCGACATCGGCGGGGTCGATACCGAGGGCAAGCGCGGGAAGGTAGCCGCCGGCCGCGTAGACGGCGCCGTTATAGAAAAACTGAGCCCCTTTGGCGCCGACGACCGGCAAATTGACGAGCGAGGCCAGGAGCTGATCCGTCGTCGGATCTCCCTGATGGAATGCCGCTGAAGCATCGGACTCGCCGATCCCAGAAGCCATATCCAGCATATCGCGTACCCGTAGGGTTTCAGTCAGCTCGTCGGTCGGAGCACGAAAATGGGGATAGATTTCGCGAACCGGCTGATCCCAAGCGAGCACACCATCATCGACAAAGGTTGCGATGAGCGCAGCCGTCATCGACTTGGTCGTCGACGCGACGAGGAAGTGCGTATCTTCCGTGACCGGCTCTGCTGTCTCGAGGTCGCGCACGCCGAACATTCCGCTGTAGGCAACTTCGTCAGGGGTGAGCACGGAGACGGCGGCGCCGACCATCTCGAAATCCAACATCCCCGTTTCCAGAGCTCGGTCGAACGACTCCCAATCCGGATCGGCCACCAAACCAGACGCTGCCGATAGCTGCTTTCGCAAGAGCGCGCCCAGAGACGCCCCGGCGGCTGCGCCCGACGCTGCCTTCATGAAGCCGCGGCGCGTCAGTCTCGTATGGGACAGAGAATTCATCGCATCCTTCTGCAGTTACGGTAAATGAAGTATCTGATCTCAGCGTAGGGTGTGGAATGCGAGCCGCCTATCCGTACCGGTACGGAATTGGCCGTCGCGCCGATACGGAGTTCGCGATCGAGTGGAGTCCAGATTCTGCGGACAACGAGCTGACGTTCAGTTGTCAGGCAATGACGTGGACGGAGGGAGTGTCGTTTCGCCGATTCTCGGAGTAGCGACGACAGCAACGACCGCGGACCGCGAGCGAACGCCGAGTTTGGCGAAGATATTGGCCACGTGGCTCTCCACCGTGCGCGTGCCGATAAACAACTGTTCGCCAATCGCGCGGTCTGTTTTACCGGCAACCAGAAGGCGGAGCACATCACGCTCACGCGGTGTGAGCTGACTCAAAACCGCAACCGGCGGCAACACCTGCACGGCTTCCGTCGCTGCCACGGCCTCGGCGAGCGACAACTCCTGGCCCTGGGCCCATGCGGACGCGAACGTCTCCTCATCCAGCACGGCCTGGGTCGCGGCCAGCGCGCTGCCCCGAAAGGTCTGGTGCGGGATCCGCCAGATACCAAGCTCCTGGGTCATCGTTTCGACCGCTCCGAGGAGCCGTGCCGCCCGTTCTCCGTCGCCGGTCGCTGCCGCGACGGCGGCGAAACCAATAAATGCGTCGGCCAGACCAAGTCGATACCCAGCCATGCGGCTCGTCTCCATCCCGTCACGAAGCGCGGCCAGGGCATCCTGATAGCGTCCGTTTGCAAACGCTATCTCCGCGATGGTGAACAGAGCGGATGCCCGCATCACATCCAGCCCTCCCGCATACGCAATCGCGATAGCCTCTTGCGCCAGTGTCGCCGCCCGGCTCAAGTCTCCCAGGCGATAGGCGGTATCCGCCAGATTGTTGAGCCCCATCGCCATGCCGGCCGGATCGCCAACCGTGCGAAAGAGCTTCAATCCCCGCTCGTACAGGAGTTGCGCGCGCCGGTCGTCTCCTCGGTATTCGGCAACGCCACCGAGCAAGCAAAATGTGAGCGCCAGACGCGCCGCATTCTCCTCGACGCGCCATACCTGCTGCGCGGCATCGAGGTGGGACTCCGCTTCATCGAGTGAGCCCTGGCGAAGGAGGATCAGAGCAAGTCGTGTGGCGGCAAGTGCTCGAAGCGCGCGCGTCGCGCCAGCCACATCGTTCCCATCGGTCTCGGTCAATGCGCGTTCCAGCCACGCTCGTCCCTCGGATAGGTGCCCGCGGATGTCCCAAAAATCCCCGAGGTCACTGGCAAGCTGAAGGCATTCGGACCATCGTTGCGATTCAGCCAGAAAATCCAGCGCTTGGCGGAGGTTGTCATGCTCCGCCTCCAGCCGCTCCGCCCAAACGCGTCCAGCGCCCTGGGTTAGTTCCGGCTCCGCCTGGCGCGCCAGTTGCAAGAAGCAGGCCGCGTGCCGTTCCCTGGTAGCGTTCTCACTGCCCGATGCTTGCAGTTGCTCAGCGGCATATTCGTGGATGGTCTCGAGCAACGCATAGCGGGCGCCAGGGACAGCGCCCGGCCGGTACTGCACGAGGCTCTTGTCGACCAGCGCGGCGAGATGCCCCAGCACGGCATTCCCATCCTCGCTCACCGATTCCGCGGTCTCGAGCGTGAATCCACCAGCGAAAACCGAGAGCTGGCGGAAGAGGGTCTGCTCACCGGGAGCCAACAGCTCGTAGCTCCAGGCAATCGTTTCACGCAGGGTTCGTTGCCGATCCGGAAGGTCGCGCGGTCCACCGGTCAAGAGCGGCAGGCGGTGCGTGAGGCGGTCGTGCAGGGTCTGCACGGAGAGGTGGTAGATCTGGGCCGCGGCCAGCTCGATGGCCAGCGGCAAACCATCCAGTCGCCGGCAGATATGCAGTATGTGCGGGGCGGTGTTCACGTCGAATGCAAACGACGGCGACACCGAAACGGCTCGATCGACGAAAAGCCGGACCGCCTCGAACTCTCTCAGCAAATCTGGCGTTGGTGGATCGGTCTCCGCCGGAAGGGTCAAGGACGGCACCGGTACGACATGCTCTCCCGACAGGTGCAAGGGCGACCGGCTGGTCACCAACATCGTGACCTCCGGACATGCCCGCACGATATCCGCGAGATATGCGGCCGCATCGAGGACGTGCTCGAAGTTATCGAGCACGAGCAGGGTCTGCCGGCGCTCGAGTGCCAGAATCACCCGATCGAGCAGCTCGTGCCCGGTCATCTCACCGACATCCAGTGCAGAGGCAATGATCGGAATGACCAGGTCCGGATCGCGCACCGGTGCGAGCGACACCCACGCGATGCCGTCGATGAACTGAGCATCGAGGGCCGCCGGGACCTCCAGAGCCAGGCGGGTCTTGCCAATGCCACCGGGGCCGGTCAGCGTCACCAGCCGGACATCGACACGGCGGAGGAGCTCCAATGCCATTTCGGTTTCGGCGCGCCGCCCGATAAATGTCGTTGGAGGTGATGGAGGAACTGTCTGGACGCGACGTCTTGTTGTGCGCGAGACGATCGAGACTGGATCATTTGGCGGCAAGCTCGAACCCGTCATACCGCGTGCGGTCGCCGATTCGCGATTCGACATCACTCTTTTCCTGTGAGCCGCTCAAGCTTAACGCTCCGGGTGCTCCCGTGCTAGCGCGAAGCGACGCCTCCCCGGAGCCGGACCACGCTGTGACTGCGTGCGAGGCAGCCGGGTGTATCAGCCGACCCATGCCCGCCCCACGCTATGCCGCACATTTTTCCGGACGCCTTCGCTTGCGTGCGATCAATTAATTGATATACTGTCTCAATAACGTGCTGCGGCCGCTCGTGCGTTCGTTTGGTTATCGAACCGATTTCTATCTTCACGCAAAGGAGCACCGCATGCACCGCGTCTTGCGTTGGCTTTCGCTTGCCCTGATTCTGAGCGTGGTGCTCGGGTCCGGCGCCGCGACCGCAATTGCCCAGGAGAGTGCGACACCCTCCGCCACCGAATCCGGCGTTCTGGTCGTTGCCGACCCAGTCGCCGAAACGCTCTACATCTACAGCACACCCGAGCACGAGATCGTTGCCGAATTCGACGGCATCGTGATGAACACGCACGCCGGCTACCTGCCGCTGGAAGACGGCCGGCTTCTTTTGGTCGATGACGGCCAGGGTGAGCTCGTGGCGATCGATCTTCTGGCCGATGGCGGCCCGGCGATCGACGGAACCACTCCCATTCCCGACGGGGTTTCCCATATTGCCGTCGACCCAGCGGGACAGTATGCGGCGGTCGGTTCCAGCGATCCCCGCGCGCCCATCACCCTGGTCGATCTCGATTCGTACACGACGCGCGCGGTCGAGATCGAAGCCGGCGAGGTCGGCCTGATGATCGGCAGCGACCCGCTCACGCTCTTCCACCGCAATGACACGCTGGCGCAGATCGAGGCGTATCCGTTCGAAGGGCTCCTGTCCGGGAGCACGACTCCCACCGGTGTGGTCGCCACTGGGGCATTCGGGCACGGTGAAGGCATTCTGCATGACGCTGGTCTGATCGCAGCGGCGACCGATGACGGTCTCGATATCGTCGCGTTCGACGGTGAGCGGATCGAATACGTCCATACGCTGCCGTGGGATACCGAGGACCGCTCCGGTGGCCGCGCATTCTTCGTGCGGGTTGCTCCGGACGGCGAGCATGTCATCTCCTACATCGCCAATCGCGGGACCGAGGAAACACCCTGGGGCGAATGGGAGAACGACGTCTACATCGCCAATCCTGCCACCGGCCAGGTGATTCGGACCGCGCTCGGACCCGGGCTCGTCTTCCGCCTCGCTCAGGCCGACGACGTGGCCCTCTTCTTCAACCAGCACCCGGATGGTGACAACGCCTTCGTCGTCGATACGAACGCCGATTCGCCGACCTTCGGGCAGGTAATCGCCACAATTCCGCTCGATCCGCTCAGTCATGCGGTCGGCCCGGACGAATCCCCATGGGAAGGCGAGAGCCGCGTTGTCGCGATCACGCCGGATGGCTCGATCGGGTATGTCACCGCGGGCGGCGACAGCAAGATCGTGGTGATCGACATTGCGTCCGGATCGGTCTCAGGCGTTATCGAAACACCCACGCCGTTGTCGACTGGCGGCTACTTGCTCGCATTGGTCCCGGGTCAGCCGGTCGTCGACACCATTGGCCGGTAGCGCGTCCAGCCAAGAGACGACGTACGCACGCAACCGATTCGGAGGCAGCAATTGCCTCCGAATTGGCTGAACGATCGAGAAAGTGATTTCGAGATGAAACAAAGTCGACGCGCCATCCTCCGCGGAGGCATCGCGGTCTGCGCCGGTATCGGACTCGAGCGCGGACAGGCGCTTCTTCCCACCGTTGCGGCCCAGGAACCAACGCTGCGCCTGCTGGCGAGCACCCAGATCTTTGCCGATATCGCCCAGAACGTGGCCGGAGACCGCGCCGAAGTTCAATCCGTGACCCCCGCCAACGCCGATCCCCACACCTACGAGGCGTCGGCCGCCGATCTGGCAAAAGTCTCCGAAAGTGACGCGTTCATCTTCATGGGCGCCCATCTGGAACCGTTCATCGAAGCCGGCGCCTGGCGCCGTGCGGTTGCCGATGCCGGCATTCCGGTGCTCGAGCTGGCCGAGCACCTGGACCTGATCGAGGTCGACAAGATCATCGACCATGGCGACCACGTCCACGACCTGCGCGAAGGCGATCCGCACGTCTGGCTCGATCCGCTCAAAGCGGTCGAGATGACCGCGGCCATCGAGACCTTCCTCACCGAGCTCGATCCTGCGGGCGCCGATGTCTACGCGGCCAACGCCGAGGCATATCGGGCCGAGCTCGACGCGCTGCATGAGGAGTTCGAAAGCGGACTTGCCGTCATTCCTCCGGAGCGCCGGAAGTTGGTCGTCTTCCATGACGCCTATACCTACTTTGCCGAGCGCTACGATTTCGACGTCATCGGCATCGTGCTCAAGAGTCCGGACGGAGAGCCCTCTGCCCAGGAATTCGTCGAGCTGATCGAGATCATCGAATCGGAAAACGTACCGGTGATCTTTGCCGAGCCGCAGTTCGATACGAGTGTGCTCGACGGCATCGTGGCCGAGACCGGTGTCGAGGTGGGCGAATTGCTGACCGACTCCTTCGCCGGCCGCGTCGATTCGTACATCCAGCTCATGCGCTACAACCTCGAAAGCCTGGTGACACACCTGGGGTAGTCGCCGTCCAACGCTTCACACGAACAGCGTCGGATCGCATTCGGCCAGGGACGGCGCCACGATCCAGATCCCAACCCGATCCGGGTTGGACGGAACAGCGGCGGCGCGTCGGCACCGAGCGATCCGACGACGGCCATGCCAGTTGGAGGCCGGGTCCCACGCAGCACACGCGTGGGTGGATCCTCCGACCAGACACGCACAACGGCCTCCACAACGAGACAGAGCCCGTCGCTCGCGAACTATTTCATCTGGTCGGTTGCAAACGCGTAGGTGACCTCGCCGGTATCGGGATCGAAATAGGCGCGCGGCTGGAGCTGGGGATTCCGGCCGAAAAACACGAACTCGTAGGCCGTGCCATCGACCCCTTGCTGGGCATGCAAGTCCTGCGGCGGGTCCCCCCATTCGGCCGATTGCCCGGTGGTGTGATCGAAGACTTCCACGAGCCGGATATCGGCGCGAGCCGGGTCCGAGCAATCGTCAAGCCGCTCCCATCTCCAATACCGATTGGTGCCCTCGATGACGCAGGCAACACCCCACGTGTTGTGATTGTGAATCGGCGTCGGCGCTTCGGCCGGGAGTGCAAGAAGCATGAGCGCACCTTCCCCGTTCTTGCCCTCGCGCAAAATCGTGGCAGTCGATCCGGTCGAGTGCAATCGTTCCAACGCAATATCGGGCAGGATGCCCGGCTGCTGAGCGAGTTGTTCCAGCCGAGCGCGAATCTGGGCACGAGCTTCACTGGAATGACCCAGTTTCTCCAGAATTGCTAACGCGTCCGCATGGAACGCGTCGATGGTATAGGGTGCCGTGAGGGTCATAGGAGCTCCAGGTTTCAGATATGCATAACGTTGCAGTTGCAATAAATCGCAATAAAATCTAACAGTTGTGGACCGGGAACACGGCGTCACGATGATTGCGGCAGGATAAGATCGATGAAATTTGCGCGCCAAGCCGGTATCGGGCTCCGCGCCCTTGACCATAGCGTCTTCATTTTTCCGCATATGCGGATTGCCTGCCAGAAAACCACATGATAGAGTGACCGGGCTGTCGGTTCGCTACTACATCTGGTAGGCGCGATGCAAATGGGAATCCGGTGCGAATCCGGAGCTGCCCCGCAGCGGTAACGAGGAACGACCGCCGTCATACGCACCAGTCGATTCGGCTGATAAGCGACGGCCACTAGGAATCCGATCGCACGATCGAACCGCCTCGAAGTCCGAACACCGGCCGATGGCTCGCGCCGCGAGGGCGCGATGTGAACCCGGACCTCCGCGGGGAGGTCGGCGGGGCGAGCCTTCGGCATCCCTTCGGATCGCCGGGTCTCGCTGCCTTCCGTCGTCCCCACGAAACCAGGTCGCACACGAGGGTGTGAGAGGGTTCGCACTCGGTGTTGGCATACGTGCCAGCAAAACCGGGTGCGTTCGGCGTCTCTCCAACTCCTCGATCTCGCACAAAGCATGGTCGCGAAATCGTCCGCGACCAGCAGACGCGTGAGCGCGGGAGGTGCGCCAATGTCGATCGTCCGAACCACAACCAACGGGCAATCGCCCGGCCATGCCGGCGTCCCGCCTGGGATGCTCGCGACCGAGGTCGTCAAGCGCGACGGCCGTTCGGTTCCCGCCGATCCGATGCGTATCGTCACGGCCATCGAGATGGCCTTCCGCGCCGAGATCGGCGCCCCCTACCCCGATCCGCTTCCCACCGCCATTCATGAGCGTACCGAAGCCATTGCGACCGAGGTCGTCCAGGCACTCAACCAAGACCATGGCGCGAGCGCCATCGATGTCGAAACGATCCAGGACGAAGTCGAACGCCAGCTGATGGCTGCCGGCGCATTCGGGATCGCCAAACGGTACATCATCTATCGACAGGCGCGGACCCAACAACGGCACGAACGCACCATTGCGGTCGTCGATGACACGGGCGAGCCGTTGTTGCTGCACCCGGCCCTGTTGCGTTCCTGGGTCGATGAAGTCTGCGCTGGGTTCGAGGAGACCGTTTCCGCCAAGGACCTCCTGGACGAGGTCATGGTCGGGATCTATCCGGGTATTCGTCTCTCCGAGGTCGAACAGCTCATTACCTACGGCGCGCGCGGCAAGATCGAGGTCGATCCGGTCTGGTCGTTCGTCGCCAGTCGCTCACTGCTTCGCCGTCTCTACGCCGAAGTTGCCGGACAACGGATCGCCATTGCCGACGCGCCCGGTCGTTATCCAACGCTCTTCACGTCCTACATTCGGGGCGCGGTCGCCCAAGAGCTGCTGGACGAGCGATTGCTTGCCTTCGATCTCGACCGGCTTGGCGCTGCGCTCGAACCGGAGCGCGATCTCGTGTTCGCCTATCTCGGCCTGCAAACGCTCTACGATCGCTATCTGATTCGTTCCGCCGATCAGCGGCTCGAGCTGCCGCAGGCATTCTGGATGCGGGTGGCCATGGGCCTCGCGCTGAACGAGGACGACCGGGACGCCCGTGCGATCGAGTTCTATCAGCTTCTTTCCAGCTTCCGATTCTGCTCGTCGACTCCGACATTGTTCAACAGCGGCACGCGGCATCCGCAGCTTTCGTCCTGCTATCTGACCACCATTGGTGACGATCTCGACCAGATCTTCAGCGCCCTGAAGGACAACGCGCTCCTCTCCAAATGGAGCGGCGGTCTTGGGAACGACTGGACCCGGGTGCGCGCGCTCGGCAGCCGGATCAAGGGGACCAATGGTCTCAGCCAGGGCATCGTGCCCTTCCTCAAGGTGGCCAATGACGCGGCCGTGGCGGTCAACCAGGGCGGCAAGCGCAAGGGCGCCGTTTGTGGCTATCTCGAAACCTGGCACCTCGATATCGAAGAGTTCCTCGATCTGCGCAAGAACACGGGTGACGACCGCCGCCGCACCCATGACATGAACACCTCGAACTGGATCCCCGACCTCTTCATGAAGCGGGTCATGGCGGGCGAAAACTGGACGCTGTTCAGCCCGGACGATGTGCCCGATCTGCACGACGCCTACGGCAAAGCCTTCGAGCGCGCCTATCTCACGTACGAGCTGGCCGCCGCCCGCGGGGAGATTCCCCTGCATCGCACCATCCGCGCCATCGAGCTCTGGCGCAAGATGTTGACGGCCCTCTTCGAGACCGGGCATCCCTGGATCACCTTCAAGGACCCGTCGAACATCCGCAGCGCCCAGGACCACGCCGGAGTTGTGCACAACTCGAATCTCTGCACCGAGATCCTGCTCAACACCAGTGACGATGAGATCGCCGTTTGCAATCTCGGCTCGGTCAACCTCGCCGCGCATATCCGCGACGGCGCGCTCGACCTGCCCGTGCTCGAATCGACTGTCCGTACCGCCATGCGCATGCTGGACAACGTGATCGACATCAACTACTACCCCGTTCCCCAGGCGCGCAATGCCAATCTGAAGCATCGCCCGGTCGGTCTTGGACTAATGGGCTTCCAGGATGCGCTCTACGCGCTGGGGCATTGCTACGCCTCATCCGAGGCGGTCGCCTTTGCCAGCCGGAGCACCGAAGCGATCTCCTACTACGCCATCCTCGCCTCCACGGAGCTCGCCGCCGAGCGGGGCGCCTATGCGTCCTACCTCGGTTCGAAGTGGGATCGCGGTCTGCTTCCCGTCGATACGCTTGCGCTGCTTTCGGAGGAGCGCGGTTTCACGGTCGATGTCGACGTCGAACCGGCCATGGACTGGAATCGTGTCCGCACCGCGGTGCGCCGCTACGGGATGCGCAACAGCAACACGATGGCCATCGCACCGACCGCCACCATCTCGAATATCGTCGGGGTCAGCCAGTCGATCGAACCGTCCTTCTCGAACCTCTATGTCAAGAGCAATCTCTCCGGCGAGTTCACCATCGTCAATGTGTGGCTCATTTCCGACCTCAAGGAACGCGGACTCTGGGATCGCCAGATGCTCGACGATCTCAAGCATGCGGATGGCTCGGTGCTGGACGTCGACCGCATCCCCGACGATCTGAAGGAGCGCTACCGCAATGCGTTCGAAATCGATGCTGCCTGGTTGATCGAATGCGCCGCCCAACGCCAGATCTGGATCGACATGGGCCAGTCGCTCAATCTCTACGTCGCCGCCCCCAGCGGCAAGGCGCTCAGCGAGATGTACCAGCTCGCCTGGCATAAGGGGCTCAAGACGACCTACTACCTGCGCAACGCCGCGGCCACCCAGGCGGAGAAATCGACCATCGACATCAACGCCCGCGCGCTGCAACCCAAGTGGATGAAGTCCGTCAGCCCCACCGCCAACATCGAAATCCAGCGCGCCGAAGAGATTCCCACGGACGAACCCTTCCCCTACGCGGACGGCGCCTCCTGTTCCCTCGACGGCGACTGCGAAGCATGCCAATGACGAGTGGGTACCGAGCCCGGAGTCCTGAGCCCTGAGACTCCCGAACCGGCGTAGTGAAGGACCTCCGTGTCTGTCGCGTCAACCCGATTCGTCGTAGCGCAGGGACCTGTGCCCTGCGATCGGCCGCAGGCCGATAACGGAGCGTCCGTTCACGAACCTCCACATCGCAATCCTCTCATTCTCCCCTCTCCCCGCAGGGAGAGGGGCTGGGGGTGAGGCGATCTCTTCGCCCACAGCCAAGCCTCCGGTTCACGACCATCTCCCCCCTTCCTTCTCCCAGGATTGGGAGAAGGAAGGGGGCCGGGGGGATGGATGAGGGTCGAAAAGCCACCTATCACCAACGGCAACGAAAGGAACCCTAGATGACCGCAACCATCACATCGACATCCGCCTCCGAAAAACGGCTCATCAACTGCGCCGCCGTCGATGTCAACCAACTGATGCCGCTCAAATACGATTGGGCATGGGAGCACTATCTCAACGGCTGCGCCAACCACTGGATGCCCACCGAAGTGCCGATGGCCGCCGACATCGCGCTCTGGAAGAGCAATCAGCTCACCCCGGACGAACGTCTGGTCATCATGCGCAATCTCGGTTTCTTCGCCACCGCCGAGAGTCTGGTGGCGAACAATCTGACGCTGGCCATCTTCCGCCATGTCACCAACGCCGAATGCCGGCAATATCTCCTGCGCCAGGCGTTCGAGGAAGCGATCCATACCCACACCTTCCACTACGTCGTGGAAAGCCTCGGGCTCGACGAGACCGAGGTCTTCACCATGTACCACTCCATCCCGTCCATCGCGGCCAAGGACGCCATGGAAATGGAGCTCACCGAATCGCTCCTCGATCCGACCTTCACCACGGAAACCCACGAGGGCGCCCAACAGTTTCTGGAAAACCTGATCGGGTACTACGTGATCATGGAAGGCATTTTCTTCTACGCAGGCTTTGCCATGATCCTGTCGTTCCACCCGCAAAACCGGATGACCGGAATCGGGGAGCAATTCCAATACATCCTGCGCGACGAAACCATCCATCTGAACTTCGGGATCGACCTGATCAACGGCATCAAGGCGGAAAATCCGGAGCTCTGGACACCGAAATTCCGCGACCATCTGGTCGAGCGCATCCGTCATGCTGTCGAGCTCGAAATCGCCTATGCTGAGGATTGCCTCCCCCGCGGCGTCCTCGGTCTGACCTCCGATCTCTTCCGTGACTACGTCGGGTATATCGCCGATCGCCGGCTGGAGCGCATCGGTCTGCCTCGGCAGTACCAGACACGCAATCCATTCCCATGGATGAGCGAAACCATCGATCTCCGCAAGGAGAAGAACTTCTTCGAAAGTCGGGTCACCGACTACCGCTCGGGCTCGACCCTTACCTGGGATTGAGCCGATGCCCGGTACATCCCCGCCGGGACTTCGCGAGGTCCTTCGATTCGTCGACGATCTCACCGGTTCGGTCGAACGTTTTTGTGAACAACGTGCAGGAAGCGAGGAGACGAGAGAACAGACCATGGCTATTTCCACCATCGCGGGCTATCCGCGCATCGGCCGCGACCGCGAGCTCAAATGGGCAACCGAACGGTACTGGGCAGGCAAGATCGACGCAGACGAGCTGCAGCGGGTCGCCGCCGAGCTCCGCAAGACACATTGGCAGTCGCAACGTGACGCAGGAATCGATCTCGTCGGGGTAAATGATTTCTCGTTCTACGACCAAATGCTCGATATGAGCGTGCTGCTGGGCGCGGTTCCGTCCCGGTTCGGCACTGGCCCAGTCGATCTCGATACCTATTTCCGCATGGCGCGAGGCGACGGCCAAACGGGCGGTGTGGCCGCCCTCGATATGACCAAGTGGTTCGATACCAACTACCACTATCTGGTGCCCGAATTGGCGGCCGATCAGACCTTCCGGCTTACGCCGGACAAGCCGCTCGCCGAGCTGGCCGAAGCGCAGGCGCTCGGGCTCACCGCCAAGGTCATCCTGATCGGACCGGTCACCTACCTGCGGCTGGCTGAGCTCGACGGCGGTGGCGATCCGCTCGATCTGCTGCCAAACCTGTTGCCGGTCTATGCCGAGCTCATCGCCAAATTGGCCGCGGCCGGCGCGGAATGGATCGAGCTGCACGAGCCGGTTCTCGTGCGCGATCGCGACGCCGCAATCGAGCGCGCCTTGACGACGGCCTATACCGAGCTCGCGCGGGCGGCCGGATCGGCGCGACTGCTCGTTCATGTGCCCTATGGCGATCCCAAGTCTCAGCTGGCCACGCTCATGTCGCTGCCGGTTGCCGGGATCGGACTCGATCTGACACGCAGTCCGGGGCTCATCGACCGGCTGACCTCGAATCCGTGGCCGGGCGAGTTGTTGCTGGGCGCCGGGATCGTGGACGGCCGCAATGTCTGGATTGCCAATCTCGAGAAGTCCGTCGCAGACCTCCAACAGCTTGCAGCCCATGCCGGCGCCGGCAATCTGCTGGTGACCAGCTCCTGCTCGCTGCTACATGTGCCATACGACGCGAGCCGGGAGACCGCGCTCGATCCCGAGCTGCAATCCTGGCTGGCGTTCGCCGAGCAGAAGCTCGCGGAAATCTCGCTCCTCACCAACGCGGTCAATGGGCAGGTCGATGAGCCGGCGATTGCCGCGAACCGTCAGGTGCTCGATGCGCGCGCAACATCGCGCTTGCGCACCGATCCGGCCGTTCAGGCTCGGGTCGAGCAATTGCGCGACGAGGATCGCCGTCGCTCGACCCCGGCGCCCGAACGGGCCGCGCTGCAGGACACTTCGCTCGATCTCCCGTCGCTGCCAACGACCACCATCGGCTCGTTCCCACAAACGTCCGACTTGCGGAAAGCGCGCCGCGCGCTCGATAAGGGCGAGCTCTCCCTCGAGGAATACGACGCCACCATTGCCGAGTCGATCGGCGCAACCGTTGCATTCCAGGAGCAGATCGAGCTCGATGTCCTGGTCCATGGGGAGCCGGAGCGCAACGACATGGTGCAGTACTTTGCCGAGCAGCTTGCCGGGTTTGCCGCCACCGAGCATGGCTGGGTGCAGAGCTACGGAACCCGCTGCGTCCGTCCACCGGTGATCTTTGCCGATGTGTCGCGTCCGAACCCGATGTCGGTTCGTTGGTCGACCTACGCGCAATCGCTGACAAAACGACCGGTCAAGGGAATGCTCACCGGTCCGGTAACCATGCTCAATTGGTCGTTTGTGCGGGACGATCAGCCGCGTTCTGCTACCTGCGAGCAGATTGCGCTGGCGATCCAGGACGAGGTGCGCGATCTCATCGATGCCGGATTGACGGTGATCCAGATCGACGAACCCGCGCTGCGGGAGGGTCTGCCCCTCGATCGAGATGAATGGTCGGACTATCTCGCCTGGGCGACCGCGTGCTTCCGGCTGTCAGAGGCCGTGGCGCCCGCGGAGATCCAGATCCACACCCACATGTGCTACAGCGAGTTCGGCGATGTCATCGAGGCGATCGATGCGCTCGACGCCGATGTGCTCTCCATCGAAAACGCCCGTTCTGCGCTGGAAATGCTCTCGGTCTTCCGCGATTTCGACTATCGGAAGGGGGTCGGCCCCGGCGTCTACGACGTCCATTCGCCACGCGTGCCGACGGTCGATGAGTTCGTCGAGGTCATCGCGGCCACAGTCGACTATCTGGGACCGGATCGCGTCTGGATCAACCCGGATTGCGGTCTGAAAACCCGTGGTGAGCGTGAGGTCTCTGAGTCGCTGACCAACCTGGTCGCCGCGACGCGGATCGTCCGCGACTCACTGGCGGCCAGGAGCGGCGCAACGGCAGGATCTACCGCCCAATGAGCGCAACCGGCGACGCAGCGGAGCGGGAGCTTGTCATTCGTGTCGTCGCGATGCCGGGAGACACCAACCCGGATGGCGACATGTTCGGTGGCTGGGTGCTGAGCCAGATGGATCTGGGCGCCTGGATCCAGGCGCGCAAGCACACGCACCATCGTGTGGTCACCGTGGCGATCGACAACATCGTCTTTCACAAACCGGTGCTCGTCGGCGACTGCCTTCTGGTTTATGCAACGACGGAGCGGATCGGCCGCACGCGCATTACCGTCAGGATCGACGCAATGGTCGAGCGGAAAGAGACACGCGCCGTCGAGCAGGTCACCGAAGGACGTTTCGTCTTCGTCGCCATTGGCGACAATTGGACCCCTGTCCCCGTTGCTGGTTAGCTCCCAGCACGCCGAACAGGTGAACCCCCTTCCTGCTCTCAGCATTGGGAGTAAGGAAGGGGTTGGGGGATGGATGAGGGTCGCACCCTGCACCAACCCTTCCCGACAGCGCACAATGCGCCCGTCATGAAAGCCACACCCGCTCCCACCGGTCACTCTGAGCAACGCGAAGGATCTCTCACGGCTCGCACCCAGCAGCTCGGTCGTCGCCGCGCGATCATGGCCGGCGTTGCGTTCGCACTGGTCATCCTCGCGTTTGTCTCATCCCAACCCACATCGGCCCATCCAGCTGACGAGCTCCTCCAGCACCTGCAAATCGATCTCGCCCCTGACCATGTCGACCTCACCATCTCTATTGGCGGTGGCATTCTCGCCAAGGAGCTGCTGATCGCCGACCTCGATACCAACGGCAACGGCGTGGCATCAGCGGAAGAGATCGCGCGCTGGAGCCAGACGTTTGTCTCTCATCTGGCCGTGAACATCGACCAGCGTCCACTGCTCCTCGATCCGGCCAAAGCCAAGGTGGCCGTTCCCGATCTCCAGGACTTCTATGTCGGCATCACGCCAATCGAGGTAACGTTCCGGCTTCCTGTGGTTGCCCGGCCCGAGGTCGAGCAACTGATGACCGTGACCAATGCCTATCGGGCGCTTCGCTCGTCCTACACCTTCGACGTCAGTACGAGCGATGGTATCGGAATTGTTTCGCAAGGGTGGCCTTCACAGGAAAACCGGGTGCTGTATGGACTCGGTATCGGCGCTCCGGCGGATGTATCCGAGACGAGCCCGAGCGCGCTCGCCTCGACCGCGCTCGGCGCAAAAGCCGCCGAGCTCTTTGGGCGCGAGCGTACCCCCATGTTCTTCCTGGCACTGCTCTCGACCTTCGCAGTCGTAGGCGCCCTGCACGCAGCCCAACCCGGCCATGGCAAGGCATTGGTGGCCGGTTATCTGGTTGCCACCCAGGGCACCATGCGGGATGCGCTGACCCTGGCCTCGATCGTCACCTTCACCCATACCGCCGGCGTGTTCGCGCTCGGCGGACTGACCATCGCCGCCAGCGCCGTCTTCCTGCCGTCGCGAGTCGTACCGGTCATGCAGGTCGTCTCGGCACTGCTCGTGATCGTGCTTGGACTGAGTCTGGTACGCCGGGCTATCCGGGGTGGCTCGCATACACATGCGCTGGGAACCATCGAGCACCATCACGATCATCACCATACCCATGAACATGGGCACACCCACCATCATCACCACGATCATGCGCATCTCACCGAGGAGGAGCATGCGCGGCTTCATCTCGAGGAAGCGCTGGCGATCCGCAACCGCACCTCGCTGCGGGATCTCGCGATGCTGGGAGTTGCCGGGGGTATCGTCCCCTGCCCGGAGGCGCTGGCCATCCTGCTGCTCGCCATTGGGTTGCATCAGGCGTGGCTGGGCATGCTCTCGATCGTCGCGTTCAGCTTCGGTCTGGCAGCGGTCCTGGTCGCGTTCGGCGCAATCGTAGCGTTGCTGCAATCGCGCTCCTCGACCATGCTCCAACGGCTTCCCGGCGGCACGACGGGCGCCACCGGGCGCCTGGCCTCCGCCGCCGCGCGGCTCCTCCCCGCGGTGAGCGCCATCCTTATCACCATCGTCGGCATCGTCATGTTGTTCGGGGAAATCGTCTGAGAAGCCGAGATCGAGAATTTGGCGGACGGGAAAACCGAGAGGGGACTTGCAAAAAGGGCGGCGCCTCAGACGAGGATTTTGGGCAACTCTGATTATCGGCCTGCGGCCGATCGCCGGGCAGAGGGGCGCAGCACCAGCGCGACGACCTGTCGGGGTGACCTCCGCTCAACTATTTCACAAACTGCTGTAGGAGCTAACGAAAGGAAAACCTAACTCCCAAATCCTCACTCCTCACTCCCCCGAAAAATACATTGACCCGGTCCAAAGACCGGGTCAATGCGGGAAGGGGAGGGGTGAAGCGTGTGCGGCGCTTCACTGGGCTTGGGAGAGAGCATTTTTTTTGGGGTGATGCTCTCAACCACATATACGCGAGCGAATTCGAAATGGATTCATGCCGGTTCGGGGCGATTTTTCAGCGTCGATCGGGTACCGTTTTCCCGTCATCCGGGTCCGGGCGCTGCACATCTCGGACCGAGATAAAAGGGAATCGATGTCCTTCCAGCATTCCAGCCTGAGCGCCTTTCCGCGCCCGCAGACATCGCTGGTCGGCCGGACCGGGGAAACAGCCGCCATTCACGAGCTGCTCCCGCGTCCCGCCGTCCGGCTCGTCACGCTGACCGGCCCGGGCGGAGCCGGCAAAACGCGTTTGGCATTGCATGCCGCGTTGACCGCGGATGGATTTCCCGATGGTCGTTGGTTCGTCGAGCTTGCCGGCGTTACCGATCCAGCCTTGGTCGTTCCCCAGATTGCCCAGGTCATTGGTCTCCGCGAACAGGGCAATCGGACGCCATTGGAACAGATCACCAGCGCGCTCGATGGAAAAACGGCGCTGCTCGTGCTGGACAATCTCGAGCACCTGCTGGACGGCGTGCTGGCAATTTCCCAGCTTTCCTCGCGTCTTCCCGGCCTGACAATCCTGGCCACCAGCCGCTCACCGTTGAATCTGGCGCATGAGCATGTCGTCGCCGTCGGTGCGCTCGATGTCGCGACCACCGCGCAAGGGCAGGAACAGAGCGATGCCGTCGAACTGTTTCGGCAACGCGCACGGGCTATTCGACCCGGATACGATCCCGGTCCGGCCGATCTGCGCGCTATCGAGGCGATCTGTATTCAGCTTGGTGGGCTCCCGCTGGCCATCGAGCTCGCCGCGGCGCGCATTCGGGTCATGTCTCCCCAGGCATTGCAGGCTCGTTTGTCGCAACCGCTTCGGGTGCTGGCGGCCGGTCCGCACGATGCTCCGGCCAGACATCGATCCATGCGCGATGCCATCGACTGGAGCTATCGCCTGTTGCCGGCAGAGCAGCGCGCGTTATTGCGTGCGATGGGCGTCTTTTCCGGAAGCGTACCGCTGGATGGTATCGAGCAGGTTGCCCATGCCGCCGGGATTGCCACCGCGGGCGATCTCATCGAGCTCCTGGCCCGGCTCGCCGATGCGAGCATGATCGAACCGGTCGAGCGCGAGCAGGCCGAGCCTCGATTTCAGATTCTGGCGACCGTGCGCGAGTTTCTCGTAGAAGAGCTGGAACGTGATGGGGAGCTCGTTTCCATGCAAGACCTGCACGCCGGCTGGATCGAATCATTGTCGGCCTCACTGGCCGGTCGGTTCGAGCGTCCTCAGGAGCATTTCGCCTTCGCGCGAAGCCGGTCCGAGCTCAGCAATATTCGTGCGGCATTGGGATGGTCGCTGCAACAGGGCGCAACGGCGCGGGCGGTCCGCATCGCCGGCAACCTCGCCGACTTCTGGTCATTCGGAGGACAATCGAGCGAAGGACGTCGTTGGGTCGAACGGATCATCCCCGTACTGGAGCGCCAACCACTCACGGACCGGGAGCGATTTCAGTTCTGGGTATCGGCTGGACTCATCGCATGGTCGCAGGGCGATGCGAAGGAAGCCACCCAACGGTACACATGCGCGCTCGAGCTCGCCCGATCGTTGACCGATGTCGATCAGGCGAGGGCGCATATGTGGCTCGCGCAATCGGCATGGTACGAAGGCGACTACCAGCAGATGGCCACGCACGCCCGCGATGCCATCGATATCGCGCCGGAGAAATGCGTTCCAGGCGCGGGCGCCCGAACCCTGCTCGGGATTGCCGAGATGCGGCTCGACCATCTCGATGAAGCCGAGCGCGTGCTGACGACCGCGCAGGCGCTCCATGCCGAGATTGGATTCACGCGGGCGGCAATCTGGACATTGCAGCTTCTGGGCGATCTGGCATTGCTGCGCGGCGACTATTCCGCCTCGGCCAAAGCACATCGCGAGAGTCTGGCGCTGGCACTCGAATCGACCAGTCCCTGGGGCATCTTCGAAGATTTGTCCGGCTTGATCGCGCTTGCCGTCAAGCTCGGCTGGACCGCCGAGGCGTTGGAGCTTCTCGCCAGTGCCGAGCTCCTCATGACGCAATACTCCATCGTGCCGCGCGAAGGATTGTGGCTCACTCCGGACGATGCGGCCCGATTGAAAGCCGGGCTCACACCTGAAGATCTCCAGCGGTTGGCGCACCATGCCGCAACGTGCCCCATGCCGCAGCTGGTGGAACGCGCGTCGGACATCGCCCTGGGTATCGAACGGGGGAGACTGCAGGCAATTGCAGCCCCGAAAGCGCCGGCGCGGACCGCTCGATCGGCGAATCCGTTCGCGCTCTCCCCGCGGGAGCAAACGGTGCTCGCCCTGCTGGCGGACGGCAAGACCGACCGGCAAATCGGCGCCGAGCTCAACATCAGTCACGGAACCGCGCGCAGTCATGTGACGCATGTGCTGCAGAAACTGGATGCGCGCAACCGAGCGGCTGCTGTCCGCAAAGCCCTCGAGCTCGATCTCGTGTAGCGTCACGCGCCGGCAACGGAGCCCGTTGCCGGCGTGACGGGCTAATCACCGGAGAATCTGCCGAGCTCGCGACCGGGGAGACGACGAGCCCTGTCCGGGAATCGCTCCTGCGTGACCGTCTCTGGCTCGACAATCGGCTCATTCTGCAAGCGGCGATAGACCATGGTCAGACCGATGTAGGCGATCGGCAGCAAGAGTCCATAGATGAAGCTGCTGGCGATGTTCGCGAATCTCACCCCGCTGCCGCCGAGGATCAGGATGAGAACGCCCATCAACGGCCCAGGAACCAGCGCGAGGATCAGGAATCCGATGGTGGAGCCGAGCGTCTTCAACCAGCGTCCCCGGGTCACGTTCCAGCTGAACAAGAGCCCATACCAACCCCGTTCCTGCTCGTTGAGGACAATTGCCTGTGGATAGAAGAGCCAGCGAACCGCGACGTAGATGGCGACCGGGATAAGGAAGATCGAGAAGGTGGCGATACCCAACGTCACCACGTAGAGAATGAGCGCAGCCAGCATCCCGGGGAAGTACCGCAAGCCTTCGCGCAGACTCCGCCAGACACCGGGTGTATATCCCTCCCGGATCTCCTTCATGGCGAAGATGACAGCCGGGACGATGATGAGCGTCATCGCCGCTTGCTGCGCGCCTCCGGCCATGGCCGCCAGGGTGAGATCGCCGCTGGCGGAATTGTTGAGGAATCTCATCATCCAGTCGATCGGTGGGAGCTCGCGCAAGAGGTAGACAAATCCATGGAACGCCAGACCGATGGGCACCGCAAGCATGCCGATGCCCAGGAACGTGCGCAGCTCGTTGCCATAGATGTCCAGGGCTTCCATGAAATAGCCCCACACCCGATAGATGCTTGCGCCGACGATCGCAACGATGACGAGGAGAATCGCGCCCGTCGCCCACGGATGCGATCCCATGTAAATGGTGGCTTTCGAGCCCCACTTGGAAAGCCCGCAGAAGAGATCGGTTGCATTGAGTCCTGATGTGCCACTACTGCCAGGAATTTCCAGCGTCGTCGAACGCCAGGTGCTGAACGATGTCGTGGGATCGTTCCACTTGCTCCCGTGGTTGAGTCCATAGGGACCGTTGAAGACAGCCATGTCCCGCTGACCCCAGCGCCCCTCGTAGAGCGCCCAGGCAAACGGACCATCTGGATCGATGATGTCAGGAATGACAACCGCTTTGAGCGGGGTGGCATCGTGCGGAGCCGTGGTGACATCGCACCCAAACGCGGTGCCATGCTCACCCCACCCGATGAAGGTATGTGCGCCGTAGTAGGTGGCGTGCGAGCCGGCCGACGGATAGACGACGAGTTGATTGCCATCCATCTGGATCTTGTCGTCGCCCCATTTGGCCAGCTCACCGCCACCATGCTGGGCGTACCCCACCTCGATTGGGTCCATCGTCAACGCGTCCTCCACCGATGTCGTGGCGAAGGTGAGCTGCATCATTTCCCAGTCGGATTCGTGCGTGTCATTCCAATCGTTGAAGTAGTAGTAGAACCAATACTCGACGTAGAGTCGATTGGCGACCGGATCGGGAATGAACCGCACATAGGTGGAGGGTTCGAGCCCGAGCTCTCGTGCTTTCGCTTTGAAATAGGTCTCGTAGGTGCATGCGGGATCGCGCGGGTCTCCCGGAAAGTCGAGATACGTCTGCTCGCCGGCATTGACGAGATCTTGCGGGGTAATACCCTGCTTGATGACCAGATCGGTTTTGGGCTTGCCGTCGCCGATCGCCTTGAGTGCGATATCCGGATTGTCGAACAGGAAATCGACCGTGACCGGGAAGTAGCCTTCACCCTCCTTGTCGCAATTCGCCGTCTGCCGCTTGAGCATCGAGACAGGGACGTACTTGTCGGCCAGCTGTTGTTGCGCCGAGGTGACGACATCGGCAATGTCCCCGGTTGCTGAATCGTCAGCTTCGCTGACGGTCGAGGATACGCCCGCCGTGGGCGTCGCCTCCTGCGCGCGGGCGCTGTCCGGGACAAGAGCGCCCACCACACTGATCAACAGCAGGGCGGCTATCAAGCCACCGGTCCATCGTCGCACAGTCCGCATCTCGAGCCGCCTCGCAGTCTTTGATTTCTACGATGTAGGGACGTTCAACCACCATAAGAGTGTGCATGCTTTTGAAGCAACATGTCTTCCAAAGCCAAGTAGTTGTTCATAGTACCGCCAGCGTACCACCCCAAAGATTCGAACCATGTCCATCTATTGAGTTTCGGACATTCGTCATCTGCCAAAGCTGGCGGCTCGAGTGAGTCGTTTGGGCAAGAGGCACAAGGCAATGGGGAATAGGCAATGGGAAAGAGAGCGGGCGCTGATCTGCCCCCCTCAGGACACAGGACTCAAAACCCAGGACCTCGTTCGTCGTTCCTAACTCCTAAATCCCAGCTCCTAACTCCAAAAATCTCCCCCATCGCAGGGCTTGACAACGTAACGATACATACGTAATATTTTTCTTACATGTGATCGCGATAGGTTACGGAATGATCGATGCAACGGAAACCAATCTGCTGGACGCGCTGGCGGCGCTTTCCAATCCACACCGGCTCCGCATCGTGGCGGCGTTGGGTTCGGGGCGGAACTATGTGAGCCAGCTTGCGCGCGACCTGGGGATCAGCCGTCCCCTGCTTCATCTCCATTTACAGAAGCTCGAAGCTGCGGGGTTGATCCGCGGCACGCTCGAGCTTTCAGACGATGGCAAGGCGATGCGCTTTTACGAGCTGGAGCCGTTTGCCCTCACCGTAACCCCGGAAACGATCGCTCGGTTTGTGGCCGATCATCCCGAATTGGGACAGAACAAGGAGTAAGACATGGAAGGCACGAGCTGGCCGGATGCGGCTGTGGTTATTGCGGGTATTCTGTTGGTCGTTGTGATCGTGACCGCGTTGATCTGGCAGATCTTCCGGACTGGCCAGGTGGCGATCTCATCCGACGCCAGCAGCAAACGAGACGCGAGCTTCGCGCAGGCGATTGCCGATGCAACGGCCGCGCAGAACACGACATCTCACCGCCTTGCGGAGCTGAGTGAGGAAATCAAGGACCTGCGCCAGCGCGTGACCGCGATGGAGAAGCTGCTGCAAGAGGTGTAGCAGGCAGCAGGTATGGAGAGCATGAATTGGTTGGACAAGTAGCCAACGTTGTCGAATCAGGTGAATTCGTCGTTTCAACTGCGTGCTGCGTGCCGCCTGCTGCGTGCTATGTCTAACCGGGGGGCATTGATCGTCACCGGGGGCGGGCGCGGTATTGGCGCGGCGATCTGCCGCGTCGCCGCGCGCGATGGTTGGCCCGTTGTGGTGAACTACGGCAAGAGCCATGAGGCCGCCAGCCGCGTTGCGGACCAGATCGTCTCCACCGGTGGACGCGCGGTTGCGTTCGGCGCCGATGTCGCCGATGAGGCCGCCGTGATGGCGATGTTCGACGAGGCCGATGCGCTCTTCGGCAGGATCGGCGGTGTCGTGAACAACGCCGGCATCACCGGTGGATTCAGCCGGGTCGGCGCTATCGAAGCGAATGCGGTCCGGCGGATGCTTGACGTGAATGTGCTGGGCACGATGCTCTGCTGCCGCGAGGCAGCACGGCGAATGTCGACAACCCATGGTGGAACCGGTGGCTCGATTGTGAACATCTCCTCGCTGGCCACGCGCACCGGCGGATCGCATGAGTGGGTGCACTATGCCGCGTCCAAGGGAGCGATCGACACATTCACCATTGGTATGGCGCGCGAAGTAGCCGCTGAAGGGATTCGGGTCAATGCCGTGGCGCCCGGGTTGATCGAATCCGATCTGCATGCGGACAACGGCGATCCAGGCCGTCCAGCCCGGATGGCGCCATCGATTCCCATGCAACGCTCCGGACAACCGGAGGAGATTGCCGAAGGGGTCGTCTGGCTGCTCTCGCCGGCCGCCTCATATGTGACCGGGGCTATTCTGGAAATCGGTGGTGGCCGATAACCACGAACCAAGTACACGCTCAACGAGAGCTATTCAAACGCCGTTGGAGCGCGAGCGATCGGGTTTCAATTTCGAGATAAATGCATTCGCCTGCTTGGCCAAAGTTGTGGCACGATCGCGCTCCCCTCGTTCGACCGCGTCCCAATAGGCAATCTTGAGCGCGACATACTCCTGACGAATCTCCAGGAGGCCGCGTTCATCCGCCAGGCGGTCTTGCTGACTTTTGAGGAGCTCGATTTGCTGGCGTACGGCGTCCCCGCTCGCCGTCCGGCGATCGAGATACGCACGCATATCGTCGAGGGGCATCCCGATGGCATTGAGGCAGGCGATTGCCGTTATCAGCTCCAGGTCGTCTTCACCGTAGACCCGTTGTTTGCTGCTTGAATCACGACGAATCGGTTCGATGATCCCGATGCTCTCGTAATACCTGAGTGTGCTGGCCGGCAGGCCCGTGAGCGTTGAGACCTGTTGAATTGAGTAGGTTACGTCCATTACGTTACGCTACCGCTCTCACGCGCTTGACGTCAATCAACGCTCACCGGCCAGACTCCGGCGTGGAGACAATCTCCGAGCTATTGCAGCGTTCGCTGGAAGAACGGCAGGAACTGCGTCGTCGCTTCGTCGACATACTCAGATTTGTCGTAGAGCGACATATGGTTCGCGCCATCGACCACATGGATCGCCTTGTCGGTGCTCAACGCGCGCTCGAGGTAATCGTCACTCATCCACTTGCTGCCCGCCTCGCTCCCGACCACCGCAAGCAACGGCTGCGTCAAAAACGCTTCGGCTTTGTTATAGGCATCGTAGGTGATGATTTGCGTCAAACTGCGCGAGGTAGCAAATCCGGGGGCGTTGAGATGCTCGCACCGGTCGGTGTGATAGTACTCCCAGGCCTCACGCAGCTCTTCGTTTGGCGCGTCTTCTTCCTTCATGGGAGCGAGTGGCATGGTTGCGATGCCAGCAGCGGCGGCGGCGTCACTGCTGCGTGCCGCGGAGCCCGCTTCGAGATACGGCAGTGCATCAGCATCCTTGACGTCGTTGGTCCAGCCGTTCCGGAACATCGTCCCGATATTCACCGCACTGACCGTTCCAACGGACTTGATCCGATGATCGTTGATTGCCGCGTTCACCGAGTAGCCGCCGCCCGCGCAGATTCCCATTGCGCCAATCTTGTCCGCATCGACATAGGGTAGCGTCGTGAGATAGTCGACGACGGCGCTGACATCCTCTGTTCTGATATACGGGTTTTCGAGCTGGCGAGGTTCGCCGGTGCTCTCGCCCTGATATGAGGCATCGTAGGCAATCGTCACAAAGCCACCCTTGGCCAGATTCTTGGCATAGAGCCCGGCGGTCTGCTCTTTCACGCCGCCGCCGGGATGACTTACGACAACAGCCGGGTAGGTCTTCGTCGCATCGAAATCCTCGGGGACGTTTATGACGGCTGCCATGGTGATGTTTCCGTTGTTGCTGTTCTTGAACGAGACTTTTTCTGACATGGGATCTCCTCGCCTAAGCGGTCGTATGGCATGCATTGCATGCAGTACGAAAGACCCTACAAAGTTAAAGTACTTTAAGTCAAGGGAGGTCGTGGAGAGCGGATGTGGTTGCAAACGCCCTGCGTCTTGGGTCCTGGGTCTTGAGGAGATCGAATGGCCTGCTTTCGACGGTTGACCACGTCGATTCGATGGCAAGACCGTCTGTTTGAATTGGTATGTTCGACGTTTCAAGCACACACTCGCTCGGCGGCAATTCGGCAGCAAACGCTCCAGATATTCGTCGAGCGGAGCGCATTCGCCGGTCTATCGGCGAAAAAGTGCAGAACAGGCTCTAGTACCGAACGGCGCTTCCGGAGTCCTGACTGGCAATTGTGGTGCGCTCAGAGGGGGACCATCCGGTGAGGCCCAGATCGCTGGCAAGACCGCCAACCAGGTATTTGGTTTCGCTGGCCATGGCCAGGAATTGGAAACCTTCCTCGATGCGTTGTTTGATCCCCGCAGCGCCGGAGGTGTGAATGCCAGGCGCGACGCCAACCTCTTTGGATGTCTTGCAGACATGGGCGATAGCTTCGATCATGCGCGGATCGTCGCACTCCAGCGGCACCCCAAGCCCAACCCCCATCGATGCAGCCAGATCGTTCGGCCCAATGAAGCAGCCGGCCACGCCGGGAACGCTCAGGATTTCATCGCATCGCTCGACGGCATCGATATGCTCGATCTGGAGAATCAGACAGATCTCATCGTCGGCGTGCTCCAGATAGTCTCCCCCCGAGGTATCGAACCGGGTACCGGTCATACCGCCGCCGATGCTGCGATTGCCTTTCGGCGGAAAGAATGTGGCCTCGGCGGCGCGCTCGGCCTCCTCGCGACTATTGACCATCGGAACGACGATGCCCCAAGCGCCGGCATCGAGCACGCGCTTGAAATTCTCCGGATGGTTCCAGGGGATACGGACCATGGGCGCGCTCCCACCGGTCGTGATAGCGCCGAACATAAGCGAGAGCGTGCGAATGTCGATCGGGTTGTGTTCCGTATCGACCACCAGCCAGTCGAACCCAATGCGCGAAACGAACTCGGCCGCCTCCGGACTCGGGAGCGCGAGCCAGGTTCCAATGGACGGCTCACCCGCTGCAAGACGACGTGTAACGTGATTGGCGCGCATAGACTCTTTCCTCGACGAATGGACAACTCCGCTGTTGCTCGAGATTGTACGGCGATTCCAGAAGGCGGACTGCCGCATTTCCAGGCAGGAGGTTACGTCGGTTCAGGAACTCGAGCGACCGCCGGTGAGCCGTACGGAAAGCAGCACGAGGGTCGCGCAGCCGACCAGGATGACCGACAACAGCAGCGCGGTGTCGAGATCGCCGGCCTCATAGCGGCCATAGACCGCTAGCGGCATCGTTTCCGTCCGGCCGGCGATGCTGCCGGCGAACATGATGGTTGCGCCGAACTCCCCCAGGGCCCGCGCCCAGGCAAGCACGGCGCCCGCACCGAGTGCCGGACGCGCGATGGGAAAGGTCACATCTTTCAGGACACGCAAGGGCGATGCGCCAAGATCGGCCGCGGCTTCTTCGACGCCTCGATCGTACCGAGCGAACCCCGCCTGCGCGGAGCGGATGTAGAACGGAGCTGAGACGAAGACTTGCGCCATGACGACTGCCGTCGTGGTAAAGCCGATGGCAATCCCAAATTGCTCGTTCAGGTACTCGCCAACCAGACCACGCCGTCCGAACGCCATCAAAAGGGCGAGTCCGGCAACCGCCGGAGGAAGCACCATCGGAAGATCGACGATCGTTTCCACCAGACGCTTGCCGCGGAAATCGTGCCGGCCGAGCAAGAAGGCGAGCGGCGTGGCAAGCAGCAGCACGATGGCGAGGGAAATGAGGGTCGTCGTGAATGAGAGGCGCAAGGCCTGGCGCAGGGTTGTCGAAGTGGCATGCGTGACGCCATCGAACCGCTCGATGGTACGCCAGAGCAGTCCAAGGAGCGGAAGCGCCAAAAACACAAAGAGGGCGCCCCCCGCCAAAATAGCCAGCCAGCGTCCAAACCGGAACTCCCAATTTACGTTGTTGGGATCAGATTGCTGAGAAATGGGACCAACACTCCCTGTCTGCGTGGCGCGTGACTCGTGGTACGGCCGGCCGGCGCGGCAATCATACGTGCGACCGCCATCTGCCGGCGGATGGCCGATGGCGGTCGCCAGGAGCAATTGTCGCTACGCGAACATGTCGCTAGTCGACCGGAATGAATCCATAGTTCGCCAGGACGTCCTGGCCTTCCGGTGAGAGGATGTACGAGATGTACGCCTCGGAGATCTCGGCATTACCACCGACCACCGGCGCAATCGGATAGGTGGCCAGCTCATTGACCTCTTCCGGAATCAGGATCGAGATGACATCCTCGGTCACGTCCGAGGTATAGACGATACCGGCATCGGCCTCGCCAAGCGCGACCTTGGTCAACACGGCGCGGACGTTGTCTTCCTGCGAAACGACATTTCCAGCAACCGCGGCGAGGAAGTCATCGCCATAAGTCGCGGTGTCGGCAGCCATATTGCAGATGCTCTCGCGGGAATAGCCCCCCACCGGGACATCCTCCTGCGCCAGCACGAGCTTGATGCCGTCGTTGGCAAGGTCGGCCGCCGAGGTGATGCCTGCCGGGTTGTCAGACGGAACGACAACCGTCAACAGATTCTCGACAAAAGTCTGCGGCTCATCGGCAATGACCTCACCCTCGATCGCGTTGTTCATCGCGGTGTTAGAGGCAAATGCCGCCACATCGGCTGGGGCCCCCTCGATCAGCTGCGTCACCAGCGCCTGCGAGCCCGCAAAATTGTTGACAATATCCAGCCCCGGATTGGCCTCCTCGAGATTTCGCTCGATCTCGGCAAAGGCATCCGTCAGCGAGGCAGCGGCGAAGACCGTGACCGTCCCCGCATCCTCGGGGAAGGGAACGACCTCGACGGCAACCGGTGACGCCTCGGCGGCTTCTTCCTCCGGACTGGCGGCAGGGGCGGCCGCCGGTGCTTCGCAGGTCCACGGATCGATCTGGGCGACCACTATCGACGGCGACTGTATTCCAAACGCACTCAGCAAGAGAACCAATCCCAACAACAGGGACAGGCCAGATCGTCGCACACGCATAGGAACCCCTCTCGGTTGATTTGAATACTGACTACTCAACTCTTGACTCATTGTGCGGAGCAATCGCCCCGCTGTCAAGCGCGTCGAGCGGCTCATGCGAAGCGACGTCGGAATCTGTGCAGTGTGTGGGTAGGGTTGGCGTCGAGCAATCCAGACCCCTTGGAGAAGATGCCCTACGGCATTTCGTCTTCTCGTCGGGTCTAGAGCAACGCCTGGTCCATCGCGGAGCCCAATCCAATGCCGGTCAGTCGCTGATGAACGTCAACAACCTGGGCTTCGGTCACGGATGCGATCGGCACAGCTTGGCTCGGAAGCTCGAACTGTAAGTTGGGCGTCAGATCGAGCTGTCCCGCTCCGATCAGAAACCAGAACGCTACGCGAATTTTTGAATCAGCAAATCCGCGTTCGACCAATCGCTGCGAAACGCCTGCCGGGTCATGCTCGCCACCCTGAACAAGCTTGAGCACGTCCTCTTCGATGTCTTCGATTTCGCCAATCATCGAATCCGACATGTGATTTCTCCCGCACGCATGCTGCCATTGACGTCAATATATACTAGAACATATGATCTAATTGTCGCCTGGATGGTCCGGTCGCAATACAACCCGGGGCGGCCATTCCGGACCATCCACGCGACGCAACTCACAAGGGAAGGGCGCCGCGCGTAGGGTTCGCGTGGCACGACGAACGAACACAAGGTGCGGCTATGTCTGGTCCAGTCATTCCAATGTTTTCGGCCCCGTCTCCGCAGGAGCGCGAGGCGCTCGACATTACCGCCGGGTATCTGAAACGCGCGGGCACCGAAGCGGCAACCCGGCTGATGGGGGTGCCTTCGATCGACACGGGCAAGGCCGAGCTGATCGAGTCGCTCCGCAACGAGATGCGCGAATCGGCTGCCCTCTGCGAATGTCTCATCGACCTCTTCGACGGATGGGGAGATGACGCGCGTCGTTCTCCCAGATAGGCCGGTCCCGTATCGGCTACCATTCGTGCCACACGCACATTCGACGGAGCATGCGGTAACCCGTCCGGGGCTCTGGTGCGCTGTGTTTCGCGTTCGCGGCAGATAAGGGGCGGTATTGTGACCACACTGGTGACCGGTGGAGCCGGCTTCGTTGGAGCGAATCTCTGCGAGCGGCTGATTGCCGATGGAGAGACCGTCATCGCGCTCGACAATCTCGTGACCGGTCGCGCGAGCAACCTTGCCGCGCTGGAATCGAATCCAGCCTTCACCCTCATCACACACGATCTCAATGAAGAACTCCCCGAGCTTCCCCGCCTCGACCGGATCTACCATTGCGCCAGTCCGGCGAGTCCACCCGAATATCAGAAATTCCCGATCGAAACACTGCTGGTCAACGCGGAAGGAACCCGACGTCTGCTCGACCGGGCGGTCGAAGACGGCGCGCGCTTCCTCTTTACCAGCACGTCCGAAGTGTATGGCGATCCGCTCGACCATCCGCAACGCGAGGACTACCGCGGCCATGTGAGCTCGACCGGTCCACGGTCGATGTACGACGAGTCGAAACGCTATGCCGAAGCGCTGATTACCGCATATGCCGGACGGTATGGGATCGAAACGCGCATCGTCCGCATCTTCAATACGTATGGTCCCCATATGGCGCCGCACGATGGGCGGGTGGTCAGCAACTTCATCGTCCAGGCGATCAAGGGCGAACCGTTGACCATGTATGGCACCGGCCAGCAAACACGCAGCTTCCAGTATGTCGACGACCTGATCGAGGGTATGGTGCGGTTGATGAACTCGAGTTATAGCGGGCCGGTGAACATCGGCAATCCCAATGAGTTCACGATGCTGGAGCTGGCCACCAAAGTGCTGGCAAAGACCGGATCGCAATCCGAGATCGAATTCCTGCCGCTGCCGGTCGATGATCCGAACCGGCGACGTCCCGACATCACCCTGGCGAAGACCCTGCTGGGCTGGGAGCCACGCGTGTCGCTGGACGAAGGCCTGACCAAGACGATTGCCTATTACCGCTCACAGGTGCTGGGCGAGGTCGCGGCCGGTTAGGTTGCGTTTGAAAAGTGCCCTGGGGCCCGCGACGGTCGAACGGTTCGGTTCTGCGCCGCGAGACCCGACATTGCCGGCGTCTCAGGACCCAGGGTTCAGCGCGGGGGCCAGGCGCTCGTAACCTCGCCATCATGAGCGTTGCGAACCTGTTTGCTTTACCAGACTGGCGATTCGTTCCCCTCTTGTCATTCTGAACGACTGTGCAGAATCTCTCGTCCGTGTAGCGGAGAGCCCGCTTGGGTATGACGATCGAGCTCGCGACATCATTTCGTTCGAAATTCATGCACCGGGGTAGCAGTAATAGGCATCGACAGTAATGGGGTTCGTGGGATCGAGCGTGAGGGTTCCGCCGGTAGAGATGCGGCCCGCGTCGAATGCACAGAAGTCGCGGCCGGGCAATTCGGAAACGGCGTCGATCTGGAATTCACCTGCGCCGTCGAAGGTCGCCACCCCCCTCGCGTTCGTGGTGATGTGATCGACCGATCCATCGGGACCGGTGATTGCGAATTCGACCCCGGCCGCAAGATCGCACAGGGCAGCATCGATCACATCACCATCACAGCTATAGGCCGTGACGGTAAGAGACGACGCCTCCGGTTCGGCGCTCTGGACGTTGTACCACCTGCAGGTCAGCTCCTCGCCGGCGAGCAATTCGATAGTCACGCGGCCGCCCGGCTCGATGATGGCGAACGGGGAGAGAGGATAGGTAAACGTCCGCAGATTGCTGGTGCATTGGGAGATATAGGAAAGCCCGATCGTGGCGGGGGTCTCCTGCGTCAGACGGTAACTGCCAGGGGTGAGCTGGGAAAATATGATGGTGGCCGGCGCCCCACCCGTACCGGTGGAGGCACCGGCGCCGCTCTCCCCGGATGGAACCCCTTCGAGTGTGAACGAGATGTCATCGGTCCCGAGATTGCATTCGTCGATCAGGGTCTGGTTGGGTTCGATCGGGTCGTTGAGCGAATCGCAAGTGTAGACCTCGATGGTGAGCGACGCGGGGGAATCGAGCGCGGCCGCCGGCATCGGATGCGCCGTTCCGCACACCCCCATGAACACGAGCATGGCCATGGCGCTCCACAGGGCAATTGGCTTCGTTCTCATCGATTCGACCTTCTCATTCGGATTCGATACCAGAGCCCAGGACTCCAAACTCCAAACTCATTACATCCTCGGGCATGTTCGAAACGGTCCTGCGTCCTGAGCCCTGGGGCCTGCAACGATCGGGGCGGCAGCTATCGAGACGTGAACGGACCGATTCCGGGCGAGTCCCGCGCGGGCGGAGGCATATCGTCGAGTTTTCGAACACGTCCTAGGTCGTGTCTGAAAAGCCCACGATGCGGCTTGATGGGAGTCGTGTTTCGGTTTATTCATGCCGTTCAGGCCCGAAACTCGCCGCTTCGGTCTCCTCCGGCCCCCGGACTCCGGACTCCGGACCCCTTTTCAAACACGTCCTAGATACGAATCTTCGCGGCGGAAGACCCATCCCGCACCTTCTGCATCCATATTCCGTCGAGATTGCGACCGTAGTAGTTGCGGCTGACACCGACTTCCTTGAACCCCTCGCGCCGGTAGAGCGATTTGGCGGTCTGGTTGTCCGCCTCGACCATGAGCACCATATCGCCCTCGGGAATCGCGGTATCGAGCGCACGCAGAAGCCGCGCTCCGATCCCCTGTCGCTGGTAGTCGGGATCGACACAGATATTGACGACCCGCGCCTGTCCGCCGTTGCGATCGCCGATGGCGCACCCCACAATACGGTCTCCATCTCGTGCGACCAGGAAGCGAACGTGCGGCAGTCCCCAGAGGAGCAAAAGGGTGGCATACCCATAGGCAAGACGCGGTTTGAATGCGCGCTTCTGCAATATGGTGGCTCTGCGCAGCTCCGAAAAACGCACGCCGCCGATTTCGACCCCACGAGCGCGGACTCTGCTCATGGGCGGTGGAGGGGTCGAGGTTGGGAAGAGTTGGGCTTGATTTGCCATCAATAGGCTGAGGGTCGTTGGTATCGATTGCCGTTGCCGTCATGGTACACCACGGACCGGTTCCAGCCGTTCCCGGCGATCGATCGTTGGGAGCGGACCGCCACATGGCACCTTCCTGGACGCGTTCAGATAACGACGCGACATGCGAAGATCAGCACGACGCCGAGCCCAATGGATTGCGTGAGCGAGGGGAGGGAATGGTATGAACGGAGGGAACTCGGAACACGAGCTCGTCAAGCGTGTGCTCGACCTGATCGAGTACCTGGCCCTGATCATCGAGATTCTGGCCGTGAGCGTGATCGCCATCGGTGTGGTGTACGCATTGATCCGGTTCCTGGTTGCGCGATACGGCAACGAGACGCTTCATACCTACGACCGGCAATTTCGCGCGAACCTGGGAAACTCTCTCCTGGTCGGTCTGGAAATCCTGGTCGCCGCGGACATCATCCGCACGGTGGCGCTGGAGCCGAGCCTGACGAATGTCGCGATCCTCGGTATTCTGGTGCTGGTGCGCACCTTCCTGAGCTGGTCGTTGGTGGTGGAGATCGAAGGGCGTTGGCCCTGGAAAGCCGCTGAAGCGGAATCACGAGCCGCCGCCGAAGGAGAGCATGTCGAGTGACGGTCGAACGAACCGGAATCGATCTCATCGATGCCGCCGTGGCAGGGGATATCCCAGCGCTCCGCGCGCTTCTGGAAACAAGCGGCCTGGATCTGAACATTCGAGACGCGCGCGGCCGCACCGCGCTCATGGCGGCGACCTATGCCGACCAGCCCGCAGCGGTCGATCTCCTGCTCCAGGCCGGCGCCGATCTCGACCTCCAGGACGACATGCAGAACAATCCGTTTCTCTATGCCGGCGCGGAAGGATTGATGGAAATCCTGAAGCTGACCCATCGCGCAGGCGCCGATCCAACGATGACGAACCGATATGGCGGGGTAGCCATCATCCCGGCATCGGAAAAAGGACACCTCGACGCCGTGCGGTATCTGCTGGAAGAAACCGATGTCGATGTCAATCACGTCAACAATCTGGGCTGGACCGCGCTGCTGGAAGCCGTGATCCTGACGGACGGCGGCCCGGTGTTCCAGCAGATCGTTGCCGAGCTGATCGCGCATGGAGCGGATGTGAATATCGCCGATGGCGACGGAGTCACGCCGCTGCAGCACGCGCGGCAACGCGGATACCGCGAGATCGAGGCCCAGCTTGTCAACGCCGGCGCATCCTGAATTGATTACAAGGTCCCGAGTCCGATATGCAAGATCAAGATGACGAATGCGGACGTGCGGCAGGCAAGAGATAACGCGACGAACCGGTACACTCCGGAAACGAACAAGTCTGGAATCGCAGAAGAGATTGGTCGAATGCAAATGGATACGTTATCGGGACCCGTGTTGCTCGATGGTGGAATGGGACGCGAGCTCGGATTTCGCGGGGTCGAAGTCTCACGGTACATCTGGTCGGCGCAGGCATTGCTGGACGCGCCGGATGTCGTGCGGGAGATTCACGCCGACTATATCGGAGCGGGCGCCGATGTGATCACCACCAACACCTATTGCACGCTGCGATCTCATTTGGACAAGGCGGGGGTCGGTGACCGGTATGAAGAGCTCAACCGGCTGGCGGGACGGCTGGCGGTCGAAGCACGAGATTCGGCGAACCGGCCGGCGTTGATCGCCGGATCCCTGGCGCCAATGTTCGAAAGCTATCGACCCGACATGGTGCTCCCAGTCGCGGAAAGCGAGCCGGTCTACCGGGAACAGGCGGAGATCCTGGCCGACTACGTCGACTTCTTTCTCTGCGAGACGATGTCGAAATCGGACGAAGCGGTGGCCGCAGCCCGCGCCGGCGCCTCGACCGGCAAGCCGGTTTGGGTCTCCTACAACCTGCATCCCTCCAGGCATGGATACCTTCGTAGTGGGGAAACGATTGCCGACGCCGTTGCAGCGCTCGATGGCGTGCCGGTCACCGGATTTCTGGCCAACTGCTGTATGCCGGAGCTCGTCGATGCCGGAATGCCGGAGCTGGTGAACACCGGCGCGGCTTATGTCGGCGGGTATGCCAATACCTTTCTCCCCACGCCGGACGATTGGACCCTGGAAGAGAACGATCTGCATAACTTGCGTGAAGATCTGGAACCGCCGGCGTATCTGGGGTTCGTCGAAGGATGGCTCGCGAAGGGAGCAACGGTCGTGGGCGGATGCTGCGGGACCCGTCCGGCGCATATCCGTGCGATTGCCGAGGTGTTGGGCCGGTAGCGGCACGCAGCACGCAGCACGCAGCACGCAGCACGCAGCACGCAGCACGCAGCACGCAGCACGCAGCACGCAGCACGCAGCACGCAGCACGCAGCACGCAGCACGCAGCACGCAGCACGCAGCACGCAGGGAGAGCCTACCGGTTCGCGCTCAGCCTCGGAGAGG
>JAMLHN010000043.1 GCA_023957115.1 Thermomicrobiales bacterium
TCGCCCCGCACTCGGCGGGAATGTTGGGTCTCGCCCATCGAGGGTTTGTTCTGCGTGATCCCTCCCGCCACTTGGCTCGCTTTTTGCGATCCAACGGTTATCACACCTGCCTGGCGGGGCATCAGCATCTGACATCGGGTGACCCACGCAAGCTGGGATATGAGACGGTTTATGAATCGGGAAATGGCGATGCCGCCGATGTCGCACCGAACGCGGTCTCATTCCTACGGCAGGCACAACGCGGTGGCGGACGACCGTTTTTCCTGGATGTGGGGTTCGACGAAACGCATCGACCGTTTCACGAGGCGCCGGTAGATGCTGGACGGTACGTCGCGGTGCTACCGGGGCTGCCCGATACCGTCGAGACACGGCAGGACATGGCTCGGTTTCACGCGAGTCTTCGAGAACTGGACCGAGGGGTCGAGATGGTTCTCGATGAGCTCGAAGCCTCAGGTCAGGCCGAGAATACGATCGTCATCCTCACGACCGACCATGGCCCAGCGTTTCCGGGGATGAAGTCGACCTTGACGGATGCAGGTATTGGGGTTGGGCTGATCGTCCGTGCTCCAGGAATGACAACACCGGGCACGGTGATCGATGCGCTCGTGAGCCAGATCGATCTCTATCCGACCATTTGTGACGTGGCCGGGCTGGAGCGACCGGCCTGGTTGCAGGGCTACTCGATGGTCCCCTTGCTCGATGGACGGTCGAAACGAATCCGTGACGAGGTCTTCGGGGAAGTGACCTTTCACGCCGCCTACGAACCGCAACGGGTCATCCGCACCGACCGGTGGACCTATATTCGGCGATTCGAAGATCAGGAACATCCCGTTTTATCGAACATCGATGCGTCTCCGGCGCGGGACATCTTGTTGGAGCATGGCTGGGCAGAGCGGATATGGTCCCGGACGTCGCTCTTCGACAATGTCGTGGATCCGCTGCAGCGCGACAACCTCACTGACAGACCGGAGCATGCGATTGTCGAAGCAGATCTCTCTCGGCGGCTCGAAGCCTGGATGCGCGCCACGGACGATCCTCTGCTCGCCGGGCCGGTTCCGCTCCCCAAAGGAGCGCGTGTCAACCGAGTGTCCGACGGCTCGCCGGACGACCCACTAGTCGATGCCGACTTTCGCTGAGTCTCATGCCGGAGACAATCGGGACGCGAGATGCCGGCCCGGTGCCGGCGTAGCGTCGTCGGTGCGGGCGGTGGGATTCGAACCCACACGGATTACTCCAGCGATGTTTAAGACCGCAGCGTCTGCCATTCCGCCACGCCCGCATGCAACTGGCAAATAGTAGCGGACCAGCCGGGTTGGCTCGATCCTCCGGAGCTTACGGTGCGCCGGCCTCTCTGGAGAAACGTTTTGCGGCCGGTAGTCGCGTACGCGGCGGACGCCCACCAATAACTTCGACCGCGGCCGCCGCCAATCCGGCGCCAACGTCGACGGCGCGGCAGATGTCCCGTCCCGACAGCCAGCTGGACAGGAATCCCGCGCAGAAGGCGTCGCCCGCTCCGGTAGGATCCACAACCGGTCTCGGTTCGACGACAAATGAGCGGACATTCCCACGCTCGCCCACGCTGATCGCGTCCTTCCCCTGTGTGACGACGGCAACGCCGAACGATCCGCTCAGGATACGGGCGACGTCCTCGGCCTCGGTCGAACCCGAGAGCAATGCTCCGTCCTCATAGCCGGTAAAGATGAGATCGGCCCCTGCAAAGGCGGCCCGCGCCCGTTCGATCCCGGTGTCCGCAAGGAAACCAGCCGAGCCGGGAGAGACGCTGACCAGGACGCCTGCGGCCCAGCAACGCTCGATCAACGTTCGCACACCGGCAATTCCGGCATGGTTCAACAGAATATGTCCAGTGAAATGCAAGATGCTCGCCCGCTGGAGAAAGGCGTCCGGCACATCGTTCGGATCGAGATCGACGTTGGCTCCGCGGTCGGTCAGCATATCGCGACGCTCATCCTGCACCACAACCACGATGCGGCCGGTCTGCAGCTCGGGATGCTCGCGCAACCTGGCATAGACGCCCGGCAGAGCGGCCACGTGCCGTGGAGCGTCTCCAGCGCCCACCACACCAATGAAATCGACGTCTGCGTTGATCACGCCCAACCACGCCGCGGTATTTGCGGCCGATCCGCCCGGACGCGCCCGAATCATCGACGGCGTGTCCGTGTCGAGACGAATCGGCTCGTGCGGCATAACCACGATATCGTCGATGACATCTCCATAACAGATGATTCGGTCAGCCAAGGGCAGCCCACGCTTTGGCAATCTCACCGGCCACACGCACATTGTTGCGAGCCAGATTCAGATTGACTTCGAGGCTCGTGCCCCCGGAAAGCTTCACGATTTCGAGAAGCAGGTACGGCGTCACCGCCTTGCCCGTGATCCCCTGCTCTTCCGCCAGTTGGAGCGCCTGCCCCAGGATACGGTCATGCTCGTCGATATCCCACGCCTGTTCGGCCGGCACCGGATTGGCAAGCACGATCCCCTGACGCAGTCCCAGCACATCTCTCACCCGCATGACCCGTGCCACGTCCTCAGCCGATTGGACGGACCAATCGAGGCGGCAATTCGATTCCCGGATCCAGAATCGGGGAAACACGTCGGTCCCAAATCCGATGACCGGAATACTCAACGTTTCGAGGCGTTCCAGGGTCGCCTCGATATCGAGCACCGATTTGACCCCGGCGGAAACGACCGTAATTGGCGTTTCGGACAACATCAGAATGTCGGCCGACTCATCGAACGAGCTCGACGCTCCCCGGTGGACGCCTCCTAAACCGCCCGTGGCAAACACCCGAATGCCCGCTCGATTCGCCAGATACGCCGTCGCCGCCACCGTCGTCGCGGCGCTCGATTGTAGGGCTGCCAGTATCGGCAAGTCTCGAACGCTTGCTTTCGCCATCGGCTCTTCGGCAACGCGTCGAATTCCCTCGGCGCTCAAACCGACCTGCGGAACGCCATCGAGAACGGCAATGGTTGCCGGAGTGACCCCAACATCGCGCAAGATTTGCTCGAACTCCTGCGCCGCCTCGAGATTCCGGGGTCGTGGCAACCCGTGCGAGATGATCGTCGACTCCAGCGCGACGACTGGACGTCTCGATGCAAGCGCGGCTTGCACCTCAGCAGAAATGGTAATCATGCGGAAAGGGTAATCAATTCCACTGCCGCGTTGTCTTCGATGGACCGAGACTGGATCGAACCGCCGCCAGTGCTTGCGGCTCGATCCCACACCGGAGCGCTCCGTAGCGTCAGATCTACGCCCGCGGTATCTCGACCTTTCGCCCTTCGGCGATCGACCGTTCGGTGGCTTCGATCATTGCCGTCACGGCGGCGCCATCTTCCACGGGGATGGCTGGCTCCCGATCTTCGATCACCGCATCCACCAGATCGTGCAGACTCCCCCACCACGAATCCGGGAGCTTGAAATAGCTCCAGAGGGACGGCCGGGCGAACATATGCTTCCCGACCTTGTCCGACGAAAGCTCGAATCCCTGGCGAATGCCATCGAATCCAAGCCGTCCTTCGGATCCGTTCATCGTGATCTCGAACTCGACGATGGCCGGCCACGACTCCGGAATGATCCAGGACGTTTCGAAGGTCACGAACGTCCGCTCGAAGTTCACCACCGCCTGGATTGCGTCGAACGCATCGATACCCCGCTCAGCCAGAATCTTCTTCGATCCGACCGCATAGACATCCTTGGCTTCCTGACCGAGGAACCAGCGGAGCAGGTCCATGGTATGGGCAAAGAGGAACCACTGCGGTCCGGAACGTCCCGCCCAGCTCAGCATCTGCGTTGGAACCCAGATGGTATCGCTGCACCGGCAATAGGCATAGACCGGATCGCCAATCTCACCGTCCTGAACCGCCCCATGAATCGACTGGAACTGTCCGTTCCAGCGATTTCCGAGGTTGACGGTGACCTTCAGGCCCTTTTCGCGCGAACGCGTAGCGATCTCATTGGCTTCCGCGGTCTTCGTCGCAAGCGGCTTTTCAACCAGAAGATGCTTACGCGCCTCGAGCATGCGGATCGCCGCTTCGTGATGAAGGTGATCGGGAGTGGCAATGCTGACGATTTCGGCGTCCGATGCGGCTACATCGGCCAAATCGGTCGTCCAGCGACATCCCAGGGCCTCTCCAACCGCCCTGGCTCGATCCGCATTCAGATCGTGGACGAGAACCAGATCCGCCTTCGAGTTGGCCACGTACTGGGCTGCATGCTGCTCACCCAGCAGACCAACTCCAATGACTGCCGCGTTGACGCGTCGATCGCCCATTCATCCATCCCCTTTTTGGTACCTTCGAGCTCGAAGCAGAAAAGCAACGTACTATGCGATGGCGCGAATCATAGATCACCGAAAGCCGGAATGTTGGGGAGTCATTTCAAATGGGTAAACGACCGATCGATGTCGGGTTGATCATTACAACGGTCGAGGATCGGGATCGAGACTGGATTCTCTCCTGGCCAGAAATCAAAGAGCTCGTGGTGCTGGGCGAATCGGTTGGGTTCGACTCGGTCTGGATTCCCGATCACCTGATTCACGAACCCGAAGGGGTCGAACGCTACGGAATCTGGGAAGCCTGGTCGCTGATCTCCGCCCTCGCGGCCGTCACCTCCCGCATCCGGATCGGCCCACATGTGCTCTGTACCGGTTGGCGGAACCCGGCCATGATTGCCAAAATGGCCGACACCGTCGACGAGATCAGCAACGGGCGCCTCATCCTCGCGCTTGGCGCCGGCTGGCACGAACCCGAGTACCGCGCGTTTGGATTTCCCTTCGATCACCGTATCGGCCGCTTTGCAGAGTCGCTGGAGATTATTGCTCCGTTGTTGAAAACGGGATCCGTGACCTTCGAAGGCGAGTTCAGCTCGGCCGTCGACTGCGAGCTCCGTCCGCGGGGTCCGCGACCGGACGGACCTCCGATCATGATCGGGACCATCGCCGGAACCCCGCTCGGTGGCTGGCTCGGCATCGAGCGCGGTGGCAATCGCGTGCTCGATCTCGTCGCACGGTATGCCGACCTCTGGAACTGCCCGATCGTCAACGATCCGAGTCTCATCCCCGGTATTCGGGAGATGATCGACACTGCCTGCATCCGCAATGACCGCGATCCCAAGTCACTCCCACGAACGAACGGAGTCGCCTTCAATCTTCCTGGATGGGAATCCACGCCCGGCAACCCAAACGTCCGCGAGCGCAGGCTGGCAATGGGCGCACGGGAGGGCGATCCTGCCGAACTTGCCGAGCTGCTCCTCGCATTTGCCGAGCAGGGCGTATCCGAGGTTCACGTCCAGCTCGACCCGGAGACACCCGCTGGCATCGAACAGTTCGCGAAAACACTGGAAATCCTCGACCAATAGACCACGAGATCCCAGGTCAGTGGACAAGAGACCGACCACTCGTCGCCAGCTCGACGAAGACAAAAAAGGGCCGCGCAGCACGCGTGGCCCATCCCGTTTTCCGTGTCTTGACGCTCTCGTTGGGTTTCGGAGCGGAAGACGGGATTCGAACCCGCGACCTTCTCCTTGGCAAGGAGATGCTCTACCACTGAGCCACTTCCGCATGGCGACCAGGAGGCGGTCGCCAGAGTCGCGATTCTACCTATACGATGTCGCGCTGTCAAGGCGTTCGTCGCCCCAACCGATGCGCTTACAACTGTTCATATTCCGACCGCAAATGACCGTTCTGATTGGCACATGCATGCGGGCCCGGTCCCATCGGCATGCCACACATCACACAGCGCGGACGTCCCGCGGCAACAACACGCTCGGCCTCGTCCGCAATCTCCGCAGCCTGTATTCGAGTCAGGCGACAGAGCGCCGCCGGACCGAACTCCTCGAGCTCTTCCAGGTCATAGGCAATGATGACGATCCGGTCTCGCGCTTCGTCGTACCCAATCTCGAGCTTCCCAACGCGAAATTGCCGGTCGGAACCCAGGTCGAATCGGGGCTCCGTATCGGGCGCGACCGTCTCCTCTGGCGTTCCGGGCAGTTGGTCCAGCAGCTGTTCGAGTGCACGTCCCAACGCGTCCACCTGGAGCTTCTCCATCCAGAGGACGGTTGTTTCGTCACCGGAGGAAAGCAGCAAACGAAATCGCCGCTGCCCCGGCTCGCCCAACGCCTCGACATTGGCCCAGCGCACATCGATTGGGGAAATTTCTCGACCCTCGGATTCGGACACCAAACTCTCCTGAAGTCGCGTTAAGTTTACTACCGGTCCGGAAACATCGTGCCCACGTCGAGATAGGCGCGACGCCCGACCCATGCCATACTTGCGCTTCCGAGCTGGAATGTTCGGTTCGATCTTCATCCTGTGCGCCATCTTTCCGTTTGCAGCCGGTTCGATCCTCGACGATGAATTCCCGAAAGCTTCAAGACTTCGATTTCTATATGGTGCTTACGGCGACGCTCCTGATTGGCTTCGGCGTCGTGGCCATCTGGAGCGCCCAGGGGGCCGGTCAAGTCACGGTCCTCAACGATGGTGTCCGCCAGGCAATCTTCGCGGCCTTTGGGGCGTTGCTGCTGATCCTGGTTGCAAGTTTCAACTACCGCTTTCTGAGCACGCTTGCCTGGGTCTTCTATGCCGGCGCGCTCGCCTCGCTCGTCCTGGTCCTGATTCCCGGTATCGGCATGGAAATCGCCGGCTCACGCCGCTGGTTCAACCTCGGGGTGACCACCATCCAGCCATCAGAGTTTGCCAAGCTCGCAACCATCATTGCCCTCGCCTCGTTCGTCGCGTCGAGAGGCGAGCAAATGCGCGAGTTTGGCAACTTCGCCGTTTCGTTGCTGATCGCCAGCGTTCCGGCCGGTCTTGTCTTCCTCGAACCGGATCTCGGAACAGCGAGCGTCTTCGGCGTTATCTGGCTGGCCATCATCGTGACAACCCAGGTTCGCTGGCGGTATCTCGGCCCGGTGCTACTCGGCTCGATTCCGTTCGCGTTCGTTGGATGGCACTTTCTGATGGAGGACTATCAAAAAGACCGCCTGCTGATATCGTTCGACCCGTTCAAGGATCCAACCGGGACTGGATACAACATCATCCAGGCCCGCTATGCCATCGGCGCTGGCGGAATGTTCGGTTCCGGCCTCGAGGGTGGAACACAGAGTCGCCTAGAGCTCCTGAAGGTACGCGAGTCCGACTTCATCTTCGCGCATGCAAGTGGCATGGTCGGATTCGTCGGCATGATCTGCTTGTTCGTGCTCTATATCATCTTGCTCTGGCGTTGTCTGCGTGTGGCCCAATCGGCGCGGGATCAATTCGGCCAGGCGCTCGCCATCGGGTTCTCGGCCATGCTCTTCTACCAGTCCTTCGTCAATATGGGCATGAACATGGGCATCATGCCGGTAACCGGCATCACGTTGCCGTTGATCAGCCAGGGATCGTCGTCGCTCTGGACATTCCTCATCGGAATCGGCATCTTGCAAAGCGTGCTGGTGCATCACCGCAAGCTCGCATTTCAGGCGCCCTGACCGTTCGAACGTTTCAGAATCTGTTCGTAGATTTCAGAGCGCGCCCCACCGGTCTGTCGCGCAATCGACTTTGCCAGTGATGACGGCGACATGCCCGTAGCAATTCCGGCATCGATCAACGCATCGATATCGCCCATGGGTTGCCCGGCAACACCCGCGCCAACGACGACTGCAAACTCGCCTTTCACGATTGCCCGTTCGAGCAATCCCGGCAGCTCCGCAGCCGTACCTCGGATGGCTTCCTCATGGAGTTTGGTCAGCTCGCGATAGACGACCACGGCTCGATCGGACGCCAGCTCGCCGAGCTCTCGGGCCAGACGCGGCATGCGCGGACCAGACTCGTAGATGACCAACGGCAGCGCCGCGCGCAACGCGCGATCGAGGGCATCCCTCCGCTCACCAGTCGATCGCGGCAGAAATCCGAGAAAGATGAACGGACCGTCGACCAATCCGGAACCGGAGATCGCCGCCGTCACCGCCGACGGTCCCGGCACTGGAACGACCCGGTGACCGGCATCGGCCGCGGCCCGCACGAGGATCGATCCCGGGTCCGAAATGGCCGGAGTGCCCGAATCGCTTACCAGCGCCACATCCCCCGCCTCCAATGCCACCAGAAACCGATCTACCCGGGCTCGCTCATTGAAGCCGTGGTTGCTCAGCATCGGGGTGTCGATGCCCAAACGTTTGAGCAACATTCCGGTATGCCGCGTGTCTTCGGCAGCAATCAGCGAGACCTCGGAAAGCACGCGGCGAGCGCGTGGCGACATGTCTTCCAGATTGCCGATCGGCGTGGCGACAACAAAGAGCGTGCCCATAGCGCAGGTTATCCGTGTCCTCCCTGACCGCACGCCAGAGTCGTGCTACATTGGCACTCACGCCTCGCGCCGATCGTCCGATCACGCCCAGCGACTGGAGCTCGTTTTTCGTGTCCGCATCTTCGTTCTTTGCCGACCATCCTGCCAGTGACACGGACGGGAATGCGACAGCTCGGTCGCTTGGCGCCACCCAATCGTTCTATCGAAAATACCGGCCCCAAACCTTCGAGTCCGATGATCTTGTTGGCCAGGACGCCGTTGTGCGGACGCTCAAGAATGCGATCCGGCTCGATCGCGTCGCCCATGCCTACCTGTTCACAGGACCGCGGGGAACCGGCAAAACCACCACCGCGCGGCTGTTGGCCAAAGCCGTGAACTGTCTCGATCCCGATCCGGACGCACGGCCATGCAACCAATGCGCAGCCTGTATTGCAATCAATACTGGCGCAACCACCGACATCATCGAGATCGATGCCGCCAGCAACCGAGGTATCGACGACATCCGCGAGCTGCGGGAACGCGTCAAATTCGCCCCGACGTTCCTTCGCACCAAATTCTACATCGTCGATGAGGCGCATCAGATCACCGGAGCCGCGGCCAACGCCTTCCTCAAGACGCTGGAAGAACCGCCGCCACATACCAAGTTCATTCTTGCCACGACCGATCCCGAGCAGCTTCTGCCTACGATCGTATCGCGATGCCAGCGATTCGATTTCAAGCGGTTCTCGCTCGAAACCATGATCGACCATCTCGAACGCATCGCCACCGCGGAAAATGTGCCCATCGCTCGCGACGCGCTTCTCGTCATCGGGGAGCATGCCGGCGGCAGTATGCGCGACGCGTTGGGACTGCTCGACCAACTGGCATCGTACCAGGACCAGAGCGGAACCGAATCGAGCACCATCGAAGCCGCCGATGTGCGGAATCTGCTCGGAATCGCACGTAGTGAGCGCGTGGTTCAGCTCCTGGCAGCGCTGTCGGACCGAGATGCGGGCAAGGGGCTGGCACTCATCAACGATGCCTACGAAGCGGGTGAGGACCCCCGGCAGCTCAACCGGCAGATGGTGAATCTGCTGCGCGCGGTCATGTTCCAGGTCGCGGCAGGGACGCCGGGTTCGGATCCCGACGTCAACGATCTCGCAGGGCGATTTTCCCTGGCACAGATCGCGCTGCACGCAGCTCGCTTTAGCGAAGTCGACTATCGCATTCGTCACGCATCCCTGCCACAGTTACCGCTCGAGATCGCCTTCGTCCAGGCGACCCTCGACCGTGCCAGCGAGGAATCATTCACGCAGCGTCCGGCGATCCGAGAATCGTCACAGTACGCGGGCCGCCCAGCGGAGATAGCGGCCGATCGACCGCGCCAAGCCACGCGCGAAACGCGACCGGTCCGCGAGGCTCCCAGACCGGAGACGCCACGGCCGGAGACATCGCAATCGGCCAGTCAGCCCTCCGAGCAACCAAAAGAACCCGACACGGCGACCTTATCACCGGCGCCGGTTGCCCAAAGTAGCTCGGTTACCTCGGCAGTCGGGGAGAGCGTTATCACTGTCGACCAATTGCACGATCTCTGGCCCAAGATCCGACTGGACATCAAGGCGCGGGATCGCCGCATCGAAGCGCTGCTCTCGAGCTGCGATCCCGCAAGCGTCAACGGCAGTGCCATTACGCTGGTCACCAACTACAAGTTCCATTGGGAGAAGATGAATGAAGACGCCTCCCGTGAGCTTATCGCGGCAGTCATCGGTCGTCTGGTGAATCAGCCGGTCTCGGTGACGACGGAGATACGAGGCAGCAATGGAGCAGCGGCCGCGGCCGCCGTACCGGCGTCACGATCGGCTGGTCTTGCCGCGGACTTGCCACCGAATGCGGAGCCGGCTCCCGACCCGGTCCCCGAACGCTCCGGCGATGAGCGCGTCATACTCGACGCGGCCCGCAACATCTTCGATGCCGAGGAGCTCACTCCTCGGTCGTAGATGCCACGGGCGACCCCGCACCGACTGGCGAAGCCAGCGGGGTCGCAGCCGGAGACCCGACGGGCGACGCAACCGGAGATCCGCCTGGCAACGCAACCGGCGTCGCTTCGACCGATTCGACGTAGGTCGCCCCAACCTCGCCAGAAGCGCTCCAAGCAGGAATGCCGCCGCGAGCGGCGACTCGGCATCGCCCGCGTTTAGCAACCCTGACGCCACGACTCCACTGGACGTGAAGGTCAGACGGGTGTCGCGCAGGCTGGTCGGGAGATCGAACCGTTCGATGGCCGGACCATCGATCTGCATAAGCCAAAACGAGCTTGGCCGTGTGCTCGCTCTATCATTGGAATTGGTGAGGAAAGCAACCACGGCGCCGTCTGGAGAAACAGCAAAGGCGTCCACACTTGCGGTCTCCCCTCCCGACGGCGAGGACCACGCAAGCGCTGGTCGCGCGGTCGTGACATCGACATAGAACAGATCTCCCTGCGGTGTCCCCAGCTCCGTCCGATCGATGATCGTCATCAGTCGATCGCTGGAACCCACCCAACCCAGTTCCCGCGCCGAACGATTTCCAGATCGATCCCCCGGCAGGACGACGATCGGGTCGATCGGCTTGGCTTTCATAGATCCGGCCAGAATGCCGTTGCCATCGTGCTCGGACGATCGATCGACAAAGGCAACGGCTTGGCCGCTCGGTGAAACGGCAACTGCCGCCGGGCGCTTGGCATCCGAAGCCCGCAATAAGCGAACTTGGGATCCGTCAGGATAGACCTGGAGCATTCCCCCGGAAGGAAGCGCAACCGCAACGCTTTGGGAGCCGGGTATCCAGGCAATCCCGCCCGTCCCCGCGGTGATTGCGTCTGGGACGGCGTCAGGCGTGCCATCGCGGGGTCCGATCGCGACACGTTCCATTCGACCGTCATCGATATCGACGAAGTCGACACGCCACCGGCTCGGCTGGTCGGTTGGCGCCGAGAGAACGGCCACCATCGTTCCCGTGTCGTCAGTCGCGGCTGCCCAGATCGACCGTCCACGCTCAGACCAAAGCAGCTCACCGAGACCGGTCTCGACATCGATTCCAGTCAACGCACTCGATTTCACGACCAGCGCCAAACGCTGGTCGCCTCGCGGTGCAAGAAGCTCAGATGTTGGCATCGACGTTGGCGCTGCGGTCGGCGACCCTATTGCCGCCGGCGGCGTATCCGGTGCGGCGGTGGCTACCGCCTCGGAGGTTCGCGGATCTCCCGCAAATTGGCGGCTCGGATCCTCGTCGCCGCAGGCGGCAAGCAGCGAAACACTTCCTCCTCCAACCAGGAGAAGAAACGCTCGACGCGACAGACGTGATTGGGAGAATTGCGTTACGCGACCTTCCTGAGTCATACCGCCGCTTGATTCTTCCGGGAGGACCGGCCTCGTAACATGCACGTCGAGCCAGTCTATCGCACGAGACCAGAATGGCAACCACGCGACGACGTTCCCGCATCGGTGGTCCGTTCGCCGGACACGCCGCCTGCCGTGCCTATGCTAGACTCCGTTGGCGGCGCCTCGGGCGCCGTTCTGTCGTTCGAACGAGGAAACATTCATGGCTCTCACCCTTGCCGATGTCGACCATGTCGCCACACTCGCCCGGCTCGGTCTCACCGATGCTGAACGCGAGCGGATGCGCGATCAGCTTTCCGTCATCCTGGACCACATCGGCGAGCTGGCCGAGCTCGACACCGATTCGATTCCTCCCACCGCCTCTGTTACGAATATGACGAATGTCTGGCGCGACGATACAGTCCAGCCGTCCTTTACGACGGATCAGGTTTTCCAGAACGCGCCCCGTGTGGCGGAAGGCTGCTTCGTCGTGCGTACTCCGCTCGGCGGTGAAGGAGACGAGGCATGAGTGTTGGCAGCGAGCTCACCGGACTGACTATCGCCCAGGCGCGGGATCTGCTCGACGCGAAGGAATTCTCAGCCGTCGAGCTCACCCAGGCGCATCTGGAGCGGATCGAGCGCCTCGAACCGGCACTGAAGTGCCATATCGAAATCACACCGGACGTTGCGCTGGCCCAGGCGACGGCAGCCGATCGTGCCATTGGCGACGGTGACCAGTCGCCCCTGACCGGTATTCCCACCTCGCTGAAGGACGTCCTCTGCACGGTCGATTCGCATACGACGGCTGGCTCGCAGATCCTCAAAGGTTACCGATCCGCATATGACGCGACCGTCGTCAGCAAGCTGCGTAGCGCAGGCGCCGTATTCGTCGGCAAGGGGAATACCGACGAGTTTGCCATGGGCTCATCCACCGAGAATTCGTCGTTCTTTCCGACGCACAATCCGTGGGATATCGACCGCGTTCCCGGTGGCTCCTCAGGCGGGCCAGCCGCTGCCGTCGCGGCAGCGGAGGCAATGTTCGGGCTCGGCTCCGATACGGGCGGTTCGATCCGCCAGCCGGCCGGATTCTGCGGCGTCGTCGGTTTGAAACCAACCTACGGGCGCGTCTCCCGCTTCGGATTGATCGCCTTTGCAAGTAGTCTCGACCAAATCGGCCCGTTCACCCGCACGGTCGAAGATGCGGCAATCGTGCTGGAAGCCATTGCCGGTCACGACTCGAAAGACTCGACCTCATCCCCCCGGGACGTACCCAGTTTTCGCGGCTCGCTCCGGACCGACTTGAAGGGCGTGCGCATCGGTGTTGCCGAGGAATACTCGGTCTCCGGGATGGAAGCTGGGGTCGAAACGGCGGTTGCCAACGCCATCGAACAGCTCGCGCTGCTCGGCGCAGAGATCGTGCCTGTTTCCCTACCACATACACGATATGCGCTCTCCACCTACTACATCACCGCTCCAGCGGAAGCCAGCGCAAACCTGGCGCGGTTCGACGGCGTGCGCTTCGGACATTCGGTCGATGCTCCGACGATCAAGGAAATGTATGAGCGTACGCGGGGCGAAGGGTTTGGAAGCGAAGTCAAACGCCGGATCATGCTCGGCACCTATGCGCTGAGCTCTGGATACTACGACGCCTATTACGTCAAGGCGCAAAAGGTTCGTACGCTCATCAAGCAAGACTTCGATCGAGCGTTCGAACAGGTCGATGTAATCGTCGCCCCCACATCCCCAACGACCGCATTCCGCATTGGCGACCGGATCGACGATCCGTATCAGATGTATCTTGCGGACGTCTTCACTATTCCTGCCAATATGGCTGGCATTCCCGGTATCTCGGTTCCAGGTGGGTTCTCGAACGACATGCCAGTCGGACTTCAATTCCTTGGGCAATCGTTCGATGAAGCGACACTTCTAGCCGTAGCGCATGCCTATGAGCAATCGCAACCCTGGGTAACCATGACTCCAGCTTTGCAATAGGATCGAGCGCGAGATCATTGCCACCACATTGGCCGCCGGCGTTGTTGCGTCGCCCGCAATGGTAACGCAACAATCCAGCCTGCCATAACAACTCTCCGAGCTTGCATCAAGATGCTTGGCTCGCCAATCGAGCGAAATACGCAACCTGAAAACACGTAACCTGATGAACACAAAACGTCGTCATTTTGCCGGCTTTGTGTCATCATTTCACGCGGGGTTTACGTGCAATCACCCATTGTGAATATGTATCAAGGGGGAATAACGATGGCAAGCGTACAAATCATTAGCGAGAACGAAGCTCCGGCTGCGCCTAAGGCAATGACCCGCGCTGCCCAGGAATCGCTTGCGATTCTCAATCAGCTTTCGAAAGGGAAGGTTGCGCGAATCGAACCAGGAGAAGGGCAGAGCATCCGCGGCCTGAAATCCTCCATCTCACGCGTTGCCACCAACAACAAGCTCAAGGTCACACAGTGGGATGTCGATGGCGTCCTTTACGTGAAGCTTGTTTAGGATATCCGGTTATACGGCGGTTGCATACGCTGTGTGAACGCGGCAAGGGGGCGGAGAGATATCCGCCCCCTTTTTGCGTAATTGTGCGCGGATCTCCTCAGCGTGCGCCACTCTGTTGCTGGCGCGGAATTCAGACGTAATCGTTTCTGTATCTATTGCGAACCAATCGCATCGACACGTTCGAGCGGGGCGATTCCCGAGCTTTCCGTAAAGATATCGAACCATTCCACCACTTCGCGGTGAAGCGGAACTCCATTTCGGGAACGATACTCGTACGCTTCGGCCGCACGCTGACCGGGGAACCGTACGCGCGTTTCTGGGTCTATGGGGGGCGTTTCGCTGACGGTGCGCAGCATATCGGTCATGGTGCGCTTGAACCAATCGATATCGACAAAAGACTCGATGTTATACGCCGCGAAGTGATGCTTATACTCACCGCTGTAACTCGTCATATTTCGTAACATAGCTGGACCGCCGCCTGACAACATGGCGCAGAGTACTTCCACGACGAGACCGAGTCCGAAGCCCTTATGTGACCCGAACTGATAGCTCGCCCCTGTTGGAATCATATAGAACGCACGCTCCGGAATATCCCGTTCTTCGAGAACCGGCTCGCCCGTTTCATCCGCAATCCACCCCGGCGCCAGCTTGGCGCCAAGCCGCGCTGCGACCTTGACTTTGTTGTCCGCGATCGCGGATGTCGCCGCATCATAAAGGAAGAACGGACCTTCGAACGTGGGAGCAGCCACGGCGATCGGGTTGGTCCCAAGCCTCGGCGCCGCGCCCAATGGCGGCAACACGCTCATACCGGCCGCAGTCATACAAACACCAACCATGTCTTGCCTGGCGGCCAGCTGCGCGAAGTGCCCCACCGCACCGAGGTGACCGCTGTTTCGCATGGTGACCACACCGACGCCGGTGGTTCTGGCTTTCTCGATCGCCAGTTCCATTGCGTGCCGCCCTGCGTGATTCCGAGGCCGTGATCTCCATCGATGACCGCCGTACCTACGGTCTCGTGATCGATCGTCGCCTTCGGCGTGGGGTTCAAGGCGCCGTCGTCGTAGGCCTTCAGATATGCCCGCACGACATTTGACACGCCGTGGGTTTCGACGCCGCGCAGGTCGGCCTCGACCAATACCGTTGCAGCTTCGAACGCGTCGTCAGCAGATACGCCGCGGGTCTGCAAAATGGCCTCCACCGCCGTTCGCAGCGAGTCGGGCGACACCAGCACCCGGTCTTCGATCGGCGTGCGCAAACGTTCCATCATCATCGTCGTCTCCTGGAAACATCACCCTATCGACGTGCCGAGGGACCGGTTCGTTGGAAATCGATCCGACGAATCGGCCCCTGTCACCGGCAGAATCTCGTGTTGGTCGCGTCGCCGCATCGGTCAGTCCCGGGCCGACGACCAGCCGAACTGCGCTCGGCAGTCACTCCGGACAATGGACCGCCACCCGCCGTACGAATCAGCTTGCCGGCGCAGCCTGCACGAGATCGATCGCGTCATCGGGTCGGAAGTCGATGCCTTCGACCTCGTGGTTCGCGGCATAGATGTCGTACTGCTGGTAGAGGAAGAGCAGACCGGCCTCGTCACGGAGGAGCTGGGACGCCTGGTTGTAGAGCTCGATACGCGCGTCGGGCTCGATCGTCGACGCAGCTTCGTTCATGATCGCGTCGAAATCTGGATTCTTGAACTTACCACCAATCGACGCGCTGCTATGGGTATCGAGCAGCGTAAATGCATCCGGCACCGAGGTGTGGATACCGACAAAGGTCAGCGGAGTCAGGGTTCCATCCCGATATCGAGTCAACCAAACACCCCATTCAAGCGGTTGGACCTCGATCTGGACGCCCACCTCGCCGAGCATCCCGGCGACAGCTTGCGTGATGTCCTGATCGGCTGTATAGCGGCCAACAGTGCCAAACATCGTCAGCGGCTCGTCGAAGTCGAATCCAGCCTCCTCCAGCAGCTGGCGCGCCAGGTCGGGATCGTACGGATAGGCTTCGAGTTCGTCGTTGTGGCCGACGATCTGCCGCCCGATCGGCTGACCGTCGAGCACCTCGCCATTGCCCAGCAACAACGCCGAAACGAGCAGGTCCTTGTCGACAGCGTGGTTGAACGCCTGGCGCACGCGGACGTCGGAAAGTCGCGGATCCTCACAGTCGAAGCGAATGAACATGCTGCGATTGCTGACAACGGCGATCGCATCCAGATTCGGATCCCCATCGATCGTTTCGAAGTCGAGCAACGAAACAGAGGAAATCGCGTCGACCTCACCGGTCTGCAATGCCGCGGTACGAGAGGCCGCCTCCGGAACGACGCGATAGACGACCTCGTCGAACGCATACCCCTCGCCCCAATAGGACTCGCTCTTCTCCAGAACCACCCGGTCTCCGGCGATCCACTCGCGCAACGTGTACGGGCCGGTCCCCACCGGATTCAGCGCAAATTCCGAATCGCCGACTTCTCCGAGGTACCCCGGCGGCACAATGGGAATACGCGTTGCATCGAGCATCACGAACGGATATGGCGCGTTGGTCGTCAGTTGAACGGTCGTCTCATCGACCGGCGTAACCGTGAGCTCCAGTTTGGCAAGCCGTGAAGCAAACGGGTGCGTCGCCGTGAGGAATCGCTCGATCGCGAACTTGACGCCCTCGGCGTTCAGTGGCTCGCCGTTGGTGTACTGAACGCCGGGGCGCAGGTTCACCTCCCAGGTGAGGTCGTCCACGCTGGACCAGCGTTCAGCCAGGACGCCTTCCAACTCCCCGGTGTTGTAATTCCAGCTCACAAGCGGCTGCAGGATCAGCCCCGCAACGTTGCGGGTCGAACCGACATCTGTCTGCTGGATGTCGAGCGTTTCCGGCTCGACCCCCTGCCCGACCGTGATGACCGACGTTTCGGAGCCATCCTGTGCGGCAAATGCTGGAGCGCTCGTCGACAGGACCATGGGGAGGGCCGCCCCAACGGCCGCTCCATAGACCAGAAGTTGTCGTCGATTGACGTTCTGCTGTTCGAGCATGGTGAGCCTCTCTCTATCTCTCAAACGAGACGGTTGCATCGAAGGTCTCTTGCTGGATATGCGGTGGTCTACGGCGCCTTCCACTCCGGGCAAACGATCTGGCCAATAAACTCCGGGGTCTATTTCCGACATGCTAGCCGCGACAAACTTCGCCGTCAACAAAAATGGAATTGTCTTCCGCATAATGGAATATTTTACCTGGAGAACATCGACCTGTGAGAAATTAACGGCGGAACTGCCAGGACGGACCTCCGTCAGCTTCCCCGGCTGAGGTCACCGCCGGCGACTGGCTACATCAAACGAACCCGGGGATTGACGATCGCATAGAGGATGTCGACGAAGAAGTTCACGAAGATGTAGGTGCATGCGATCACGAACACCGCCGCCTGGACGATTGGGAAGTCACGCGTGGAAACTGAATAGATGATCAGTTGCCCGAGCCCAGGCCAGGAAAAGATGGTCTCGGTGATGATGGCTCCGCCCAGCAATGTCGCAATATCGAGTCCGAGAATCGTGATGATCGGAACCAACGCATTCTTGAGCGCATGCCGGACCACTACGAGTTGCTCAGAGAGCCCTTTCGCACGTGCGGTCGTGATGTAGTCACTGTGCAAGACTTCGAGCATCCCCGATCGCACCAACCGCGCGGTGCGTGCCATCGAGTACATACCGAGCGAGAGCGCCGGCAGAATGAGATGCTCCAGGCCGCCCCGTCCCGCAACCGGGAACCATCGCAGCCGGACGCCAAACACCAGGATGAAGACCAGTCCGAGGAAGAACACCGGCACGCTCTGCCCAATCAAGGTCAGCACCATCAGCCCACGGTCGACAATACTCCCGCGCCAGATGGCGGCGGCTATTCCGGCCGGAAAGGCGAAGACGATCGAGATCGCCATCGCCACCGCCGCCAGTTCGAGCGTCGCCGGCAGCCGCTCGAGCACGAGCTGCATTGCCGGTTGTCTGCTCCTTACCGATTCGCCGAAATCTCCCCGGACGAGTCCGCGCATATAGTCCGCGTACTGCTGGATCAGCGGCCGATCGTAGCCAAGTTGATGCATCATCGCGTCGCGCTCTTCGGCCGTCGCATCCATTGGCAAGATCAGATCCACCGGGTTGCCCGCCAGGTGAAGCAGCGCAAACGACACGATCGACGCGCCAAGGAGTACGAATACTGCCTGGATAAGTCTTCGTATGATGAAGGCCTGCATCGCCGGCTCCCTCCACGCTCAACGCCGCTGGAAACGAGGATCGAGGACATCCCGCAGCCAGTCGCCGATGAGGTTGATCGCAAGCACGGTGATCATGATTGCGATTCCCGGCATCGTGGCGATCCACCACGACGTCGCCAGGTGTGCTCGCCCATCGGCCATCAGTGTTCCCCACGATGCCAACCCCGCGGTACCCAGCCCCAAGAAGCTGAGCGACGCCTCGGCAATGATCAGACGAGCAACCTCGAAGGTCACGATTACGATGAGCGGAATGTACGTATTCGGCAGCACGTGCTTGGCCAGCAATCGTCGATCGCTCGCCCCAATTACGCGGGCCGCTTGCACATACTCCGAATCCCGAATCGTCAGCACCTGTCCCCGCATCACCCGGCTGTAGGAAACCCAGGTCGTGACCGCAAGCACGATGATGATGTTGCGCAAACCCGGACCCAGCACGGCGGCCACCGCAACCGCCAGGAGCAGAAACGGAAAGCTCAGCTGGACGTTGACCAGCCAACCGAAGAAGTCGTCGATCAACCCGCCGTAGTACCCGCTCACGACGCCAATGACTACGCCGACCGCACCAGAGAGCACCACACCAGCCAACGCAACGATGACCGAGATCCGTGCACCGAAGATCACGCGGCTCAGCATGTCCCGGCCCAGTGAGTCGGTCCCCAGCCAGTAGGTCGTATCGCCCACGTTCGCCAGCGGCGGCAGCAACCGCCGAGTCAACGACTGCGCCTCTGGATCATGCGGCGCGAAGAACCCGGGGGCTATGGCAAATGCCACCACGATCAGCAGAAATGCCACCGAGCAAAGCATGACCGGCGACGCGACCAGCTGCCGCGCCATGCGGAATCTCCGTTGTTGCCGTGGCTCCACATAGTCGAGCACGCGTCGTTTCCCGCTTGAATCGGCCGCCTGAGCAAGTCCCAGCCGGTAACTTTGTGATTCGGCGATCTTCTGGATCAATCGATGCAGCTCACGACGAGGTAGTGATTACCAGGGCTTTTGCAGCGCGGGTTCTTCCTTACTGATCACTTCGATGACCGCTGGCCGCCCATCGGCCATCGCCGCCAGCGCCGAACCAAGCGCCGATTTGATGTCCTCCGGCCGATCGATCCGCGCGCTCCAGGCGCCCAACGCCTGCGCCATCAGGTAGTAATTGCCAGAGAGATACTTGAATCCATATCGCTCCGATGCCGTCGGATACGGAATCTCGTAATAGGACATGGAAGAATTATTCAGGATTATTGTAAGAATTGGAATACCCAACCGTACGCCGGTTTCGATATCCATGCCGGTCATGCCAATGGCGCAGTCGCCCATCACATTGACGACCGTCTTCTCCGGCGCCGCCAGCTTCGCGCCGAGCGCCAGCCCCAACCCGTAGCCCAGGTGGGTCGATTTACCCCATCCAAGAAAACTTCGCGGTACGTCGCTCTTCCAAAATGGGGTGAGCTGGTCTCGCGGCTTGCCCGCGTCATGCGTGATGACCGTGGTGAATGGGTCGAGCGCGTCCATCAGCTCGCCAATGACGCGATAGGGATTGATCGGCACCTCGTCCGACTGAAACGCCGGTCGCCAATCCTCCGCGGTCTTGCGCTTCAGGTCGACCAGCCGCTCGATGGATCGCAGCTTTTCCTTCTTGTCCGCCTGCTCCGAAGTCGCCGCGCTTCCCGAGATGGCCTCGATCAACTGCCGGAGCACCAACTTGGCATCCCCCAGCAGGACACATTCCGCGATCACGTCCTTGTTGACGTCCCGGTCGTCGATCGTCGAGTGAATGATGCGCTTGCCAGATGGAATTGGAGCAGCGAACAGTGAGCTGGTCATGCTGGTGCCGATCCCGAAGATGAGATCCGCCTCGCCCAGATACTGGGCCAGAGCTTCGGGGCCGGAGTGACCGCCCGATCCCAGCGACAGCGGATGGGATTCGGGGAACCCACTCTTGCCCGGCAGCGTCGTCATGACCGGCGCGGACAGCAGCTCGGCCAGCTCCACCAGCTCGTTGGTGGCTTCGGCGTAGAGGACTCCCTGGCCGGCATGAATGACCGGCCGCTTGGCGGCCATGAGCAGCGCGGCCGCCTGCCGCACACCCTCCGGATCGGCAGCAGTACGCGCCCCGTTTACCGGCTGATACTGAAGCTTGCTCTCGTCTGTGATCTCGAGCGCGAGCAAGTCGCGGGGCGTCTCGACCAGTACCGGTCCAGGACGGCCCAGCCGCAGATAAGTGTACGCCCGTCGCAGGGTCGACGCGACGCGGTCAGGACTCTGGATTCGCGTCGCCCATTTTGTGATCTCTCGATAGTTGACAACCGAATCGAACTCGGGATTCTGTCCCAGACGATGCGTTCCCGTCTGCTGGGGCAGGAACAGGAGCGGCGTCGAGTCCGAAAACGCCTGCGCAACTCCCCCGAAGCTGTTCTCGGCTCCCGGACCGTGCTGCACCGCGGCAACGCCGATCTTGCGGCCATTCGTCATGCGGGAATAGCCGTCGGCCATCGCGATGACCGTCCGCTCCGTGCGTGCGAGCATGGGGCGAATGCCCACCTCAGCACACGGATCGATGATCTGATTGTCGGGGAAGCAGAAGAGATATTCGGTCCCCTCTTGTTTCAGAATATCTGCAATGAGTTGCGTGCCATTCATTTTTGGGTACACCTCGAGAATCACACCCGTTGGGCATGCGTGGAAATTCCAGGTTGATTTGGCCGATCGGAAACTAGATGGGCAGCGTCTGGCCACCCTTCATGACCACCGTCACCTCACGTAATGCCGAGATCTGATCGAGGGGATTCCCCTCGACGACTACGACATCCGCGGACTTGCCCTTCTCCAGGGTCCCAATCTCCTCTTGAAGGTCCATCACCTCGGCAGCATTCCTGGTGGCTGTCAGGAGTGCCTGCAGCGGGTCCAGTCCGTACTCCACCATCAAGGCCAACTCGAGCGCCAGGTCCCCAAGGAACCAGCGGTGATTCCCGGAGTCGGTTCCGGCCCCAATCTTCACTCCGGCCGCCATGGCCTTCTGGAACGATTCGCGGTGGTATTGCACGGCTTCCCGCGCGCGAGCGGGATAATGCGGAGGATATTGATCCGACGCATAGGTCGCGATGCGGTTGTAGATCTCCAGCGTTGGCACATAGACCGCGTCCGTTTCCAGGAACTTCGCAACGGCCTCATCATCGACGATCACACCATGCTCGATCGTGTTTGCGCCGGCATTCAATGCGTTGATGATGCTCGCTGGGGCCGTCGCATGCGCGGCTACGTGCTTCCCCTTGGCGTGCGCTTCTTCGGAAGCGGCGCTGAGCTCCTCGAAGGTCATCTGACAATCGGTCAGGCGCTCGGTAACACCGCCCGCTCCGCCCGAAGCCATCACCTTGATGAACTGGGCGCCGTTCTTGAGCTGCTGACGCGCCGCCCAGCGGACGGCATCGGGTCCGTCGACCTCGACGCTGACGGAGGTATGCCCATGCCCGCCAGTCATCGAGATTGCGTTGCCACATGCGAAGATGCGCGGGCCGAGCAGGTCGCCTCGTTCGACAGCCCGGCTAATATTGAAGATCCCTTCGTGCCGCGAACCGACCTCGCGTACGGTGGTGATTCCATTGGAAATCGCTCCGTGACAGTTCAACGTCGCCCGAATCACGGAATCGGTAACCGTCTTGGGGTTGATCCCTTCGGCTGTCTCGGCGGCGGTGAACCCGCAGACATGCCCGTGGAGATCGATGAGCCCCGGAATAGCCGTCTGCCCCTCCAGATCGATCAGCTGCGCGTCCGTGCCAGGTACCTCGATCTCACCAGCTGCGCCAACCTCCCCGATGCGGCCGTCATCGACGATCAAGATGCCGTTCTCGATAACCCCATCCGGGCCAGCCGTTACAATTCGACCTCCATGAAAGACGACGCGCATGGTGTTCTCCCTGAGTTGCGAAACCCGTCAACTGCTTCATCCGAGGGATTTCAGCGAGCTGCCCGAGCAAGTTACGGAGCAACATCGTCGATCGCCTCTGGACACGAGCCCTGTTTCGATACCATAGAGAAGGGCCTTGCCTGCGTCAATAAAAATGGAAACATCTTCCACGGTATGGAATACTCTGCGGAACACAACGATGACAATGCGGTAGTTCTCGACCCGAAGGAGCGGCCCAACGTATGGAAAACGGAAATCGCAGCGGTGTCCGAAGCGTTGGCCGAGCGCTGACCATACTAGAGCTGCTTTCGCTCGAGGAACGAGGTCTCGGAATAGCGGAAATCAGCCGCAGGATCGAGCTTCCGATCAGCACCTGCCACCGCCTGCTGACCACGCTGACCTCGCATGGGTTCGTTGCGCAAGATGACGAAACCGGCAGTTACAGTGTCGGGCTCCGCGCGTTCGAGGTTGGAAACGCCTTTTCCTACCAAACGTCGTTGGGAAAAGAGGCACTGCCGTATATGTCTATCCTGTTGGCTGCGGTCAATGAAACCGCGAATCTTCGTGTGCTCGACGGCAACAGCGCCGTCCTGATCCAACAGGTGAAATCGGACCATCTGCTGAGCATGGATTCGCGTTCGGGCACGCGAATCCCACTCTACTGCAGCGCGGTCGGCAAGGTTCTCCTTGCCGGCCTCAGCAACGAGCGAATCGAGAGTTTCCTGAAACTCCAGACGCTCAAGAGCCGGACCGCGCGGACGATCGTCGACCGAGACGTCCTGCTCGAGTCGATCACGCGAGTGCGCACCGACGGCTATGCGCTCGACGACGGCGAGTTCGAGGACGGAGCGCGCTGCGTGGCGGCGCCGATTCTCAATCATCGCGGTGAGACCGCCGCCGCGGTCGGTGTCAGTGGTCCCGACTCGCGGCTCACCCGCGAGCGTCTGGACTCGGTCATCTCCGAAGTCACAACCTGTGCGCAAAACATCTCCTCTGCCCTGCTGCGAGGATCTCCCAGCCGGTACGCAGCCACCAAGCGACTGCGCAAGAATCTCCGGTAGGGGTAGCGATGGGCTGAAGGCAAGACCCGACGCCGCGCCAAACGCAGGATTTGCGCCCCGCCTTTCGTGGAGCTCGCGTTTTCCTTTGCTGCTCGTTGGACAGATCAATCGATCTGCCCATACGGCTCCGTATGACACCCATGCTCGACACGCTCCAATCTCGAAGAGAGATCGGTTATACTTCCCGGTGCGACCGCACGCTGGCACTGACCGGCATGTGCGTTGATCTGTGGTCAAGAAGCACGCCTTCGGAACCGCACGGCCCGCTAGCTCAATGGCAGAGCATCTGACTCTTAATCAGCTGGTTCGGGGTTCGAGTCCCTGGCGGGTCACCATCAAAAAGTGTGATAAACACTGGCCAAAATGAGAGCCGGGGCGTTCTACTCGCTGCCGGCTCTCATAGGTTTACCCCAACCAATTCCGGGCTACCCTATTTTCATCGCCTGTTCGAGGGTGTCGCGTGCGATTCGCGCGCAGACGGGGCGATAGAGGACCAACGAGCGGCTGGGAAACAATGAGCCGCGCCAAGGTACGCTCCGCCTTGAGTGCACAACACCGATCCGTCCGGCAGCGGTGAGTACGTCGACTCCGTAGCGAGGATTCTGTGGGAGCCAAGCTGCCGCCGGACGAAGGCTGACGGGTAGTCGATCGACCACGGAGCGCATCGATCGTGATCCAGGTGGAATGCCTGGGCTGATCCAACGCTAGCTCGGTTGCAGGCAGCCCTGCCGGCATCTCCCACCGCCAACCACGAAGCACAATTCGCCCTGAGCGCACTCGCTACTCGCGCCGCAGGCGCTATTCGAACCTAATCCACAAATGCAGGCATTGTAGCCGGTTCCGGAGACCACTCCAAAACTCGAGGGGCAGTTCGGATACTGCAGGTAGCAATCCCCTTCGAGACACGCGTATCCGGAACCGCACGGGTTGCAGACCCCACCGCACCCGTCATCCCCGCAGACACCGTCCTGACAACTTGGCGTGCAAAGACAGGTGTGCGTCTGCGGGTCACAGACCCCATAGGCGCAGTCATCATCCGTGCAACACTCCCAGGCTTGGCAGCTTCCGGTCGCAGTAGATGGTGGGCGAGGGACAGCACACCTCTTCCCCATAGCACTGCCCATAGCAGCAGGCATTCCCGCAACACGTCGCCTCTCCCCAAGGGCAACAATCGGGACCGCATTTGTCCGTTCCAGCGGGACACACGCATGCAGCGCCATTCCACTGTTGCTGACCGGGGCAGCTGATCGGCTTCGGGGTCGGTGTGGGACGCCGCGCGGCCTCACCGTCATGCGTGGCCACCGTGCCGACGACAGCCGCGCCCCCGATCCCAAGCAACCCCTTGATCAGGGCACGACGAGAACCGCCATGTCCGAACGAGCGCGTCACCGCATCGAACCGCCGATTGTCCATGTGTGTTGCCCTCCTATGCGTATTCCGGGTTTTTTCGTACCGCAGAGTACAGCCAGGGAGCGGTCACCGCAAGGGGGTTTAGCTGAGGATCGACATGGGAAGCATGGCCGGGCCGAGCTGGGAATGCAGGTGGAGTCGGAAAAACGACTACCGATTCAGGTACCAAATGGCGCCGTTGAGCAGCGTGGCGAAGAGCGTCCAACCGAGATACGGGACCAGCAGGATCGCCGCCGTTTTCGAGACGCGCCACGCGGCCAGTATCGCAAGAACAATCGCGACATTCAGCACCACGATCTCGATAAGCGCGTCGCGCGGGCGCTCCCAGCGGAAGAAGAGAAAGCTCCAGAGCAAATTCAGGATGAGTTGGATACCAAAGAGCTGCAAGGCCGGGGTCGCGGCCGGGTTGTCGCGCCGGATGCGCCACAGCATCGAGAGGGAAATCCCCATCAATGTGTAGAGCGACGTCCAGACCGGGGCGAAGACCCACCCCGGCGGGTTGAACGAGGGCTTGTCAAGCGCCTTGTACCAGTCGCTGTCCTCTCCGCTCCCAGCCAGGATACCGGCCCCAGCACCAAGGGCATTGACCGCAACGACCGCGACCAGGGTCTCTCCGAAAACTCGGAGTGACGATGGGTCGCGAGAACCGCGTGTGAACACGTCGAACATGAACGCTCCTTGGATATCAATGGACTGGACGGGGGCGGAGAACGTGGGACGTCAGGATTCAAGGGGCCGCGCCCAACGGAACCTGCATCGACCATGATGGATGTCTACTAGGGATCGTAGCATCGAGCCGATTGCCAGGAGAATACCGGCAGCGACGGAGGGCCAATCCGTAAATGGTGGCGGTCGCCTACCTAGCGATCAACTAGCTTCTGAACCTGACGCCAGAGAAACTGGAGCAACAGCCAAAGCCATTCTGCCAAGAGCGCAAGAAGCGAGATGAGGGTCACGTCGATCCAATCAATGCCTGGTTCACGGAGCGCATCAGATTCGGCATGGGGTTCACGGCGCCATTGTATCAACCGTGAAGGGAAGGCGAAGCAGCGACCAACTCAGGTCGCTGCCTCGGTCGCATCGGTCGCATCGGTCGTCTCCGGGCTCCGGACTTCGGGCCCTTTTTTCCAACCACGGCCGAGCTCCCCACCCTGGCGTGCTTCGAGGGCGATCCCGCCGGAGCCCCCAAACGTCGTTCGCAAGAAAACGAACGCGTCTCCGTTCTCCAGCTTTCCGCCTATCCATCCAAAGGATCTGGCCGAGCTACGGCCCCGCGACCTCCCCGCTCCCAACTCCGGGAGCGGGGCTGGGGGTGCGGGTCGAACCGCTCCCCAGAGGGATCGGGGCTCGAGTGAGGGGCCAACCCACTCACCCATCTCCTCGAACACACCGGCTACGCCGACAAACAGCAGCCCCATTCAACGATGGAAACCTGCAGCGCACATGAAATTCGAGCGCCGAATGATACGCTCACTGCTGGACCTCGCACGCTTGAGGAGTTCGTATCGCAATGCGCCGCTCGATGATTCTCACGCTCGGCCTCTCAGTGGGGTTGGCGTTTCCGAATGCCAACCCCAGTGTCAGTGCCGACCAGCATCCAACCGGTATTTGCTCCACATTGCCAGCAACGATCCTCGCCAGTCCCGAGCCTTCACCGGTCATCGTCGAAGAAGATCGTTCACTCATCGACGCCATGATTGCCGGACACACCGCCGCAATCGCCGTGGCAAACGTTGGACTCGAACGGGCTACTGACCCTCAGGTCTACCGCATGGCCTTACGCGTCGCAGAGAGCCAGGCTGGAGAGCTTCAATTGCTGCGCCACTGGCGGTCGGTCTGGTTTCCATCTGAACCTGCGGTGGCTGCCGGCTGGTCGAACGCCACGGCGGCAACGATCGCATTCCTCTGCTCGGCAGAGGACAACAGCTTCGATCGCATCTTTTTCGAGCAGCTCATCGACCATCATACGGCCGCGATCGCCACTGCCACGCAGGTGCATGACCAGGCGCAGCACCAGGAATTGATCGATTTCGCCGCCACGGTGCTGACCTCACGACAGACCGAGATCTCGATCATGCAATCGTGGTTAGATGCCGCGGACGCAACCCCTTCGGCAACCGGCTAACCGCGTCACACGGACGCCGGTGCCCCGAGCCCAGAATCGACCTGGCATTGGGCAACGTGCGGTATAGTTAGCCGGTCATACGGGCGGAGGAGCAATCCGCCTGTTTCGTGTTGTCGTTTACACATCATCCCAACGTTTGGAAGGCGCTACAGAATGAAAGTCGTGCTTCGGCAAGATGTCGAAAACCTTGGTGAAAAGGGCTCGGTCAAGAATGTTGCCGATGGCTACGCCCGCAACTATCTCATCCCCAAGGGAATGGCGGTGGTCGCCACTCCGGGCGAGATGAAAGTCGTCGCCACCAACGAGGCAGTCAAGCAGCGCAAGATTGCGCGTCAGGAGCAGGAGCTCCAGGGTCTGGCCGACCGCATCAACGGTCAGAAGCTCGAGTTCGAGGCACGCGCCGGGAGCAACGGCCGGCTCTTCGGTTCGGTCACCAACGGCGATATCGCCGAAAAGCTGTCGGCCGCCATCGGTTCTGAGATCGATCGCCGCAAGGTCGTCATCGATGAGCCGATTCGCACCACCGGCGAGCATGCGGTCACTGTCAACCTGATCGGCAAGCTGCGTCCGCAGGTGACGGTTGTGGTCCACGGTATCGTGGACGAAGACGAAGAGGTCGAGCAGCCGGTTTCGGATGCGGCGGACGACACTGCAACCCTCGATCTGGTCGCTGACGAACAAAATGAGCTGGCCGCGGAGGCATAGTCTCGTTTCGATTGCAGGTTCCCGGCCTCGCCCCCCTGCGTTTTTGACCGGGAACCTGCTACCATCGTTCCATCGTTTCCGGATCACTCCCGCTTGATCTGACCAAGGGCTTCCTCGAGCCCCAGGCATTGCCATCACATGGTCGCAGCAATCGATCGCCTTCCGCCCCACAATCTCGAGGCGGAGCAATCTGCCCTCGGTAGTATCCTGCTCGACCGCGATGCCATCATCCGGGTCGAAACCATCCTGCGCCCGGAGGATTTCTATCAACCCGCGCACGGCATGATCTATGCCGCCATGCGTGACCTCTACAACCGGCGAGAGCCAACCGACATCCTTACGCTCTCGGACGAGCTCGCCCGCCGGAACCAGCTCGATTCGGTGGGTGGCATTGCCTACCTCAGCTCTTTGATCGAAAGCGTGCCGACCGCGGTCCACGTCGAGTACTACAGCCGCATCGTCGAACGGACCTCCACCCAGCGCCGGCTGATCCAGGCGGGTGCCGAAGTGGTCAGTGTCGGATATCAGCGAAGACCTTCGAGATCGAGGACGCGGCGATCAGGCGGAACGCAGACGCTGCGTTGCCGAACGGCGAATGTCCAAAGAATCTCTCAAGATCGACGAGGTGCTCGAAGGGTTCTTCGACCGGCTCGGCGAACGCCGGGAAACCCGCGACGCCCTGGTCGGCGTCCCAACTGGATTCAGCGATCTGGACAAGCTCACCGGTGGATTGCAGCGGTCCGACCTGATCATCGTTGCGGCACGCCCTGGGTTCGGCAAGTCGGCGCTTGCGCTCGGCTTCGCCTATGCGGCCGCTGTGCAGCACGACCGTACGGTCGGAATCTTCTCACTGGAAATGCCGGCCGAACAACTCGTTCAACGTCTTGTCGCCGCCGAGACAGGGGTCGATTCTCACCGGCTCAGATTGGGGCATATCGAGGACAACGAGTGGGAGCGTGTCGTCCGCGCCTTTGGCCGGCTGTCGAACTCGCCGATGTATGTCGACGATTCCGGCATGCTCTCGATCTCAGATGTGCGCACCAAGGCGCGTCGGCTCCAGGCCGAACATGGGCTCGACCTGCTGATCATCGACTACTTGCAGCTGATGCAGGGCAAACGGAGTGAAAACCGCGTGCAGGAGATCGCCGATATCTCCCGTGGACTCAAGTCGCTTGCCCGTGAGCTCGATATTCCGGTCATCGCCCTCTCTCAGCTCTCTCGCGCAATCGAGAGTCGCACCGGCCACCGGCCGCAACTTTCGGACCTTCGCGAATCGGGATCGATCGAACAGGATGCGGACATCGTGATGTTCATCCACCGCGAGGACAAGTTCGATCACGAGTCGGAAAAGAAGAACCTGGCCGAGGTCATCGTCGCCAAGCACCGCAATGGCCCCATCGGGTCGATTCCGCTTCGATTCTTCGAGAACAACGCGCGCTTCGCGGATCTGCAGACGTTCAACGACGGTCAATTCTAGGATCTGCGAGGACATGCCTGTCAGCAAACGCCGCCGGTCCCCGAACGCGCCCCAGACCAACATTCCCGTACCGCGCGAGTTTCTGACGCAACGTATTGCGGAGATCGACGACCCAGCTGAGCTTCATGTCACCCTGGCCGTCTTCCGGCTGGCCGCGGATGCCGGTAGCAGTCCCCCCGGCGTTAGCGAAGACTCCGTTGTCGCCGACTCCGTCCTGGCACGGACCTTCCACGAAGATCGCAAGAGCAGCAAGCTCTCCCAGCGAATCCGGCGCGGGCTGCAATATGCCGTCGCGCGCGAATCGATCATCCAGGTCGTGCTCGAGATCGACGGGCATGACGAACGGTGGTATGTGCCATCCAGCCCCGACAATCGGGAAGCGCTCGAACGCATACTGCAGGACCCGGGCGCATGGCCCACCGCGGGCACGAATGCTGTTCTGGCCGCGACGGCGCCATCGATCTTCTCGCTCTACGAAAAGAACATCGGCATCCTGACACCACTGCTTACCGATCAGATCGAAACAGCCATGGAGCTGTACCCACTCGACTGGATCGAAGATGCCATCCGCGAGGCCGTAACATATAACAAGCGAAACTGGCGTTATGTCCAGCGCGTTCTAGAGAACTGGGCAGTCAACGGACGCGGGGAAGGAAACCACCATGCGACGAGTCGGGGATCTGCTCCCGAACCTTTCGATCCCAGTCGATATAAGCAGCGGCGACGCAGCTCAGCCTGATCGCCCCTCCCATCAATGTCCCATCTGCCAGGACGCCGGGTGGGTGCGGTTCGATGTGATGCCGGGCGACCCCAAGTTTGGCAAGCTGTTCCCATGTGTTTGCACCGCCGAGCGACAGCAGGCCAAACTCTCGCGCGAGCTGAGCAGCCTTTCACAGCTCGATTCGCTTCGCCACCTCACCTTCGAGAGCTTCGACCCATCGATGCGCGGCACTGAAAGCGCCTTCCGGATCGCACGCGAATATGCGCGAGCCACCGACGGCTGGCTTGTGCTGCACGGGGCGGTTGGGGTTGGAAAAACCCACCTGGCGGCCGCCGTCGCCAACGCGTACGCGGCCCGCAATGCCCAGGCCGCGGTCTACTTCCGCGTCGTGCCGGACTTGCTCGACCAGCTTCGCGCAACCTTCGATCCGGAGAACGGTGTCGCCTACGACGAGCGATTCCAGCAGATTCGAAATGCCAATCTGCTGGTGCTGGACGATCTCGGCACCGAGCACACGACTGCCTGGGCAAGCGAGAAGCTTTTCCAGATCATCAATCATCGGTACAACGAGCAGCTCCCCACCGTCATCACGTCCAACGCACGGCTCGACCGGATCGAAGACCGCATCGTATCCCGCATGCTGGACGCCCGCCTTTCGCGCTATGTCTTCGTCGACGCGGACGACTACCGCGTCCGCGGGTTCACGCAGTCCCAGGAACTGCGCTAAATACCTGCCCAGCATGGCTTTCTTGTCTTTTTCATGAAGAATGGCCTGGCGAGGCAATGCTAAGATTCTTATGAGATCTCGACACATCGGACACGGGGCGTTTCTTTCATGCCGGAGATAAGGTGGCTCCTCTCTGAACTTTGGAGCCTCCGATCCCTACTCGACGTTGCAGTTGTCACCCTCCTTATCTTCTGGCTGCTCGGAGTCGCCCAGGGAACGCGGGCAACTTCGCTCATCCGCGGCGCCATCATTTTCCTGGCGCTCATCTACATCCTCGCCACCGTCTTCAACCTCGAAACGCTGAACTGGATTCTCGCCCGCACCTGGCCTGCGCTGCTCGTCGCCATTCCGGTCATCTTCCAGCCTGAGCTCCGTCGCGCCCTCGAACAGCTCGGGCACACCGGCGCACGCTTGAGAGAGTCGTTCCCCGCAAATGTCGACGCAGACACCGAACAAGCCATCGACGAGATTGTGCGCGCAGCGGGACAGCTCGCCCGCCAGCGCTACGGCGCATTGATGATCATCGAACGAGAGACGGGACTCCAGGACTACGCGGAATCCGGGGTTCCGGTCGACGCAAAGCTCACCCGCCAACTGCTGATCAACATCTTCTATCCCAACTCTCCGCTCCACGACGGGGCGGTCTTGACCCGCGGAGATCGTATCGTCGCGGCCAGTGTCGTGTTGCCGCTCACCGACAATATTTCCGCATCGAGCCAGCTGGGAACCCGGCATCGAGCAGCGATCGGCGTCACCGAAGATTCGGACGCGCTCGCAGTCGTAGTCTCCGAGGAGACCGGACAGATTGCGGTGGCGCATAGTGGTCGATTGATTCGGGGACTCGACCAGGATCGACTCCGGCGCGTCCTCCGAACACTGATGCGACTCGACCGCGACGAAACCGAACGCTCGACAGCTTCAAGCCGGTTCCACTTGCCCAGCGCCGATCGAATGCGTCCACGACGACAGACGACCACCTCGAGTCGCTCAGGTGATTCCGCCCAGACGACGGTAAAGAGCGGAGACTGATGACCTCGGAACGCCTTCGCGAACTCTTCCTGACCCGGGAGGCAGCACTCCGGTTGCTGGCTTCGCTGGCGCTTGCCATCATTCTGTGGGCACTCGTTTCACTTCGCCAGGACCCGGAAACGACGCGGGTCTTCACCGAGGTTCCGGTGCATGCGACATCGTTGGACGACGCGATGGTCATCGTCAACGAGCTCGAACCCGTTCGAGTCGAACTGTCCGGTCCACGCTCGGATGTCAACCCCATCGAGGGGAGCGCTCTGGTCGCCAATCTCGACTTTGCCGCAGTCACCGAACCCGGCGTCTACGATCTCCCCGTGCATCTGGAAACGCCCAAAGGCGTCTGGGAATCGAGCGTCTCCCCCCCTACCGTCTCGGTCGTCGTCGAACAATCGGTTTCAAAACCGCTGCCACTCTTCCCGGCGGTCGCCGACATCGACGAAAACAGTCTGAGAACGGTAACAGTCTATCCAGAGGTGGATCGCGTGACGGTTACGGGGCCGTCGTCTCTTGTCGATTCGATCGATCGTGTCGTCCTGCCCGTCCAGGTATCGGGCGGCAGCCAGACCTTCGAGGACGTCTACATACCCGAGGCACGTGACGCAAACGGGCAGCCCATCGAAGGCATCACGATCGAGCCTTCAGCCGTGGCAGCGACCGTCCGAGTATCGGCCCGAGGCAAGAGCGTGGCCGTCCTGGCGACCATTACGGGATCTCCGGCACCGGGATATGAGATCGCAGACCGAACGATCAACCCGCAATTCGTGGTTGTCGACGGTGACGAGGATGTTCTGGACACGCTCGTTGCCCTGTCTACCGAGCCGGTCGATGTGACCGGAGCGGATGCCAGCTTCACGCAGACAGTGAACATCACAGGCCTGCCGGACGGTATTCAGATCCTTCAACCATCCACAGGCGACGTGGAAGTGTTGGTCCAGATCACGCAGCGCGGTGTGCGCCAATCCTTACCGTCTCAGCAGGTGACCATCGTCGGCGTCGGACCAGGGCTCGTCGCCTCTGTGAATCCGGATGAAATCACCATCGAAGTCGTTGCTCCAGAGGACACGCTGGCCGATCTGGATGCCTCCAGTCTCCAGGTCATTGTCGATGCGACCGGGCTCCCGGTGGGATCCTATGCGGTGCAGCCATCAGTCATCATGCCCCCACGCGTACAATGGGTCGCAACCTTCCCGGCCGAGGTAACCTTGACCGTCAGACCAGCCTCCGAAGACCTGCCGTCCGTGCCAGATGCGGCCGGCACACCCGGGGATTCTGAAACACCAGAAAGCGCTCCCTGAGGTCAGGGAGCGCTCGATCTGCAGTTGGGTTATCTCAGATTCGGTGCGAATTACATTCCGTCGGTCGTCTCGCCAGACGGAGCTGTCGAGATGTCCATTTCGTATGTCAACAGGATGGCCTCGGCCACCTCTTTCATCGATTTGCGCGAGTCCATGCTGGTTTTGCGAATTCGGCGAAACGCGTCGGCTTCCGGAAGCCCATGGACTTCCATGAGGACGCCCTTCGCCCGCTCGACCACCTTTCGCGTTTCCAACGCGTCCCGGAGATCGCCAACTTCTTTACGGAGCGCGGTGAACTCTGCGAATCGAGTAAGCGAGAGCTCGATGACCGGCATGAGCTCGGCTTCCCGAAATGGCTTGACCACATAGCCGACCACGCCTGCGTCACGTGCCCGCTCGACGAGCGCTTGATCGGAGTAGGCGGTCAGCAAGACAACCGGGGCGATCTGCTCGCGCGTCAGGATCTCGGCGGCGGCAATACCGTCCACCTCCGGCATCTTGATGTCCATGATGACCAGGTCTGGCTTCAGCTTGCGGCTTAGCTCGATGGCGGCTGCTCCGTCACCGACTTCGGCGACCACGTCATAGCCGAGATGTGTAAGCATCTCCTTGAGGTCGAGTCGAATGAGCGATTCGTCGTCTGCGACAAGGATCCGGCAGGTCGCTCGTTGTGCATTCGTGGGTCGCATCGTACCACCGATGTTCGCGAGTTCCCCTCACCGGATTGCATCCCCGGCAGAGGCATGTTCCTATAGTGAGATTCGCCGCACCAGCGAGACGGTCGGGGTGAGAGGATTCGAACCTCCGACCACTGGTACCCCATACCAGTGCGCTACCGGACTGCGCCACACCCCGTGACACCGCATTATACCCTCCCGCGCGCAATCCACGTAGCTCCGGAGGATTGTTTTCCAGCGCACGTCATACGGGGGAGCGGCTTGATCCGGCACACACTGGGCCGTTCTCGACCTCATATCAATCCGCGTGTTCGTGGATCTCGAAGCCCGCCGGTGGTTCGAGATCGAGCAGATGCCGCACCAGATGATCCCACGTACGCCGTTCGACGTAGTGCCGGCGGCGCGAGAAGACGTGATCGTCGCCCGGGACCACCAGCAAATCGAAGTCTCGATTGGCTTCGATGAGCTTGTCGATCAACCGCATCGTGTTGTGAAGCGTAATGTCCCGATCGGTTTCGCCGTGGATCAACAGGAGCTTTCCGGTGATCTTGCCGGCCTCCTCGATGGCAGAGGCGCGAAGCCAGCTCTCGGGGTCCTCAGGATCGTCGTACGCCTCCAGCACCATGGCAAAGACCAGGCGGCCATCGTGGCGCCCGCACTGTGAAACGCCAACGGAGTAGAAGTCTGGAAAGAGCTCCATCGCACGGGTGGTGGCAAAACCACCCGCAGAATGGCCAACGACCGCAACCCGGCTCGTATCCATCCAGGGACGGGTTTCCGCCAGCTGATGTATGGCAGCAACGTGGTCCTCGATCCCCGATGCGCCGCCCAGATTCCGATATACGTGTTCGTGGAAGATCCGGCTACGGCCGGGCGTACCTCGACCGTCGATCGTCACTCCGATCAATCCCAGCGCCGCCATTGGCTCGATCTCGTCCGCGTCGAAAAAGGGTTGGGATCGATTCACCTGAGGGCCAGGGTAAAGATGGTCGATGATGGGATACGAGCACGACGGGTCGAAATCAGGCGGGAAATAGATCGTTCCATAGATCTCCATCTTGCCGTCGGTTGCGATTGCCGAAAACCGCTCTGGCGGCCTCCACCCAAGCGCGCGGAGCGGTTCGAGATTCATTTCGGGCAAGCATCCCAGTTCGTTGCCGTCCCAATCGAGGAAGCG
>JAMLHN010000044.1 GCA_023957115.1 Thermomicrobiales bacterium
CGGCGGCGATTGCTGGACCAGCAGATCAACCGTCGCAGCGTCTTGCTGGCGTCCGCCCTGCCGCTTGCCCGCGCGGCCAGCTCCCTCGGCACACCGCGGGGATTCGCCGGGGCGCAAACTCCAGAAACCTTGCGTACGAGCGGCATCGAGGTTCCTGAGCTTGTGGGGTTCGACCAGGCTGCGGCGGAGTTTGTGCGCCCCTGGCGCTGGAGGATGCCGTTTTCCCGCTGTTGGATCTGCAACCGCCACCCGGGGCCGTGCCGGATCCTCGTCTCGCGCATATCACCGTCAGGGATCTGCTGGTTCATGCCGGCGGCTGGAGGGTTGACGCCCCCGGGGACCCACAGTACTGGCCAATGCCCGCGGACGTCCTCACGTTCTTTGGTGATCCGCGCAGCACGTTGACCGTTGCTGCCAGTGAGGCGACATCCTGGCCGGATTGGGATTTGTTCGACTCGGATTCCATATGAGAAAACAATCGAGCACAACAAAAGGGCCGCTCGACCGTTGCCGGGAGCGGCCCTTTCGTGTAGGAAGGGAGGAGTGGATGTCCACTGATACGAGTATCGGCCCGCCATCTGTGACTCGGGTTCGATTTTGCTGGGAATGTGCTGGTAGGAACGCAGTCAGCAGCCAGCAGCCGGCAGTCAGCAGTCAGTACGTGGCAGAGGGAGAAGGTGAGCTGCCAAGATCCCGAAGGGACGCGTCATGCCTGCAATGGTTGCTTACAGCTGGCTGCTCAGTCGGAGTAATGGGAAATCGTTTGCTCACGAAGTGCGAGCAGTGCATCGGACATATCGACCTGATAGGGACGGTGCGGGGTGAGCTCGCGCAGGAACGCCGGCAGCACGGCGAGGGATGCGCTCGCGCGCGATCGAATCTGCTGCACCGATTCCTCCGGCATCACGCGTTTGCCGCCGAGGACGATCGGTTGGAGTAATGCCCTGCCATCCAATGGCGACGTCTCGTCATCGAGCGCAATCAGATCTCGCTCGAATTCGGCCATTCGGTAGACCTGCTTGCGGCCCGGCCAGGTGCTCTTGTCCCCGGCGATCTTGATTCGTGCGGGATGCTCGGGGTCGCTATCGAACCAGACCAGCTTGTAGACCGCGCCGATGACCCCGCCAACGGCGCCGCTGTCAACCGTGCCGAGGCCGACGCCGAGATTGCCCCCAACCCCGAATCCATCGACTGGCGCGCCGGCGCCGAGGATAGCGGCAATACGGTACTCGTCGATATCGCCACTGACCAGCACCTTGACCTCGGGCAACCCGGCCGCATCGAGTCTGCGGCGGACCATGAAGCTGTCCGCAATGAGATCGCCACTATCGAGACGAACGGCCGCCAATCGATTTCCCGTGCGGGGATCCTCCTCCTTTGCGACCGTGATCGCGTGCTCGATTCCCGAGGGAACGCGGTAGGTGTCGAGCAGCAGGCTGTAGTGGGGCAGCGCGGTTGCCGCAGCCCGGAATGCTTCGAGCTCTGTTGGGTAGGCCTGCACCAGCGCGTGCGGAATGGTGCCGCTGGCGGGGATGTCGTACGCCATTGCGCCGGCGACGAACGAGGTGCTGTCGCAACCGCCGATATATCCCGCGCGGGTAGCGAAATAGGGCGCATGCGCCCGCCGGAATGAGAAGTCAGCCACACTGGCGCCCCGGGCGGCCAGGGTCAGCCGGGCGGCCTTGGTCGCAATCAGCGTCGATACGCCGATCGCCCGCAGCAAGCCAGATTCGAGAATGAGCGCCTCGTGGAATGGCGCCGTCACCCGCAGGAGTGGCTCGTTCGGAAACGCGATCTCGCCTTCCCGGATGCCGAAGATATCGCCGGAGAAGCGCATCTCGCTGAGGAAGGTCAGAAAGGCCGGTTCGTAGTGCTTGATCTCTTCGAGGTAGGCAAGCTGGGGATCGGTAAAGACGAAGCGTTGGAGATAATCCATGGCGGGCTCCAATCCTGCCGCCAGCATGAATCCGCCAGCGAATGGATTGGAGCGTACATAGAGATCGAAGGTCGCGGCGCCGGTGTGCCGGCCTTTCCAGGCCATATAGGCAGCATCGAGATGGTACAGATCGAGATAGAGGGCCGTCGATTCCGGTAGGAACGCGTGGTCATCTTTGTACCGCTGGATCTCCCCCGAATCATCCACGAAGCCATGATTACTGCCGGCGCTCATGCGTTCTCCACGTATTTCCAGGAGGTGTTCGACAGGGTCCTGAGCCCTGGGTCCTGCGGCCTGAGACACACGGTTCGAACGTCGCAGGGCTCAGGACTCAGGCCCCAGGACATTTCAGGAAAGTGCCCTGACGATGCGTATGTTGTTCGATGCCAGATGATAGAGCCAGACGGCGTGGAAGAACTCGGCGGGATGCGCCGCGCCCGGTGGGAGATTCGGATCGTCGGGGATATCGAAGGTGTCGACACAGTCGATCGGTACCACGACCTGGAATCCCTGAACGCCCCGCGCATTGGCGCGCAGCCGCAGGTGCAGCGCAAGAGTGGTCACGCACAGATCGGTGCAATCTCCGATCACGATCGCGGTGCGCAGGTCCGGATGCGCGTCCAGCCAGGCATCGAACCCGGTATCGATGGCAGGGTGCAGCGAGTTCTTCTCGATGACCGTGAATTGGTTTGCAAAAGGGAGCTCGGCGAGCTCGGGAATCATCTCGCTTTCGCTGGTACCGGCAATGGCGTGCGCTGGGTAGGCTTCGAATTCGGGAGAATCGGGGGGATGCGTATCTTGCAGGAAGACAAAATCGCGGATGCCATCGTCCCATGCGCGCCGGACCAGATCCAGCACGGGATCGGTGATGCTGTCGATCCGCTCCGACGCCAATGCGCCTTCACGCAGAAACGCATTGATGATGTCCGTAGAAAAGATGGCGGCCGTGGCTGGATCGGGAGCAACCTCATCGAGGCGTGCGACCGGCACGGTTTCCAACCAACGAGCGACGAACGGTGGGAGAGATGCCATAGGGTTCTGAGTCCTGAGATGCCCTGTGGGGAGCGAGATGCTCTCCGCAGGGCATTATCCGACACTCTCCCCCTGCCTGCTGCCGGCTACGCCTCGAAGGAGACGCCGCAGCCGAGGGTAGAGCCGTTGGCGGCGGTCCAGCGTCTGAGATCGTCGAGCTCGTCGTCGTCGATGATCCATTGTTTGGCGCAGGAGGGGCAGACGACCGCAACGGTGCAATCCCCACGTGACTCGCACCATTCGACCAGGTCGCCGAAGGCATGGCAATCCCCTTCGCAGAGATGTGCAATGACCTCCGTGAAGATATCGGGCGCCTCCGTCTGAGGTTGGACGACCGTTCCGGGTTGCACCTGTTCCATGGGGATTTCCTCCTCTCCAAGCCGCATGGGCCACATCATCGTGTCGGGAGTGAGGATTTCAGGTTAACAGAATGAGTCAATGTGTACGAAATTCTGAGTCCGGAGTCCTGGGACGATTTGGTGGCTCCTCTGCGTGCCGCATGCCGCGTGCTGCCTGCTAAGATCTGCAGATCGAATGCAGCGATGATCGACAGGACAACCTCATGAGCGCACCCAATCCCATTCGCGAGCGGCAGGCGCCGATCAAGGAACGCTTTGCCGCCGATCCGGATGCCGGCAAGATCACGATCGCGGTCGACAGCGTGACCGAGGGCAATGATCCGATGCTGGTGAAGATCGCGGCGGCGGCCGATCCGAGCTGGACGTGGGAGTCCAGCGCCCATCCGCTGGCCGGTGGTGAGGGAGAGTTCCCGTGCTCCGGTGACATCTTCCTGGCGTCGCTGGCGGCGTGTCAGGAGATCACGTTGCGTATGGTCGCCGCGGCCATGGGGATCGAGCTGAAAAAGGCGAATGTCCGGGTCGAGGGTGATATGGACTTCCAGGGCACGATGGGCACCAATCCGGAAACGCCGGTTGGGTTCACCGCCTTGCGGATCCTGGTCGATATCGACGCCGACGCTCCCGCTGACCGGCTGGAGCGTCTGGTGCAACGGGCCGAGAAGTATTGCGTGATCGCCTCGACGTTGCGGACACCGCCGAGCGTGGAGTTGAAGGTGAGTACGGGGCCGGAGCGGAAATAGGAAATGGGAAATCGGAAATAGCGACGGTCGGCCACGCAGGTTCGTCAGGGAGCCTTCCGGCGAGGTGCGAAGCTGCCGTCGATCTCGTACGGCGGTGGCCGCTCCCCAATCATCGGCCAACTATTTCCCATTTCCTATTTCCCATTTCCTTTCGTAAACTGCCACCATGAGCACACACACCAACCCCATCGTCGATATCACGACTCCACTTGGGACGATCTCGGTCGAGATCGACCAGCAGCATGCGCCCGGAACTGCCGCAAACTTCCTCGGTTACCTCGACCGTGGCGAGTACGACGGCAGCCGGTTCTATCGCACGGTTACGCCGGACAATCAGCCCAACGACACCATTCGGATCGCGGTCATCCAGGGTGGGATGGCCAGCTTGGACGACTATCCGCGCCGGGACGTTCCCAGCATCGATCTGGAGCGGACCTCGGTCACCGGATTGAAGCACCTGGACGGAACCATTTCGATGGCCCGCATGACGCCGGATAGCGCCAACAGCGAGTTCTTCATCTGTGTCGGCGATCAACCCGACCTCGATTTCGGAGGTATGCGAAATCCGGACGGCCAGGGATTCGCCGCGTTTGGGCAGGTGATCGAGGGGATGGACGTCGTGCACGCCATCAACACCTCGCCTGCCGATGGGCAGCATCTGGCTCCACCGATCGAGATCGTCTCGATCAAGCGACGCGGGTAGACTTCCCGGAACAGAGTCCATATGGTCAGCGTCAAGTGAGCGCGCGGTCCCCGTAAGGTTCCGCCGGGCGCTGGTGTTGTGTGTCGAGGCGGTCGTATGAGTTGGGGCATGTTTGCGCTGGCGTTCGTGCTGGGGCTCGATCTCTTTGCTGGTGGCACGTCCCTTGGGTTACAGGGATTGCCACGCAAACAGTGGGCGCGGGCGGCAACGCTGTTCGCAATCGTCTCGTTTTTTTGCTGGTTGCGGGTGTCTTGCTTGGTCGAGCGCTGGGCGACCAGCTGGGCACACATGCCACCTATTTTGCCGGCGTGTTGCTGGCGCTGGTCGGGGGGCGCGCCATTCTGGAAGCTCTGCAACACGATGAAACGGTGGAGGGCGGCACGACGGCCGCCTTCACATTCACGAGTCTCGCAGGAATCGCGCTGGTGATCAGTATGGACAAGTTTGCCGCTGGATTGAGCCTGGCGGCCAGCGAGCAGTCACTGACCGGATTCATGGCCTACTTGATAGTGCAGACCTTCCTGGTGTCTATCCTCGGTTTCTGGTTGGGGACAAAAGCGGGCGACAAGCTGGGAGCGGCCGCCGAGCTGCTCGCCGGCGGTATCTTCGTGGTACTGGGTCTGCTGATCATCTATCAGACGTGGCAGGGCGGGAAGTCGATCGTTTAGGGTGATGTTCGGCTTTCCTGGCGCAGGGCTCCGCAAATGGGAGACTCAACCGCCCAGCGATCGGAGCGCCTCGACGACTTCTTTCGCGATTGCGCCTGTTGATCCTGCGATCGAGAAGATTTCGGAGTTCGGCGCTGGTGTGGCCGCGGAGATCCGCGCCATGACGGAACTGACCTGCACGTAGACCGATGCCTCATTCTGGCCGAACGCGTTCGGGATCAGGGTGGTGCCGGTGATGGTTCGCGTGCGGTCGCCGATCTGTTCAGCGACGACCTCGGAAAGCCCACCTGCGATCATGCGCTCGTTCGCGAAATAGTCGAGCGCCTGCGATGCCGAGGCCGGGCTATCGAACGAGAGGATACTAATCTCGAGGTCGGTGATCAGTCCCTGCGCCGCGTTCCCTCCGCCACCATACCGGCGATAATCGTTGCCGGTGAATCCCCAGGCATCGAGATTCTCTCCAGTCAGCGCGGGATCGAGCGAGCGGTTCATGAGATCGTCACGGGTTCGCGTTTCTTCAGCGACCAGGGAATAGTTGCGCAAGACAGAAATGGGGAGCCCATCCAGCGCGGCCCAGACGCCGTCGCCACTTGCTATGGCTCCGCCGCTATTCGCACCACCTGGTAGAGCATTCGGCAATGTGACGCCGGCGAAGAGGGTTTCGACAGTTGGGAGGAGGTCCCAATACTGATCCATGGGCAGAATGGCATACATGGTCATGACATTGGACGCACCCATCGACCGGCACTCCGTGTACTGGACGAAACTCCCCTCGTATTCGTAGCCATATGCCCCATAGGTCAGGTCGCTTGCAACGTGATGCACGTCGTTTCCGTTCGCGTCCTGGAGGACGCCGAGGGGCACGATCCCGGCGGCGATCGGCTGGAAGAAACCCGCGCATTGGGTCGGATTGGTTCGCTGCGCGTCTTTACTTAGGTACGCAGTGATCTCTCCGCTGGTCATTTGAACCTGACCGTTTGACCGCTCTTGCAGCGTCCAGACGGCGGGGTCGTATTGGAGCGACCAGCCGTCCGGCGAGACGTAGATCTGGTTCGTTTGCAGCTGCGCGCCGGCTGTGCGCCGCGTCCATGCGGTCGAGATCGTGACCGCGCCGAGGGCTCCCGTGCAGGCGGCGGCAAGCACCCCACGCCGGTTCATGTGGGAGCCGGCCAAACGCTTCGCCATGCGATCGAAATTGATGGGTTCCATGCGGTGCACACACCTCGCGGATTGGCGACCACCGTTGTGGCGCGAACGTTTCGACAAGCTCGAATGGCGTAGCATATCGGACGGGAACACTCCCTGCTCGGCATCCGCCAGCTCGGCTCGCTCAACGCGCGACAGGAACGAACGCAGACATGCCCACGATCTATCTCGATGCCGACGCCTGCCCGGTCAAGGAGCAGGTGTACAGGGTGGCTGCGCGCTATGAGATGCCGTTGATCGTGGTTGCGAACAGTTCCCTGCGTATCCCGGAGATGGCAGGACTGCACGCCCGCATGATGGTGGTCCCCGGAGCGATGGATGCGGCCGATGACTGGATCGTGGAGCAGGTTGGACGGGAAGATTTGGTGCTGACCGCGGATATCCTGCTCGCGCAACGAACATTGGAGAACGGGGTGCGGACGCTCGATTTCCGTGGGAACGAGTTTTCTCCGACCCGCATTGGCGATGCGGTCGCCGCGCGCGATATGGCGGCGATGATGCGCTCGATGGGGCTGCCGACCGATGGTCCGGCGCCGTTTTCACAAAAGGACCGGGGCAAGTTCGCCTCATTGCTGGACAACGCGGTCAGCAAGATGGACCGTATGCGCCAGCGCCAGGAGGAGCTTCGTTGACGGCCGGAGATCGGAGCATCGTCGAGCGGATCGAATCCCGTTGTCATTGGGTTATCACCATCCGCCCCGCGGATCTGGTCCCCGATCGGATTCCGGATCGCGATCTTCTCTACCCGCTGGTCCGTGACTCCGCCGTCCTGGTCGATGGTCGATACTTCCCTGCCTACGACGCCGAACCGTTGGTCCTCACGGAGGGGCCAGACTGGGTCCAGTTCGATTATCAATGGCTGGCCGATCTACAGAGCTGGCGTTTCTTCCAGAGCGGTCAATTGACGGTATTGCTTTCGGTTTGGACCGAGTGGACCGCCACACCGATGCTCAAGCAGCCACCCAACCCGTCCGGGCCGAGTCTGCCAATTTCCGATTCCCTGTCAATCTTCTCGGCGGTCTTTGCCTTTGCGGCGAGGCTCGCAACCTCCGAGGCCGGAAGCGACCGGATGGCAATCGAGATCGCGATCCGGAATCTGCGCGATGCCCAGCTCGTCCAGGACGATTTCGGGAAGACCGCGCTCCCACCGACCCGGTTTCCGGACGATTCCTACACCTATTCCACTGAAGTTCCTCGAGACGCGCTCGTTGCCAATGCCCAACAATTGGCCTCCGAAGCCAGCAGCGACTTGCTCCAACGATTTAGGGAGCTAGGAGCTAGGAGCTAGGAGCTAGGAGCTAGGAGTTAGGAACGAATTCGTCGTTTCGAGCGAAGTCGAGAAACCTCCTCGCCGCAGCGAGTCGAGCCCACGCACCACGTCTAGGCCGGTCCTAACTCCTAAATCCCAGCTCCTAACTCCTCAACAATCTCCACATCGGCAGTGCGAGCTGGCGGCCGCGTCATGATCTGCGGTTCGACGATGACGTCTCCGCGCAGGCGTCGCCAGGCCATGGTCAACCCGATGTAGGCATAGGGAATCAGCAACGCATACAGAAATCCACTCGCGAGATTGGCGAACTGCACCCGGCTGCCACCGAGGATGAGGAACGTCAGCCCGATGATCGGACCGGGTAGCACGGCCACGACCAGGAACGGAAGGGTGCGCGCCAGCGTTTCGATGAGTTGCGCCCGAGTCGTGCGCCAGCTACACAGCAGCGCATTCCAGCCTGGCCGCTCGTGCTCGAGGATCGTTGCCTGAATGAAGAACTGCAGTGTGACCCCGGCGTAGATCGCGAATGGCAATGCGACGATCGTCGCGGCGGTCATTGCAATGAACCCCCAATAGATCACCCACGCGGTCAACGTCGCCGGCAAATGCCGCAACGACGCCCGGTAACTCCCGATCACGGTTGGCCGCTCGCCGCGACGAATCTGCTTCATCGCCTGTACGACCGCCGGCACGACGAAAAGCAGCATGGCCGCCTGCTGCAGACCGCCGACGATGCTGGCCACGGTAAAGGCCGCTCCGCCCGATCCATCGAGCCAGCCGAGCAGTTGGTCGAAGGGGGATATTCGCGCGAGCTGAAGCATGACCAGATTGAAGAGCAACCCGATCGGAATGGCGAGGATACCGATGCCCAGAAAGGCCGCCAGCTCGTTGCCGTAGATATCGAGCGCCTCCAGCAGGTACGGCCAGACACGATAGATGCAGAAGGCGACCAGCGCCACCGCGGCGAGCGCGAGGAGCGCCGCGACCCAGGGGTGCGAAATCAACCGGGCAACCGCTCGGGAACCATATTCCGTCAACGAGCAGAAGGTATGGGTCGCATTGAGCCCCAGGGAAGGTCCGGCCGGAACCGGCAGGGCCGCCGAGCTCCAGCCCGAGGTTGCGCCTTCGGGATCGGTCCAGATCGTCGAGAGATTCGGCCCCAGCGGACCGTTGAAGAGGGGTTGCCCTCGTTGTCCCCACCGCCCCTCGAACAGCGCCCAGGCGAATTCCCCGTTCGGATCGACCGGATCTGGGATGACGATCGCTTGCAGTGGGGTCGCGATGGAACGGGGAGTGGTATTGTCGCATCCGAACCCGCTGCCATGCTCGCCCCAGCTGATGAAGAGATCGGAGCTGAAGTAGGTCGCGTGCGATCCAGCGCCTGGATAGACCAGCAGGTGGGCGCCGTCCCGTTCCAGATGGGAATCCCGCCAGCGGGCAGTTTCGCCGCTTTCGTGCTGGGCCAGGCTGACCTCGTCGGGACCGATCTCCAGGGCGATCGCGGGCGAATCGGTGTCGAAGGTGAGCTGCACCATCTCCCAGTCGGACTCATGCAGATTGTTCCAATCGTTGAACAGGTACCAGAACCAGTATTGGAGATAGAGTTTCTGCTTCCCCGCGTCGATGACGATATGGGCGTACGTCGCCGGCTCGAGATCGTAGTTCGAAACCGCGTGATTGAAGTACTGCTCGTAGAGACAGCCCGGATGCTGGGGATCGTGTGGAAAGTCGATGTAGGTTCCTGCGCCGGCGGCAGCCAGATCCTGGGGAGTGAAGCCTTCTTCGAGGATCGGATCGCCGGAAACATCGCCACCGGCATTGGCACGCAGCAGGATCTCTGGATTGTCGAAAATCCAGTCGACCGGAGCGGGGAAATATCCTTCACCCTCCTTGTCGCATGGCTCCGCCTGCTCGCGCAACATTGCAATGGGCGCGTAGGTATCGGCCAGCTGCTGGAGCGCCGGATCGATTGTTTGGGCGGTCGCCGGAGCGCCCGGCCAGAAAGCTCCGGTCAGTAGCGTCATGGCCGCAACGGTGACCGCCGCCAGCCGGATATGCCACGAGGCGTGAAGAGACGTCATACGCGGTGGTGAGTTCTCGAAGCGATCGACGGTCCGAATAGACGAAGTCTACGCGCCGGCATCCGGACCGGCGGGAGCCTCGCGGCGAGGCGTCGCGTAGATCCAGTCTTCGGCGAGCCGGCGATACCCAAGCTGTTCGTAGAGTGGCAGTCCCATTGCCGTCGACGTGAGCACCACCCGATTCGCTCCCAACCGCGCCAGGCCGCTGTGCAACGCGAGCATGACCGCGCGTCCGAGCCCCTGCCGGCGGAAGCCGGGGAACGCATTGACATCGGCGAGCAATGCATCGCCATCGATCGCGATGGCCCGCCCGTACGCTGCCGGCACGCCGTCGAGCTCGACGTATCGTTGGACCAGACCGAGGGTTGTGTTGTGAGCCGGCAAAATCGGGCGATATCCGTTGGCGGTACGACCCTGGTTCCAGACCTCGGCCAGTCGGTCGATCTGGGCATCGGTCAACGCCCCGACCACGCGGGGATCGTCCGCGATGTGTGCATCGGCGGGCGTGATGGGCCGGTCCATGAGAATCTCGACCGAATCGCGCTCGTACCCAGCCGCGCGGTAGGCCGCATCGTCCTGCACGGGATCGAGACCGATGACGTCGATCACCTGATCCGGACCCGCGTTGGATCCGGCGATGGCGTCCAGAACCCCTTGTGGATCTCCCTGGAGCACATAGAATTCGTCGGTCGTCGGATACCACTTGCGTCGCTGCGGAAAGTGCTGCCAGATGCCGGCGGAAAAGGGACGTTCCTCGACCGCATGCGCGATCGAGATCAGCCGCTCGAAGTTGCGTGCGTAAATCAGCGCCGCGCCCTCGAACGCCGTGGCATAGGTCTGATTCGAACAAGATTCGGACATAGGCGACTCCTCACACGGAATCCGGGTCATGACGCGGGGACGCCGGCCGCGCGCTAGATCGCCGATTCCAGATTCGGCTGAGCGGGCGGCGCTGGTGGAGTCTGTTTGCCCGCGCGGAGCCCAAGCCAGATGATCAATGCCGACAGCAGACCGGCCAGAATCACCGTTTCGATCTGGTTGGCATGATGCAGTCCGTCGACGATGTCATCGTGCAGGACCATGCGTGTCGCTGTAAAGACCAACACCACGACGCCAACATAGAGCAGAACCGGAAACCGGCCGAGCACGCGGGCGACCAGCTCGCTCCCCAGCATCAGGATCGGGATCGAGAAGAGCAGACCGAAAATGAGCAGGCCGAGATGTCCCTCGGATGCACCGCCGACCGCCAGAATGTTGTCCAGACTCATGACGAAATCGGCCAGAATGATCGTCTTCACTGCCTGTGCAAGCGAATCGGCCTCGGACACATTGTGTGCCTCTTCGTGGGGGCGCACCAGCTTGTACGCGATCCAGAGGAGCAAGCCGCCCCCGATAGCGCGCAGGAGCGGAATATCCAGCAGCAACGCCGCCAGAATCGTGAAGGCCACCCGCAGGATCACGGCGCCGAGTCCGCCCAGTACGATAGCCCGTTTGCGGGCATCGGGCGGCAACCGGCGTGCCGCCATTCCGATGACGACCGCATTGTCGCCCGAGAGCACCAGATCGATGAGCACGATACTGGCAATCTTGGCGAGGAAATCAGCTTCCATGCAGCATCAGACCGGGGTCGTTGCATAGCACACGACCCGACCAGGCCAAGGTGAATTGCGCCCTGAATGTCAGCATGGCCCCCCGAATGTCCACGGTCGTGCAGATCACCGCTGCGGCTCGTTCTGCATGATGTGGGCTACGCACCCAGGATGATGCGATCGAGCACCATCGCGGCAAACAGAAGCGCCAGATACCAGATCGAATAGAAGAACGTCTGCCGCGCAATCTTCTTCGTTCCTGTGCGATAGAGGGCATAGGCGAGACCCAGAAAGATCCCGTTCAGAATGAGTGCGGCAACCAGATAGATTTCGCCGAGTCCGAACGGGACGATCAGCAACGAGACCGAGGCCAGCACGACCGTGTACAGCATGACCTGCTTGCGGGTTTCCTCCTCGCCAACAACCAGTGGCAGCATCGGTACCCCGGCCCGGTCATATTCACCCTGTTTCAGCAACGCCAGCGCCCAGAAGTGTGGTGGAGTCCAGTAGTAGATGATTGCGAACATGAGTACTGGCGCAACCGACAGCGATCCCGTGACTGCCGCCCAGCCGACCAGCGGTGGAATCGCCCCGGCGGTACCGCCAATGACGATGTTCTGCTCAGTTCGTCGTTTCAGAAAATAGGAATAGACCACGACATAGTAGACGCTGCCCAGCGCCGACAGCCCGGCCGCGAACCAGTTTGCCCCGACGCCGATGATCAGGATCGACAGGACGGTCAAGGTCAGCCCAAAGATCAACGCGTTGCGGGGCGAGATTTCGCCGGATGCGGTCGCGCGGTGGCGGGTGCGCGACATGACCTTGTCGATATCGCGGTCGATATAGCAGTTGAGCGTATTCGCACCCCCGGCCGCGAACAAACCGCCCAGCATCGTCGCAATGACGATGCCAAAGGAGGGGAGCCCTTCCGCGGCCACGATCATGGCGGCCAGCGTTGTTGCCAGGAGCAGGGTCAGAATTCCCGGCTTGGTGAGCGCGATGTAGTTCTCGACCTGTTGCCGGAACGGAATCTTTACCGTGGGGGTTGCAGATTCCGCATGCGTTGCCGGTGGCACGCGGCTCAACCGCGCCCGCGACGAGCCATCGACCGGCGGAGGTTCGACCAGTCCATCGAGAAAAGAACGAAATCGATTGGTTTGCGCTGCCATGAAATTCCCACGGGTAGATGGAAAACCGCGTTCGTTACATCATCCGCCGATGCCCACTCGCGCGCTTTTCTGCAATTCTACTCCGCTCGTGCATTGCCGAGACGCTGGTCTGGAGTCATATCCAGCTCTTTGTCATCTCGCTCGGCGTCGAGCGCTCGGGTCATTGGAGCTCATCGACCGATGCGTCAACCGAAGTCCAGATCGCTCGCCTCGATATTCAGGAATTGCTGCGTTCCGGAAATGGTGATGTCCTGGGCGGCATTCATCGCGTCGACGAATCCCGGGACCGAAAAGACGATCAATCGAATGCGATCCCAACTGGCGAGACTCTCGGTCTCGACTTCCAGGGTGACGGTATCGAAATTGCCGGTCAAGCCGCTCATGACCCGCCAGCGGATTCCCTTGAGTTCCTCGTATCCGGTAAGTGACTCGATGGCCTCGGCAATCATGCCGGTCAAGACACTCCCGTAACCAAACTTTGCCTGGAGCTCCGTGCGAACGACGATCATGGCGTCTCCTTCCTGGGTGCGCCGGGATGACAAGGTACAGCTCGCATGCCCGCTGACGGCATGATAGAGCCGATTCGCCTGCCGTCAAGCTTTGGGGAGTTAGGAGTTGGGATTTAGGAGTTCGGGCGTTGGCAAAAGGCAAAAGGCGATAGGCAATAGGCAAGGGTGACCATCTCCGGACTCCGGACCCGTTTCTAACTCCTAAATCCCAACTCCTAACTCCCCAAGAATCCCAACCCCCAACTCCTCAAACCCGGGGATCGAAGGCGTCGCGCAGGGCATCGCCGGTCAGGTTCGCCGCCAGCACCGTGGCTGCGATACAGATGCCAGGGACGATCATTTGCATCGGAGCCAGTTGGAAGTAGGGTCGGGCGTCGTCGATCATCGCGCCCCATTCCGGTGTTGGGGGTTGCATCCCCAGTCCCAGGAACGACAGCGCGGTTACATTCAGAATGGCGAATCCGAAGCAGACGCTCATCAGCACGGCCACCGGTCCGACCACCGTTGGAAGGACATGCCGAACCAGGATGCGGAGCGGCGTGTTTCCCATTGCGGCCGCGCTTTCGATCCATGGTTCCGCGTACGCCTGCCGGAAGATGGTGCGATAGGTCAATGCGTACCATGGCCAGACCGTCAGGATCAGCGCGAAGATGAGGTTCCGCAATGAGGGACCGAGGATCGATGCCAGCCCGAGCGCGATCACCAGCTGCGGGATGACCAGCAGCGATTCGGTCACCCGGCAAAGCAGGAAATCGATCCAGGGGTGCGCGCGAGCCGCGATCGCCCCGGTCAGCATCGCCAGCACGGACACTCCCAGACAGATCGACCCGGCGGCTCCCAAGGTCCACCGGCCACCGATCATGGCGCGCGCCAGCAGGTCGCGTCCGTAGCGATCGGTACCAAATGGATGCTCCAGTGACGGTCCCAGCAGCTTTGCGCTCGCATTCTGATCGATGGGCGATGCGGTCCACAGGAACGGGCCGGCGACGACGAAGCCAACGATCGCTATCAGTAACGCGATTCCCACCCAGCTGGCCGTGGTCAGCGCGGGGCGCCGTTTCGATGCGCCACGTTGTCCCTGGTAGGTCGCCGGCAGCGTCGAGCTCCGGATCCAGAACGCCCGATCGTCAGTGGCCATCGGAGATCCGTGGATCGAGCAGATGGACGACCAGGTCGATCAGGATGTTGACGAGCACCAAGCCGGCCGCGGCAATGACGGCAAATCCGGCGATCACAGGCGTATCGCGCAAGAGCGCCGCATCGACCACGCGTTTGCCCAATCCCGGCCAGGCAAAGACATATTCGATAACTGCCGCTCCGGAAAAGATGCCCGCCAGCTCCAGCCCGATGACCGGGATGGCCGGCAGCAGCGCGTTCGGCAGGACATGCCGCACCTGTACCGACCGGCCGGAGAGTCCCTTGGCCCGCGCGGTCTGCACGAACTCCTGCCCCAGGACATCCGCGGTCGATGCGCGAAGCAGGCGCGTCAGAATTGCAATGAAGGGGAGCGCCAGCACCAGTGCGGGCAGGACGATGCCCCGCGGCGAAAGTGACCCAAAGACTGGCAGAAGGTGCAGCCGCGCGCCGAAGATGTACATGAGGATGAAGGCAATCCAGAAGCCGGGGAGCCCCACCCCGGCCACCGCGAACGCCTGGATCGCCGAATCGAGCGCCCCGCCTCGCCGGTTCGCCGACAGCAGCCCGAGCGGCACCGCAACCGCGATGCCGATGGCCGCTGCGGTCAGCACCAGCGCCGCGGTTGCCGGGAAGCGGGACGCGTAGATCTGTGTCACCGGCTCATACGATCGATACGATCGTCCCAAATCACCCTGAAGCGCATTCGTCAGCCAGATCCAGTATCGCTGCGGGAGGGAGTCATCCAGACCCAGCTCGGCCCGTTTCGCGGCGAGCGCCTCGGGCGGTACTGGATCGATTCCACTTGCCTCCAGCAGCAACCGGGCCGGATCGCCGGGAGCTGCCTCGAGCAAGAGAAAGACGACGAGCGAGACGACCAGCAGGACCGGGATCGTCGCGAGCAATCGGGTGGCGAGCCACCATCTCATCAGATTGGATCTGCCCTTGGAACGCTCGGCTTGCGCGCGACGATGGCCAGGGTGGGAGGAATGCTCTCGCCACGTTCCGGTTCGACATTTGCGCGATGCGCGCGGTCGGCGCTCGGATCGGTGTCGATCCGCACGTCTTCGAACCCGGCACGTACGAACATCGCCATCAACTCATCCGGCACGACCGCCCGCGATAGCGGCAGTGCGTCCAGCGTTTCGTCGCCATAGAGCGTATTCCACGCGTTGCCGACCGCGCTCGTCTCCTCATCATCCATCGGCGCAAGGTACCCGGCATTCCACCAGAGCGAATCCCAGGCCACCACGACCCCACCCGGTTTCAGCAGCATGAACCATGCCCGGGCGGCCGCATCCGGATCGACCAGGGTCCAGAGCAGATGCCGGTTGAGGATGACATCGAATGACCCCGGCGCGAAATTGGGTTGAATCGCATCGCCGACCAGCAGCTGGGGAGGATTCGGATGCCCCACGGTCTTGGCGCGAGCCGTGGCCAGCATCCCCTCGGAGAGATCGATACCGGTCACCGGATAACCGAGATCCGCGGCCATGATGGCCAGAAACCCGGTTCCGGTCCCGACATCGAGAATGCGCGCCGCGCGATCTTCCGGTAGATAGCGCTCGACGGCCGCCTGCCAGGCGTCCGCCACCTCGGTATCGTGCGGAGAATGCGTTGCCTGGGCGTCGTACGCCTCGCCACCGCGCGTGTCCCAATAGGCGGTTACCCGTTCCTGCGGTTTCAGCTCCGATGCTTGCGAGCGAGCGGTCATCATGGCGCTCCGATCAACCCGCGGGAACGATGCGATCGCCAATGAAATAGAGATCGTTTGGCGAGATATCGACTGACGCGATGGCGCCGGGATCGAAGGCGATCGTGCGCGGCATCGTCAGAATCCAGACATTGGCGGCGTCCTCGACCAGGAGTGCGACTGCTTGATCGATCAGGCTCGATCGTTCCTCGGTGTCCGAGGAGCTCTGAATTTCCGCGACCAGCTCATCCAGCGCCGGATTCGAATAGCGTCCGTAGTTGTAGATGCCATCGGTCACGTAGGCGGCGTTGAGGAGATAGAGCGCATCGCCGGTCGAAAGGGTGTTGATCGAATACATCGAAGCGTCCCAATCGTCGCCCGACAGGAATTCGGTGATGTCGGCGGCCTCTTGCACCTCGATCGCGAAACCGAGATCGTTCAGCTGGTCCTGAATGCCGATGCCGAGTGGCGTCAGCTCGGGGCGTCCGGCATACGAACCGATCAGCAGCTCCAATCGTTGTCCGTCGCGCTCCCGCACGCCATCGTCTCCGAGAACCCAGCCCGCTTCGTCGAGGAGCGTCGCCGCGCCGTCCGGATCCGGATCGGCCGGGGGCTGTGCCCCGATACTGCTCGAAGCCGGGAACGGATTGGTGGTGACCGTGCCGTGTCCGCTGGCGGCCAGCTCGTTGAGCGTTGCGCGGTCGATCGCCAGCGAGAATGCCGTGCGCACCGCGGGATCGGCCATGAGCGGGCTGGTGTGATTGAACATCACATGATGGACGCGCGACCCTTCCACCGATGCGACCTCGAACTCGCCCGTGATCAGATCGACCATATCGACCGGGACACTGCTCACCAGATCGACTTCGCCCGACTGCAACGCCAGAATGGCAGTGTTCGCATCCGGCACCAATCGCGCTTCGAGCGCTGCGAACGCAGGCGCTCCACCCCAATGCCCGTCGAAGGCGGTGGCGGTGAACGATTCGTCGGGGTTCAGCTCATCGGGAATATACGGTCCGGTGAGAAGATAGCTTCCATCCTCGCCCGGCTTGACGATGGGGAAATAGAGACTTGCCAGATTGTTCGGCAGCGCCGCGTCGGGCGCCGGCGTGACCAGCTCGACCATCCATGCGTCGACGGCGGTGATGGCCGTCTCCGGGTCGATAAATCCTTCCGAGCCGGCAATCGAGGCCCAGCTCCAGTGTAATGAGGCCACGACCGCCTCGGCATCGACCGGGGCGCCGTCCCAGAACGTCGCGTTTTGCCGCAATGCGATCTGCCAGGTCGTCGGATCGACCTGCGTGATCGATTCCGCGAGCCAGGGCTCGATGCCGAAATCGTCGGTAACCCGCGTCAGTGTCTCGGCCTGACCGCCTGAGATCAGCTCATAGGACGACGCGCTCGGATCGAGCGAAGGCGGGATGAAGTTCTGCGCGACGACCAACACCGGTCGCGCATCGTTCTCTTGCGCCAGTGTTCCAACCGGACCTGTGCCCAATCCAAGACCAGCGCCGGCTACGGCGGCGGATGACAATCCAAGAAACCTTCGACGATGCACGAGATAACTCCCTCGACCGAGCGTGGAAAGCACGCCCGTCCGCATACCGATTGCCAAAACGGTGAATCTGGAGACGTGCAGCTTCCCAGGCAGGAAGCAACGTTGCGTCCGCACCGGGCGCGATCACGAATCGGCCCCAGCATACGGAAACAGATCGATAGATGCAATCAGTTGCATCTGCGATTCTTGTTCGATAGGTCTTGAGGGGGGCGCGACGTACTCGAACCGAACGTTGCTCTGCGATCGTCAGTCGTCCTCGACCGCCAAGGCGTCCGGATCGTCGAAGTCGCCGAGCTTCGTTGCGGAGGGCGGGTTCCCGGCTTCCGCCGACGCGCTGCCGTCCCAGAGCAGGCGGATTTCAGTCAGCTCGACCACATTGCCGTCGGGATCGTCGAGATAGATCGCCACATTTCCATTCCCAAAGTCGACCCGCTCGACCTCGTGCCCCAACTCCTCCAGCCGAGCCTGAGCCTGCTCGATCGTTCCGTGGGGGATACGGAGAGCGAAGTGCACATGCGCGCCACCGCGGCCATTGTGGATGGCAACCGCTCCGCCCGATTCTCGTGGCCAGAGACCGAGAAATCCCTCGTTGCCCAATGCCAGCCAGACTGCAGGTCGCTCATCGCTCCACCGGTCCGCCACCGGCAGCCCGATTGCCTCGGAATAGAAGCGTTCAGATGCGCGCAGATCGGAGACTTCCAGCACGATTTCGTAGAGACCCGTTGCCGGTGGAGGAGAGGGAAGATCGAGCCAGCTTTTCCCACGTTCGGTCATGTTCGAGCTCCATCGCTAGTTGGGACGGGCCGCCGGTTCGCGTTCACGCGCAAGCGGTTGAGGAGCATGGTAACGAACGCCGCTCGTCTCCGCTGGATGTTGCGAAGGAATGCTCATATCGGTTACGATTCGTAAGTAGCTGCTGATTCCGCAGCAAGGAGATGTCTTCAAACATGACTGAAGCCGCAAATGGCAACGCTCCCATCGCGGTCACGATGATCGCCGATTTTGCCTGCCCCTGGTGCCGGATTGGAAAAGCCAACCTGGACGCCGCGCTGGCATCGTGGACGAGCGCGCCGGTCGACGTAACGTATCTTCCCTTCTTTCTCGATTCGAGCCTGCCCGCCGAAGGGAAGGATTTCCGCGAGAATCTGACCCAGAAGTTCCAGGGCGCGCCGCTCGAAGCGATGTTCGACCGGGTTTCCCAGGCAGGGGCGCAGTCGGGTCTCGAGTTTCGTTGGGACCTGGTCGGAAAATCCCCGAACACCACGCTGGCGCACCAGCTGATCTTCATTGCGCCCGATGATGTGAAGGGGCCGCTTTCGACCGCGATCTACGATGCCTATTTCCTCCAGGGCAAGGACATCACCAATCTCGATACCCTGGTTGAGATCGCGGCCGCTGCCGGGCTCGATCGGGATGAGATCCGCCGGAGATTGGAGGCTGGTGAGGGGAGCGCGGAGGTCCACACGATCGCGCGTCAGGTCTCCCAGCAGGGTGTGACCGGGGTTCCCTTTTTCATCTTCGACGGCAAACTGGCGCTCAACGGCGCGCAACCATCCAGCGTCATTCTGCAGGCAATGCATCAGGCGTCTAATCCGGCTGCGGTTCCGGCTGATTAGCTCACTCCCATCCTCCCTCCCCGCGCATGTGCCGGTCGATCGACCGGCACGTGCCGTTTTTTTAGGGTATGTCGATTCCCGGAAACGATGTTCGACAATCACGCAGCGGGATGCCTGTTTTGCCGAGCTCTTGACTCGTGCGAACATTCGTTCTAGGATGAGGGCGCCCCGATGAAACGATGGCGTCTTGCCAACCGAACGAATGAGGAGGAGCTACATCGATGAGTACCACCATCCCTGCAATCGCCTGGAACGAGCTGCACACCCCCGACCGGCCGAAGGCCGAAGCGTTTTACAACGCGTTGTTCGGCTGGACGTCGACCCCGGTCGAGATGAGCCCGGAGTACACCTACCACCTGCTCAATCACCCGGATGGGGGAATGTTTGCCGGTTCGCACCAGCAGGGACCGGACGAAGCGGAGTCACCCTCTTTCTGGCTCGTCAGTCTGACCACGAACGATGTCGACGGAGTCACCGCACGTGCCGCCGAGCTGGGCGCTACGATCATCATGGAACCAATGGATATTCCGGGCACCGGTCGTTTCTCGATGTTCATCGATCCGCAGGGAGCCGCGGTGAGCACGCTCGCCTACTCGGACGATGGCACTCCTCCCAATATCGGAGAAGGACCAGGCAAGATCGTTTGGCACGAGCTCGTCACCGGAGATCCGGACGCCTCCACTGCGTTCTACACATCGATTTTCGATTTCACGTCCGAGGTTTCGGACATGGGCGAGCTGAAGGCGACCGTCTTCAAGCAGGGCGACACCATGTTCGCGGATGTCCTGCCGAAACCGTCACCGGATATCCCCGACGCCTGGGTTCTCTACGTCGAAGTTGCAGACGCCGAGGCCACCATCGATCTGGCGGTGAAATCGGGGGGCTCGGTGATCGCTCCCGCCATGCCGCTTCCGTCGATCGGCATCGTCGCCTGGTTGGCCGACCCGACCGGCGCAGTCTTCTGTATTCTTCAGCCGGAGGAACCAGCAGCTCAGTAAGACGGGAGAACGAATGGCACGGCAATCTGGCGATGGCCTACCGGTTTGGTACGACCTGATCTCGATCGATCCCCAGACGACCGATACGTTCTATACCGAACTCTTTGGCTGGGACGTGGATGCCGTGTCAGATCGCGAGAATGGCTATCGGTACTTCGACAACGATATCGAGGCATTCGGCGGGACCTTGCCAATCGATGCGTCGATGGGGGCGAGCACATGGGCTACCTACTTCCAGGTGACCGAGCTCGACGAGCTGACGGCCAATGCGGAGAAGCTGGGAGCCTCGATCTATGTACCCAGGACCAGCGTGCCGGAGATTGGCGATTGGGCCTTTCTGGCCGATCCGACCGGGGCGCCGTTTTACCTCTTCGAGCTTGACCCGCAACGACGCTGGCAGTCGACTGGGTACCACACCGGCCATGGACATGTGATCTGGAACGAGCTCATTACCACCGACGTTGCCGGCGCCACTGACTTCTATCGCCAACTGCTCGGCTGGGAGCTCGTTCCCACGGCTCCCGGCCAAAATCCCTACACGGTTGCCAAGGTCGATGGATCGCCCGTTGGTGGGCTCTTTCAACCAGCAACGCCGCCCGCGCATTCGATGTGGATCGTGAGCTTCGAGACCGGCGATATCGATGCCACGATCGACCGGGTGCGAAAGCTGGGCGGTACGGTGGTGCATCCGGCCAATACCGTTCCCGGGATCGGCCGGACCGCCTGGGTTGCCGATCCAACCGGCGCAGTTTTTGGTCTCATGCAACCGGAACCTGGCTGGCTGGACCGGCTCGCGTAGCAATGGTGCGAACGTATGCGAGGGCTGCTCGTCCGGCCAGTTCTGGATCGGACGAGCAGCCCGGTATGCCTACCGCGTTCCCTGCCATCGAGTCCTGATGCGCTTGAGTACAATGCTCGGCGGGCGCCGCTCCAGGTCGTGCGACGCCTGTCTTCTCTTGCCTCGTTCAGAAAGGTAACCATCCCATGGCATTGACCATCGATACCTCGACCGAGTTTGGGCAGCGTCAGAAAGCGCGCCTGGAAAATGAGAGCGTCATCTGGCTCACCACCGTCAACGGCGATGGACGCCCCTTCCCCAGTCCCGTTTGGTTCTTTGCCGAACCGGACGGCACGATCCTGATCTATAGCCAGCCAAACAAACCGAAGCTGCGGAATATCGCCTCGAACGCGGCGGTTGCCCTCAATTTCAATTCCGACGCCTATGGGAACGATGTCATCGTCTTCGACGGCGCCGCGGTGATCGACGAATCTGCCAGAGCCGCCATCGAGCATGCCGAGTATCTGGAGAAATACCGGGATGGCATCACCCATATTGGCATGACGCCGGAAAGCTTCTCGGCCGAGTACAACGTCGCCATTCGGGTCGTTCTGCAGAAGGTTCGCGGTTTCTAGATTCCGTACGATTGCACGCTGTCCGTGTCGCCTGTCGCCCCATGTCTCTAACCACTTTGTTAGAGGAGAAGAGGGCGACGCTGCCCTCTCGTGCCCAAGAGGCCTCGTTCGCCATTTCGAAGCGACCACCGGGGTACCGCAGGACACGGAGGTCCTGCGGTACCTCGCGTTCCTGGCATCGCGCGAACTTTATCGGAATCACCATCGAAAAAACCGAAAAAACGGGTCGCTTCCCAGGGTGGTGTGCCATACTGCCCAGTCGCCCGGCACGCTGGCTGTCGAGAAACGATCGCAAATCAGGAAAAACGTGACCTCAGAACTTTTCCGTTCCCCAACCCCAGATGAGATCGAACTTGCTCGTCTTCAGGTCGAACTCGACTACCGCCGGAACGAGCTGGAACGGCTCGAAGGCGAGCGTGACGTGCTCGAGGTGGGACTCACGCGTTTTGCCGCCGAGGTGAAGGCGCGCATCGGCGATGTCAAAGACGAGATCCGGCGAATTCGTCACGAGCTCGAAACTGTACGGCAACGGATCGCCAAGCTCCGCGCCGATCCGCTGGCGACTCCCGCGGATGTCGAACGAGACGTCGAAGAAGAGATGGCGCAGGCCGATGAGGAGATGAACGGGGAGTTCATCCACGGGCCAAACGGGGCCGGAAACCGCAATCTGCCGACCCGGCCGATGAGCTCGATCGAGACCGAGGCAGAGGTGCTGCGGCTCTATCGTGAGCTGGCCAAGCGGCACCATCCCGATCTCGCCCGCTCGCCAGAAGAACGCGAGCGTCGCGCCGAGCTGATGCTGCGCGTCAATGTTGCCTATCGCGACCGAGATCTGGCGACCCTGCAATCCATCTATCTCGAGGTTCAGCTCGATTCGCCGCTCTCACCCGAAGAGCTTTGCCGTCAACGACTCTCCTGGACGCGGCATGAGATCGCCCGGCTCGATCGCGAGATTCGTGCGGTGGCGATGCGCATGGACGCATTGACGAATACCGACACCTACACCCTCTGGCAGGCTCAGGAGCGTGGGGAAACCGCCCTGGACGATCTGGAACAGCGCACCCGTGAGCGGCTCGGTCGTGAGCGCGAGCGTCTGGATGAGGCCACCGCCCAGTACGATCGGCTGGCCGTGCGACGTCAGGTCATGCAGCGGCGAGCCGCCAGTCGCGCGTAAGATGCCGCGCAGGCAAACGTCGGGTGCAATCGAATTTGCCGTGTCCCAAAGCTGAACGAGGAGGTTCACGTTCGATGACGACTGGTCCAGGCGGCGCTCCAACCTTCGAACGCCACGAGTTCGGAGTTACCGACGACGGCGAAACGGTCGAGCGTTTCGTGCTGACGAATGCGACGGGAATGACCGTGACGCTGCTTTCGCTCGGCTGCATCATCCAGTCGGTCGAGGCGCCGGATCGCACCGGCGCCAGAGCCAACGTCGCGCTTGGATTCAGCGGCCTCGACGACTATCTTGCCAATATCCCCTTCTTCGGTTGCATTGCCGGGCGGTATGCCAACCGTATTGCGGCAGGCGCTTCAGGAACCGACGGCGAACCGTATGAGAACCACGATCAACAATCTCGGCAATACGCTCCACGGCGGTCATCGAGGATTCAATCGCTTCGTCTGGCAGGCGAATCCGCTGGAGGATGGCCGCCTCGGCCTGACGCTCACCCGCACCAGCCCGGATGGCGAGGAAGGCTTTCCGGGATCGCTCGATGTCTCGGTGACCTACGAGCTTACCGATCGAAACGAACTCGTCATCGACTACCACGCCGTCACGGACAAGCCGACGATCGTCAATCTGACCAATCATTCGTACTTCAATCTCGCGGGCGAGGGGAGCGGGTCGATCGAAACGCATCGTCTGCAGATCAACGCGGAGGCATTTACCCCGGTCGATGAGACCCTCATTCCAACCGGAGAACTTCGTTCCGTTGCAGGCACCCCATTCGATTTCCGGTTTGGCAAGATGGTCGGCGCGGGGCTTCGTTCGGATGACGAGCAGGTCCGGCTGGCAGGAGGCTTCGATCACAACTTCGTGCTCGAAGGTGACGGCATCAGAAACAGCCGCGGTGCTTTTGCACCCGGAGTCTGGGCGCACCCTGACGGTCTCGACCACCAAACCCGGTGTGCAGTTCTATGCCGGCAACTTCCTCGATGGGACGCTCTATGGACCGTCCGGGCGTTCCTATCGCCAGAGCGACGGACTCGCGCTCGAAACCCAGTTCTTCCCCAATTCTCCGAACGAACCCCGTTTCCCGTCGTGCGTGCTCCGTCCCGGCGAGGAGTACAGTCATCGCACGGTGCTCACGTTCGGTACGGAACCATAGGATCTCCTGATACAGCTCGATACAGCAACGTACTCAGTTCGCTACGATACGCGCACCGGCAGGACGGGACAGCCGTCAGCTCCGAATTGGGAGGCAGCGACGCGCATGAAGGTCACCAGGGTTGAGACGATCTGGCTCGAAGAGTTCAGGAATGTCATCTGGATTCAGATTCACACCGATGAAGGGGTGATCGGCCTGGGCGAGACGTTTTTCGGGGCCGAGGCGGTCGAAGCCTACATCCACGAAAGTATCGCGCCCTATCTTCTGGACAAGGATCCGCTCCAGATCGATCTCCATTCCCGTGCCCTCTACGGCTACATCGGCTACCGCTCCAGTGGAGTCGAGACACGGGGCAATTCGGCGCTCGATATTGCCCTCTGGGACCTGCTCGGCAAAGTCACCAATCAACCGATCTATCAGCTTCTGGGCGGCAAATCGCGCGATACCGTTCGCACCTACAACACCTGTGCCGGGTACCGGTACATCCGCAGCGCATCGAAGCAGGCGGTCGACAATTGGGGTACGGACAACACCCGCGACGAGGGCCCCTACGAAGATCTCGATGGATTCCTGCATCGCGCGGACGAGTTGGCGCTGAGCCTGCTCGAGCAGGGCATCACCGGGATGAAGATCTGGCCCTTCGATCCCTACGCCGAAGTCAGCGGCGGGCTCTATATCTCGAATCCCGATCTCGAGAAGGCGCTGGAGCCATTCCGCAAGATCCGTTCGGCGGTTGGCAACCAGATGGACATCATGGTCGAGTTCCATTCGCTCTGGAATCTCCCGACCGCCAAGAAAATCGCCCGCGCGCTGGAGGAGTTCGACCCGTTCTGGTACGAGGATCCGATCCGGGCCGACAACATCGACGCCCTGGCCGACTATGCCGCGTCCACCTTTGTTCCGACGACGATCAGCGAGACGCTGGCGACCCGCTGGTCGTTCCGTGAGGTCATGCAGGCCAATGCGGCGGGTGTCATCATGCTCGATCTCTCCTGGTGCGGCGGGATCTCCGAAGCGAAGAAGATCGCCGGTATGGCCGAATCGTTCCAGCTTCCGATTGCCCCGCACGACTGCACCGGACCGGTGGTTCTGGTCGCTTCGACACATCTGTCGCTCAATGCCACCAATGCCCTTGTCCAGGAGTCGGTGCGTGCGTTCTACACCGGCTGGTACCGGGAGCTGGTGACCGATCTTCCGAGTGTCCAGAACGGATACATGGACCTTCCCGCCAAGCCGGGGCTCGGTACCGAGCTGCTTCCCGGCCTGCGCGACCGGGAAGATGCACACGTGCGCGTTTCCGTCCTCTAGGCGAACATGCATTCTCTGGGCATGGGATACTCTGGGCAAGCGCCGGAGCGTTCCATGAACCCGATCATCGAAGCCAAAAAACTCGAAATCATTGCCCTTTGTCACCGATATGGTGTCTCCAGGCTGGACCTGTTCGGTTCCGCGACACGCTCAGACTGGGACCCGGAGCGGAGCGACTTCGATTTCATTGTCGAATTTCATGACTACGGTCCGGGGATTGCTCGTCGCTTTGTTGGATTCGGAGACGATCTGGAGCGGCTTTTGGGCCGAAAAGTCGACCTGGTCTCAGAGGGGGCTATGCGGCCACGCTTCCGCCGATCAGCAGATAGATCGCGCGAGGTTGTTCTTGCATAGCGATGCGGCCGACGCGCTACTCGATCTTGTCGATTTTTGTGACGAGATCATGCTGTTCGCGGCTGGCAAAGACAGCGGACGTGACGATATCGAGCGGATGCGATACCTCGCGATCGAACGACTCTTTGAGTTGGTCGGAGAGTGTCTGAAACGAGCCATCAAAGCGGAGCCCTCGCTTGCGAAACGATTCGCCGATACACCGCAGGTCATCGGGATGCGAAATCGGATTGCGCACGAGTACGACGCCATCGATCCGGAGTTCGTCTGGGACACGGCATTCAACGACATCCCGCTGTTCGTCAACGATATCCGAAGATTGTTGGCTGCCGACGGGCACGTCTAGCCGTTCTGTCGCCGCTCCCGTGGTAGCATCATCCGACGATGGACCCGACCCTCCCTCTGCCCCGGCGGGATATGTGAACGAGCTCGCGTGCAATGCAAATGCAGGCCGGACAACTCTGGCAGGCCGTGCTGGGCGATATGCAAACCCGCCTGCCACGGAACGCCTTCGAAAATTGGTTGCGACCAACGATTCTCATCGCGTTCGAGAATGACGTGGCCACAGTGGCTGCGCCCAACCTGTACTCGGCAGATACCCTGAAGAATCGCTACGCCGATCAGATCGAGCGCTTGCTCACCGAGTTTGTCGGGCGCCCGGTCCGGGTCGAATTCACCGTTCCCAGCGGCGTAGATACCGACGACGCGGCCACCGATCTCGGTGCCTTCGCGCCGTCGATTCCGCAATTGCCCGATCGGAAGACGGACCGGACTGTGAGTAAAGGGAGGGGACGAGGTCGCGCTCAGCGCGATCAGCAGAACGAGCTCCAGCTCCCGCTTGCGCCGGCGACGCCGTTGCCACCGGCCGCGCACAACCTCAATCCGCGGTATGTGTTCGAGACCTATGTCGTGGGCAAGTCGAACGTCTTTGCGCATGCCGCCGCCCAGGCGGTTGCCGAGCATCCTGGCGAGCAGTACAACCCACTCTATATCCATGGTGGAGTCGGGCTGGGCAAGACCCATCTGCTCCATGCCATCGGACATAAGGCGATCTCGATACGCCCCAATCTGCGCGTCGTTTACGTCTCGTCGGAAAAATTCACGAACGATCTGATCGAGGCGATCCGCTCGCAGCGTATGGATGAATTTCGCGCCCGGTATCGCACCATCGATCTTCTGATGATCGACGACATTCAGTTCATCGGTGGGAAGGACAGTACGCAGGAGGAGTTCTTTCACACCTTCAATACGCTCTATCAGGGAAGCAAACAGCTGGTGATCTCCAGCGACCGGCAGCCAAGCCAGATTGCCGGGCTCGAAGACCGGCTGCGATCGCGGTTCGAAGGTGGTTTGACGGCCGATGTCCAATCGCCCGATTTCGAGATGCGGATCGCGATCCTGCGCGAGAAAGCCGATGAAATGGGGGTCAAGCTCGACGATGAGGTGATCGAATATATCGCCCACCGGGACAAGACCAACATCCGGGAGCTCGAAGGCGCATTCAATAAGGTGCTGGCGGTCGAGCGGCTGCAGGGACGCGCGATCACGCTCCAGTCTGCCATCGACACGCTCTCCGGTGGACGGGCGGCCGCTCGCAAGGCGGACATCACCAACGATGACGTCATTGCGACGGTGGCGGAGAAATGCGGTGTGACCGTCGAAGCCATGAAGGGGCGGAACCGGGCGCAAGAGATCGTCATGCCGCGCCAGATCGCGATGTATCTGATGCGTGAGGAGACGGGCGCCTCACTGGCCGAGATCGGCCGGGCACTGGGCGGTCGAGACCACACCACGGTTATTCACGGCATCGAAAAGATCGAAGCGCGCCTGCAGGAGGATGCGGCGTTGCGCACACGGGTGATTGCCATCCGGGAGGCCCTGCTGACCGTCCCCTGACCGAGCGGCGGCTGGCTCTCCAATTCAGCCTGTTCGGCAAGTCCGATTTAGGATTGTGCTACGGTGCAGTGATCTGATCCATTTGGATCTCTTCGAAATCGAACGCAATTCCGACAATGGCTATGTCCAATCCAACGCAAGACGACGATGTCGAGATCGTACCGGCCGGTGGCTGGTTGTCCATACGCGAAGCCTGCGCATTCCTGGGGGTTGACCAGTCGACCCTTCGGCGCTGGACGAACGATGGCCGTGTGCCGGTCTTCAAGACACCCGGAGGACACCGCCGCTATGCGCGGGAGGACCTGCGTGCGCTCGTCGTCGGCAATCCGCGCAAGGTTGCCAAATCCCGGGTAAGCCGCCAGGAACTGACCAGTCGTACGCTATCTGCCTATCAGGACGACTTCCTCAAGGCCGCGCGCGAACAGAAGTGGTTTCGGGCATTTGGCGCCACATCTCAGGAGGAGCATCGGAGAATCGGTCGTCGATTGGTCGATCTCGCGATTCGCTACGCGGCTGCGCCGGGCCAGGCGGACGATCGGCCAGAGCTCCTGGACGAGGGGCGCGAGATCGGAATTCACTATGGAATTTCCAGCGCCAGGGCTGGTCTGTCGACCAGCGAGACGATCGAAGTATTTCTTTACTTCCGATATCCGGTCGTCAAAGCCTTGCTCGATGTGATCGAGAAGGAGGGGCTGCCCGCCAGGCGCGCATCGCGGCTCTTCATTGGGATCGACGATTTCATCGATGAGGTGCTGGTCGCCATGATTCGGGCACATGGAGCGGAGCTGGGACTCGAAACGGCGACTCCGTCCGTTCGGTCCGACCCTCCAGCGCGCTCCGGTTCTTGACTGGAAGGAACCTCTGCATCCAACCGCATAGACGTGTGTGATCGGGCAGATCAAGCCGTCTATTCGGCGAGATTCGACAGGTCCGACTCTCGGTCAACCCGGAGAATTCTGCGGACATTCGGTTTTGTCGTACCAACAGGTCCGAACGGACCTGCTTTCCTATCCGAACAGGTCGCCAATTGACTCGCGGACAAGGGTAGGATGTATGCAGTGCACCGGTTGGCTTCCCCCCTTCCCTCGCCAACCGGCGCCAATGACCCCCGCGGGGCCCCCTGCTGCAACAGGGGGCTCAGCTTTTCCGGGGGTTTTCGCAACCCGGAAATGAACACGCACAGGGGACCGGTCTGACCGCCGGTCCCCTGTTGTTTTGTCCGAGTCGGTGGTGGTGTTGTAGATCGCCCTACGCTGTGTGGTGATCGACCGGGCGCTCGTCGTCCTCCACGATCCATTCGGAGCGTTGGAGCGCGGTGCGGCGGGCACGCATCCGCCGGATGCGCCATGCGAAGGTTGCCGGCCCACTCAGCACGAATGCCAGCCCGATGACCCATAACCAGCTCGAGATGAGCGCGAAGATTCCGGCCGACTGCGAGCGATCGTACGAAAAAACCACGACCAGGAGACCGATCTTGCCGATCACCATGGCGGCAATCAATATCCAGGTTCCACGGCTCAGTTGTCCGAGGAACTCGTCGGACTCTTCGACCAAGAGTGGAGGAGGGGCATTGAGTTCGTGTTGCATGGGAACGTTCCAGGACGAATCGATGATCACTGGGACAAGCGTACAACTTGAGGGAGTTAGGAGTTAGGAGTTAGGAGTTAGGAGTTAGGAGTTAGGAGCTAGGAGTTAGGAGTTGGGAACACGGGATTCGGAGCCTGTCTCCCGGTCTTGTCTTGAACGACCGTGAAGGATCCCTTGTCGGGTTCACGTTGTGGCGCTTTCGTCGCCAACGCGACATACGCTGCTGCAGCGGGTTTCAGAATGGAGGTGCGCTGCCGCGCGCGTTTCGGTGCTCATACGGAATCCGCGTGATTCCCTGGGGATGCACCGCATCGGGTAGCCGGCGGTGCTTCGCCGGCACCGGGCCGGCGGCTACGAGGCACGGGATGAGATCCCTGTGTGTTTACCCGGATTCCGTATCACTCGTCCAGCTCGACCAGATCGGATGCGGTGATGATGCCGAGCGGCGCTTCCCGCGGGCGGCCGTGCTCGGTTACCACCACGGCCCGTAGCCGTTGTTGCCGCCGGTGGGGAAACGAAAGAAAGAGCTCGCGCGCTTCGTCGACGGGGGCGTCACGATCGACAAAGGCAATTCCCCCCGCTTCCTCATAGGCCAACGCGTCGGCAATCGTGGCATCGGACAGATCGACACACGAGCCATCGACCTGGCGGCCCAGCCACCGGCTGACCCCGGCGGTACTGAGCAGGGTCAGCATCGCCTCGACGCGGACGATGATCTGATTGTGTCCGGTCTGCCAGAGGTCCTTGACCGCGTCCGTGAGTGGGTCGTCCTCGCGGTAGACCGTGATCTCGCTCCGAAAGAGAGGATAGACCCGCTCGGGGGCGGTCACGTGTTCCACAATGCCGGTGAACTCGTCCAGGGCTTCCCGCGTGATATCCGCGATGACATGCCCGCGCGGATGCTCGTGCACGATGGCGTTGCGCAAGTCTGCGAATTCCCGCAGATCGCGCTCATGTCGCCGAACCGTGGCGTTCTTGTTTGCCGCGCGGCCGATCAGACTACCGAACGGCACCTCCCGCTTGGAATCTGTTGTCTCGCGCAGAAACTGTTCGAGCTCGTTGAAACGCGTCAGAAACTGTTGGGTTCGATCCATGGTCATCCTGTATCCGAACGCTCGCTCTGCGAGACGTCAAGCTCCTGGTGGGTGGCGCATCTTCTCGAAAAGAGCGACCGTACCTTATGCGCCCCCGTGTCTCGGGCGGGCGCAGCCCATCTTGTCGCGAGCGTCCATGGCCCGCTGGCGCAATTGTCGGCCATCGGGACGGTGGTCTGAGCCCCACGATCGATTTGGACCGGGGAGGTCGCCAAATACCTCGTTCGGACTATTCACGCAGGCGAAGATTCGCGCATAGACTGTTTGGTATACGCACTGCACGGCGCAGCGTCCCATTCGTGACTGGAGATTCCTCATGAGCTCGCAGAACATCACGCTATTGGCCGCCAAGTATCCAAATGAAGAGCATGCCAAAACCATTCTAGACATGCTCGAGTCGATGCATCGCGCGTTGACCATCGACCTCAAGGACGCCGTCATGATCACGCGAGAAGCGGACGGCAAGATCAAGACCCACGAAACTACAGATGTCACCACGAAGAAGGGGGCATTGCGCGGTGTGATTGCCGGAGGCATTCTCGGATTGATCTTTCCCCCGAGTCTGCTGGTGTCTGCGCTGGCCGGCGGCGGCATCGGCGCGATCTGGGGCCGGATCAAGGACAGCGGCGTCAAGCACGACGATATCAAGGAGCTGGCCGATAGCCTGACCGGCGATCAGGCGGCGATCATCGTGCTCGTATCCACCGAAACGGCCGAGGCGACCCAGCAGGCCCTCGGTTCGTACGACGGCGATCTCGTAACCAAGGTCTATAGCGAGGAAGACATGGTCCGGACGTACGAGAACGCGTCCGAGGGATAGCCCACACATTGTGTTGGATCGGGGCGCTGGCTGGCCAGGAATCGTAGGCGTCCGTCCGGCGAGCTGGATGGCCATGGGCCCGATTCGATTTCCTCAGACGAGCACGTCCAGGCGTGTGACCGGCCGGTTGGAGCGGGAGCCGCGAACCGGCCGGAGTGTGCTACCGTGCCGCACGGGATGGGCGGGTCGGTTCGACCGTGAAGGTGGAGGCGGGCAGAATGCGATCCCACATGGCGGGTAACAGGCGCTCTCCCTGGGATTCAAGAATCGAGGATGACGCCATGATCGAGATGGCTCCTATTCAGATGTTCGTGTTCGGCTTCCAGGACGCCGAACAGTTCACGCCGGCCATCATTCGAGAAGTCGAAGCGCTGCAGCATCGCGGGCTCATCCGGCTGATCGACCTCCTCTATGTCGAACGCATGCACGATGGATCGTTTATCACGCATGAATTGAGTGGGCTCACGCCGGACGAGGTCGAGGAATTCGGCGGCTTGCTGGAACGGCTGATGCAGGCATCCGGCGAGCGTGAGGAGAGCAGCCAGCTCCCCGGGGCGAGACTCGATCCGGAGTCAGAGCTCTTCTACGGTATCCACCGGGAAGATATGGCCGGTATCATCGACGATATTCACCCCGGCGGAGCGGCGGTCGTCGTGCTGTTCGAGCACACCTGGGCATTCGATATTCGAAACAAGATTCGCCGGGCGACCGGGGTTCCCATCGCGCAGGGATTCTTGACCCCCGAGTTGTTGATGCTGGTCGGAGAAGAGGCACGGCTATTGCACGAAGCCGGTGCGGCCGTGCAGGTTGCGCGGGAGTTGCGCGGCGCGGCATTGCTCGATGCGCTCGAGTCCATCGTCGGGACGCCGGCGTCCGATGAACGACTGGTCGCCAGTACAGCAGAGGTCTTGAGAAGCGGCGCGCGTTCGACGGTTGCCGGGGCGACCTCGACCGTCCGGGCGCTCATCGAAGGTGGTTTTCTCAGCGAGGCCGCCGCCGAGGATGCGATCAAGTTCCTGGTGCGCAGGGATCTCATCGCCTCCGAAGCGCTGTCGGAAGCGCAACGCGTCGTCGATTCCGTCAATCCGAACTGAGTTGAGCGCCGCCCTGGCGACACCTGCGCGGTATTCCCCATGGAATCTCGCGTCGATCCGTGAGTCGTAGACTCCTCCGGGCTCCGGGCTCCGGGCTCCGGGCTCCGGGCTCCGGGC
>JAMLHN010000045.1 GCA_023957115.1 Thermomicrobiales bacterium
GCTTGCCGCCGAGGCGACGCTGGCCGCCTTTGCCACCCAGCAAGCCGAATCGAATCTGAGCAACGACGAGCTGACCAATCAGTTGGCCACCGCGGCCGCGCAGGCCACGGAAAACGCGGCCAGCGCGCAGCAGACGATCGAGGCCCAGCAGACCCAGGCAGCGGAGGTGGCCCTGATTGCCACCCAAAACGCCGAATCCGGCGCGAACGATCTGGCGACCGCCCAAGCCGAGGCAGCAGCCGCACAGGCGACGGCAGAGGCGCTCGCAGCCGCGAATCAATCGAGCGATTCCGATATCGCCACGGCCCAGGCGGCAGCGAATCAGATCGAAGCAACGGTTGCCGCCATCAGCACCCAGCAAGCAGCCTCGAATGCCACCGCGACCGTGCTCGCCCAGCAGGCAGCCCAGGGATCGATCGATCCCTCGAAGGTCGAGCTCTCGATCGACGTCGACTACGCCGGTCTCATAAATGGCGATCCGGACGCGATCGAGGAAACCAGCGACGCGCTGGCCGACATCCTCGAACCCTATCAGGGGTGCCGAGTCGGTCTTTCACTCACCTTTGGCTGGAGCTCGGATCTCCAGACCGGTATCGCGGTCGCAGGAGCGGTCAATCAGATCCTGGAGGACGATTTCCCCGAGATCTTCGGCGATGCCGCGCTGGAAGACTTTGCATCGCTGCAGGATCCTCCGGGCCGGGTCGATCTCGAATTCTTCTTCTACAAGGGCTGCGACGCGCTTGGCACGTAGACGGGCCCGGAGCCCGGAGCCCGGAGCCCGGAGCCCGGAGCCCGGAGCCCGGAGCCCGGAGCCCGGAGCCCGGAGCCCGGAGCCCGGAGCCCGGAGCCCGGAGAAGTCTCACCGATCGTAGTTCAGGACCTCCCTGTCCTGTCGCGGTCCAATGTCCAGGGCGCAAAGCGATGATGGCTGGGAACAGGGCCTTCGAGATCGGCCAGGAATGAATCCCCGGTCTGACAGAACGACCCCCTCCGGAGCTGGGAGACGAGATCTCGCGATATCCGTGCCGAACTCCTAAATCCCAGCTCCTCACCCCTCATCAGGCCGCGTGACTGGCGAACTGGGCGGCATGGAGGCGGCTGTAGACGCCATCGCGCGAGAGCAACTCGGTATGGCGCCCCTGCTCGACCACGCCGCTATCGTCGACCACGACGATGCGGTCGGCATGCTGGATGGTGGCCAGCCGGTGGGCGATGATGAGCGTGGTCCGGCCTTCGGCAAGCTCGTCGAGCGAGGCCTGGATCTGCCGTTCGGTCTGGGTATCGAGCGCGCTGGTCGCTTCATCCAGGATCAGGATCGGCGGATTCTTGACGAACATGCGCGCAATGGCCAGGCGTTGTTTTTGGCCACCGGAGAGCTTGACGCCACGTTCGCCGATGACCGTCTCGAACCCGGCCGGCAGGTCGGAAATCATGGTATCGAGCCTGGCGCGCCGGGCCGCGGCCTCGATCTCCGCCTCGGTGGCATCGAGCCGGCCGTACGCGATGTTCTCGCGAATGGTTCCGCCAAAGAGGAAGACATCCTGCTGCACGATGCCAATCTCTCGCCGGAGCGAGGCCAGGGTCATCTCGCGAATGTCGATCCCGTCGATGGTAATACGGCCGGAATCGACCTCGTAGAACCGCGGCAGCAAGGAGGCGATCGTCGTCTTCCCCGCACCGGACGGTCCGACAAAGGCGACCGTCTCCCCCGCACGAATGTCGAGATCGATTCCATTCAGAATCGGGCGATCGGATGAATAGCCAAAACGAACCTGCTCGAAGCGAATATCGCCCCGGAGCCGGCCGACCTCGATCGCTTCGGGACGGTCGGCAATGTCCGGCTCGATGGCCAGTAGCTCGGTATAGGAACGGAAGCCGGCGATCCCCTTCGGATAGATCTCCAGCACGGCCATGATCTTCTCCATCGGCCGGAAGAAGACATTGACCAGCAGCAGGAAGGTGACGAACTCTCCCTCGCTCAATTGATTGTTGAGGACGAAATAGGCCCCGCTGATCATAACGACGAGCTGCGTGAACCGCATGCTGGCGTAGTTGAGCGTCATGCTGGCAGCCATGATGCGATAGGCATCCAGCTTGGTATCGCGATACCGTGCGTTGTCGACGGCGAAGAGGTCGCGCTCGTGGTCCTCGTTGGCAAACGCCTGCACCACGCGGATACCACCGACGTTTTCTTCGATGCGATGGTTGAACTCGCCGACGCTCCGGAAGAGATTCTTCCAGGTCGCCGCCATCCGCCCGCCGTAGTGAATCGTGGCAAAGGTGACCGGTGGCACCACCAGCAAGGTGATCAAGGCGAGCTTGGCGTTGACGTAGAACATCAGCAAGAACGCGCCAACAAACGTCATGATGGCGACAAACGCGTCCTCCGGACCATGGTGGGCAACTTCGCCGATTTCTTCGAGATCCTTGGTCACCCGGCCGACCAGGTGCCCGGTCTTGTTGTTGTCATAGAACCGGAACGAGAGCTTCTGCAAATGATCGAAGCTCCGGCGGCGCATCTCGGTTTCGATGCTGATCCCGAGCTTGTGCCCCCAATAGGTGACCACGATCATCAGCAACGAGTTGAGCACGTAGACCAACAACAACGCCGCCACGGCCAGTACGATCCTCGACCAGTCACCGCTAGGCAGCAGCCGATCGACAAAGATCCCGGCCATGATCGGGAAGGCAAGCTCAAGCACACCCGAAATCACCGCGCAGGTGAAATCGAGCGCAAAGAGCCCACGGTGCGGGCGATAGTAGGTGAAGAATTGGCGGACGAGCGAAACGGTTCCAGCATCCGCAGCCGCACTGGCCACAAACAACCTCAGATGCACGCGACCGCCCAAGCGGTCGATCGGAAGGAAATCATTCTCTACGGCACACGAGCTCACTCAAGTGCGCCGCCGCTAATCCTACCTGAGCGACCGGAATTGACGCTCGTTTCTATCACAGGGAATCGCGCAATTCGACGGGCCCAGGGTCCGAGGAGCGTATCGAGGCCGGAAAATGGACCTTCTGTTGCTCGCTGGACTCTGGGCCAACCCTGAATACCCTGCCACGAATCGATACGAAGTTCGCTATGCTGTCTCAACTCAAAAACCTTCCTTTTTGCGGCGTACGCTGGTTCGCACAGGCGAGTCAGTCCTGAGAGAGCACGTGGCAACGAGCAATCGCGCTTCACCGATGCGGGACGAACGCGCGCGCTATTCCGGCACCATCGATCCTCATATCTTCCCCACCGATACGTTCGTGGGGCGTACGCGCGAGCTCGGCGATCTCATCGAAACGATCGAAACTGCTCCGGGGCGGCTGGTCACAGTCGTTGGGACCGCCGGGGTGGGCAAAACCCGCCTGGCCCTGGAAGCTATGCGCGCGTTGGACGACCGCCACGCGGGCGGAGCCCTCGTCGTTCGGCTGGCCGCTACCCACCATCCCGATGGCATCGTGCCCGAGATTGCCCGCGCCCTGGGGGTGGTCGATCAAGCCGAGAAGCTCGATACGATCGTTCGGGACGAGCTGGGCGCATCGTCCACGGTTCTGCTGCTCGATTGCTTCGAACACCTGACCCCGGCCGCGAACGATGTGGTCGCCGATCTTTTGGCCAGGTGTCCGGAGCTGCGCATCGTCCTAACGTCGAGACGGCCATCGAATATCCAGAATGAAGAACACCTGGAACTCTCGCCGCTACCAGTCGCAAAGGGGACTTCGGTCGACGATGCATTGCAGAGCGACGCGGTGCAGCTCTTCCTGGCTCGGGCGCAGAAGGCGAACGATCGGTTCTGGGTGAGACCGGACGATGCCACAATCATCAATCAGCTGTGCGCTCGGTACGACGGGCTTCCGCTGGCGATCGAGCTGCTTGCAAGCTGGGTCACCGTGCTCTCCCCTCGAGAGCTCCTGGACTGGAAACCGGATCAACTGGGGTTCCGCACACCGGTGCCCGACCCGCGGCATCAAAGCCTGTTGGACGCAATCGCCTGGAGCTTTGGACTGTTGACGCCGGATGCCCAGGCGCTCCTGCTTCGTCTTGCTGTCTTCACTGGCGGGTTCAGTCGCGATCTCGTTGAAGCGATAGCCCGGGGCCGGCGAGCCGGCGCCGGGTATCCCTACGCGGACGGGTATGGCGATCTTTGGTCATTGGATATCGACGGCTTGGGAAATCCGACCGAGCAGCCGCAGGATCCCAGGATCGCCCGCGAGGTAACACCCCTGGCAACCGACCCGATACTCGCGCTGGCGTCCCTGGTCGATCACCGTCTGGTCTATCAGATCGGCGAGATCGATGGCGCACCTCGTTTCGACATGCTCGAGGCAATCCGCGAGTTCGGACGGCGGCAACTGGAACAGGCGGAACAACTGTCGGGGATGCAACATGCGCACGCTGCCGCCATGATTGCCTTTGCCGAAGCGTCGTGCGAAGGGTTCTGGCACAAAAAGCATCGCCACTGGCAACGTGACCGGATCGATGCTGATCTCCAGAACCTGCGCGCCGCGCTCGCCTGGGCCGCCACCTTGGGAGACGCTGGCGCCGAGATCGGCATACGCCTCTCGGGCGGTCTCTGGAACTACTGGCAAACGCGCGGCCTGATGACCGAAGGACGCGCCTATATCGACGACTGGGTCTTCCGTCCCGGGCAGCGGGACTGGTGCTACGCCGTCTATCTCCCTGGGCTCGCATTTCTTTTTCATGGATCCAGGGGGATAACGCGCGTTGCCACGAGGTGGCGCGCGCTGGACTTGCAGCGACTGAGCACACAAGGCTTTACAGCGGCCGCGGCATGCTCTACCTCGTCATGGCGCTCCTGGAGTTCCGCAAGGGCATCGAGAGCGTGGTGACGATGATGGAGTACGTGGAGGAGGCGGAACGCCTCTTCCGGCTGCCGAATGATGCCAACGGGCTCGGCGCGTGCTACCTCATCTACGGTCAGGTCTCCCGCCTGATGGGCAACACCCATCAGGCGTTGGAGCTCTTTGAAGAAGCGAGGGAACTCCACACCGAATGCGGTTACGAATGGGGGATGGCGGCTGGTCGTTACTTCGCCGCGGAAGCAACGCGCGATCTGGCGGAAAACGACCCATCCCGGATTCCGGAAGCGGTCGCGCTTCTACTCGATGCCTTGCAACAGTTCTGGGATCTGGGCGACTTCTGGGGTGCAGGTGGGGCGATGTCCGGGCTGGCATGTATCGCCGCAATGCAAGGTGCGGACCAGCAAGCAGCGACCTACTTCGGCGCAGCCGGGGTGCTGATGGACCGGGTCGGTGGTTCGTTGCTTCCCAGCGAGCTGATGACCCATCACGATACGGAAGCCGAGCTCCGAGCGCGCATGCCAGACGCCGTTTGGCGCCAGGCGTACGCGACCGGCGCCTCCGAACCGGAGAACGTCGTGGAGGCCGTGTTGACCGGAACCGCCGGGCCAATGGCTGCGCCGCAGGCGAACACCCGGAACACCCCTCGATTGACGCGCAGGCAGCTCACCATCGTGCAGGATCTCGTGCAGGGCTATGACATTCCGACCATCGCGCACCGTCGTGGACGGAGCGTCAGCGCGACCTATGAACTGGTCGATCGTATCCTCGAACGAACGGGATTGCAGCATTGGGAAGAGATTGCTCCCTTTGCACTCGAATATGAGCTCGTTGCCCCTCCTCCACCCCGAATTGGCTTCATCCCACCAGAATAATCGCCAAAACCCGGAAAATCCGTAACCTCGATCATGGATTTTCCCTTGTCCGAATCCTTCTTTTGATTCATCATCACTGCAGATTGAAGAATTCGTTGCGCCCGAGGGTTTTGTGCCCGTGATCTCCGGCAGCACGCCGAAGTCACCGGAGGACTGCACATATGCCACGTATCCCGTTACCTCGAAGATGCGCGATCATCGACGCGCCCCTCGGCGTGGCGGTCGTTCCGAGGATTGCGGCTGGCAATCAGGCGTCCTCCACTGTGGCGGCTGCGTTCGCCTGGACTCCGAGCGAGTTTCGATACGAAGCGCCCCTCGCGTTCCCAACCAACCATTACCGTCTGGACGGCATCCAGCTTTGCCGTCCAGTCCCCAAACCGGAGCGTGGTCTGACGCCGTCGTGCCGTCGCTCTGGATATTCCTGCCCCTGCCTCGCCTCGTATGCCCTTTGCAAAACTGCACCATTTGTCCTCGGGTCTACGAAGACACGCTTCCTACGTGCGGCGAGGCCAGGGGGGCGGGGTTCGAACGCGTTTGGTGCTCATCCATGACCCAATCTCAACAAACGACCCAACCTCAGGAAACCGTACTGTCCACGTTCGTCCCGGCCACGCGTGAGGGCGCCGCGAAGACTCCGCGCAAGCTCACCAAACGCCAGATGACCGTGGTTCGCGAGCTTGCCGATGGATGCGATATCGCCCAGGTTGCCGTGCGCCGGGACCGCCAGCTCAGCTCGGTCTATGAAATCGTTGGGCGTATCTGCGACCGGCTCGGCCTGGACGACTGGCGGGAAATCGGCCCCTATGCCATCGAGCACGGCCTGGTCGATCTGTCGGATTCCCCGTTTGATGCGAGCGATTCCAATCAGATGGACGGTGCCTCGTAGGGGGCGGCATTGGTGGATACGCAGCTGCTCATTACGACGATTGTCGCGCTCATCACGACGCTCACAGGCGCACTTGCGGGTCCCCTACTTCTCGACTGGAGAAAGCAATCCCGGGATCGGCTGTTGCGGCGCGAAGTGACTCGGGAACGCCCTTACCTCGACTTTGCCGCCGCTGTCGAGCAGATTCAGTTAGATCTCGACCTTATGGCAGAAGGCTACGACGTCGATCGCACGGAGTATTTGCGTCATTTCACCTCAATGGAAGAAGCTCGCTCCAACATTGATTTGATCGGCACCCTCTCCGCGAGGGTTTGGGCTTACCGGTGCAGACTCGCAATTTCTGGGATGAATCGCTCCCTGCAGTCCAGCCTGGGAACGCGTACGCACTACCGAGCCAAGCTGCACGACGCCCGGTCTGCCTTTATTACCCAAGCTCGTTCAGAACTCAGATTGACCGAAGACCTGGCGCCCCCTCCGATCGACCCAAACGAGGATACGGCCACAGGACATGAACGATGGCTGGAATTGGACGCTACGCCAAATGCAGCAGAGGCGGTTCGGGTTGCCTACGCAGAACTCGAAGCATGGCTTGTGGCTCCGCCGCCTGAAGGCGATGGCGTGCCGGCCGTGGGCAATTCGAATTCGGTCACGTGACTTCGTAACTCTGGTAGCAGGGCAATCGCAACGCGTTGAGAGACCCTTGGCACGTACGTCCTAGTTATCCCAGGGATTCTCAATTTCTACTCCCGATTCTCGAAAATGCCGCTCGTTTCGCGTCATGACCGAGAGACCATATCGTCGGGCCGTAGCCGCAATCTGTCCATCACTTGCCGGGATGGTATGGCCGCGTTGCCCCGCAGCGGCTGTGAGCTCTCCCCAAAGTTGGCAGACTTCGAGATCGAGAGGCAGAATGTGGTCCGCATACCGGGCCAACAAGTCGTCCAGCCAAGCCATAGCGCGGCGCACCCTGGTCTCGTCATCCCGAATGAGCGCAATACCTCGCGTAAGTTCGCCCACCGAGATCACGCTGATGAACACCTGACGCTGGTGCAGTTCGGCAACACGCGTACGGACACGCTCATCGCCCCTTGGACGCTGTAGCTCGATGAGTACACACGTATCGAGCAAGAACCTCACAGTTCCACATCTCGCATCGGCGATTCGTCTCGCGTGATATCGAGATCACTGAGATCAGGTCCATCCAACAGGAATTCGACCAACGATTTCTGTCTCCCGGTCAGGCGCTCGTACTCCTCTTCGGACAGCACGACGACGCGATCGTCCCGCCTTTTGATCCGCTGCGGCCCCTCCGTCAATGCGCGATTGACGACTTCACTCAACCGATTCTTCGCTTCCGCGAGTTGCCATTCCATCATGGTCAAATCTCCGTCTAGCCAATCTAGACATTTATTCTATCTAGAGAGTGAGCTTTTCTCAACTTCATACAAGAGGCTCACTTCGAGTCTCCACGACTGGGTTGCCAGCTCGACTCACTACAGCGAGAAAGCCACTCCGCCACACGCCAATCAGGGAAACGATGAGGCAGAGGGCGGTTCCACCGTACTGACGGCTGGCTGCTGACTGGTTGGCTCTGCGCGCTACTCGTCGCCGGTGTCGGGCTCGGATTCGGGTTCAGAATCGGCGGGGGTGTCCGAGAGCCAGGCGGTGTAAATCGTCCTCGTGATCGGAGCGGCGAAGGAGACGCCTTCGCCGGAGTTTTCGACCATGACGACGCTGGCGATCTCGGAGGTTTCGCCGTACGGGCCGAAGGCGGCGAACCAGGAATGGGGTTTTCCGGCCACGTTCTGCTCGTTCTGGGCGGTGCCGGTCTTGCCGGCAATCGGCCAGCCAAAATCGCCAAAGACGGTCACCGACCCGGCCCCCCAGCTATTGCTGGTTTGATCGCGCAGCGCGCTCTGCAGCTCGGCAACCATGGCGTCATCGAGCGGAATATGCTGGATCACCGTACGCTCGCCGACGACTTCGGTCGACCCGTCCGCCGAGACGATCGACTCGACGAGATAGGGCTGTAAGAGGTCTCCCCCATTGGCAATCGTGGCATAGACATTGGCCATCTGGAGTGGAGTCGCTTCCAGGAAGCCTTGTCCAATTGCAAGGTTGACCGCGTCGCCAATGGCCCAGTAGTCGCCGATATTGCCGATCTTCCATTCCGGATTCGGCACCACCCCGGCGATCTCCTGCAGGTACGGAATACCGGTCGGCGCGCCCAGCCCGTAGGCTTTCGCCATATCGGGCAGCAGGTTCTGGTCCTTGTCATCCAGCTCGTATCCGAGCTCGTAGAAGACGGTGTTGCAGGAGTTGACCAGCGCGGTATGCAGGGTCAAGAGCCCCTGCGCTCCGGTCTGGTACTCGAAGGTCCAGTCGCGGCGAACCTCATTCGTGCCCGGGATGGTCCATTCGGTCGGACAGTCGATCTGGCTGTCACCGGTGTAGCCAAGATCGGCCATGGCGGCCGACATGGTGATCACTTTGAAGATCGACCCGGTCGGATAGCTCTGCTGGGTGGTGCGATTGAGCAGCGGCAGCTTCTTTTCGTCGAAGATGGCGGCAGCTTCGTTCTCGGTCAGTCCCTTGACGAAGATATTCGGGTCGAAGGTCGGGTGGCTGACCAGCGCCATGATGCCGCCCGTTTCCGGATCGATCACCACCGCGCTTCCCTGCACGTCACCCAGCGCCGCATCGACCTGTTTCTGGAACTCGATGTCGATCGACAGGACGAGGTCTTGCGGTTCCACCGGATCGCGCTCGGCGATCAACGACTGCTCGGTCCGGGTCGTGCAGCTCACGATCGAGAGCCGTCCCCCCGGAGAACCAGCCAGCAAATCATTGGCCGCAGCTTCGAGCCCGGCCCGGCCGATCATCTGCCCGGCAATCAGCCCGGCGTCTGGATTCGCTTCGATATCTTCCGCATTGACCGGGGTGACATAGCCGGTGATGTGCGCCGCCACCGGGCCATAGGGATAGATACGCGATTTCGCCTGCCGCACGGCCACCCCGTCCAGCTCGGAAATTCCGTTGAGAATAACGGTGTCGAGCGGGTCGGGGAGCTGGGTGATGGGCACGAACCACGATGGATCGCTCCCATCGTAGCGATCCTTGATGTCCTCGGCCTTCATATCGATCAGCTTGGCCAGGGCCGCAATTTCGGCATCCTCATCGGTCAGCTGACCGGGAATGATCCCGACCTCGTTGACGATTCCTTCATAGGCGAGCTGCACGCCGTTCGTGTCGAGAATGCTCCCCCGGCTGGAGCCGATCTCGGTGTAGTCGATACACCCATCCTCCAAACCGGCGAAGATCAGGGACGGAGTCCAGTCGATCAGCCAGTGGTCGTCTTCCTGCCGGGCCTGAACGGTATTGTCCTGTTCGATCTCCCCAAGGTAGCTACTGGCGACCTTGACGTGAATTGGCACCTGGGTTTCGAGCGTCGCCTCACCGCTCAAGGACGCATCGACCCCGGTAATCCCGGCCTCGCTGGCGATCCCCTCGTAGCGGTCGATGAACTCCTGCCGCGTAGTCGTCGCACGGGCGGGCGCGGTCAGCAAGTCGTACATCCCGTCGTAGTCACCGTCCATCCAGCGTTGGAGGAACGCGGTGACGACATCGGTTGGTGAGCGCGTGGCGACATCGTTTTCCGTCGTTGGCTGGGCGGTGGGCAACGGAGTTTCCGTCGGATCGACGGAGACCGCTGGGGCGTTCGGATCGGGACCGTTCGATTCGCCGGATGCCTCGTCCGAATCGCCAGAGGCCGCTGGATCTTCCGTCGTTGCATCTGGCAACGCGGCGGCATCGTCGGTTTGCGCGGGTAGGTTCTGCGCAACCTCGGTGGCCGGTGGGTCGTCTGACGTGAACCGGTCGAACCAGCTCAAGGGAGAAGATCCACTCCCCAACGCCACCCCACCGATCAATGCGACGAGGCCAATCACCAGGGCAGCCACCACCAACGGCCACCGCCGTGGTCCACGGGGCATCGGTCCGCGCGAAGATGGGTGATAAGACGAGGACGATGAATAACTCACCGGGCGATCGACCTGGGGCGGCTCCGGAGCCATTGCTGGCCCAACGAAGCGGCGAATTGAGCAAAACGGAACACGAGTGCGGTCTCGATCGGTACCTCTTGTGAAGTATACGCGTACGTATGCGGTAGAGTGCGATGACGCGCACCGTTGGGAAGAGCCGTTGCCGGTCCTGTTCCCTACCGAAGAGAACGTGCGAATCGACCGCACGGTTTCATACGGTCCCCAAACATAATGTCCGGAACTGAGAAACGGCTGAAGATCCCGGGAACGGTTCCTGGAGAATTCCACCCCCTTCTTCGCAGGAATCGGCCCCTATACTGTTGACTGGTGTTCCGTGCAGACCGGCGCGCGTCTGGGCACCGCACAGATCGCGCTCACCGTCCGGGCAAGGGGTTTCGAGTAGGTATGGCTGTGACATCTTCGTTCGCTTCGGTTCGGCTTCCGCTTGCCCCGCAGGTCGTCGCGGCGGCACCGTCGCTGCTGGCGCAGGGCGGCGTCGCGCCGCGTGAGCTCGGGGAGCAACCGACCACTGGGGGCGCTCGTCCCGGGCCGGTCAATGCCGTACCGGGGTTGCGCTCTCCGGGCGTGCTGCCGGTTGCAATGCGTATCGAGACGATCGAGCTCGATGCCTCGATCGAGCAGCAACAGATCGTCGACGGGGTCATGCAGAACCCCTCCGGGCCGTTCGTGGTTGCCTGGTACAAGGAAACTGGCCGCCTCGGCGAAGCCAGCAACAACGTCGTGCTGGCCGGACATCTCGACTATTGGGATGTCGGACCCGCCATCTTCTACGATGTCTGGAAACTCGAAGAAGGGGATCGGGTCGAGGTCACGGGCAAGAACGGCGCGGTCTTCGTCTACCGGGTCGATTGGGTCCAGGCGTACAAAATGGAAGAGCTCGATTCCGCCACCATCCAGGAGATCATCGGGCCGACTCCCACGGAGAATCTGACCCTTATCACCTGCGGTGGGACCTTCGACTACGCCACCGGCGAATATGAGGAACGGGTCATCGTCCGCGCGACCCGCATCACTGGGTAGGCTCTGCGCGGAAAAATCGATAAGCAGAATCTGATTGGAAGCAGCGCAACGTGCGGCAGCGTTTGGAATCGGTTCCACAAGGTTGAACCATTGAGCTAAGACCCCTGTGGGTGCGTACGCGAGAGCACGGCATCGCTCATCTGATCCGCTCTGTGCAGGCCCGCCGGTTGGGAACTTCTGCCTCGTGCATGGCGTTGTTCTGTTATCCACGGCACGCTCGAGATACTGCGTGCATGGCAGGGAAGGAGCGACGATGCCACTCATCCGTCTGACTGGAGCTGCCAACGACAACGTCATGACCGCGCGCATGACGGAAGCCGGGTATTTGCTCACACTTTCGTTTGGATAGGGGGGAAGCCAGCGCATGGAATCGAAACGAAGGAAGCGGGTTGCAATGAACGCTCGATCCCTTGGGGTCGCACTCCTGACCGTTCTCATGTTGACAGGAATGCAAGGCGCCGGATTGGTCAGCGGGCAAGCGACACCAACTGAGGAAACCGTTGACGCGGTCGAGCTTCCCACCGGACGGCCGGTCAGCATGTCACCGGACGGCACGATGGTCGTTTCGGTCGAGCAACGGGAGCAGATCTGCGTCTATCAGGTCGAGTCGATGGCCGAGGTGAGCTGCGCCAGTCTGGACGCGATCCCGGTGCCGATCGCTCTGCGCGATGTCTCCTGGTCTCCGGATAGCTCCCGCATCGTCTTCGCGCTCGACGCGTTTCGTCTGATGCGGGATAGCGATATCTGGGTGATGGATGTCCAATCCGCCCAGTTGACCAATCTGACGGAAGACAACTTCGACGAATCACTTTTCCCGGGTGACGAGGGAACCAATTTCTTCGTCGATGTCGCCCCTGCCTGGACTCCCGACGGTCAGGAGATCACCTTCTCGCGTTCGTATTGGATCGATGGCCAAATCGCAGGCAATGTGATCGCGCAGGTCCCGGCCGCCGGTGGCGACGCGGCAACACTTGCCCGGCTCGATCCCGGTCGACCCGGGATCATGTACGTCCCGGGCGCGTGGGCGCCCGATGGCAGCGCCTTCTATTTCACCGCCGATTATCTGCCCGTCGACCCGCTGCAGAGTGGTATCTGGGCGCTGGACCCCGCGACGGGGAATACCCGCCAGATCGCCCACACCGAGGATCCGGAGCTCGGTCTGCTGATGCTGCGAATGGTTTCACCGGCTGGCGATCGCCTGCTCGCCTACTATCCACACGCGGTCGACCGCGGACTGGTTTCCGAGCCGCTCCAGCGTTTCGTGGATCCGCACACCGGGGAGATCTCGCCGATCCCCAACCCGGGGCCTGAATCCGAAAGCTACGAAGGATCGTGGTTTTCGACCTTTTCCCCCGATGGGCAGTATCTCCTGCAGCCATGGGGACCCGATGGTCTCTTCGATTTTTGGGTAACCAATCTGGAGACCGGCGAATCGACCCAGGTCGCCACCGGTCTGCAATCCGCCACGCCGGTCGATCATTGGCTCAGTCCGGTCTGGGGCTCAAACGGACTGGCCGGGGTCGCACACGATGTAACCGGCTTCTACTCCTTCCCAATCGAGGGTCTCGGACTCGATCTCGTTCCACCCACCTCGGAGGTGGTCGCAACTGAGACACCGGCGATTCCCTCGCCAGTTCCGGACAGCTCGACGGGAACGCCTGCCGGTGGCCCGGTTCGGAGCGTCGAAACGCCGGACGGGCGCGCCGTCGCCATGTCGCCCGATGGGACTTATCTCGCGGTCGTCGTTCCACCGCAAGGATCACTCTGCATCTATGCCGTCGAGACGATGGCCGAGGTGAGCTGTGCCGATCTCTCCGTGCTGAACACGATGCTGCGGATCGAGGATGTCGTCTGGTCACCGGACAGCACCATGATCGCGTTCAGCGAGCAAGCCTTCATCACCTTCGAGGACGGCGATCTTTGGGTGATGGACGCCACCACCGGTACGCTGACCAACCTCACCGACGATGGGTTCGATGGGAACCTGCTCTCCCAGGACGACGAGGACATCACCTTCTGGATCGATGTCGCTCCAGCCTGGACACCGGACAGCCAGTTCATCACCTTCTCGCGCAGCGAGTTCGAGAACTCCCAGCACGTTGGCAATGTCGTCGCGCAGGTTCCGGCGGCTGGGGGAGCGGTCGAAACGCTCGCAGAGATTACCGATGAGGCCCCCGGCGTCTGGTACTACCGCGGCGAATGGTCGCCGGACGGCACGCGGCTCTACTACTCGGTCACCTATCAGGACCCGGAAAATCCGGACAACGGGATCTGGGTCTATGACGCGGGCACAGGGACAACCGCGCTGCTTGCCGTATCGGCGGATCCCGAGGAGCTCGGACCGTTGGTGCTCTCCCAGGTCTCATCGGATGGAACGCGCCTGCTGGCATGGTATCCCGTGGCGGTCCAGGCCTACCCGTATCTCGGCCGTTCCCCATTGACGTTCGTCGACGCGGCGACCGGCGAGCTGAGCGCTGTTCCCGATCCGGCCCCGGAAAGCGAGCTCTTCGAAGGTACGTGGATCGCCACCCTCTCGCCAGACGGGCAGTATCTGCTGCAGGCGGTCGGACTGGATGCTGGTGCGACCGATTTCTGGGTCACGAATCTCGCCACCGGCGAATCGACCCAGGTGGCCTCGGATCTCGAAGACGCCGTTCCGGTCTATTACGGCCTTACGCCAGTCTGGGGAACCAACGGAACGGTCTTCGTGAGCTGGAATGTGATCGGCGCTCACTTCTTCCCGATCGAAGGGGCGGGGCTTTCTGGCGGCGCCACGCCGGCCGAGTCGACTCCGGAAACGTCGTCCGCGTCAGGACTCACCGGCCTGAGCACGGAATCCGAGATGGTCACCAATGGCATCACGCCGGTGTTTGCCATGCCCGATCCGGAGGCGACCGTGGTGACCTTCCTGCCGCCCGGGCATACCGTGCATCTGCTTGCCGACCCCGTTACCAATGCAGCAGGGATGTGGTATCCAATGTACGACCCGGATTCCCAGGTCATTGGATACATCCAGGCAAGCAGACTTGAACCAACCGAATGACGCTGCCCGGCAGCCGGCACGCTGGCAACCGCTGGAGAACTATCTCCGGACCGTCGAAACCTATCCGATCCGGATCGGAATCGTCATCCAGGCGCCCGGCGGCGACCGATTTACGTATCGCGCGGACGAACGGTTCTTGGCGGCCAGCACGATCAAAGTGCCGGTCGTCGTCGAGCTCTTTCGTCAGGTGGATTGCGGCGAGCGCTCGCTGAAAGCGAAGCACCCGGTCACCTGGCGCGACGTTTATCTCAGGGACGGGCGGGGAGGCAAGCTCGGCTTCAGCGACGGAGTCGAGCTCTCCCTCCGCGATCTCATGCACCTCATCATCTGCATGAGCGACAACAACGCGGCCAACACGTTGATCGATCTGGCTGGCTTCGAAAACGTCGATGCGGCCATGCCCGAGCTCGGTATGCATCGATCCGAGCTCGGGCGATACATCCTGGGCCGTGCCGCCTATCCCGAAGAAGGTATTCCGGAAAACTGGACGACACCGACCGATCTCTGCACCCTGTTCGACGCCATCCTTAGCGGGCGGGCGCTCTCCCGCATCAGCACCGAAAAGCTGATCGATATGCTGACCTGGCAAGACAACGTCAACCGTATCGGGCGGCACTATATCGACAGTCCTTATACCTGGGGGTCGAAAACCGGGACGACTGGCGACGACTCGCATGACGCGGGGTTCGTGCGCGGTCCGGATGGAGACCTGGTGCTGGCGGTCTGCACGACCGGATTCCCAACCATGGCCGACGCCGAAGCGGTCATTGGCGAAATCGGCCGGCTGGCTGGCGTCGCCTGCGGTCTGCTTCCCTCGGACCTCGAATGACGTTCCCGTTTATCAGAATCCTAGGCTTTATGTCGAATTTGACCGTGGACGGTAAAATAGATGTGTTAGCCGCCTGAGGTAGAGATTTTCTGCCGCCTATGGCGAAAGCTGATGCGGGGTTCCGGCAGGCCCGCCAGGCGGCTAAGTCTCCCCCTTTACCCAGACTTTCACTTCTGCTCGAATGTCTCGCAGATAGCCACGACGTCGGCTCTTGCGCGCCGTGATAACGGAGTTGTCGATGCCGACGCCTTTTTCTGGGGTGGCCAAACTGACTGTTGCGCGGATCCATCGTTGCCCGGATTCATCGAGCGACTTCCAGAAGGTGGCGCTGTTTGGCTCCGCTTCACCATTTGTGTAGATCTCGTCAGGGTCGCGCAAGGTTGTGATAAGGTCCGGGAGCAACTCCCCTATCTCCGGGTGTCGATCCAGAATGTGTTGCCATTGCGGACCGGTAACCACAACCTTCGTGCTGCGCAGGTTGCGCCAGCGCGTATGAACGCCTACCGGTAGCCGCCCAATCTCGGCCACGTCGTCACGTCCGAGTGATCGCACGCGCTGCACGATGCGCTCGATCGATGCTTCCTCTACCAACCGCCGTCGCTCTGCTTTCCCGATCGCCTGGACCGCGGATCCGATGTTCGCTGTTGCGCGTAGCGATGAAGTCTCGCAGATGGGCGGCATCCAACTGCTGCCGACACAGTTCACAATGCCAGCGGCGCGATCACCATCGAGCCGTCGAACCGGCGGGAGGGGTGGTCGAAATGCGCGAGCTGCCGTCGCATGAGTCAACTGATCGGAGCACCATCGATGTCGTCTCTTCCTGCACGTTGGCAACCGTTGGCAGCGTTCGTTTCGCAACACGAAGCGGCGCCGGTCCGAATCGGCATTTCGGTACAGGCGCCCGACGGTGACCGATTTTCGCTGCGAGGCGACGAGCGGTTCATCTCGGCCAGCACGATCAAGATCCCGATCATGGTCGAGATCTACCGGCAGATCGACCGGGGCCATCTGACCATCGACGATCGATTCACGCTGACCCCCGAGGACATCTGTCCCGGCAGCGGCGTACTACTCCAGCTGCACCCGGGAATCGAGCTGACGCTCCGGGACATCATCTATCTGATGATGAGCATCAGCGACAACACCGCCACCAATATGCTGATCGACCTGGCCGGAATGGAAAACGTCAATGAGGTCATCGCCTCACTCGGGATGACCCATTCGGAGCTGGGACGCAAGATGCGCGGGGTCCCGGCCCAACCGGGCGATCCCGAGAATTGGGGCGCCCCAAACGATTTCCGCGCCGCCATCGATGCCATTCTGACCGGCACGGCCGCATCGCCGGAAAGCTGCACGCAGATGGTCGAGATGCTGATCCTGCAGCAGAATTCCCGGCGGATCGGCCGCTCCTTCCCCGAAGGAACGCTTCCCTGGGGATCGAAAACCGGAACCGTTGGGGATGTTTCCCATGATGCCGGGTTCGTGCGTGGTCCGAACGGCGACCTGATCGTCATCGTCTTTACCCAGGGTTTCCCAATCCTCCACGACGCAGAGCCGGTTATGGGCGAGATCGCGCGATTAGCGGCAATTGCGAGCGGATTGCTCTCATAACGACCCTGCCCTCACGCATACCAGCTCCGCCCGATCTCCTTGGAGAAACGTCCAGTACCCTTGTATTTATACGGAATCCGGGTCGTTCCCTGGGGATCCTGTAGGTGCTTCGCCGGCACAGGGCCGGCGGCTACCGCGCACGATGCTCGGTCGAAGCGTTGGTGAACCGAACATGCCCCATCCTCTTGTGTTCACCCGGATTCGATATTGACCGAAGCAGATATCATTATGTCGACTCTACCAGTGATGAGATGTGCTGCCGCAGAAGATGAGGCATTCCTGATCAAACACGATCACCATGTGCGCCCGAATGTCCTCAGACAATTGATCGAAGCTGGGCAGATCCTGGTCGCGGAAGACGAAGGAGTTCTCATTGGATGGCTGCGCTGGAATCTGTTCTGGGATGAGATTCCGTTCATGAACATGCTATTCGTGCTCGAGCATCACCGGGGCCACGGACTCGGCAGTGCGCTTATGGATGCTTGGGAGACAGCAGCCAGGAACACGGGGCACAAGGCCGTGATGACTTCGAGCCAGGCGGATGAGGAAGCACAGCATCTCTATCGGAAACGTGGCTACGTCGACTGTGGCGCCTTGCTGCTCCCGGATCAAGCCGCAGAGGTGATCTTCCGCAAGGAACTCTGAGGCTGATGGCTACCGACGGCTGCTCGCTGCCCGCTAAATCTCATCCGCGCGGAGGGCTTCGGCGCGAGAGGGCATACGGTCGGGATGGGGAGCGAAGACGACCCCGGTCAGGCGGCCACGTTTGTCGCGGATGAAATAGCGACGGCTTTCCTCGTCCTCGATGCAATCCTGGAGTTCTTTCTCCAGATTGCCATGGGAGTCAGAGACGAGATAGACCCCGATCGCGCGCATGCGATGGGCCGTGCCGACCACGTCGCCATCGACTTCGAAGAGCTCGCCGTCGAACTCGTCATACTCCTCGACGGGCGCCTGATGGGTCTGCTGCGGGGCAGCGGCAGGTTCGCTCGGATCGGGCGGAGGGGTGGGTGGAGCCATGACTTCATCGGCAATTTTCTTGATGGCCCACTGGGCGCCAATCTTGGGTACGACCATCGGGTTGGGTTCTTTCTAGCTCGCGCTCGCTCGCACCAGGAAGAGATGGGCGACAGAAATGCACATATCCTGTACGTAGGGTATTCCATGAGACGCTGCCAGAGCACGTGCGGGTTCGCTGACGATCCCGGATTGCGCCCAGACGGCGCCCGCGCCGATATCGATTGCTTCCTGCGTATGCCCGGGAACAAAGCTGGCGTTGCGAAAGAGATCGACGATATCGACATGACGGGGAATATCCGCCAGCGTCCGGTAGACCGGCTCGCCAAAGGGCCCCATCCTGCCGGCCAGGCGCGGATTCACCAGGACGACATCGTATCCCTGGCTGTGGAGATACCCAGCGATGCCGTGGCTCGATCGGTCTTCCTTGTCGGACCAGCCGACAACAGCAATCGTGCGCGCGTGCTGGAGAAGATCGCGCAGTGCGTCCTTATCCAGCACCGGAGATGAGGTGGAACGTGCCTCGGTCAATAGATCTCGAATCCCTTATACCCGACCAAATCGCCATCCTGAACTTCGAACCGCTCGACCTCTGAGCGTGGCGGCCCTTTTTCGCACCAGGCGATGTATTTTTCGATTGCATCCTCGGGACCTTCCGCTTCGATCCAGACGGAATCGTCTGGCATATTCCGCGCGAATCCGGTCACGCCGAGGCGCACTGCTTCTCGCTGTGCGGCTCTTCGATAGTTGACGCCCTGGACCCGTCCCCAGATTCGGAGCACGACACGTCGCTTCATTGCACACCCTCGCACTGGAGCCGTGGAGCCGGCGAATCGACTCGAAAATCTCCATACTTCGCATAATTATCGCTGTTCTTGCAAATCTTTACCGGGCCATAAGAATCCGGCGCCGATTTTCGACGCCGGATCCCCTCATATGTCGATTGTCTGGCCCGCGGGCTGCATCAATCCACGAAGACGGCCCCGAAGTCGCGCTTCATGCTGATGACGATCCAATCTCGTTCTCTGGCTTCATCCAGCGCCTTGTCCAGGGTACCGATCGAGGCCGCGCGATCGTACGCGGCCTCACGCGCCGCATCGTCATGGTGGAGCAGGAGCATCAACCGCGGCCCATCTCCAGCCGCGGTGTACTGAAGCATCGGCAAATCGCCATCGGAATTCCCGACACAGATGACTGGACGCTGCCCGATGAACTTCCCAATGGCAACCGGCTTTCCATCGCCATCGTCGAAAAAATCGAGCTCGGGTAGCCGCACCAGCTGAGGCTCGCCGTCGACCTCCTCGAACTTGGTCTTGATGGTCGAACCGATGATCTGATCGACCGGAATGCCGTAGGCATCGGGGACGAAGGCCCGCATGAACTCGACGCCTCCCCCAGAGACGATATACGTCCGGTAGCCGTTCGCCTGCAGATAGGCAATCAGCTCGAGCATCGGCGCGTAGGCGGTCGCCGGATAACTCCGCTTCCGCACCGGATGTTTGGCCTGGGCAATCCAGTCCCGGACGATCTCCACGAACTGCTCCGCGGACATTCCCGCATGGGTCGACATGACGATCTGCGCTAACCCTTGCATGCCACTGGCCGCCAGCGTTTGCATATCGTTTTCGAGCACGGCCTTGAACGGTTGCGTTTCGGCCCACTCCGGATGATCGGGGGCAAGCTCGCGCACGCGGTCGAATGCGAAGAACCCCTGGTTGTACATCGGCTGCTCGGTCCAAAGGGTGCCGTCATTGTCGAACACCGCCAGCCGGTCGACCGGGTCGACAAAATCCGGCGAGCCGGGTGTAGTGGTGCGCTCGACGAAATCGACGATCGCCGCTTTGGCCGGGGTGTCATTCCACGATGTCAATACTGCGCTCATCGTCTTTCCTCGATCGCAACAAGGGCGAACGTTGCCGCCCACCCTCGTTGCGCAGTGGCTGGACTGCCGAATCTAGTGCGCGCCGGCACCGAGCGAGCTTTCAATCGTCGCGAGAATTTCGTCGACATTGAACGAGCCCGGCGCTTGGCGCGGCGGGAATTCCTCCATCGATGCCGCGTGCGCCTTGAGCACCATCTGAGCCCCGGCAACCATGAATGCCTTGCTCAACAGCCAGTCGTAGTAGGTATTCGAATCGATATCGGCACGCTCGAACGGATCACGCCGAAGGTTGAAGAGCTTCGGTAGGCGGAGCTTGACGAATGGCTCGGCCCAGACCTGCATCTGATGCGCGCGCTGCTCCATAAAGACCGACTTCCAATCCCCGAAGCGGATAGCGACCAGCTCGGCATCGTCGTTGGCATAGAAGTAATAGTTACGCGGGCAGACATCTGACTCGCCCGTGAAGTAGTCGAGCATGTTGAACCCGTCAATGCAAACTTTGTAGGTGGTATCGCCGATGGTGTGGCCCGCTTTGCACTTCTCGACGATGTCCGGCTCGCCAGCCGCGGCCAGCAGGGTGGGCAGTGCGTCCTGATGCGTCACGATGCCATTGAGCACCGAGCCGGCTGGAATGTGGCCGGGCCAGCGGTAAAAGGCTGGCACGCGGTAGGCGCCTTCCCAGTTCGTGTTCTTCTCACTGCGGAAGGGGGTGATGCCGCCATCCGGCCAGGCGTTGTAATGCGGGCCGTTGTCGGTCGAGTACATGACGATAGTGTTGTCGGCAATGCCCAGCTCGTCGAGCTTGTCCAGCATCATGCCGACCAGATCGTCATGGTACATCATGGCGTCGTTGTAGAAGCCCTGGCCCGACCGGCCCAGATCCTGCTCCCGCGTGTGCGTGCGGAAGTGCATGTGGGTGCTGTTCCACCAGAGGAAGAACGGTTTGTCGTCGGCAACCGCCTTTTCCATGAATCCGACGGCACGGTCGGTGATCTCTTCGTCGATCGTCAGCATGCGCGTCGTGTCGAGCGGGCCGGTATCTTCGATGGACTGGGTGCCGTCCGGATTGGCACGGCAATGCAGCACGCCACGAGTACCGTAGAACGTGCGGAACTCCTCACCCTGGGGGAAATCCGGATCTTCCGGCTCTTCCTCGGCATTGAGGTGATAGAGATTGCCGAAGAACTCGTCGAACCCGTGCATCGTCGGCAGGTACTCATCCCGGTCGCCCAGGTGATTCTTCCCGAATTGCCCGGTCACGTATCCGTGCGGTTTGAGCAGCTCGGCAATCGTCGGGTCTTCGGCTTGCAGGCCAACCGGAGCTCCCGGCATACCGACCTTGGTCAGCCCGGTCCGCCAGGGGTTCTGGCCGGTGATAAAGGCAGCACGGCCCGCGGTGCAGGACTGCTGCCCATAGTAATCGGTAAAGGCCACGCCTTCATTTGCGATACGGTCGATGTTGGGGGTGCGGTATCCCATCTGGCCACGACTGTTGTAGCTGATATTCCACCAGCCAATATCGTCACCCCAGAGGATGAGAATGTTCGGTTTCTTTGCCATTCGATACTCCTCGCTTCTTCTTCCAACTCTTCGACCGGCCGCCACCAGCCGGCCGGCAACGGAGCCAGCTGGCGCCGGCGCCGGTTCGATCGCTGCACGCGATGGAAAGCAGTGAGAGCCCCAAGCCATCCAACCCGTTCAGAACGCCCATCAAGGCTGCCTGATCGGCCACATCTCCGCGCAGGACGCAAACCGGTCCGGTATCCGATTGGGCATTGATGAGCGAAAGTTCGCTCACCTGGTCCAACCATGATGCCTTAACCGGTCCACGCACCAGAATTTCGCAATGGACTCGTCCGATTTCGCGGCTTCGCGCGGACATCGACCTCACCTGTCATTCACCATGCGGCGATCGATTTCACCCATCGTACTGGATCGATGCGAATTTCAGATCGTCCGGAAAGGTGCAATCAGGAGGACACGTCCTGCTCCAGCAATCGGATCATCTGACGACGGCTACTGACGCCCAGCTTCGAATAGATATGGGTGGAGTGACTCTTGACCGTAAGCGGCGAAATATCGAGCTCCAGCGCGATCTCTTTGTACGAGAGCCTACGCATCAAACCATCGGCAACGTCCTGCTCCCGCTCCGTCAGCTGCTCGTACGGCGCGATCTCATAGACCACCGCTCTGGTGTGAACGGGCGGAGCGGTCCATTCGAGTGCACGGACCGGCAGCGGAACTCGATCGGCGGGGAGCTGGCGAAGCAGGTCGAAGAATGCGGGCGCGCCAACGCCCGTATCCAGAAGAGAACGCACATATCCGCCTGCCGTCGCCAGATCGCATGCGGCCAGAAGCTGGTCGATGGCGCGCTGCCGATCGCCAGTCAACCATGTATGCAGCGCCCGCACCGAGGCAACTCTGATTTGAAAGGAGATCATGCGCGGTGGAGCTGCGGCAATGCGTTCCAGGGTTTGCAGATTGGCATCCGCTTCCGCCAACCGCCCGGTGGCGATCAACACCCGCGCATACGTCAGGAGCGGACTCTCGTTCGAGGCGATCTCGACCGAGGTACGGAGCTCGGGTGCAGAGCTAACCCAGCGATTGCAGGCATCCAGATCCCCACGTCGCAATGCGCGTTCGGCTTCGAGCGCGGCAAACGCTGCCCGACCATAGGTGAGCTGTTGCATGGCACGGTACCGCTCACCAAGCCGAAGAAGCAGGGTATCGGCCTCGGCAGATCGGCCCGCGCTATCGAACGCGCGCGCCAGTGCCAGCGTGGCGCTGACCAGGATAATGATGCCGGTGGCCCGTTCACGGAGCACCCGCTCCAAATGCTCGATCGCACTGTCGATCCGGTCGGCTTCGTATTCGAGCCAGCCCAGCACGTAATGGGTCTGCGCCACGAAGCGGCGGAACTCATAACTGGACGCCAACCCCAGGATGCGCTCCAGATTGTCCCGGGTGCGTGCCAGATCCCCGGACAGAAACAGCTCGAACCCGAGCAGCAAGCGGGCCCACATCTCTCGCTGGCGTGCAAACGGATCGTCCAGCCCACGATCGGCATCTACAACGGCCTGCATCTGCGTGCGGAACCGTTCGGTTTCGCCCAAGTACCAGAGTCCGAACCCAAGCTCATAGACGCCAAAGCTGGAGGCAAACCGGTCGGCGCCATGCTCCAGAATGAGCGCTCCAGCCTGCCGATAGCGCTCGGCCTCTTGCGCAACAGGTGAGATGAAGGCCCGAATCACCTCCAGCTCCGCACGCCGGGCAATCGCCCAGCCTTCACCATGCTGGTCGGTCCCGGCATCGACCAGCACGGTCGCCCGGTCGAGAGCGGAGATCAGGTCTGCATATTCCCCGCGCGATTGATGCACCCACGCCTGCGCAATAGAGAGCTCCGGCCGTGACCGGACCACCGCCGGCGGAAGCCGGTCGAGCCAGCGCGCCAGCTCGGGCCAGTTGTCTTCGGCAATGGCACGCTGTGCGTGTCGTTCCACCAGCGTAACCGGGTCCGCATGCGTTCCAGCATCGAGCGCATGGGTCAATGCATCGGAAATGAACCCGGCCCGCTCGAACCAGGCGCTGGCCCGAGCGTGCAGCTCGGCAAGATCGTCAGGATCGGTGCGTTGCTGCAACTCCCGGTAGAGCACCTGGCGAAAGATCTGGTGATAGCGGAACCACTCTGGCTCACCGCCGAGGCTGAAGAGCAGCAGCCCCTCCGCCGCCAGCCCTTGCAACAGTGGACGGACAGCCAACGATGCATCGCTCAGCAGCTCGGCGCAAAGACCGGCGGTAAATCGCTCCACCAGCGAGCTCACCAGCAGTAACCGCTGCAATGGCTCCGGCTGCAGGGGCAGGATGTCGCTCACGATCAGGTCATGCACTCCGGCGGCAACGATCTCGTCGACGCCGCGCGTCCCCGCCGCTTGACCGCGCAATGCCAGAGCGCCCAGGTGAATACCCGCCGCCCAACCCTCGTTCCGTTGATCCAGAGAGGCCGCCAGCTCGGGCGAGACTCCGGCATTGCGCAGCAAGGCTCCGGTTTCGGCTTCGCTGAAGGCCAGATCGGCGGCGCGCAGCTCCAGCAACTGCCCCCGGCCGCGCAAACGTCCGAGCGGGAGGGGCGGATCGCGTCGTGCGCTCAGCACGAGGTGGAGTCTCGGGGGAGGGTGTTTCAGAAACTTCCGGAAAAATTCGATCGTGTGTGGGTCGGCGATGGCGTGCGCATCGTCGAGCACCAGCACCACGTCCTGTTCGAGCCCGAGCAGATCGTCATCGAGCTCGGCAACGAGGGCATCCAGGTCCGGCTCTGGTTCCAAACGCAACCGGGAGAGTGCGGACTCCCCCAACTCCGGCGCCGCCGATTGCAGGGCCAGAATCAGATTGGTGAGCAACACGTCGAGCGAACGGTCATCGTCGTCGAGCGTCAGCCATCCCCAGGGGAGATCGAGCTCCCGAGCCCATTCGGCCAGCAGCGTGGTTTTTCCAGCGCCGGCGGTTGCGCAGACGAGCGTGACCGGAAAGGACGAGGCGTCATCCAGCCGCGCGGCCAGCAGCGGTCGCGAGACCATCCATGGGCTTGGTGACGGCGGCACAAACTTGGCGCGCCGGGGGCGTATGGGTGATAGGGTCGACAAGAGGTCGCTCTGGGTCAGAAAATGGATGCGTTTACTTCGTCAGATATCTTCTCACAACACACGCGCGAGCGAGATCATCGTCGCCTCGATGGATGTCGATGTATTCTCCGTCCTCCCCTGATGGCTCCCCGTATCTTGTTGATCGGCATGAACGTCGGTTGGTGGGCGAAATCTCTGCAGGACGCTCGCCTTCGCCATGCCCAGCACGGCGACTGCCCGGCCAAATGCCAGGCTCGATGCTGAGGAACGGTCACGATCTGCAGCCGCTGAATCACACGCGTCCCGCATTATCCGATTGTGAACAGTTTCCCAGTTGTGTAGAGTACCGTGCCAGGACACAGGTGTGTCCAGATTCCGTCAATTTGGCCTATGGGGTCTAAACGAGGGAGCATCACTGTGGACAAAACACTCGATCGTCGACGATTTGTTGTCGGTTCCGCCGCCCTGACGGCTGCGGTGGCCGCAACGGGACACCTGCGCCTGGGTGCGCTGGCGCAAGATGAGAACTGGCCGCCAGTCGAAGGGCTCGAGCCGCTGAAGGTCGGCTGGTCGACCATCTACACGACGCCGTCATGGATGACCGAAACCCAGAACGAGATCGAAGCGGAGGTCCAGCGCCTCACCGATCTGGGCGCGGAGATCGAATTCCAGGTCTTCGATGCCAACGGCGACACGGCCACCCAGATTGCCCAGATCCAGACGATGATCGACCAGGAGTACGACATCTGTCTCCTGATCGCCGGGTCCGCCACCGCGCTGGACCAGGTGGTCGAGTCGGCGCATGCCGCCGGCGTCATCGTCGTCAACTGGGACTCGGAGGTCACCACCGATCAGCTCACCGCCAGGATCAACACCGACCAGCACCAGTGGGGCAATATGACCGCCCAGTGGCTGGTGGATGCCATCGGCGGCTCCGGCCCGATCCTGGCGATCAACGGTCCGGCCGGCATTTCCGTCAGCGAGGCCCGCTGGGCCGGCGCCAAAGAGATCTTCGATGCCAATCCGGATGTCGAGATCGTCGGCACGGCGAACATCGAGTACAACGAGGCCCCAGCCCTGACCGAGATGGAGAGCCTGCTGGCCGCGCATCCGGACGTGGTCGGAATCTGGTGCCAGGCCGGCGCGCACGCGTCTGCCGCGCTCAAGACGCTGCAAGCGATGGGGCTGCCGTTCGTTCCCATCACCGGCGAGAATTTCAATGCCTTCCTGCTCCAGTGGTGCGACCTGGTGGAGGACGGGTTCTCCTCGTTCGCGACCGCTCAGGTCAACTACATGGCGGTTATTGCACTCGATCTCGCCATTCTGGCCAAGCAGGGTCAAGAGGTTCCGAGCCGCGTCAACGTTCCTCTGCCAGAGATCACCGACGACAACGTCTGCGAGTGGGCCAATCCGGATCTGCCAGAGGACTGGTACTCGATTCCCGAGATTCCGGGCCCGGCCGAGCGCCAGGCGATCATCGAAGAGGCCCTTGTCGGCGGAGCTGCTCCGGAAGCAACGCCCGCGGGCTGATCCAACCCTGTATCGATCCCCGCTCCCGGAAATGGGAGCGGGGGTTTTCTGCTCGCCGTCATTACTCATACTGTGCGCGCCGGGCGGCCTGCCCCGTGCATGGGAACTAATTGCGATTCCGTCGTCAACCGAACAACGGGAACGCAGGCGCAACGACGATGTGAATGGCGAGCATCGTTCATCGTTCACAAGGTAGCGAGGGAGCCGTGACTACCGGGACCGCCGTACGTTCCGCTGGAGCGCCAGTGCCACCGTCCGACACCGCACCCATTCTGCGCACAAGCGGCCTGACCAAGTCGTTTGCCGGCAATGTGGTGCTCAGTCAGGTCGGGTTCGACGTCTACCCCGGTGAGATCCATGCGCTCATGGGGGAGAACGGCGCCGGCAAGAGTACCTGGATCAATCTGGTCACCGGGGTCCATCAGCCCGATTCGGGCACGATCGAATTCGATGGCGTCTCCTACGCGGGGTTGTCCCCACGCCAGGCCGAAGCGATCGGCATCTCGACCGTTCATCAGGAGCTCAGTCTCAGTCCGCATCTGACCGTGGCAGAGAATATCTACCTCGGGCGCCTGCCAACCACCGGGCTTGGGCAGGTCGACTACCAAAAGATCGAAACCGAATCCGCTCGTATCTTTGCCGACTTTGGGGTTCAGATCGATCCCAAGGCGCTGGCTGGAGAGCTTCCGCTCGCCGAACAGCAGCTTGTCGAGTTCGCCAAAGCGCTCGTCGCCGAGCCGAAGCTCCTCATTCTCGATGAAGCCACCTCGGCGCTGGATAAGAACCAGGTCGAACTCTTCTTCGATTCCCTGCGCGTGCTGCGCGAACGGGGCGTGGCGGTCATTTTCGTCTCCCACCGTCTGGAAGAGATCTTCTCGATCACCGACCGGATCACCGTTCTGAAAAACGGTGAATATGTCACGACGGTCCCCACGGCCACCACGTCGACAGACGAGCTGGTCACGTACATGGTGGGCCGTGAGATCAGCGACATCTTTCCCCCCAAGCCGCCGATCGACGAGCTGATGTCCGCGCCAGTAGTGCTCTCGGTGCGTAATCTGAGCTCCGGTCACCGGTTCCAGAATGTCGACTTCGATCTCCATCAGGGCGAGATTCTGGGACTGGGCGGATTGCAGGGACAGGGGCAACGCGAGCTGCTGGCCGCGCTCTTTGGTCTGCACCGGGTCGAGGGAGAGGTCACGCTCAACGGGCAGCGTGCCCCGGCACGCAACCCACGAGCGGCGATTTCCCAGCGTTATGCCTTCGTCCCGGAAGATCGCAAGACCGAGGGGTTGATCCTGCAGCTCCCGGTCAACGACAATCTGGCGCTCCCCAATCTGAACAAAGTCAGCCGGTATGGGCTGATCGACCGGAGCCGCGAACGGGGATTGATCGATTCACTGGTCGCCAAGCTGCAGATCAGGCTCCAATCGTCCAAGCAAAAAGTAATGCGGCTCAGCGGTGGGAACCAGCAGAAGGTCGCCATCGCCAAATGGCTGCCGCAGGATCCAGAGATTCTGCTCCTGTCGGAGCCGACGCGCGGTATCGATGTCGGCACCAAGCAGGAAATTCATCGGTTGATGCGCGAGCTGACCTCGGCCGGCGCTTCGATCTTGCTGATTTCATCGGACACTATCGAGCTGCTCGGATTGAGCGACCGGGTACTGGTGATGTACGAGCATCGACCGGTCGTCACGCTCAGCGGCGCCGATGTGACCGAGGAAAATGTCGTCCATGCCTCGGTGGTCGGCGGGGAGGGTGCCGTTGCCGCCCGGCTGGCGGACGATGCCGGCTCGGTTCCGGCCGAAACCCCTGAGGCAATCCAGGGTCGGTCGCTCAATCCCCTGGCGAAGCTTGGAATCTTCAGCAAGCTCTCGCGCGCATGGCAGGATGTCCTCCCGATCTATGCGGTCACGGCGGTGTTCGCGCTGATCTACCTGTACATGACGCGCAACACCTTCGGGATCGATACCGTCAACAATCTTTCCGCCTGGCTCTTTCCCCTCTTTCTGGCAACCATGTCCCAGTCGGTCATCATGCTGACGGGGGGCATCGACCTGTCGACCGGCAACATGATGTCCCTTTTTACCTGCTTGCTGGCCACCCAGATGTGGGACAGCCCGCTCTCGATGGCGAAGGCGGTCACCATGGTGCTGGTTGGCGGAGCCCTGATCGGGCTGTTTACCGGGGCCATCGTCTCGTATATCAAACTTCCGGCCATCATCGTCACCCTGGCAACATCATTCATCTGGGCGGGCGCCGCGCTCTGGGTCTTACCCTCGGCCGGTGGGCATCTCCCCCGCTCGTTCTCGTCACGGTTCATCGGTCAGATCGGTGGCATCGTTCCGGTCAGCATGATCGTGCTGATTCTGGCGCTGCTCTTCTGGCGATACGCGATCAAACGCACTCCCATCGGCGTGGGGATCTACGCCATCGGAGATAACGAACGGGGCGCGTTCTTCAGCGGTCTGCCGGTGAAGAATCTGCGCATCGCCGCGTATATCGTCGCGGGACTCTTCGCGGCGCTCGCCGGTATCGGGCTGTCGGCCTATGCCGGCTCAGGCGACCCGCTCATCGGCGGTACCTACACGCTTGCTGCCATCGCGGCGGCCGTGCTCGGCGGGGTGAGCTTTCTCGGCGGCCAGGGCCATCTGCGCGGAACCATCGCGGGTGTGCTTTCGCTAGGACTGGTAACGCAGGTCCTCTTCATCTCCGGATTTTCAGTTGCCTACCAGCGGGTCATCTACGGACTCGTGCTCATCGTAGCAATCGGAATCAAGACCTTCGCAGCCTATCGTATCGAGGAGCGGCGCTAATGGCCTCCCTTCCCAGCACGACGTCGTCCGGAGCCACCTCCCGGTTCAGAAACATCCGCATCGATCCGGTCATCTTGACCTTCATCGTGCTGCTGCTCCTTTGGGGGTTCAGCATCTATCGCAACGAAGGGTTCCGCACGGTCAACTATTCGATGCTGACCCTGCGCACCGCCGCCTTCCTGGGAATCGTCGCCGCCGGGCAAACGCTGGTCATCCTGATGGGTGGGATCGATCTCTCGGTCGCGGCCGTGATCACCATGACCGGGGTCATCTGCGGCAACCTGATGACCCAGATCGGCCAGGCCGGCGGCATTCTGGTCACCTTGCTGATCGCCATTCTGGTAGGTGTCTGCAATGGGCTCGGGGTGACCGTGTTGCGCCTGCCACCATTGGTCATGACGCTGGCCACACTGAGCATCATTCAAGGGGTGTTATTGGTCTACAACGCTGGAAAACCGGTCAGCGGCAAATCGCCGTTCCTGGAGTTTTGGGCCAAGGAGAAGCTGCTGGGCATCCCGACCGCGTTCTGGGTGCTGGTGGCGGTCACGCTCTTCTGCGTCGTGCTCCTGCACTTCACGTCGTTCGGCCGCGGGATCTACGCGATCGGCAACAACCCACGCGCATCGTTCATCTCAGGCATCCCGACGACGGCCATCCAGATTGCCACCTACGCCATGTGCAGCTTTTTCGCGGCCATCACGGGGCTGCTGCTCCTGGGCCGCACCGGGTATAGCTCCAAGACCGCCGGCGACCCCTACATGCTGATGTCGATCGCGGCGGTGGTCATCGGCGGCACCTCGATCATCGGGGGGCGTGGCAAGATCGTCGGCACCATCGGTGGCGCGCTGGTCATGACAATCCTGCTCAATCTGCTGACCGTCGAGAACATCGACGAATCGGTCCGCATGATGATCCAGGGCGGCTTGATTCTGGCGCTCCTGATCGCCTACGCCGTAACCGAGGATTGATACGAAATCCGGCGACTCCGTCATCCTGAGCAATTCCCCAACGTTGAAACGCTGGGAACTGGGGCTGAAGCTACGGAAGCTAAGGAGCCACGATCTCCAATTCCGAGGCGGCTGCCGACAACGCGTGACTGACGAACTCGCGAGTGCGTTCTTCTTTCGGGTTGTCGAAGATCTGCGACGGTGGCCCGATCTCCACAATCCGGCCGGCATCGAGAAAGGCCACCCGGTCAGCAATCTCCCGCGCAAACCCCATCTGGTGCGTGGCCATCATCATCGTCATCCCGGCCGCGCGTAGCTCACGGATCAACTCCATCACGCCACCGATCGTTTCCGGGTCGAGCGACGAGGTAACCTCATCCAGCAGGATCAGCTTGGGTTTGAGGGCCAGCGCGCGCGCAATCGCGACGCGTTGCTGCTGACCGCCGGACAACTCGCTCGGACGGTGGCTGCGGCGATCAGCCAGGCCGACCAAGGTCAGCGCGATCTGTGCGCGGCGCGCGCGTTCCTTGGCATTGAGATTGGTCAACAACAAGGGCAATTCGACGTTGCGCTGGGCGCTGAGTGTCGGCATGAGGTTGTAGAACTGGAACACGAAGCCAACATGGCGACTGCGCCAATTGGCCAACTGGCCCGCCTTCATCGTGTCGATGCGCTCGCCTTCGACTTCGATCTGGCCACTGGAGGGTGTGTCGAGGCCACCGATGAGGTTGAGCAAGGTGGTCTTGCCGGAGCCCGATGGCCCCATCAAGGCGAGAAAGTCGCCCTTTTCGATGTCTAGATCGATGCCGTCGAGCACGGTGAGCGCTTCCGGGCCACGGCGATAGGTCTTGCCCAAGTCACGTACGCTGATCAAGGTGGACATGCTGATTTCCTCGTGTTCGCTGTGGACCAGGAATGGCCCGATGGCCCCGCACCGATCGAGACCGGCGCAGGTCGTTCACTTCACGGTGAGGCGGTGACTTTCACCGCATCGCCGTCCTTCAGTTCGGGGGGCGGATCCAGCACCACGGTTTCACCCGCCGTAACACCCGACAGCACTTGTCGACCCTGCGCCAATGCCGCGCCAAGCGTCACGGCGCGACGACTCGCGCGCTCACCTTTGACGACGAACACGGCCGCTTGTTTGTCTACCGAAACGATCGCGGCCTGCGGCACCTGCACGCCTTTCGGGGCTTGGCTTTGTGGCTCACGGGCCGCTTCGAGAAAACTCACCCTGACACCCATATCGGGCACGATGCGCGCGTCCTTCTGTTTGAAACCCACACGCACCTTGACCGTGGCCTTGCCGCGATCGGCTGCCGGAATGATGGCAATGACTTCGGCGGGAATCCGCCAGTCGGGATAGGCGTTGAGCACGACTTCAGCTTCCATGCCGGGCTGCACGCGGCCGATGTAGGACTCGCCCACATCCACTTCCACTTCCAGCGAATCCATGTCCACGATGGTGCCGATGCCGGTGCGGGTGAAACCACCGGTGGCCATGGGCGACACGATTTCGCCGGGCTGCGCCGCCTTGGCGATCACCACGCCGGCGAACGGTGCACGCACGATGGTGTTGTCCAAGCCGTTGTCGCTGAGCCGCAGTTGCTCGCCGGCGACCTGGGCGTTGCGCTGGGCCACGGCCAGTTGCGCGCGCAGCGCGTCGCGCTGGGCCAGGGCCTGGTCGTACTGGGCGCGCGACACCAGTTGCTGGCGCACCAGCGGGGCCAGGCGCGCGGCATTGGCTTCGGCCTCGCGCAGCTGCGCGCCCACGCTGCCGATCTGGCTGCGCGCGGCCTCCGCCTGGGACGCGTACAGCGCGCGCTGGGCGTCGGCGTCGATCGGGTCCAGGGTGGCCATCACCTGGCCGGCCTCCACCCGCATGCCTTCCTCGATCAGCACCTCGCGCACCCGGCCG